>DATGIO010000188.1:0-92085 GCA_035295685.1 Candidatus Angelobacter sp.
CGCATATCGCCGTGCGGTAGAGCACCAGGGCGGCCCCACCGTCATCCTGGCCAAAACGGTCAAGGGATACGGTTTGGGCTCGGCTGAAGCGCGCAACGCCACCCACCAGGAAAAGAAACTCAGGGATGAGGATCTGGCTGCGTTTCGCTCGCGGTTTCAGATTCCAATTCCCGAGGCGGCGGCCCACGATGGCTCTCCGTATCGTCCGCCCGAAAACAGCCTCGAAATTATCTATCTGCAACACCGCCGCGAACAGCTTGGCGGCCCCATGCCGGCCCGGAAGGTTCCTGCAACGCACATCCAAGCTCCGCCACTCGATTTTTATGCGGAGTCTCTGGCCGGTTCAAAAGGACGTCCAGTCTCGACCACCATGGGTTTTACCAGCATTTTGAGAAATCTGATGAAGGAGCCTTCCATTGGCAAGCTGGTGGTTCCCATCATTCCCGATGAGGGCCGTACCTTTGGAATGGAGTCGATTATCCGCCAGGTCGGGATTTATGCCAGCCAGGGGCAGCTCTACAAACCCCACGATCAGGACATGCTGCTGTACTACCGCGAGGAGAAAGACGGGCAGATTCTGGAAGAGGGAATTACCGAATCCGGGTCGATGGGATCGTTTACCGCGGCCGGAACGGCTTATAGCAATTACCGTGTTCCCACGATTCCGTTCTTTACCTTCTATTCCATGTTCGGGTTCCAGCGAGTCGGCGATCTGATTTGGGCATTTGCCGATGCTCGTGGAAAAGGCTTCCTGATGGGAGGCACCGCCGGCCGTACCACTCTTAACGGCGAAGGGTTGCAGCACCAGGATGGGCACAGCTTGATCCACGCGAGCACGGTTCCCACCTGTGCGAGCTACGATCCCGCTTATGTCTACGAGGTTGCGGTCATTATTCAGGACGGTATCCGCAGGATGTACCAGGAAGGGGAAGATCTCTTCTACTACATCACGCTCTATAACGAAGACTACGCCATGCCGGAATTTCCTAAAGGATGCGAAGAGGGAATCCTGCGTGGAATCTATAAGGTGAAGCCAGCCGAGGGGAAAGCCAAGGCCGTCATCCAGCTTTTTGGCAGCGGCACAATCCTCAATGAAGCCATTCGGGCACAGGAAATCCTTGCTGGAAAATATGGCATTCCCGCCGATGTTTGGAGTGTAACCAGCTACAACCAGCTTCGCCGCGAGGCCCTTGCTGTTGACCGTTGGAACCGGCTGCATCCCTCCGAACCGGAAAAGAAACCTTACATTCTTTCTGCACTTGAGGGCGCGGAAGGTTCGATCATTGCCGCCTCGGACTTCATGAAGGCGGTTCCGGACCAGTTGGCTCCATGGTTGACGACTAGGCTCGTGACCTTGGGTGCCGATGGCTTTGGCCGCAGCGATACTCGCGAGTATCTCCGCAAGCACTTCGAGATTAATGCGGAGTCGATTGTAGCTGCCGCGCTTTCCCGCCTGGCCCGGGAAGGAAAGTTCGATGCTAAGAAGGCGGAGCAGGCATTCAGGGATTTGAGTATCGATTCTGAAAAGATTGATTCCGCGCGCGCTTAAGCTCGTGTAAGAAGAAGATCGAAGGCTGTAGGATAAGGGTTAGTTTCTGAGGCTGCATAAAGGCCGGATACTTCGCTGTTATCTCTGGGAAAGTGTTAGGGAGAAGGCGAGGTTCCGGCTTAGTTTATTGGGAGCGAATCGTTCCAAGCGGGATGGTTAGGCGTCAGGCAATCGAGGCCTTACCCCTCGGTGTTGCTTCTTGAATAAATATCCAGGCGACATTTCTTGATTTCCTGAGTCGAAGAGCACAGGTTAAAGATTGAAGAATAAAGACCGGCGTATATGCTCAAGGCGAATGGGGGGCGAGCTTTATATGAAGCTGATTCGGCTTTGTTGTTTCGTCGTTGCGATCACGATTCTCGCGGGAGGGATCTGGTCGATTCGTGGCCTTGCAAGTGGTCCGCAAGTGGCTCCGGCTTCAAGTCTCTCTGTACGTACGGCTGCGTCGGCGGAACCGGGCTCTCCGTCCAGTGGGGATGCCGCCGTCGATCCCGACGGCAAAAGTGGCGCTCCCCGTTCCCAGCGGGTAGTACGCTATGAGATCGATGCCCACCTCGATGCGAAGAAGAAAACAATATCTGCGGTTGAGACGCTTACCTATCGCAACCTTACCGGCCAACCTCTCGATACTTTTCCTTTTCACCTCTATCTCAACGGTTTTCAATCCAAATCGACCTGGATGCGCGAATCGCGCCGGAATGGGGATGAAGGCGATTCTGTTGGAAGCCCTGGTTCCAACACGGTGAAGTCGCTGGAAGTTGAAGGGATGGGCAATCTCAACGACACCACGAAATATATCTCTCCCGACGATGGCAATCCTGATGATCGTACTGTTCTTCAAGTGAAGCTTCCGCATCCCGTGGCCCCTGGGGCAAGTGTGGTTTTCAAGATTGCCTTTGTGGCCAAGCTCCCGGAAGTCATCGCCCGGACTGGCTATAAGCACGATTTCATCTTGGGTGGGCAATGGTTTCCCAAGGTTGGGGTGTGGTGGCATGGAGCCTGGAATTGCCATCAATTTCATGCCAATACAGAGTTCTTCGCCGATTTTGGTTCCTTCGATGTGAAGCTTACGACTCCGAAAGACCGCGTCGTAGGTGCCACCGGCGAGGAAGTGGCTGTAACGCCAAACCCTGACGGCACGGTCACGCACGAATACCGGGCGGAAGATGTGCATGACTTCGCCTGGACCGCCGATCCGAGCTTTGTGCAAACGCTTGATTCGTGGACGGCGGCTTCCGGACACCGCGTGAATATCAAGCTGCTCATGCAGCCTCAACACGCCGATCAGGCCCAGCGCCACCTCGACATCGTCAAGAAGTCGCTGGATAGGTTTGACCGCTGGTATGGACCATATCCATACAACACCCTTACGGTGGTGGATCCGGCCGATACCAGGGCCGGGGGCATGGAGTATCCCACCTTCATCACCGGCGATACGTTCGCCTACTCGCCGCGCCGCTTCCTGTTCTTCCCTGAAGTTGTGGTCGAACACGAATTTGGGCATCAGTACTGGTACGGCATGGTGGCCACCAATGAGTTTGAAGATGCCTGGCTCGATGAAGGAATCAATAGCTACACCGAAAAAGTGTTGGACGACATCTACGGCAAAGACACCTCGGTGATCAACAATCTATTCGGCGCCAACGCAGGAGAAGGCGGCGTCCAGCGCATGATGTTCATGCAAGGGGGCGACTTCGATCCCCTGGTCCGCCGTGGGTGGGAATTTGTGGATGGCGGCTCCTATGGCGGCATCACCTACGGAAAAACCGCAACTGTGCTGCGGACTCTTGAAAGCCTGATTGGGGAGCAGAAGCTGCAAGAGGCCTTGCATGTCTATTTCATGCGTTATCGCTTTACCCACCCTGTGCGGGAGGATTTTCTGCGAACGGTGGAAGAAGTAAGTGGAAAAGACCTGCGCTGGTACTTCGATCAAGCCGTTTACGGTACTCAGATATTGGACTATGAAATTACCGACGTCGGGTCCGAGGCGCTGAATAGCAGGACCGGTAAAGAGGGAACGTTTCGCAATCGGGTTGTAGTTCATCGCAAGGGAGATTTCATTTTTCCCGAAACCGTAGAGATCAAGTTTTCCGACGGCAAGACGGTTCGTGAACATTGGGATGGCCGCGACCGCTGGGTGCGTTATATGTACGATGGGCCTGCCGAAGTGGAATCGGCCGAGGTCGATCCGGATCACCAGATCATGCTCGACAAGAACTTCTTTAACAATAGCCGTACGGTGTCCGCCGATACAACTGCGTCGAAGAAGCTTGGCAACTATTGGCTCTTCCTTACGCAATGGCTCGGCCAGGCGCTGGGCTCTGTGATTTAGCGATCTGAGATTGAACGATCTGTGATTTAGCAACCCGGCAATTGAACGGCTAAGGCTCAAAGACTCAAAGGGTCAAAGAATCAAAGAGCCTAAAAATTGATCGGCGAATATGTCGAGAGGGCGAAGGGAGGCCAACCATGCCTGCGGAGACGGACAAAAAGCAACTTGGATCCTGGGGAGCAATGGTCGCTGGAGCAAGTGTGCTGGTGAAGCGCCAACGGATCTTGTGGTGGTTGTTTGCCATCAATTTGGCATTGGGACTCATAGCCGCGTTGCCTGTGCGCAATGCTTTGGGCGGTATTCTCGACCATTCGTTGGCTTCGCGGCCTTTGGCCGATCGTTTTGATCTGACTGCCTATGTAGAGCTGATGTCAACTCCGCAATACAGCGGCTCCACCTACGCTACGTTTTCGATCTTGATCGCCATCGTATTTGCTGGAGTACTCCTCTTTGCCGAGCCTGGAGTCATTCAGGAATTTCGTTTTGCCACGGATGCGGGCGCACAAGAGGGAAAGCAGTCTTCCTTAAAGCAGTCTTCCGCCGAGTTCTTTTCCGCCTGTGGCGGGTTCTTTGGGCGTATGGTTCGTTTGCTGTTGTGTGCTCTCGTGCCGCTCGGCTTGTTGGGCGTCCTGCGCGGGGGCGTAGCTGCCCTGAATACCGCTATCTCCGATCGATCCTCCTCGGAAACCACGGCGATCAAATTAAGCGTTATTTCGGGTGTGGTGTTTTTCCTGCTCTTCCTGATCGTGCGTGTTTGGATCAGCATGGCCCAGATTCACACGGTCGCGTCCGGCGAGAGGGCCATGAGACGCGCTTTCTTCAGCGCGGGGAGCAGGCTCGCTTTTCGAAACCTAGGAACGCTCTATACTGTTCAATTCCTAACGAGTGTCGTCACGTTCTTGGCAGTGGCAATGGGCATCGCTGTTTGGACCAACCTTGTCCCTCCGGCGAGTGTGGGACTGGCGTTTGTGGTTTCGGAAGCAACGTTGCTGGCGATGCTCGCCGGCCGCCTGTGGCAGAAGGCTTCTTTGGTTGCCTGGCACGAACACTATCTCGCAACGCTCCCAGTTCCCGCGCCCCCGCATGTTCAGGAGCCACTCCAGAGCACTCCTGACACTACGGACACCTCCGAAGTTACACCGGAACCTGGCGTCGAGACGCCCGAAGATATTGTCGATCCAAAACCCGACGCCGCCATGTTCAATACTCCCGATAACGGATAGAGCAGGTACTATCGGCTCGATGCCTGAGTAATATTGGGTCTTTGTATTCATTCAACTCGTGTTCTCAATCCTCATTCCTCAGCCATATCCAAGCCAAAACTTCTGGTGTGAAAAGCTGCTTGAACCGTGAGGGTTCCGCAGATACAAAATCAGCTACAATGCCCGTAATCCTCTCGACCAGTTTCGGAACTGCTTCATTTTAAAGGAATAAATGATGCAATCTGCCGACCAGACTCCTCTGCTATTGCGCCAGGAGGCTGCAGCTCAAATTTGTCTGCCACTCAGAAGAAACTTGGCTCGTAGCGTGAAACGTTCCTCAGGTTTTCATCACTATCCCAATAGGAGAATTTGCCATTCTGACTACGAGCGGAGGTGCCCTTGTGACCAGTTTTCGGAGTATCGCAACTCAATAGAGAGCCGCCTTTTTGTTCAACCGCGTTCCAAAAGGACTGAAATAATGCAAACTGTAAAGATCTTCGTTAGCCACGCAACTGGGGAGTCCGAACTTGCCAAGCTGCTGCAGGAGCAGATAGAGGCAGACTTTATTGGGCTAATCAAAGTTTTTGTTGCCTCCGATGGAGCCAGTATCGTGGTTGGCGATAACTGGCTGAAGGACATCGTCAGTGAACTTGGAAGCGCAGATATATACGTCGCTCTTTGTAGCCAGGATTCTGTCGACCGGCCATGGATTAACATCGAATTAGGGGCTGCTCTTGCGCGCGGCAAAACGGTCATACCTGTCTACCACACGGATCTGACCGTAGAGAAGTTTCAGCGCCGGCCTCTGTCCGACTATGAGGGTTTCAACGCCCATGACCCAGAAGGGTTGCGATCTCTATATTCGCGATTACAGCAAGCCCTTGGATCACGGCTGCCAGTTGTTGACTTTGATTCGCTCGCGTCAAAGGTGAGAGCATTTGAATCTCGATATTTGCGGCAGAAAGAGACGATTTCCGCGTCTGCTACAACTCCTGGCCTGTCCCATGTTTCCCGCCAACTCCCAATCCTCGCGTTATCTGCGTTTCGAGCCATCAGTTTCAAGAGCTGATTAGTGATGACATCCAACGCATTCTGAGCGCATTTCCTGATCAAGCGAACCATGCAGTGGTTACCACATCTGAGGACGTGCGCCTACTCCTGGAGACCAAGAAATTCGACATTATCCACGTGGCCATGTACGTTTGTCCGACAACCGGGGATCTGATTTTTAGTGCTGTCGACCCTGAGACAAAGAAGAATGCATCGCCAAAACGCGAATCCATGAGCGCAGAGATGTTTGGTGATCTAGTACGTCGTTGCGGCGCACGCTTAGTGGTCCTAGCAAACAACGAGAGGTTGGCGCTCGTCGTTAAGCTCCTCCCTATTACCAGTGTGATTTTTGCTCTTGAGCCGGTCGACCCCAAGATGATCGCGCAGTGGATAAAGGCATTCTACATGCTTTTGAGCACCGGTCTATCGCCCTACGATGCGTGTAAGAAAGCATTTGCTTTGCATCAGATTCCAATGAGACTGTATCCCCAGCTCGGCACTGGGATTGCGAGCCGCGAGCACCAGATGGTTGGAGCGGTTGCCGCGCCTGCGTAGGAAGCGGCAAAGGAATCCGAAAATTGAGTTATGAATACTGGCGGCATCGATCCGGCCGCAAGCGTGCACGGCGCGAACATAACCGGCACCAATCCAGCGATGATAGGCCTCAAGATCGGCCACAACAGCGGAACCAGTACACGAATGCAAAGATGCGCTTCTGCCGCTGCCACGGAGGGTCCGTGACAGCGGGATTCAGCGCGGAGCTGCGAAGACTGAACTTCGGCGTCGAGCTTGAACTGCCATTAGAGTGCTGTGTTTCTAGTTCTTACCCCAGACAGGCAGCACCCCGGCCTTATTAGCTTCGTGAACTTGGCGATACGGCTCGAAGAGGCTGACATCGCAACGCCGCAGGGCTTTGCCGGCAAACTCCTCGAGAGGCTGGTCAATGAAATCTTTCTTCTTGGCGCCGTTGATCATGTTCGTAATGTACGTACCCGTAGCGTCGATGAAGGACTTCTCGTAGCCGCCCGCTTCGATCCGCTTCGGGTCCCCATGATTCGGTAAGATGTGATCGAAGTCCTGCCACATTTCCATTGCCTTCAGGTTGGCAGCATGTACTTTCAGATCGGCGAACTCGACCATAAAGGTTTCGGTGTCCTCGGTGGTGTCGCCGGAGAGAAGGAGACGATCGCCGGGGATGACGATTACGGTCTCATCGGGGCTGTGGATGTTGATCTGGTGAAGTTCTAGGCGGATGCTGCCGACATAAAGAACTTGCGAGCCCACATAGGTCTGTGTGGGCAAGATCACTGGGTTAATCGCTGGCGGGCCGAACAAGGTCGTGCCTGTTTGAAGCTCGTCCTTGAGATTGGTCATGATCTCGAGCCCTCTTGCTGTCATGATAATGTTGCTGTCTGCATAGACTGCATTGCCCGCGATGTGATCATTGTGCCAATGGCTAGTTACAACAGTAAAATGCGTGATCCCCATTGCCTCGAGCGTGCTTCTCTGCCACGCTGCCTGATCGAGAGTTGGGAAGGTGTCGAAAACTATGGCATCGTGACCTTGATGGATCGCGTAGGTTGCTACGCCGAGCTTATCAGCCGCGTCGTCTACCCAGTTCGGTTCGGGCGATATGCGTAACGTGTTACGGCCATCATAGAAAGCGGTGAGGTGATCGTTGATCTGAATGACTTTTCGGGTCGGTACATTGACCGGCGGATCCGCTAGACAGATCTCTTGGTTGCCAGCGCCCTTTTCGGCGTCATGGTTTAGTTGAGCGACAGCCGTAATTGAAAACAGGAGTAATCCAATGCCAATAAAACTAACGAGGTATATTCGCATTCCGTTCCTTGCAGAGACTCCATTTTTGGTTCCGCGCGCACATCAGTCTATCATGGCAACACGCAGGTTGAGACTGGGGCTGGGAAGCCGAAGTTGTGGAGTGCCCTGGCAGAAATGGGTTAATCCATAATATTAAAAAGTTTTTAGGTCAGTTGTGTGACGATGAGACTAGGAATACGACTGAAGATCACGGCGATTGACCGTAATCATAGAACAGCCCAACGACAGAGCGGTTGATTCGATGAGCAGATCACTGATGACTCGTTGATGAAGAGCTCGCAAGCTTTTGTGTCATAAGGGATTGGGACAGGGACTGTAGGTAAAATGTGACAGTGAGAATCACCGGTTTCAATAGAGCGCCCGCCCGCTGTTGTTGCTGACGAAAATGTCATTATCTATCTCGGATAGACACTCGCGTTTAGGAAAAATAGTGAAGGAGTCTTTGCTTAGAGGCCGGCAAATCTGCCTATGCTGAATGCAAGGTTGGAACGGTTGGCAGTCCAATCAGGGACTACGAGTAGGTGTTCCGGTGAATTAGAACTTACTCACGAACTAAATTCTCGTGAGCGATCTTCTCCGGAAGCCGGTTGGCCTTCAAAGGATAGCTGCTATTAGCCAATAGAGCGCATCTGTCCCGCTTCCCATGAATTGAATCGTCGACCGCAAAGTCCGACAGACCTTACTGACAATTTTTTCACAAATCCAATATGAAACTTCGGGCAACGATCTGCCATAAGGAAGCGGGGTCAGAATCAAGTTCTAGTTAGCTGCGAGGCACACGAGTGGATTGATCGTATGCGGTACGCACTTAATCGTTGAAGGGGGGAGTGGATCGGACGGGGGGAACGGTGGGAAGCCATCCGGAGTCATCTTTCGAATGGTCTCCTGGCTCAAGACCAGCTTGCGTGATAAAACTATGGATTCTTGCGTTTCTTGCATTTGCGTGCCTCCCTGGGTATGTATTTCGGGATCGTTGGTACGATCCGCAAACATTCTAGCCCTGCCATTACCAAGGAAATTCGCATCTCAGGTTAAAAGCTGAACAAAATGAATCTCTATTTCAATTAACCCGCAATCGTCACTTTTGGACACACCGAAGCTGAAAACTCTGCACACTCTCCAGGCAGTTGCGGTTTACTATCGGAAGATTTAGATTTATGAAATATTGACTGTAACCGCTTTCCAAAACAGCTTTACCAAGAAACCTATCGTCAAAACCCCAAGCGTTTCCAAGAGTCCCGATTCAAAGTTTCGGCGGCTTCTCCCGATCAGGCTGGTTTGGCTGATCAGGCTGCTTGTTTTCCTCGTGCCCCTTTTCCAGTTCTTTCTCTTGGTCCTTCTGGTTCTCTTCGGGAGAAGCCTGATTCTGGTTTGGAGGCTTGGTATCCTGCTTCTTCGGAGCTGCTTTGTCGATGATGATGCGATTGTCGCGGGTTCTCAAGGCTGGTGGCCCGGCGGTGCGTTTCCTGTTTTCCGCATCGGCTTGCATTCTTTCTTCTACCTTGCTGGTGCTTTGCCGCCTACTCCAGGAAATCGGCTTGCCGCTCCAGTGCTTGTTGAAAATCGGGACAGATGGAATGTTTTCCCTATTTTGGCGAAGTACATCGGCCAGTCATTTCTAAAAGACATAAAGATAGAAAACGTCCCGGCTGTCCCCCGGTTTTCCCGGTTCCCGCTCCCGCGCAGGTTCAGGAGCCATTCCAGAGCACTCCTGATACTACCGACACCCCCGAAGTTACACCGGAGCCTGGAGTCGAGGTTTTGCAACAGCCTTTAGCTAGTGCCGTGAATCACCCGCGCGCAGCTCTTTTTGAAACTGTTGGTCCGCGCTTGCAGGGGCGCGGACCAGACAAGTTCCACGATCCGCAGCTTTCTTCCACGAAGTTCATAAATCAGTCCGAGCCAACATGGCATTGCGACTCGGAGCCTGAACGTTTAACCTGAAATCCCTAAAAGGATCAACACAATGTCCCCCACACTCCGCGACAATGTTGTCACCATCAATGATGAATCCGAACAAATTACCGGCATTGCTTATGTGGCCGGATCACTCGTCATTACTGACGGCCAGCCTTCCGAGGTTCCACCCACCATCAGTTTGTCCGAACGGGTCTACACGATCACCCTCAACGCTGGACGCGAAGGTAGCGCAAGCGTTGCTGCGGCGTTTAACACTCAATGTGGCGGCATCGCCAAGGAGTGGGCCCCGGTGACGGCCACCACCCCCATTCAGGACGACATTCCCATCAACCTTGCAGGCATCCCGGACAAATTGAATTTCATGTTTGCGGTAATTCTTTCTTTCCGGTTCGGGGGCTCGGCCCAGATCTTTCTTGCCCAGGGACACGATGTTGAGCAGGACAATAACTGGTGGATCGGCGGCGATTCCATCTTCAGCACCCAGATACCTAGGCTCGTGCGAACGGTCCAGGACAAGATCTACACGTTTGTGATGTCCGGAGCCACTGACAGCTTGAATCTCAAGCTGGCCAACATCCGGCCGGTCTTCCCCTTTCAACATGTTTTTGTCTTAATGTTGGAAAACCATTCCTTCGATAACATGCTGGCGCTTTCCGGTATTCCGGGCCTGAAGGTGGCCAACAAGGGCAATGCCAATGCCTACAACGGTGTTTCCTACCACGTCCAGGGGAACGCACCCGGCAGCATGCCCACCGATCCCGGGCACGAATTTACTGACGTTCTGGAGCAACTTGCCGGGCGGGGCGCGGTCTATCCGCCTCATGGGCGATACCCAACGATTACTGGTTCGGGCTTCGCATCCAACTATGCCACCACGACGACGGAGGGCCCAACGCCATCGCAAGCCGATATCGGCGACATTATGAAATGTTTCGACACACAACAGCAATTGCCCGTGTTGTACCAACTCGCCACCCAGTTCGTGGTCTGCGATCAGTGGTTCTCATCCCTTCCAGGTCCGACGTGGCCCAATCGCTTTTTCCTCCACGGAGCCTCTTCCAACGGCCTGGATCATAGTCCGACCACTGAAGAAATGGCACACTGGGAGACGATCGGTGGATTTGTATATCCGCACGGTTCCATCTTCGATGCAATGACCGCAGCGGGAATCACTTGGGGCCTGTATCAGGATTTCGATGGCCCCCTGGAAGGCAGCGTTCCACAGGTGACGTCGATCAAGAATCTCAGCATTCTTGATGTGCACCACCTTTCATCGCTGGAAAAGGACGTGAAATCCACATCCTATCCCTATCAATACACATTCATCGAGCCGAACTATGGCGACATCATAAACGGAAGTTATGACGGCGGGACCTCCCAACACCCCATGGATGGCGTGGGCGGTGGCGAAGGCTTGCTCGCGAAGGTCTATGGAATTATCCGTAATTCGCCGCTATGGCCGTCGAGCGTCCTGATCATTACCTACGACGAGCATGGCGGATTCTACGACCACTATGCGCCGGGTCCCGCGCAGCCGCCGAATGACGGCTCTTCCGACGATCTCAGTGAATTCAAGTTTAACTTTGCGCAATATGGAGTCCGTGTGCCGGCGGTGATTATTTCTCCATTGTTGGCGAAGGGCGTCGATCACACCATTTACGATCATTCATCGGTTCTGGCGACTTTGGAAAAGTTGTTCAACCTGCCCCACCTTACCGAGAGGGACCGTGTCGCCAATGTGATGAAAAACCTGCCCGTTCCGTCGATTCCGCTCAGAACGGATTGTCCAGCGAACCTGAATCCTCCTGCGCCGCAACCTCAAAAGCCTGTTCTCTCGGACGTGGAACGGGCCGCGCGGGAACGCGAACCTGTCCCCGACGGCAGCACGCTGACCGGCTTCCTGGGCATAGTCCTCAAAGCGGACAGCGAACTTTCCGCTACTCCAGCGGAAAAGGCAGCCACCTTGGCGCGCTTCCACGGTGTCAAAACCAGGGGCGATGCCAGAGCCTACATCCATGAGGTGATGGGCAAAGTCAACGCCGCAAGGGCGAAGAAAGGGCTCTAGCTAGCACTTTGGGGCTTTTGGATTGTGGCCAAGCGTTTCCAAAAGCCCTGATTCAAAGCTTCGGCGGCTTCTCCCGGTCAGGCTGGTTGGTCGGATCAGGCTGCTTATTTTCCTCATTCCCCTTTTCCGGCTCTTTCTCTTGGTCCTTCTGGTTCTCTTCGGGAGAAGCCTGATTCTGGGCCGGGGGCTTGGGCTCCTGCTTCTTCGGAGCTACTTTGTCGATGATGATGCGATTGTCGCGAGTTCGTAAAGCTGGTGGTCCGCCGGTGCGTTTCCTGTTTTCCGCATCGGCCTGCATTCTTTCTTCTACCTCGCTGGTGCTTTGCTTGGCCACCTGCTCCAAGGGTCTGCCTTCCGCTTCGGGACGCGTCGATACCTCCACTTTCTTATCGGCCCTTTCAGCTACGCGGGCTTCGTCGTAGTATGCCTGGGCGGTCTCCTTGTCGCCCTCTAGTTCGGCCAGATAACCCATGTTATTCAATGCAAACGCATTCTCGGCATCGAGCTTGTATGCCTGCTCAAAGTAGCTGCGAGCGGCCGCCCGCTCATTTCGATTGATGGCGGAGACGCCGCGCAGGTTTAGCCGCTTTACCTTGGCCTCGGTTTCCTCGGATCGCTCCAGTTCCTGCCGGGTTTTCTCTGAGTTGCGGGCGGCTATTTCGGAAATCGGCTTGCCGCGCCAGTCCTTATTGATGGTTACAACCACTAGTTCACGCGACCCGGTTTGGCCGGCCTGATCGTAGAATTTGACTGCATCTTCAAGCTCGCCTTCTTTTTCCTTCGCATAGCCCATATTATTGAGCGTGAATGGATTCTTCGCATCGAGCTTGAGTGCCTTTTGTAGAAGAAGGTCGGCCTCCGGCGCGCGGTCCAGCTTGAGCAGCCGGAGCGCTTCGGTGTTCATCTCATTGACCTTCATCGGCCCCTCGG
This sequence comes from Candidatus Angelobacter sp., assembly GCA_035295685.1. Lineage (GTDB taxonomy): Bacteria > Acidobacteriota > Terriglobia > Terriglobales > Acidobacteriaceae > Angelobacter. Next base: position 12,891 of record DATGIO010000188.1, read on the forward strand.
CGTTGCGCGCCGAAGTGCTGGTCATGGATTTCCCTACGATCGCCGCCTCGGTGGATTTATCCACCACTGCTTCGGAAGCGTTGGCTTGAGCTTGTTCGTAATAGCGCTGAGCGCGCTCGATGTCTCCCTCAAGCTCCGCGACGTAACCGAGATTATTGAGCGTAAACGGATCGTCCGGATCGATAAGGTAGGCTTTGTAAAAGAGCCTCTTGGCCCGATCGACATTGTGCTTCTTGAGGGCCTGGACTCCATCGCGATTCAATTGTTGGACCGGAGTGTAGCGGCTCTTCGCGGGCAGTGGAATGCGAGCCTGGCGGCTCTGGTAGGCGAGCAGTTGCGCGGAACACAAGAGTGCGACCGCTAGCGGCAGAAGGCGAATTTGTTTTTTGAAGGTAATGGCAGCCACCTGTCGTCCGTGAATGGGAGCTCCAGCCGCTGATCCCCGCAATCCGATCCGGTCTTATAGACTGGTAGATCGGTTTACGGTTTAAAGATCGGGGCGCAAGCTCCGCTTTGGCATTGGATGGCTTGTCATCAAACGAGGTTGACCTGAGCTCCTGAATGACATCTGGAATCCCGCTCACGGCATCCAACTATTCCGGAGTTACCCAACATCGGTGCTATGAGGATTTTCTCGCTTTCGCTCGTTTTATTCGCGCTGTTATCCGCCTCTTTGCTTCGTGCTCAATCGGACCCGGGCGCAAAGGCAACCCCGGTAGCCCCGCAGGCGCTTCCGGCCAGCGCCTCGGCTGAGCCTCAGCAGCCGAAGACGGAGATATTCGATAGCTCGGCGACCGCATCCGGCGCTCTGAGCACTGATGGACACGATCCCATTCTCGATCCGCCCCCGATTCCGGAGGGGGTAACTACCGTTGTTGGGGGATCGCTGACCAGTGTCGATCATATCCGCAACAAGTTGACCTTGGCGATCTTCGGCGGTGGGCATTGGAGAATCAGCTTCGATGAGCGTACCCACATCTTTCGCAAGGGTACGGAAACGACCCAACTGGCGTTGAAGCCGGGTGAGCGCGTTTATGTCGATACGATGCTTGACGGCATCAACCACAAGGTTTTTGCCCGCAGCATCCGTCTGGAAAGCGGCGGTTCTCCAGCCGACGCTGCCGGGCTGGTGCTGGATATCGATTCCGACCGCGAACGAATCACGCTCAACGACCGCATGAGCTCGACTCCAGTGCAATTCAGCATGAATGGAGAAACCCGGATACTCCGTGATGGCGCAAAAGCTTCTGTGGACGACATTCAGAAAGGCTCTCTTGTACATGTCGTTTTTTCACCGGACCGCTCGAATCGCGGATTGGCGCGCGAAATCGATATTCTGGCCCGTCCGGGAACGTCATTCATTTTCGCCGGCAAGATCACCTTCCTCGATCTCCACCGGGGCGTCGTGGCGCTACAGAACGCCACCGACGATAAGAATTATGAGCTTCATTTCGATCCTGCGAAGATGCCTGAGAAAAGCAAGCTCGGAGTGGGCGTTCAGGTGCGAATTGACGCCAGCTTTGAGAGCACGGAATATACAGCCCGTTCGATTACAGTCGTGTCCGAAAGCCCTGGCCAGACGCCTCGTCCTGCTCCCGATAAGCCCTAGCCCGGATTCCGGCATAATCGTATTCAGGAATTGAGTAGCAGCGGTGCTCTCCCGGCCCCGTTTCTGCTCCACCAGGCTTGCCGCCTCAAAAAGCAAAGCCGCCTCAAAGCCTATGGAAAACCTGCTCTGAAAACAGTTAGCCGCGCCTAGAAAAATTACGGGTCCGCTTCTGCAGGTTGCCTTTCATCTAAACAACCATCGCTCCAACAACGCCTATGCAAGAGAAGGATTGGTCCGCCTCGGTTCCGATCCTGGGCAACCTTATAGAGGAGAAAGGAGGAAATATGAACATCAAATTTCGGCGGCGTTTCTTTGCGATCGCCATCCTGGTCGTCGCATGCGCCGTTCCATTCACCGCGCAAGAACCCGCTCAAGACACTGCGAAGAGCGGAGATACGGCCAAAAATAAAGATCAAGACACCGCGAAAACCACGGATGAGAACAAGTCCAAGGATATTGAAGAGAGAGAAGATAAGACCGCGGGTAAGAAGGGCACCGTGTATGTCAGTGTGCTTCCTGAGGAGGCATACATCTGGGTAGATGGAAAGCCCGCGAAGCACCGCAGCAGCTCTTTGCACCTCGTACCGGGAGAGCATACGGTAGTTGTCTACAACTACGGTTACGAGCCCATGACCGAGACTGTGACCGTGGCCGCGGGTGAGAGAAAAAAGATTACGGCCCATTTAAAGCCAATGGGCGGTCCGGTGTCCGGTCCGTGGGGGCGCATTCAAATTGAAGGCGTACCCGGAAACTCGCTGGTATTTCTCAACGGCACAACTCCGGAATTCTTCGTGGGCCATGCCGATGAGATGAACAACAATTTCATGGCCACACAACGCCTGATTGTTCCAGCCGGCACTCACCAACTCGCGATCGTGCGGAGGAAGACGGACACGCCAATTTGGTCGGGCCCGATCGATGTAAAAGAAAACAAGCGCCTGATCGTGTATGTAAAAGGAGATGGAAAAGACCCGCACTTTGTCTACAAAGACTGGTCGAATGGAAAGAAAATCGCATCCTTGAAACGGTTCGAGGCAGGTACTGCCTCAGCGACGATTGCTGTGGCTCCCGTAACCGGCAAACTTGCGGCGGATCATGGGACGGTCAAGTGCAATGAACCGGCGCAGCTCACATGGTCCTCCGATGGCGCAACCACGACCACCGTCATTGCCAACAATGAGACCCTTGCCAAGTCGGCTGCGGGAGAGCTTAAAGTTCAGCCTCACCAGACGACAAAGTATGAGTTTCGGGCGGCTGGACCTGGAGGCGTCGTCACCTCCGACGCTACCGTCAATGTTGATAGTACCGTGCATGCATCTCTGTCGCCTTCCGCGCAGGAGCTTAAGTACGTCAAAGTCGGTGACAAGGTACAGCAGCAGGATTCTGCTAATTTGAGTTGGACCGCAACCAATGCTGACTCGGTGCGCATTGATCCCATTGGAAGTGTAAGCGGGAACAGCGGAAGCCAGACGGTGCAGGCGGCGCCACAACAATCCACTGCTGGGCCGGTCAATGAGACGCAAACCTACAAACTCACGGCCTCGAACGTTTGCGGAGGATCGGATACGACGACTGCCGCTGTCCATGTGACGGGCTCGATTGAGGGCGAACAGGTAGCCGAGGCTCAGCCTCCACCGCCTCCGCCCCAGGAACTGCCCCATACCGCCACGCCTTTACCTTTGCTCGCGCTTTGTGGCTTGGCTTCCTTGGGTGCGGGGCTTTTGAAGATGATGCGGCCGTCTTAAACCGAAAGACTGAAGACTCATGACTAGTGACTAATAGGCCAAAAGCCAAAGCCAAAGCCAAATGCCACTGATAGGTTGATAAGCTGATAAAGGGCCTCCCGATGAGGCCCTTTATTCTTACGACGTTGGATTGCAAGCAGCCTGATTACACTTGCGCGGTTACTGTTTTCGCTCCGCGAAGATGAGGATAAATCCATCAGGATCGGAAATCGCAAACTCCTGCATGCCGTAGAAGGTCTCCCGCATTGGCATGGCAACCGCAACTCCCGCTTGCTGTATCTTTTGATGAAGCTGCGTGAGCCCTTCCACCTCAACATACATGCTGGAAGCCCAACCGGCTTTTCCAAGAGCCGAGGCCGGATGTTCCGCTGTAACGGCTTCTTGCTGGTTGAAAAATATCTCTACATCGCCGGTGGTAACTGAGGCGAAAACAAAGGGCGGCTCGTCGGGAACCAGGATCTGGCGCTTCATTCCCAGAATGCCTTCGTAGAATTTCAAGCTTGCGCCGACATCTTTGACTACCAGGTTCGGTGTAATTTTCTTGAACTGCATTCATCCTCCTCGAATGTGTGGGGTGGGCATCGGATTTAGGAAATTTCAAGCACACCCCAAGTGTGCCCGCATTTCCTCCATCCACGATCTCTGCGAGGAAGAACGTGAGTAAAGTTCCCGATTGATTCTAGGCGGGAACTGCGAGGTACGAGACGAAGTTAGCATACCGGAAAGCCGGTTGGCAATCGCCAACGAGGTCGTTGTATCGTGTGGGTTGAATGACGATCGAACCGCTGCAAAAACCCGCCGCGCCTTGCCATCAGGCCAAGAAATAAAGGGCGACGCACTGCGCTACGTCGCCCTTCTCTTGCCGATCTGTGATTCGGGCTTTACTTCTTGCGAAGCAATAACCCTGCGGCAAAAACTGCCAGCGCAGCCAAGAGCCACTGAATTCGCCACAGTTGCACAGCTTGCCAATCCAGGAGCGTGGTTGCCCTATAAATCAGTCCGGTTGTGGCTGCGGCAACGGTGCACGCAATGCCAAGAAACAGCGCCACCATTGATGCATTGGTCTGCCCCAATATGTCTCGCAGGACGCGAAAATCGAGCCACTCGCGAATGCTCTTCTCTGGAGCGTCGGCGAGGTTGACATGGCGATCTGCCCCACAAACATAGCAATAACGTGATCCGGAGATCAGGCCCGTGTGGCAGCGCTCACACATCTGATCGGCCAGTTCAGCATGGAGCGTCTCCCGTTGCTCCGGGATCGCGGGCTTCCAGAACTCCTGCCCGTCGTTGTAGTTTCGCGCCGTGTGCGCCATTGGGTGAAAAGCCTCGGTTTCAGGACAAAAAGCACACCGAGTGCCAAAACGCTTAAGTCTTTAAGTCCTTTGTACAGAGTGGCTTAGTGAATAAGGATGAAGGTCTCAGCAAGCCGGGAGAAATTATTACGTTGTAAAAGCTTCTGTTGCGAGCTCAGATGCTTGAGGCGGAGGTTACCTGACGGGGATTGCCTCGAGGATCTGCAACGGAAATGCCTCGTGATACGAGGCGCGGTTGTGAGCAAGTAATGGGGTTCCTGCCTTAGTTCCTCCTTGGCATTCGAACGACTTTGTCGTTCCCTCTTGATTGGTTCCAAAAGCCCAGAAGGATCAGATCGGACTCGCGAAACGTGAGCTCCGCGGGGCGCGTAGAACCGTCGTTGAAGACGTGCTCGTCTAGCAGCGAATACAAGCGTGTAATAGAGATATTCAGAAAGCCGGCGGCTTCCGTTTCGGAATAGAATTCTTTTTCCGGCATTAGCGGCTCGTTCATTGTTTGCCTCGTCTCGCGTAGCATCTTTTGTACAAGTTCCGCTCTGGTTGGGAAATCGGGTAAACTTCCCCATTCATGCACAGGTGACACCTTATTAGGGTAACTAGGCCCACCTGTCCGACCCCATGCTCATTTTGGTCACAGCCCTCGCGTTCTTTTGCGTCAATCCCGCCTTGGCGGGGGACACTCCGGCAAAACCCTCGGATTTTGACGCCCTGAGCCGCTCCGGTCACGATCATTTCTATAACCTGGAGTACGACGAAGCGATCGATGCCTTTCAGAAAGCCGCAGAGGTGCGTCCCGATGATCCCACCGCTGCCAACCATCTGCTCGAAGCCGTGTTGTTTAAGGTGCTCTACGAGTACGATGCACTTGATACCAGCTTGTACACCCAGGAACGTTTCCTGAGCGGACGGAAAGTGCCTGTGGACAACGATGTTCGGCAGAGGATCAAGGATCTGTCCGCGAAAGCGCTGGAGCTTTCAGAAAAAAAGCTTAGGTCGGCTCCGAAAGACACCAAAGCGCTTTATGCGCGAGGAGTCACCAGAGGATTGATTTCCACCTACGACGGGTTGGTGGAGCATGCCTGGTTCTCAGCGCTTCGCGCCGCCCTTGCGGCGCGTGGCGATCATGAGCAGGTTTTGAAACTGCAGCCGGATTTTTCGGATGCCAAGACCATCGTTGGGGCCCATAACTATGTGATCGGCAGCCTTCCCCTGCCGATCAAGATCATGGCCGGAGCTACGGGAATCCGTGGAGACAAGAAGAAAGGGCTCGATTATCTCTTTCAAGCGGGAAGCGAAGGTAGTGAATCGGGTGTGGATGCCAAGGTGACTTTGGCGCTGCTCCTGCGGCGCGAGCAGAGGTTTGACGATGCGGTGAAGGTGGTGGATACGTTGGTGCAGGCTCATCCGCGAAACTTCCTCTTCGCATTGGAGGAAGCCAACCTGATGAAAGACGCGGGTAAGGGACCGGCGGCGGTTGCCGCTTTTCGCCGCCTTCTGGATGGCTGCAAGGAAGGCCGTTATCCCAATGCCCATGTGGAATTGGGAGAATATGCTTTTGCGGAAGCCCTGCGCGGGCAAAGCCAGTACGCGGAATCGCTACAAGCGTACGAACTCGCCGGAAGGGGCAGTAGCCGCAACCAGGAGCTTCGCCAGAGGGCTCTGGTGGGGGCGGGAGAGGTCTCCGACCTACTGACCCGCAGGGATGAAGCCCTGAAGGAATACCGTGCCGCTATAGCCCTGGACGGCTCGACCGGCGAAGCCGAAACCGCCCGTAGATATCTAAGCAGGCCCTACCAGGGCCGCTAGAAGCAAATCGTACGAGGCTCCTGTCGGCTTCGGACCCCATGACAGCCTTAACGAATAAGTGGATGAACTTTTGTCGCCCTGAATTCGTAGAACCTGGTAGAACGTGGTTTCCCAATTTCGCTTACGAGTGCTTTGGAAGGAAAATATGAAAGTTCATTACAGAGTGGTGGCCCTCACTATTCTCGCGGTGGTTTCGGTGGTCAGCCTGTTTGCGAACTCTCCCGTCAGTGTCACGGAGAAGCCCTTTGTGTCTGGCGGCCGCATCGAAGTGAAGCTTGAAGGCGGCGACTACGAAATACGGGCCGCGGATGGAAATCGCATCAAGGTCAGCTTTGGCGGCAACGTTGGTAGTGCGAAGGCCGCGCTGAATACCAACGGCTCACACGCTGATTTGGCCGTTACACAAACTCCCAACGATAACTTTCACGCGGTGATTGAAGTTCCAGCGGCATCCGATCTCACGATTCGCTTGACTGCGGGTAACTTGAAGATCGATCACATCGTTGGCAACAAGGATATTGAAAGCCACGCAGGCAACGTGGAAGTGGCCGTGGGCGACGCAGCCGAGTATGCGAGAGCTGAAGGTTCGGTAAGCGCTGGGAATATCGAGGCGCCCGCATTCGATGCCTCCATCTCCAAGGGTGGTTTATTTCGTTCTTTCAAATGGTCGGGGCAGGGGAAATATTCATTGCGCGCTCATTTGGGTGCGGGTAATCTGGAATTAAGGAAGTAAGTCGGCGGCAATCGCCAAATCGTTTGAATGTCCACAAAAGGCAAGAAGCAAGGACTAAAGGAGCAGCAAGCAGTCAAGTAGTGAGGAGGCGCTATGTATTGCAATGGTTGTGGCAAGGTCATCCAGGATGACGCCAGTTTGTGTGCCTATTGCGGCACGCGTGTGGAAGGCCGGACGGCCCGGAAACGACTGATGCGCCCTCGCCAGGGTCGGAAAGTGGCTGGCGTGTGCGCAGGCATCGCAGAATATCTTGATCTCGATCCGACCCTGATTCGCATTGTATGGCTGATGTGCCTTTTAGCTGGTGGCGTTGGCCTTTTAGGCTATCTCGTGGCTTGGATCGTGGTTCCAGAGGAGCCATTTACACCGGTTGCTCCAGCTCCCGTCTTACCTCCACATAAGATCGAGAATTAATCCGCCGCTAATCTAGAGAACGTGAGGACGGAGCAGACGGAACAAAGGATTGGCCGCTTGCCGGCGCAATCCCTGCCTCGTCCTCGGTTGCTTTTATCGAATGAACTACCTTGCCTTCGCTTCTTCCTGCTTGTTGCGGACCTGCTCCAGCATTCGGCGCGCTTCTTCGACGTTGGGCCCTTTGGGGTCCTTCTCCAGATAGGCCTGCAATTCCGAGGCGGCTCCGGGAAGGTCGTTCATTTCCACCATGGCATTGGCTTTATACAGATGAATGGAAGGATATTTATCGGCGACAATGCTTAAAGCTCCGTCGAATTGCTGTAAAGCTCTCGGATATTGCGCCTTGCCCATGAGGGCCTTGCCCATTTCGAAATAAGCTTGCCAGGAGTTTGGCGCCAGAGTTTGGCCTCGTTCCAGAGCGCGTATTGCGTCGTCGAACTTGGATTCGAGGTTCAGCACCGAACCCATCACGAGATAAGCCAGGGCGTAGTTGCCATCGCACTGCACCGCTTTGTCCAGATCGTCGACCGCGCCGGCGAGATCTCGGTTATCGAGCTTGAGGAGGCCTCGCAGCGTGAGCGCCTCGGCATAATTCGGATAAATCGTCAGGGCCTTTACTAGATGCTTTTGGGCTTCGGTCGGCTTTTGGGCTGCGCTCGCGTCTCTGGCTTTGATGTATTCCGTGCGCGCCGCTTCCGGCACCTTGAACTGGGCCACGGAGACGCTGTTGTTGCCGATTCCATCGTTTGGCTTGGAAGTTACCGGCAAGCGTAGACGCACTGTCTCCTGCGAATGGGTTGCGTCGACCGTGTCCTGGGCTTCCGCAAGGCCGAGCGACGCCACAATGCGATAGGACGCTGCGCGCACTTGAGAAAACTCAAACCCCCCCGACACATTGGTGTAGGCGGACCCCACCGTCATTCCGTTGTTGTCATGCAGTTCGACGCGTACGTCTTTCAGTGGTTTATCATCAATGGTACGCACAGTTCCGGTCACGGTGGTGTAGCCGTCTCCCATGGCGAGGCCGGTTTGATGTTGGTTGAACAAGTCTCGCTGGGCCTGGGAAGAGAGGCTAATCGCAACGAGGAAAACCGAAAGAGTTGCAAGCCGGATAAGCATGACTGCACAACCTGTATCTGAAACTGAGGAATGGAGGAGTCTGGAGAGAATTCGAGCATTTGCGGTCCCAGATCATTCTGCTCAGTAGGCAAGGGCTTTCAGCCTATATGCCCAGGTAATGAGATGATTTTCTGAATTGGAAGTTTTCCTTCGCATAGGTACCCTCGTAAGGAAATTTCTTCATATTGGCGTAGTTTTCAGGGCAACTAATTTTGAATTTTTAGGGAGTAAGAACAGGTGATTATTCGCCCCGCAAAGAATATTTTGGGATCGATTCGGCTCCCCGGAGACAAGTCGATCTCGCACCGTTATGCAATGCTAGGCGCGATCGCCGAAGGCACGACCCGGCTGTCGAATTTTTCCACCGGAGCCGATTGCGCCAGCACCTTGAGCTGCGTGCAGCAGCTTGGTTGCGAAGTGAAAAAGCTGGCGGACGGCACGATTGAAATTCATGGCCGCGAACGTTTGCAGCGTCCCACGGAAAGCCTCGACTGTGGAAACTCCGGTTCAACCATCCGCATGATGTCGGGCATTCTAGCCGGCCATGACTTTGCGTGTGAACTTCACGGCGACGAATCTCTTTCCCGCCGGCCGATGGCCAGGATCATGACTCCCCTCCGGCAGATGGGTGCCGAAATCAACGGCTCCAATGGCGACCGGCCTCCGCTTAAGATTCGTGGAGGCCGGCTCAAGGGCATTGAATACGTGACGCCGGTTGCCAGCGCGCAGGTAAAGTCGTCAGTGTTGTTTGCCGGGTTGTTTGCGGAGGGTGAGACATCCGTTGAGGAGCCCTTCCGGACGCGCGATCACTCCGAACAGGCGTTGCGCGCCTTTGGAGTCGAGCTTACACGCAGCCGCAACAAGGTGACCCTCCGTGGCGGGCAGAAATTGAAGGCGATTGAAGCTGCCGTTCCTGGCGATATTTCCTCCGCATCGTTTTTCCTCTGTGCGGCCGCCTTGTTTCCCGATTCCAATCTCGTGATTGAAGGTCTGCTCCTGAACCCTACGCGTGCCTCTCTCCTGGATGTTCTCACGGGCCTTGGCGCTCGCATCTCTGTGATCAACCTTGAGGATCATCACGGCGAATTGGTGGGAACGGTGAAAGTGGAGTATGGAGCTTTGAAGGGAGCTACCATCTCCGGAGGGCAGTCTGTGGCGTTGATTGACGAACTACCAGCGCTCGCAGCAATTGCTCCCTACACCGAAGACGGCATCGAAATACGCGACGCCAAAGAGCTACGGGTCAAAGAATCGGACCGGATTGCAGTGGTGGCTCAAAATCTGCGCAACATGGGTGCGCAGTGCGAAGAGCGCGAAGACGGGCTGCGCGTTCCCGGCAAACAGAAATTGCGGGGAGCGGAGATCGACTCCACCGGCGATCATCGCATCGCAATGGCTTTTTCCGTGGCTGCGCTCGGCGCGGAAGGAGAGAGTACTATTCATGGTGCGGATGCGGCGCGCATCTCGTTCCCGGAATTCTTTCAAGTTCTGGAAAATGTGATCGAGCGGTAAGGCCAGTGACTTCAAAGAGCAACGGCGGGCCGGTCTATCTTTAAATCCGGCCCGCTTCCGATTCGATTAGCAGTTCAATTGATCGCGGGACAGCTTGAGTCCTTCGAGATTGCCCAGGGCGGTAATGGCAACCTTGTCCGTCTGAAATAGATGATTGGCCATCTCTGATATCTCGGTCGATGTTACGGCCTCAATCTGATCGATGGTGTCGTCCAGCGACATAAACCTTTTGAAATACATCTCCTGGCGTGCCAGATTGGACATCCGCGACGTGCTCGACTCCAGGCTTAACATCAGATTGCCCTTAAGTTGATCTTTGGCGCGGCGCAGTTCGTCGTCGGAGATCGGCTCCTGCTTCAATTCCCGGTATTCTGCCAGAACCGACTCGACCACGCTGCGCGTGGATTCCACCGAAGTGCCCGCATAAACCGACATACAGCCTGTGTCGCGATATGGATTTAGGTCGCTATAGATGGCGTAGACAAGGCCCTGCTCCTCGCGAATCTTCTGGAAGAGCCGGGAACTCATCCCTCCACCCAGCACCGTGTTCAGAATGTAAGAGACATACCGTTTTTCGTGCGAGATCGGGTGCGAAGGCACACCCATGCAAAGCTGCACTTGCTCCAGCGATTTCTTGTTTCGAGTGATGATGCTTGGTGTAACTGCTGGGGCGGGCTGTTTATGCCCGTTCGGAACAGCCTTCAAATCGGCAAAGCGGGCTTTAATCAGGTCCACAAAGCGTTCGTGGCTCAGATTCCCGGCGGCAGAGATGATGATGTTATTGGGCGCGAACCGCTCACGGTAAAAGCTGAAGAGCTTATCCTGCTCGAAGGAGCGCACCGTATCTTTGGTTCCAAGGATCGGTTTGCCGAGCGGATGGTCCTGCCAGAAATTCTGCGTAAAGATTTCGTGGACCAGGTAATCCGGATTGTCTTCGTCCATCTTGATTTCTTCAAGGATCACGCCTTTTTCCCGCGCGATGTCCTTGGGATCGAAGACCGGGTTCAGCACGAGGTCGCTCACGATGTCGATGGCGACCGGCATGTGCTCATCAAGGACCTTGATGTTGAAGCAAATGGTCTCCTTGCCGGTAAACGCATCCATGTTGCCGCCGATGGAATCGACTTGCCGGGCAATCTGCTGGGCCGAGCGTGATGTGGTGCCTTTGAAAACCATGTGCTCGGTGAAATGGGAGATACCATTCAGGTCCGGCGATTCGTCGCGCGACCCGCTCTTCATCCAGATACCGATAGAGATGGATCGGATATGGGACATTTCCTCGGTCAGGAGGATGAGTCCATTGGGAAGAATTTCGCGCCTTATGTTACGGGGCTCGCTGAGGGTGCGTTTTGGCGTTAAAGTTTCCATTTTGATCGTCATTAATGATTCTCACACACCGGATATCGCCGCCACGGACAATATATGTGGCTTTAAAATCAATAACTTATTAGAGCTAGGATGTCCAGGGGTGGATTCCCGGAGGCAAAGTGTAAAATCTCGTCTAGGCAATTGGATGCATGGCTGACCAGCAACAATCCGGACTTTTAGGCCTTGATTTTCAAGAGCTTACAGCTATTGTACAAGCGCATGGCCAGCCGGGGTATCGGGCGAAGCAGCTATTTCAGGGAATTTATAAGGAAAGGCTCCAATCGCTTGAGTCGGTTTCCACCATTCCAAAAGACCTTCGCTTCGCGCTGCAAAGGGATGGACTGGAGATCTGGCAGCCGGCAATCGAGAAAAGCTACCAGTCGGTTGACGGCACCATTCGTTATCTCATGCGGATGCGCGATGGGCAAACCGTCGAGACCGTGTGGATGCCGGAAGGCGATGGTGGAGAAGCTGGTGACGGCAGCGACGCGGGCGATGGGGAATGGACCAGGGCCACGATTTGTGTTTCCAGTCAGGTAGGCTGCGCGGTGAACTGCCAGTTTTGCCTCACCGCGCTGATGGGCGTTAAGCGCAACCTCGATGCGGGTGAGATCGTTGGCCAGGTGGCCGCCGTGTTGAATGATCGCGGTGTCGATCTGGAGCGGCAGCGAATCAACTTGGTTTTTATGGGAATGGGCGAACCGTTTTTGAACTATGCCAACTTCATCAAGGCGGTGCGCTTGTTGGTTGAGGGTGTTGGCTTCCCGGAATCGAGAATGACGGTTTCAACGTCAGGGATCGTGCCGCGTATCTACGATCTGGGCAGGGAAGAGGTGCGTCCCAAGCTGGCCATATCATTGAATGCTGCCAATAACGAGATCCGCAATCAGATCATGCCCATCAATCGGAAGTGGAACCTTGAGCTGTTGGTGCAGGCGGCCAGGGAGTTTCCACTGCGTAACCGGGAGCGCACCACTTTTGAATTTGTATTGCTCGATGGTGTGAACGATGCATTGGATCATGCGCGCGAACTGGCCGAGTTGGTGCGCGGCCTGCGCTGCAAGGTGAACCTCATCGCGTTGAATCCGGGACCGGGCATTTCGTATGGGACCCCTTCGGAAGAACGAGTACGCGCATTCCAGCGACTGCTTACACAGACCGGAATTCCGGCTTATGTTCGTCGTCCGCGAGGCCGCGATATCTATGCCGCATGCGGGCAGCTTAAGAGAACGGTAGCCTGAGACAAGACAAGAAGACAAGCGGAGGTCAAGTTGGCCTTTACCACCTGCCCGAAGTGCGGTTTCTCCAATTCCATTCAGACTAAGGTGTGCATCGCCTGCGGCGAGAGCCTGGCTGGAGCACAGGCCGCCGCAGTTGCTGCGGCGATCCAGGAGGCCATCGTCAAACGCGTAACCGGCACGCCACCTTCTGCCGCAACTTCTTCGAACGAACCGGCGGCAAAATCTCCGTACACGCCCGAGCCATTCGATGGCCGCGGCGACGGCTTGCAGGGCTTGGCTCCCAATACGCCAATTCGTGAGCCTGCCGCCAACTTCAAGCCGCTGAAGAGGACCATTGTGTTCGGCGCAGTTGCCTTTGCGCTGGTTTGGGGCTGGTTGCAATTTCGAGGCAAAGGGGACGTAACAGTTCTGGTCTTTCCCAGTGCAGTGGTAGCGCGGCCTGGAGCGACGGTCCAGCTACAAGCGGAAGTTCAAGGCTCGCAAGGTTCGCAGGGTTCGAAAGACACCGGGATCGTTTGGTCGATTGAAGAAGGGCCGCGCGGAGGGCAGGTGTCCTCGAAGGGAGTTTCGATGCAGGGAAGCCAGGTTCGAGCTAACGCAGTCTATGTGGCCCCTCAGGCTCCAGGCGCCTATCATGTGATTGCTTCCAGCCATGCCGATCCAAAACGCAAAGCTGTCGTTCAGATCACCGTCAGCAGGGCTTCCTCGGTCCGCTAGTTCTCACGGGAAATTGGGTGCCCCATCCTTGTGGAGAGCGCGCTCTTGGTTTTGCGCTCGGAGCAAAGGGTGGCTATTCGTTACCGTTGGCTCGGCTCCTTCGACGAGGCACAAAGGTTGTACCAAAATCTTGCCAGACCCACTCTCGCTCTCTCAGAGCCAATAAAAAAAACGCTTCCGGAGCCCTGGAATGAGCATCTTAGGAAGGGTGAATGCCCGAAGTCGCCGTGCGTGGGGAGTGAATGGCGGGGCGCACAAAGTGTTATACTTTGATAAATTTTCCGCAATCTGAAAATCAGCTCTGCGGCCAAGGAAGCTCAATGCCTCGTAGTTCTCGTCGCTCTCTCTTTGCTGCCCTTCTCGTTATCGTTCTTTGTGGATTGTTCGGCGTAGGTTTCACCCAAAGAATCAGTTCCGGTCCCGGCGCGGAGTCCGATGTCCGCGACGGATTGCGGCAATTTTCCGAGATTTACGACCTTGTTGAGCAGAACTATGCGGAGCCGGTGAACGGCGACAAGGCCATCTACAACGGGGCCATTCCGGGGATGCTTCACGTTCTCGACCCGCACTCCAATTTCTTCGATCCAAAATCGTATTCGGCATTGCGCGAAGAGCAGCGTGGTAAGTACTACGGCGTGGGCATGACGATTGCGCCACGCAGTAATAAGGTCATCGTACTCGCGCCCTTCGTGGGAACTCCGGCGTACAAAGCCGGCATCCGGCCGGGCGACGTGATCGTGGGTGTCGACGGCAAAGCCACAGACAACCTGAACGCCGGGGATGTAGCCGATCTGCTGAAAGGTGCAAAAGGCACCACCGTTCATATCAGTATCCTGCGCGAAGGCGCTGACAAGCCGCTGGAATTTACGGTGGTCCGCGACGAAATTCCGCGCAACAGTGTGGACTTGAAGTTTGAGATACGCCCCGGCATCGGATACATGCACGTTTCCGGATTCAATGAGACCACCGAGCATGAAGTAGAAGAGGCGCTCGAGCAGTTTGGCGAGTTGAAGGGGCTCATTCTCGACCTGCGGGGAAACCCGGGCGGTCTGCTGAATGAGGGTGTCGGCGTTGCAGACAAATTCCTGAAGAAGAACCAGGTGGTTGTCTCTCACAAAGGACGTAGCTCGCCGGAGAAGGTGTACCACGCGTCCCACGGAAACGGCGGGAAGGATTATCCGCTGGTCGTTCTCGTAAATCGTGGAACCGCTTCCGCTGCGGAGATCGTTTCCGGCGCAATTCAGGATCATGATCGCGGGCTGATCGCTGGGGAAACCACGTTTGGCAAGGGCTTGGTCCAAACGGTATTTCCGCTTTCCGAGAACACCGGCCTCGCCTTAACCACGGCCAAGTACTACACACCGAGCGGACGCCTGATTCAGCGCGATTACAACGGTGTCTCCCTGTACGACTATTACTACAATCACGATCAGGAAGGCCCGAACAAAGAGGTAAAGCTCACCGATAGTGGGCGTACCGTCTACGGCGGCGGCGGCATTACGCCGGACGTCAAAATTACCGCAATCAAGACCACGCACTTTGACGATTCCCTGCTGATCAAATACGCGTTCTTCAACTTCGCCCGCAAATACCTGTCGGGCCGCAACGTCGATAAGAGCTTCGATGTTTCGGATCAGGTATTGCAGGATTTCCGGAAGTTCCTCGACACCGAGAAGATTCCCTACACCGAATCGGAATTGAAGGAAGAGATCAGCTGGATTAAGTCGAATATCAAGACCGAGATATTCATCGCCCAATTCGGCCAGGAAGAGGGTTTGCGCGTTAGGGCCGAAGCCGATCCGCAGGTGGTCTCCGCTTTGAACCTGCTGCCCAAGGCCAAGGAATTGGCGGACAACGCGCGTCGCGTCATGGCACAACGTTCGGCGGCAATGGGACAAAATCGGTAACCCAAGGAGCGGGTGGCCGAGGGATAAGACGAAGTGGAAATTGATTCCACTTGATTTCGAATGACGCTGTGACGGTGAAAATTGCCCGTTTATTACCGTCATTGGACGGAAGAGTGAAATGGAATAAGTCGCTTGGTTTAAATGATTTATGCTGTTTTATTGGGCTTGCAAAAGACGCAAAAATCATTCCACTTCACTTTTTTCGTGTTTTTCCAGCCCCCGAAAATCATGCTCCAGTTATAACCGCTATTTAGGCCGGGTGGCCTGCCCTTTGCGTCTGGCCATTCTCCGCCACACGGGTCGTTGAGGTGTGCTCCCTGCAATCTACTTGTCGATAGTATTGTTTTGTCCTGCGGGGTTAAGGTGGAATGCCTGTGTTGCGGCGCCGGCGTTTTGAAAACAGAAAAGGCAAATGTGTTCTCGATTTTCCCTAATGATCTCCCCCCAACGATAACGATCTTCCATGGATTCCTTCAAAAGCATTTCAAAAATCTTTCGCGTGATTGACCTGCGGATTTGTCCTGCTCCTGTTTTTTGGCGAATCTCTGCTGTATCATGTTCCTGCGGAAAAACGTTATGAACTTTGGCGTCTCAGGAGAGATGGTATTTCTGGCGATTCTGGCCCTGGTGCTGTTCGGCCCCAGGCGACTGCCGGAGATTGCCCGCACGGTGGGACGTTTCATGGCAGAGTTTAAGCGGGCCAGCAACGAATTCCAGAACCAGATTCACGACGAGATTCGCAAACTCGATTTTGACGAGCCGCCCAAGACCATTGGCGCCGGAGAGATTGTTTCGAACGGTCAGGCCAAAGCCTCTACAGGTGGAGCCACCGACACGATTGTCGGAGCTATCGAACGCCTGACCGACCGCATCAAAAACATCCCGCAGGAGTAAGATGGCCGACACCGCCGTTGACACGGAAACAGAACAAGACAAACGACACTTAGGCTCCATGAGCCTGCTCCAGCATCTGGAGGAATTGCGGCGGCGCATCATCTTTTCCGCGGCAAGCGTGGCTGTCTGCTTTGGAATCGGCTGGTATTTTGCGGAGAGAATCTACGAAAAGATGGCCGAGCCGGCTCGCCAGGCTTTGAGAGCAAACCACTGGCCCGATAAGCTCACCTATCTTAATCCTACTGATCCTTTCAATAACTCCATCAAGATCGCTTTTATTACGGCCATTTTTATTTCGTCGCCGATCATCCTTTATCAACTCTGGATGTTTATCTCTCCCGGCCTCTACCGCAACGAGAAGCGATTCGTTCTGCCCTTTCTGTTTCTATCGGTTGGCCTTTTTGTGAGCGGAGGATATTTCGGTTATCGAGTTGTCTATCCCGTCGCCCTGGAATTCCTGATTGGATATGGCGGTCCCAACTTGCAGCCGGTGATTACGATCACGGAATACACAAGCTTGTTTCTCACCGTGATTTTAGGTTTGGCCGTGATTTTCGAATTGCCGATTGTCCTGGGATTCCTCGCTCTCATGGGAGTGGTTGACGCGCGGTTTTTGTTCCGGCACATACGCGGCGCCGTATTCCTCTTTTTTGTGGTGGCCGCCATCCTGACTCCAACCACCGACATTATGAATATGACGATCTACGCAGCGCCGATGATCGTCCTTTATATTCTGAGCATCGGCATCGCCTGGCTGGTCCATCCCAAGCAGCGCCGTAAGCGGGCTGAGAAGAAACAGCAGCAGAGCTGACGCTTAGAGTTCCACGAAGAATAGCCGAAGTGCCTTTTGGAGACGCGTTTTTGGGAACCGCGGTTCGCGCAACAAACCGCGTCGCCTCATTGTGAATTGCGTGCAACGCAAAAGGCGCAACCAGGCACAGGGCGCCAGGGCTGACTAGCGGGAATATCCGAAAACGAGAACACACCATGAGCCTTCGCCACCGTAGCCTCCAAAGATCCAGCTTCTTGATATTGGCCGTTGTGTTTGTTTTGTGGCTCTGTCCGCTGCTTGGATGCCAATCCAGCAAGCCCGCCGCTCCTTCCGAGGTCAAGGCGCAGACGTCTTCTGAAAATGCGCCGAGCGGTCCGGCGCCGACGTCAACGCAGGGAATGACCGCTGAGCCCACGGGTGCACCGATGCACATCGATCCGGCGCGCGCCATGCAGTATGTGAAGGAGTTCGTGGGCATCGGGCCGCGCTGGGTGGGAAGCAAAGGGCAGGAGAAGGCCTCCGCGTACCTTCGCAGCAAGCTCAAGAACGACAATCTGGAGGAAGACGCCTTTGTCGCGGACACGCCCGCCGGCAAGTTGGCAATGAAGAATCTCGTCGCCAAGTTCCCTGGATCGAACGAGGGAATTATCGTCCTTGGCACTCATATCGATACAAACTATCCTCTGCGCGACACAAACTATGCCGGCGCAAACGACGGCGGCTCCAGTACGGGACTGCTATTGGCCATTGCCGATCAGCTACGGGGAAAGAAGCTGGAGGGGTACAGCGTTTGGCTGGCGTTTCTGGACGGAGAAGAGGCCATCGATAAGTGGACCGAAACCGACAGCCTTTATGGCAGCAAGCACCTGGCCGCCAAGTGGCGGCAAGACGGCACGATCGGAAACATCAAAGCATTTTTGCTTGCCGACATGATTGGCGATAAAGATCTGGAAATCGAACGCGATACAAACTCGACTCCATGGCTTGAAGACCTTATCTACAAGGCGGCAACGCGGCTCAGTTACCAGTCCCATTTTTTTGATAGCACCGATACCATGGACGACGACCATATGCCTTTTGCACGATCGAGCGTGCCGGTAGCCGACCTGATCGATTTCAGTTATGGCTACAACAATGCCTATCATCACACCACCGAAGATACGCTCAACAAGCTTAGTCCACGAAGCTTGCAGATTACGGGCGACGTGATACTGGAGACCATCCGGCTCCTGAATGCCAATGCGTCGCATCTCTCGTCGACGGCTCCAAAGACGTCCTCTTAGCGCATTGAATGTTCGTGCATCGATTTCTTGGCGCGGCGTTTCCCTGCAGGGCGTTTCTCTGAAGATCGTTTCTCTGAAGATCGTTTCTCTGAAGGGCGTATCTTTGAAGATCGATGGCCAATTCGCTTTTTGAACGAGTCGCTTCTTGAACAATGGAGCCACGAAAGGATCGTGTCGCGAGGAAGAAGTTGAGCCACAAGATTCGGCAAAACGGTGGAAGGCCCATGCGGACCCAAGTTCCGTGGGCGCTGCCTGAGGCGTCGATCGTTATCGTAGTTGTCATTCTTTTTGCCGGCGCTGTCTCTGTGGCCGCCATTTCAGGATCTCAAGCGCAGAGCAAGGCGGGGAGTGGCGGTGCGGGCAATCACGATGGCGCCAGCGGCCAAGAATCAGCCGGCGGCGGACAACGCAAGGCCAATCAAAAGGATCGTGCCGAGAAATTAGAGCCCCCTGATGCCGCCGATAGTTCCGAGTACATCGGCTATGAGACTTGCAAGGGATGCCATGAAGACGAGGGACGGAGTTTTGAGAAAGGACCTCACCTCAAAACGATCTTGGATAAGCGCAACGATCCGCGATGGCGTGGGTGCGAAGCCTGTCACGGAGCTGGAAGGGCTCACGCGGAGGCCGGCGATCCGGCGCTTATTGTCCGGTTCGAGGAACTTACTCCTGCAGAGGCCGCGTCGCGCTGCATCGCGTGCCATTCTTCCATCAAGAAGGACAATCCTCTTCACTCCCAGCATGGAAACGGCAGCGCGAGTTGTCTCGACTGCCATTCGTCTCATGCCGCCGCTGTACCGTTGCATCTGCTAAAGAAACCCAAACTTAAGCTTTGCTCCAGGTGCCACCTCGATGCTCGACCTTAAGGACATCGTCAGACATCATCCCTATGGAACCCGTCGTGTGTGAATCTTGCGATCCAAGTCCAGGGAGCCTGCTGCGGCGTGCGATAAAATCGAATGTAAACCGCTGGGCCAGCTCAATGCCTATCATTCACGATATCGATTCCCGCCGACGGGTCGTCTTCACTGCTTGTATTGGAAGCATCACGATTGCTGAGATTGATGAGTCCACGAAGCGGCTTCGAAACGATCCGGCATTCGATCCCGATCTCGACCAGATTGTCGACTTGTCACAGCTTTCGAGCGCAAACCTTTCGTATGAGACGCTCTCGAAGTTCAGTCGCTACGACGATCCTTTTTCCGGAAATTCACGAAGGGCGATTGTAGCGCCAAGCACATTCGCCTTCGGCATGGCTCGTATGTACCAGGCGCTGGTGGACGATCCCAAATTTGCGGTGGTTAAGACCATGGAGCAAGCGCGGCAGTGGCTGGGTCTTGACGCTGCTGAGTAGCCGGTCCTGGTCTGCTTGCGGGAATGGAAACTGCCATCGTTGTATTGTGCCGCCCCCTCGTTCGCACTCTGACGTGATTGCACTACGTGTCACTGTCCCGCATCATGAGCAAAATTCCGTTTCGATACACTAAATCTTGATGGCTTTCATGGAAGAAATTCTGCTCGTGACTATCTCCGGTAGGGACAGGACCGGCCTCACTACGAGTTTCGCGAAGATTCTGGGCGATGCGGGCACGGTTCTTCTCGATATAGGGCAGGCGGTGATTCATGACGAACTGGCGTTGGGGCTCATGGTGCGTGCGCAGCAGGGCCTCAACATGCAAGCGGCCGAGGAGGCCATCCAATTCAAGGCTCATGAATTAGGCGTAACGGCTCACGTGAGCCATGTTTCGGAAAAGCAATATAGAGAGTGGGTGCAACGCCAGCACCGCCGGCGTTTCATTGTGGCAATGCTGGCTCCGAGGATTACCGCAGCGCAAATCGCCGCCGTTACCGAATCGTTTGTCCGGCACGGCCTGAACATCGACATCATGGACAGGCTTTCGGCGCGGAACTCAGCGTGGGACCAGGCAGAGCCGCGTATGTGCATCGAGTTCACGGTTTCAGGAGATGACGTCGATGGGGGCGAGTTGCGTCGCACCTTGCTGGCGCTGGCGGGCACGCTGGATTGCGACATCGCCGTGCAGGAGGACTCGATCTTCCGGCGCAACCGCAGGCTGGTGGCCTTTGACATGGACTCGACGTTGATCCAGATGGAGGTGATCGATGAGTTGGCGCGCATTGCGGGAGTCGGCGAGCAAGTATCGGCGATTACAGCTTCCGCTATGCGCGGGGAGCTCGATTTTGAAGGGAGCTTCCGAAAGCGCGTGGGCCTGTTGAAAGGCCTGCCGGTTCAGGTGATGGAAGAGATCGCGGGAAGACTGCCGATCACCGCCGGCGCGCACCGGCTGTTGCAAACGCTCAAGGCCTTGGGGTACAAGACGGCGATCCTTTCAGGAGGATTTACCCGTTTCGCGCAGCACCTGCAGGGTGAGTTGGGGTTCGATTACATTTTCGCCAACGAGCTGGCCGTTGCCGAGGGAGCCCTGACCGGTGAACCGCTGGGGACGATCGTTACAGGAGAGCGCAAGGCAGAGCTGCTCCGCCAGATTGCCGCCAAAGAGGGAATCGCCATGGAGCAGACGATTGCCGTCGGCGACGGAGCGAACGATCTTCCGATGCTGAGCATCGCGGGGCTGGGAGTGGCTTTCCATGCGAAGCCCCTCGTGAGAGAGAAAGCCCAGCATTCTATTTCGATCATGGGACTCGATGCCGTTCTTTACCTGCTCGGCTTGAGGGACAGGCATACAGAAGAGCGGCGAGCAAAAACTTAGAGCGAAGACCGCCAGGCGCCGTAATACTTTGGAACTATTCAAATTTCTAATAACCTGTATTGGAAGATTTGATTTTTTTGCGATTCCTGCGGAAACAAATTCCTGATATATACATTGAAACGCATTCAGAAGGCTGTGCCGGGTGAAAGTAAGCTTGACGTTCGAGGCCTTCGGATGTGATTTCCGCGGGAATTGCATTTCGTTCGGGCACGTTGTTTCCTCAAAATTGGCCGGGCAATTTCCGTGACCCGGTACCACGTGGCGATACACAACTGCCGGGAGATCTACGATCTATGGACTTCGATCAGCTTAGGACATTTCTTGAAGTTGCCAAACTTGGAAGCTTCTCGCGCGCGGCGGAAAAGGTGCTGCGCTCGCAGCCTGCCGTAAGCGCACAGATACGGCAACTTGAGCAGGAGTATGGCCAGAAGCTCTTCGATCGCAGCGCCAAGTGCGTACGGCTTACACCGGCGGGCGAAGTCGTACTGGATTATGCGAGGAAGCTGTTGACGCTGCGGGGCGACTCGCTTCAGGCAATTTCCGGATGGAACGGCATTCCCACAGGCACGCTTTCCATTGGAGCCAATGAAGGAACGTTCCTCTACGTCCTTCCAAAGGTATTCAAGAAGTATCACCAGAAATTTCCCAAGGTGCGGATCAGCGTCTATCGCAGCTTTACTCATAAGGTCAGCGAAAAAGTAGAGGATGGCGCAATCGACCTGGGCGTGCTGACCACGCCTGTCAAGTCGCCGAGCTTGGCGGTGGTTCCAATATTCAAGGATCGTATCGTATTGATGGTTGGCCCCAGCAGTCCGCTCTATCATCGCCGGTCGGTAACTCTGGAAGAGTTTGCGCATCAGCCGATCGTAGCCCCGAAGACCGGCTCCATCCGCAAGCTTATCGAAAAGAATCTGCGGCCCTATCGCAATAACCTGAACATCACCATGGAGCTGACCAGCGTGGTGATGATCAAGCGGTTCGTTGCAGCCGGCTTTGGCGTTTCCCTCATCAGCTCCAGCTTTGCGCGCGACAACGTGCGCCGCGGCGAGGTTCGGCTGGTAAAAGTGGAAGGCCCCGACCTTTGGCGTGAGCTCGCCCTCGTGTACCGGAAAGACCGCAGCCTACCGCTGGTAGCGTCGGCATTTCTGGATATGGCCCGCAAGGAATTGAACCCGCTGCAAGCCGCCGAATAGCTCCCGTCGAATATCGCTACGGACGCTTGATCTGAAGTCGCTCTGCAGCCCGTCTTTTCCCCAGCTCGTCTTTGTCGCCATCCAATAACGTCACAAGAGTGACCGGTGCGGCCGTCACAGCGTTTTGTGCCCCTCTGGCGCGTGATCGATGAGTGAAATCCGGTGCAGGAAATCTGAATCGGCCGCATCGAAATTCCTGATTTCACTTTTTATGTTGAATCCATTTAATAAATGTGTTCATGAGTCAGAGTTTCACAAGTCGGGGCTTCACAGGTCAGAGTTTCACACGTCAGAGCTTCATGCGTCAGAGCTTTACGCAAGGGCATCCGGATCATGACGCGTGCGGCACAGGGCTGATTGCTCAGGCCGGCGGGCCGGCATCGCATGAAGTGGTCGATCGCGCCTTAGTGGCTCTGCTGCGGCTGGCGCATCGGGGCGGAACCGACGCCGATGGCGCAAGCGGCGACGGGGCCGGACTGATGACGGCCATCCCGGAGAGGTTCCTGCGCGATGCCGCTGCCAAGGAAGGCATCACTCTTCCGGCGGTCTTTGGCGTCGGCATGGTTTTTCTGCCGGCCAACGACCAAGTGCCTGCGCGCAAGGAGATTGCGAAGCTAGCTGCCGGACAGAACCTGCGCTTGTTGGGATGGCGTGAAGTTCCCGTAAATCCCGCTGTATTGGGTGCGCGCTCCAGTGAGACGCTGCCGTCCATCTGGCAGTGCTTTTTCGCTGATGATTCCGTTGCTGGTGAATCTATCGCCCGCGAATCTATCGTCCGCGAATCTGTGGTTCATGATGGCGACGCCGCTTTTGAGCAGGAGTTGTTCCTGCTGCGGAAGAGGGCCGAGGCCGAGATGGGCGGATCGGTCTACTTTTGCTCACTCTCTTCCCGCACCATTGTTTACAAGGGCCTGCTGGCGCCGTGGCAGTTGTCTCTGTTCTATCCGGAGCTGGATAGCCCAGAGTTTGAAAGCCAGTTTGCGATTTTTCATCAGCGCTTCTCCACCAACACGCGGCCTTCGTGGAACCTGGCTCAACCTTTCCGCTACCTTGCCCACAACGGAGAGATCAACACGGTTGTCGGAAACCGCCGCTGGCTGCTGGCAAGAGAGAGAGAGTTGCGCGAGCGTCTCCAGGCGGGCGAGTGGTTTCGATGTATGGAAGCGAATGTAAGCGATTCGGCCAGTCTGGACAATGCACTTGAGCTTCTGGCGAAGCAGGGTATCGATGTGGAGAGGGGAATGTTGACGCTCATCCCTCCCGTGTTTGAGACGAACCGGAACCTCGGCGATAGCGCAAGGGAGTTTCTGGAGGCTGCCGCGGCCGAGTATGAGCCGTGGGATGGGCCGGCGGCGCTGGTGTTCAGCGATGGTCGGGTGGCTGGCGCCAAGCTTGATCGCAATGGCCTGCGTCCTTTGCGCTTTACCAGGACTGCGGACGGGCTTTTGGTCGTCGGCTCGGAGGTCGGCATCGCGGACTTCGAGGGCAAGGAAATCGTGGAACGTGGAAGGCTGGGGCCGGGTGAAATGCTGTCGGTGGAGCTGGCCACCGGTAAACTCCTTCGGGGAACGGAGTTGCTGCAGACGACCGCCAAGCGGAGCCTTGGAGCCGTACCGTCCAAGCCGATTCGCATTTCCGCCGATGCCATCACTCCAACAAATACAACCACGACCGAAGACCTAAAACAACGGGCGGCGGCGTTCGGATGGAGCGAAGATCAGTTCCGTATCCTGTTTACTCCGCTCGCGGACGGCAAGGAAGCAGTGTGGAGCATGGGCGACGACGCGCCGCCGGCCTTCATGTCCGCCATGCGCCGAACACTATGGGACTACTGCAAACAGCGCTTTGCGCAGGTGACCAATCCGCCTATTGATCCATTGCGAGAGAAGCATGTCATGTCGCTGGAGACGCGCACCGGACGCTTCATCCTGGAATCGCCGCTATTGGACGAGAAGGGCCTTGGGCGACTTTGCGGTGAGTTTGCCATCGTTCACAAAATCGACATCACGTTCGACGCCGCGCTTGGCGTAGAGGGAGCCTCGGCGTGCATTGACCGCATTTGTGAAGAATCGCGATTGCTTGCGGGCAGCGGAGAGCGACTCGTTCTTCTGAGCGACCGCGGCGCAAACCGTGAACGGGCCGCTCTTCCGGTATTGCTGGCGGCTGCTGCCGTCTGGAATGAATTGGCAAGAAGCGGAAATTATCGGGTTCCGATGGTAGTGGAGAGCGGACAGGTCATCGATTCGCATCATACGGCTCTTCTGCTAGCCGTTGGGACAACGCTCCTCCATCCTTTTCTGGCGCTGCAGCTCGCGGAACAGTGCAAAGAAGGAGGAGCGGCAAGATATTGCCGGGCCATCGAAGGCGGCTTGCGGAAGGTTCTCTCGCGCATGGGAATCTCCACGCTCTCCAGTTACAGAAACGGCCAGTTGTTTGAGGTAGTTGGGCTTGACGCGAGTATTGCCGGCCGATTTTTTGAGAGCGCCAGCCGCGTCGCTGAAGCCAAGTCGCTGGAGAATGTGCTTGACGATCACTTGCAACTGCACACCGTGGCATTCGATTCATGGACTGGCGATCTGAAGGACGCTGGGTTCTATCGGTTCCGCAAGCAGGGCGAGCGCCATGGAGCATCGCCGGAGCTGATGCGGAAGCTGCACGCTCACGTGGAGACCCCAACCGCTTTGAGCTATCGGGAGCTTGAAGATGTGGGATGGAACCGGGAGCCGGTTGCGGTTCGAGACCTCCTGGAAATCGCGCCACGCCCCCCGCTCGACCGCAACCTGGTTGAAGGAGAAGATGAAATCCTGCGGCGGTTCAGCACCCAGGCAATGTCGCTGGGGGCCATCAGTCCGGAGGCGCATCAAGCCCTGGCTATTGCGATGAACCGTCTGGGAGCGCGCAGCAATACAGGCGAGGGTGGCGAAGATCCCGCGCTTTACAGCGTGCAGCCGGAGGCCGCCAATAAGGTGAAGCAGATAGCTTCTGGCCGCTTCGGCGTGACCGCCCAATATCTGGTAAACGGCGAAGAGATTGAAATCAAGATGGCGCAAGGCTCCAAGCCGGGCGAGGGCGGCCAGCTTCCGGCATCCAAGGTGTCGCCGTATATCGCGCGGCTTCGCCACGCGGCTCCCGGCATGGCGCTAATCTCGCCGCCTCCGCATCATGACATTTACAGCATTGAAGATCTGGCACAGCTGATCCATGATCTGCGCGAGGTGAATCCGCGCGCCCGCATTGGCGTTAAGCTGGTTTCGGGCGCGGGCGTAGGAATCATTGCGGCCGGGGTCGCAAAGGCGGGGGCCGATGTCATTACGATCAGCGGGCACGACGGTGGTACCGGCGCGTCGCCTCTCAGTTCCATCAAGAATACCGGGCTTCCCTGGGAGTTCGGGTTGAGCGATGCGCACCAAACCCTGGTGAGCGCGGGCCTGCGCCGTCAGGTGCGTTTGCGCGTGGATGGAGGCTTGAAGATTGCGCGCGACATTCTCATCGCCTCTCTACTGGGCGCGGATGAATTTGGATTCGGTACGGCGGCGCTGCTGGCCATCGGCTGTGTGATGGCGCGGCAATGCCACCTCAATACCTGTCCGGTGGGGATCGCCACCCAGGATGAAAAGCTGCGGGCCCGTTTCTCTGGGAATCCGGAGATGGTAGGCTTACTTTCGAGGCGTTGCCTCTGAGGTGCGGGCGATGCTTGGTGCTCTCTTGGGCGCAAGGAGTCTGGACGATGTGGTCGGACGGACGGAACTACTTGTCCCGCGAAAAAGCAGCGATGCCGCTTGGATAGAGGACTGGATCGAGGGATTGCCGGCGCAAGATCAAGATAAGGGGCAAAAGAAAGATAAAAGGCCGGAAAAGGGAAAAGGCGGCGAAGGCACTCCTCTGCACAATCCCGGTAGTTTGCAGAGGCGCTTGATCACGGCAATAGATGCCGCCACAGTCGAGAGCGGCGTGGATCCCTACGCAGGCCAATTTTCGATCGGCAATGCGGATCGAAGCATCGGAGCGAATCTGAGCGGTGAGATCCTGCGGCGCGCCGCAATGTCCGTGCAATCTGTTTCCGCCGATTTCGACTTTGCGGGAACAGCCGGACAAAGCTTTGGCGCCTTTCTAGTGCAGGGTATTAGCTTCCGGCTTTCCGGTGAAGCCAACGACTATGTTGGCAAGGGGCTTAGCGGTGGTACGATCGCCATCACGAATGGAAAGGAATCCTCCTTGCGAGGAGACGTGCTTGCGGGCAATACGCTGCTCTATGGCGCTACCTCGGGTGAACTTTACCTTGCCGGACGGGCAGGAGAGCGCTTTGCGGTGCGTAATAGCGGCGCTTTGGCGGTAGTCGAGGGCGTGGGAGAGCACGGCTGCGAATACATGACCGGGGGCGTAGTTGTCGTCCTTGGCCCCACCGGCATCAATCTTGGTTCCGGCATGACCGGCGGCCTGCTCTACGTGCTTGTAGAGTCGCTCTTGGCCGGAGCGTACCACCATGAATTTGTAAAGACGATGTCTATCTCGATAGACGAGGAAGCGGGCTTGCGCCGAGTCTTGAGAAAGCACCAGCGGATGACCGGAAGCCCCTGCGCAGAGCGCCTGCTGGCATCGCACGAAAGCCTGCCATTGGTAAGATTGCAGCCCATCGAACTGCCTTGCTCTATCGAGCAGACTTGGACGCCGATTCTGGAGAGATTGCAGGAGCACGCTCCAGAGATTCCATCAGGCATTGAGGCCTTGGGGCGCAACGCGGCAACAGCAGAAATTTCGACATAAGATATCTTCTCCGCATTCCTCGAAAAATGGACGGCTGGCCGATTTCTCCTGTTGTTTGACAAGAGGATGGGATATTTCGGACCACGCTGGTTCCTGTTGAGATCAAGAAGACGTTCCAAGGGAGATACCCGTTGGCGACCTGCAAGCTAAAGCTCAAAGGGCTGGGAAGCTTTTCAGAAATATCTGAGTAAGATTCAAGCGATCTGCAAATAGTTTGACAACCTCATAGCTCTCGCGCTACAAAGCTATTGCTCTTCCATGAAACAGTTGAATAGGCGCTCACATAAAAAGGCCATTTAGGGTCTGCATGCCGGGCGTAGCTCTGCCAAGTTGGTTGTAGCTTATCGATCGTGTGATGAATCTACGGAGGAATGATTTTGAGTAACTATCATGCAGGTCTTGAGCCTTAAGTTCATCATTGGAGCAATTATTTTGCTCATGTCGTCCGGTTGCGGAATGGCTTCCAGTCACTTTATGTTGATGATGATTGATGAGATCAACAAAATGAGATCGGAGAATGAACAGATTTCATATCTTGGGTTTACGTCTTGCAAAACATTCTCGATTTTTCGTGAATATCGAAGGCAGTATCCGCAAGGCCGTTTGCACGTTGCGTATCTTGGCACGGCAATTTTGGCGGTTGCGTTTTTCTTGATCGTCGGTGGCATGATAGGGTTCGGGCCACCGACCGCAGGTGAGCTTCAACGATGAACACATAGTGTGTAACTCGAGAGATGGCTCTACAGGAGCCTCATGGCGAGCTGCGATGCTCGATGTTTATGCTTGAAAGTTTTCTATTCAAGATACGTTTCATCGTAATGAATGCCATGGGCATTTGGTTCGTGGTGTGGGCCTTGCGTCGCAGATATGATTTGGACGAACAGCTTGACCACCGAATGCAAATCATTAGGTGGCTCGTTGTTATTATCGGTATCTCGATAGGTTCATTTCCTTCGGTCAGATATGGGATCATCAAAGTTCTTGCAGGCCTTAACGGCATTGCATTTTGGTGCTGGCCGAATTTCGCATATCGCTTGACGAGCATATTTTATGGGGCGCGATCTCAATCTAAAGATTGAACGAAACATTTTCAGGCCCAATTTCAAGATGGCGTTGCCTTAAGGGCCGTAGCTGACGCAGGCTGGCGGGGGGATTTGGCGAGAAGCGTGAAACGAAGCTTGCTTGCAGTGAGCGCGGGTGTCCTCGCTGTATGCGTTCTTGTTTACATGCTGTTTCGTGGGTATTTCGATCATGGTGCCTTTGAGATACAGCAAGTCCAGTGGTCTCTTCGAAAGCAATCCGCCACAATTGTGAGGCGCTCCGATCATCACCATTTTTTTAGAGCTCCGGAATAACGGTAGATGGTTCCCTCGGTTTTGTCCTCCGCAGAGTGTGCCACATGGATTGCTGAGAATATTGTTGGGAGTTTGTGGGCTCATACTATTGGTCGTGGCGTTCGGCTTATATTTTTCCGTTGGCGGAGAACAATGGAAAGCGACTACGGTTGGGTTTATCTTTGGAATATATAGTGCGTCGCTCCTATTCATTCGCGGCGCAATTACCGGCGTCTGGTTGCCCAGGACTGATTAATCCCACGAAAGGTGAGATAGGGGCGAACATAAATCGGACAAGGATGCTTTGGGACACTTTATCCGGGGCTTCCATATCGATAGCAATGCACATACGGTACAGCAGTAGCTGATTCATTCACGACCTTCGGCCTGGCTGCCGGAGAAGGCCCTCAAGCGCCCGCCGATTCCGTATACTGGCGCAAGCACTGCTTTTGTTGCCTTCTCCAAATCGACGAATACGACTGTAGCAACTCATGCGGGATGCATACCATGATGATTTCGAACAGAAGCGACGCGGAGACAAAGTTCCGTAAAAGCCAACGCTGCCTATTTATTTTGCTTCTATTGTTCATTCCCGTCACGCTGGTTGCGTCCAAACTTAGCGATCTTCTTCATTCAGATCTCGTATTTGGCTTAACCGAAGCTGGTTTGATGATTGGTTTTGTTGTCGTGTCTGTATGGGTTTATGTGGCTCACATCAGATTGACAGGCAAATATCCTTTCTACTGGCTATTCCGCAAATAGCCCTGACTGACGAGGCGCTCAGCAGGTACGCGAGTTTATCCTCATTGGAGATCACGTTTCTCTCATGGGAGGCTTTGTCGATAGTCTCTTTAATATGGTCATGGTGAAATCACTTCTTGAATCAATCAGCACGGCGGAACCGCAGAATGCGCGGTCAAGCAAGAGCTAAAGAAACAGGAGCTCGAGTGGACTTCAAGGTGAAGAAGTTAGGGCGATTGATATCGCCTGCGTGGTCGATTTTGGGAATGATTGGATATTTCTATCTTCACACCTCTCATCTGCGCGGATATCCGCCCTATGCCGCGACGGCATTGTTGTGGAGATGGTTTTCCTATGGCCTTTTGGTTGCTATCGTGGGTGGCATTCCCGTGGGGTTGGTATTCGTCGCTTTGAGGAGATACTTAAGTTTATGGGAACGAATAAGTTGCTTAGCGGATGTCTTCATCGCCTGGGGTTTAATGACGCTGAGTTGCATTGCAAGCGATATCTATGCCGAGCCCGTATTGACGCCAATTGGACTGGGGTCATTGGGATGGATTTTATTGGTTGTGGGGTTACTATGGTCGATCGTGGGGTTCAAGAGATTTGGGGATATCGTTGACTCTAAAGCAAAGCCATCCGTCACAAATACCCGGTTAAGACCTGAAAAATGGGGAAGCACCAAGATAGCCGCCTTGGACAAGCACATGCAGGCTCCCGACGGCTCACAACAATCCGTTTCCCAACCAGAAAGTTCATAGGGGCGACCTCGAAGAATAATCTTGGCTACAGTACGAGACACCTTTGAAAGGCTTTGGGTTACTGGATGACTGTTCAAGGCGCGGTGAGCCTATTCCTGGCTCTGATTAGCATGGGCTGTTTGCTTCGTGCCAACCTTCTTTTCCACGAGATCGTTGTCGAAATCAATCGAAAGCTCCCTGCAGAACGGGCGATCCCGTTCTCAGATGAGCTCGTGCGGCATCGATTTGTTCCGATTCTGGAACAGTACAAGGAGCTCTATCCAGACGGGAAGCTGGTCCTTAAGTGTTTGATTTGGGCCGCAATCTGTTTCACGTTTTGCTTCGGAGCCGCCGGTTACTGGCTATTTTCGGGAGCAGCGCCTACATACATCCCGAGGAACCACTGATCGCGGACCTCGTTGCTACTAATGATTTCGGCCCCGCAGTCGATGGCGCAGGTCTCGCAAGCGCGATCCATAAGAACGCCTATGGTAGCGAATGCGGTAACTTAATCGCGCTGACATTGGGCGGCATCCCTACCTTGGAGTGCCTACTCTATGCGATCATGTACGGAACCGTCACCTTTATCTTGTAGAAGAAGATTTGCGAAAGCCCGCCGTTCCGGATGCTCCTGCGCCGCAACGGCGTCTCTTTCCAATAGGTAACAGGTTTTTGCAATCAATCACGTCCACGGTTGTGTTCCACCGGGGATCGGGCGCGCAATGAGGGAAAAAAGATCTATGGCCGTTTCAATGCCGGCTCGTTTTACTGAAATTAAAGACCAATTGCGCGAATCGGGAATGACCGGACGGCCCTTTGCGACCATCCTGGTCGTATCGAGCCGCTACACCATCTGGCCGATGTATCTCTGGTTGCGCACCGCCTGGAATGGGATTGGCTCTCCCACGGCCTACACATGGATCGTCAGCATTCCGTATTTCAGTCTGTGGTTATGGTTGCTTGTTTTACTTGACAGGAACGAGAAGCAATATCGGGGAATGGTGATGCATTCATTTTTCGGTGGATCTTTATTAACACTTGCGGTTGCGCTCCACGAGCCGGTAGTGAGAATGGTGTTGACGCAAATAGGATTTGGATGGGCAGCTTGGGTTGCTTTCCTGGGCGGCTTGGGGTTTATATTTGCCACATCCGCTCAGGCTGGCCGCGAGCAACGGCAAGCCCCTTGATGGATACTCTCATGGAACCTGGGCGATCCAATCATCCGGCGAAGCTCCTTCAAGGCGCTTTTCATGCGCGCCATCTTCTTGCCGGTACAATTCTGTCTTTTGCAATTCTTTTGTTGGGTTGTAAGCCCGCTCCAACAAAAAATACGATCATCGCTAAGGCCGAGAGCCCCGATGGGAAGTCATCGGCTGTGCTGGTTGAGCGGTATTACCAAGCAGCGAGAGTTTCCGACGTTTTTTTCTTGGTCGTGATTCCTGTAACCCACGATGTCAACGAAGCAAAGAATGCCCGACACATCGGTGATACGTCGGCGTTGGTGGCAACCCGGGCTGACAAGGTACGGCTTCGTTGGCAGAACGATAAACATCCTTCTTGTGATCTGCGATCAATGTTGCCTTCAAGCTATCGATATCATGAAGAAACTGGATCGCCTGGGGACCACAAAAATTGTCTATCAGGGATTTCCCGAGCATACGGCGTTTTCATAGGTTGGCGATGGCTACCGCGGAGCAGCATGCGCAGGTGAAAGCGGTGCCGATTGCAGGGATTTAGTCAGTGCATTCTTCGCATTGCGGGATATTGCCCATGGCATTAGCGACTATCAGGCATGTATGGCTGGGGAGTGATGACGGAATATACTTCTAAGAAACCAACTCGTGAGCTGACTTCAAAATCAGCTTACATTGCTTTTTTCTATGCATTGCCGGTTCTGATTATTTTTGCCTATCTAGGCAACTGGCAGATGGGTATTGGAGCAGCAATTTGTGCAGCATTAATTTTATTGGTAGTTAGGAGCTATTGGGACCTGAGAATGAGTCCGTGGTTTTGGTTAAGCATTGGAGTTGCGATCTTGCTTCAAGTACCCATTGTGATGCTGGTTCCTTGGGGTAACAGGAGTCTTACCGGGCCGGTCTTCCTTCCGCTGGGATTTGCAGATTATTATCTCATATATGGTTGCGTCAAGCTAGCGGAGAAATTGGAGAATAGGAGGGATACTAGGAGCTAAATGACCTGCGATCTTTCAACCGGGCGTGAATACCTCCAGCGGCAACGTCTGGCTGTTGAACATCGGCAGCATCAACTATACCCCCAACAGGAATGTGACTTCCATGACCGATGCCGCGACCGGAAACTGACCCACCGTTACGATGAATCCAACCTCCGATGAAGGAGAACCGTAGAGCATGGAAGTTGTTTCCTTCTGCAATGTCTGTCACGGCAAAGAAATTCGACAGATCGACGCAGCGTGCAATCTCTGCCGCTGCGACTCGTGCGGTTTTGTCTTTGATAGCCCTCGTCCAACCCTCGCAGAACTGATTGCCTTTTATTCCCAACCTACGAAATACGATTCGTGGCTGGCGGCGGAACGGGCGCGGGACATCCTCTGGAAGCGCCGTCTGCGAAAGATGCTTCGCCACCGCCTGGGCGGCAGCCTGCTGGATGTAGGAACAGGGATCGGCCAGTTTCTTCATCATGCCCGGCCTTACTTTACGCACATCGCCGGTACGGAGGTCTCGGAGAGTGCCATCGGAATTGCTCGCGGAAAATATGGCCTGAACATCCTGAAGGGCACGGTTGAAGATCTGGAGCTGGAGCCCGCATCCTTCGACGTGGTGACCTTGTTTCATGTGTTGGAGCACGTCCCCGACCCCACGCTCCTGATCGGGCGCTGCAAGGCGCTGTTAAAGAGTGGCGGCCTCCTCTTTATTGCTGTTCCCAACGAGGTGCTTGCGTGGACATTCACCGCCCGGAAGACCGGGAAGCGCCTGGGCCTGGGTCGCTTCCAGAAGTTCAGTGCGGCAATCGGAGTCCCCAAGGCTTGCACCTCAAGCGAAGTTCACCTTTCGCACTTTACGCCAGACGTGCTGGCGCGCCTGCTCGAGTCCCGCGGGTTCTCCATCCTAGAGCAATCTCTCGATCCCTACTATGCCGAGAGCGGTCTGCGCTGGATGGCGCATACCGCCTACTATGCTCTGCATCGTGTTGTCTGGTCGATCGCACGACGGAATCGTTACGATACGATCTGGATGGTTGCAAGAAAACCTGAGTAACGGTCCTATATGGCGGAGGTTGCGGCGAACGTGGCGCAGGCGGGCAAGGCCAAAATCAGGGTAGGCTTCGATGCTCGCTGGTACAACGATTCGGGTGTGGGCGTTTACGTGGCTCAGTTGCTAAAGGCGATGGTTCCAGAGCAGCGCGATTTTGAGCTGGTGGTCTATGAAGGCGAAGGGAATCCCGTTTCCGGTTTGGAGGAAGCGGAAGCCACAGGGAACAATGGCGCTCCTATGGAGAGAATCATTCTGCGCTCCGGAAAATACTCCTTGCGGAGCCAGTTCGAGCTTCGGCGGCGCTGCCGGCAAGACGGCATCGACGTATTCCATAGCCCTTTTTATCCCATCCCGCTGGCGGTGGATTGTCCGGTGGTGGTGACGCTGCACGATTTGATCCCATTTCTTTTTCCACTTGACGCCTGGCCCAAGCAGTTTTTTGTAAGAGCGGGATACCGAGTCGCCGCCGCTCGGGGGGCGCACATCATCACAGTCTCCAGGCACACGTCTGCAGATGTGCAGAAGATCCTGCGAGTTCCGCCGGAGAAGATCACGGCGATTCACAACGCGGCATCACCAGAGGAGTTTCACGCGATACCGGCGGCTGGTGAGACGGAGTGGCTGGAGGCCCAGGGGATTCGTCGTCCCTATGTCGTTGTTATCAGCGCCCGAAACTGGCCGACCAAGAATTTGGGCGGAGCTCTACGGGCTTTGAGTGCCGCTTTTCGCCGGGCTCCTCTCAGCCCTCAGATCGTGGTATGCGGTCCCCATGACGGGTTGACTGCCGCTGGCGGCACAAACGCCTGGCCGGACTTGAAGCTGTATCCCATTGGCTATGTTTCGCCACGTGAGCTTGCGGTGCTCTTCCGCCATGGGAGTCTGTTTCTGATGCCTTCGCTCTACGAGGGATTCGGGCTGCCTATTCTGGAGGCCATGTCGTGCGGATGTCCCGTGATTGCCTCAAACACGGGATCGTTAGCCGAGGTTGCGGGTAACGGCGCTCAAACATTCGCTCTCGAAGATGTGGAAGGTATGGCTGAGGCAATCCAGTTGTTATTACAGGACATTGGCGTTTTCAAGCAGTGGCGGGAGCGCGGCCTGCGACGTGCTTCCTCGTTCTCATGGAGGGACGCGGCATTGCAGACGATCTCAGTATATCATCAAACCTACGGAGCGGCCCGTCCATAGACCCGATGGAAGCAGCGTGTCTTTTTAAGTTTCAAGTTGCAAGTCGGACGTCGCAAATCGGACGTCACAAATCGATCATCGATCTTCGACCATTGATCATTGCAAAGACATATCCAAGGTAAAGAAGGATTAAAAAACTCGAATGCGAGTATTGATCACCGGGATCACAGGCCAGGATGGCTCTTATCTAGCAGAGCTTTTGCTGAAAAAGGGCTACGAAGTTTATGGCTTGGTGCGCCATAGCAGCCTCGAAAAATTCGACCGCCTAGAGACGGTCGTTTCCCGGATCAAGTTTGTCCAAGGCGATCTCTCCGACCAGTCATCGCTCGACCGCGCCTTGCAGGACCTTTGTCCGGATGAGCTTTACAATCTGGCTTCTCAGAGCTTTGTTCCAGTCTCCTGGAATCAGCCGGTGCTGACTGCCGACATTACCGGCCTGGGTGTCATGCGGGTTCTCGAGGCTATTCGCAAGCACTCTCCCAGGACGAAATTTCTTCAGGCTTCCAGCTCCGAGATGTTCGGCAAGGTGAGGGAACGGCCACAGACGGAGGCCACTGCGTTTCATCCGCGCAGTCCTTACGGAGTCGCCAAGGTATTTGGCCATCACATTACCGTGAATTATCGCGAGAGCTACGGCCTGTTTGCCTGTTCCTCCATTTGTTTCAACCACGAATCTCCCCGGCGCGGCAGCGAATTTGTAACCAGAAAAATCACCTTGCAGGCGGCTCGCATCAAGCTTGGGCTGGCAGACCGCCTAAAGCTGGGGAACATGGATGCCCAACGCGATTGGGGATTTGCCGGCGACTACGTTCGCGGCATGTGGATGATCCTGCAGGAACCCCAACCGGACGATTATGTGATCGCAACCGGCGAGACGCATAGTGTTCGCGAGGTTCTGGAAATCGCATTTTCCTGCTTGGGTTTGGATTGGAAGAAATACGCTGAGATCGATCCAGCGCTGGTTCGGCCCGCAGAAGTGGACTACCTGTGCGGCGATTCAGGTAAGGCTCGGCGCGTGCTTGGGTGGAAGCCGGAAGTCAGCTTCCATGCTTTGATTGAGATGATGGTTCAATCGGACGTTGCCACGCTACAGAAGAGCCTTCAGGCAAAAGCGGCGCATGGATAGAGATCGAGATGATGGTTTGACGATGAGACCGGCGGGCGAAGGCCGCATCGCATCTGCGCCTGCCAGGGTTGTATCGCAGAAACCGCCATCCATGGCGGGCTTGGCCGAAGCCGGGGCGATCCGGCTACTGACCAAGCGCTGCCTGGACGTTATAGCTTCCTTAATTTTGCTCATATTCGCATCGCCATGGCTTTTGTTTCTTGCCGTGTGGATCAAGTTTCTGGATGGCGGGCCTGTGATCCACCGACGGCGGGTTGTGGGCCTCCAGGGCGAGTTTGACGCTTATAAGTTGCGCACCATGCGCGCCGATGCCGATAGGGTGTTGGCTCAGGATCATCGACTCCGGAAAGAGTACGAGCAGAATTTCAAATTGAAGAACGATCCAAGGGTTACGCCGGCAGGCCGCGTGATTCGCAGGTTGAGCCTGGATGAACTGCCGCAGCTCTTGAATGTGCTGAAGGGGGAGATGAGCCTGGTCGGTCCCAGAATGATTACACCGCCGGAACTGGAGCGGTACGGCGCGTCACAATGGATCTTTCGGGCTGTGAAACCCGGCGTTACCGGCTACTGGCAGGTGCATCGCTCTGGGATGGACTATTCGGAGCGGATTGAAATGGATTTGTTCTACGTACAAAACCGGACGCTTTTTCTGGATCTTAAAATCATCATGAGAACTCCTCTAAAGATCGTTAAGGGGGATTGATGGGAGAGCGGGGGCTCACTAAATGGCAAATGTATTGGTCACAGGCGGTGCGGGATATGTCGGCTCGGTGTGCTGCGCCGAATTGCTGCGCCTGGGGCATTCGGTAACGGTCGTCGACGATTTATCGACAGGCTTCAGGGATGCGGTTTCCTCTGGTGCGACTTTTGGGCAATTGGAAATTGGCGACCGCGCAGCTCTTCAAACGGTGGTGCGGAAGAGCCGCTTTGACGTGGTGTTCCACTTTGCCGCCAAGGCGCTGGTGGCGGATTCGGTGAGCAATCCCGGGTTTTATTTCCAACAGAATGTGGCGTCGGGAATTGCGATGCTCGAAGTTTTGCGCGAAGCGCAGATCAAGAACTTTGTTTTTTCGTCTTCCGCCGCCGTCTATGGCGTGCCCGTGCGCACTCCGATGGAAGAAGACGATTCCAAAGATCCGGTCAACTCCTACGGCGAAACCAAGCTCATGTTTGAGCGGATTCTTCAGTGGTATGCCACCGCGTATGGCTGGACCGTGAAAGCTTTCCGCTACTTCAATGCGGCGGGCGCGTCTCCGGAGTTGGGCGAACGGCATGATCCGGAGAGCCACATCATTCCGCTCCTACTGCAGGCGGCTACGGGCGAGCGTGAGTTCTTCAACATCTACGGGGACGATTACGCCACCCCCGATGGCACGTGCCTCCGCGACTACGTTCATGTTCTCGATATTGCCAGCGCCCATATTGCGGCACTACAAAAAATGGATCAGCCCGGAATGCGCTCGTACAACATCGGTTTGGGCAACAGCTATTCGGTGCGCGAGATCTGCGAGGTTGTGAAGAAGATCGTAAATCGGCCTGTGGCCATACGAGTTGCGGGGCGCCGGCCCGGAGATCCGCCGGTGTTGTGCGCCAGTCCCAAAAGGATCATGCAGGAACTGGGATGGAAGCCGCAGCACTCCTCGCTGGAGGAGATCATCACTTCCGCCTGGCAGTGGAAGCTCAAGATGCCTGGCGCACATGTAACGGGTGTTAAATCTTGAGATCTTGAAATCCTGAGATTCCTGATTTCCGAAATTCCGATCCTGGTTGGACAAAGCGACGTGGGGGTAGCTAAGCCCGGTGTTGAAAGCCATTCTGCTTGCAGCTGGAAACGGTACCCGGCTGCGCCCGCTCACGAACGGCACTCCGAAGTGCCTGCTGCCGATTCAAGGAACTCCTCTCCTTCAGGTCTGGCTGGAAAGCTGTAAAGCCGCGGGCATCGGTGAGGTTCTGATCAATGCCCATGCCCATGCGGCTCAGGTTCACAAGTTTGTCGAAGACTGGAATGGCGGCATCAAGCTGCAGATCGCTGAAGAAAGGGAACTGCTCGGCAGCGCCGGTACGCTGGCGGAAAATCGTGGCTTTGTCGCGGATGAGAAAGAATTTTTCGTGCTCTATGGCGACGTTCTGACGAATCTCGACCTGCGCTCGATGCTTGAATTTCATCGGCGGCGGGATGTGATCGCATCCCTCGCCGTGCATCGCGTTGCCGATCCCAAGCGGTGCGGCATCGTTGGAGTGGACGAACAAGGGATGGTCCAATCGTTTGTTGAGAAGCCCGAACATCCCGAGAGCAATCTGGCCTTCTCCGGTGTCATGGTTGCCAGTCCAAACCTTCTGGAGTTCGTGCCAGCGGAACGTCCGGCCGACATTGGCTTCCACCTTTTGCCGAAGCTATTAGGGAAGATGGCAGCCTGCGAAATCGATGCTTATCTGCTCGATATCGGCACGCTGGAAGCTTACGAAACGGCGCAAAAAACCTGGCCCGGCTTGCGCGGCGTGGCTCGGACCTAAGTTCAGAAGAGAAAACGAAACATGCTTCGTGGAATTGTCTTTGATTTTGACGGGGTCGTTGTGGATAGTCACCCGGAGCACCGGCGGGCATGGAAAGCTCTCTTTGCGTCGCTTGGTAAAGAGGTGACTGACAGCGATTTGGAGTTGGTGGCGGAGGGTGGAAAGAGGCAAGACATCCTGCGGCATTTTCTGGGAGAGCTGACCGACGAGCAGGTGCGGGATTACGGGGAACAAAAAGAAGCGCTGCGGAAGAGCCAGGCTGAGCAGCCCGCGACCATACCAGGGCTCCTGCCCTTGCTGGCGCAGATCGAAGCGGCAGGTCTGCCGATGGCGGTTGCCAGCTCTGGTAGCGGGAGCCGCATTGCTCATACGCTGCAGCAGTTGAATCTCAAGCATTACTTTCAGTTTGCCCTGGCTGGGGAAGATGTGTCGAAAGGAAAGCCCGATCCCGCCATCTTCCAACTGGCCGCAGCCAGAATGAATCTGGCGCCGGAGGATATTTTGGTCTGCGAAGATGCGGTCTTTGGCGTGCAAGCCGCCAGAGCTGCGGGAATGAAGTGCCTGGGCGTCGCCCCCAATGGGAGAGAGTCCGCTTTGAAGAGCGCTGGGGCCGAGTGGGTTGTTGCGGATTTCACCGCGGTTACATTGGGCGAACTGCGTCTCTTATTTTTGGTTCCTGTGTAGGATCGGTCTCAGGTTGCGCCACCCCCTGCCGCAAGGCTCCTCGCTTCATGAGCACAAAAAATACCGGCACCAGAATCAATACGTGAATGCTCGATGTAATCATGCCGCCGACAATCGGAACGGCGATGGGCTTCATTACGTCCGATCCAACACCACTCTCCCACAGGATTGGGACGAGGCTTGCCAGCACCGCGATGACGGTCATAAGTTTTGGGCGAAGGCGCTGTACTGCGCCCTCAATGGTTGCTTCCTCCAGATCGGCGAGGGTGAGGCTCCGCGATTCGGCCATCGCCTCTGTCATCCGGCGATCCAGCGCCTCATGCAGATAAATCACCATCACCACGCCGGTCTCAACCGCGATGCCGAACAAGGCGATATAGCCAACCCATACGGCGACGCTGAAGTTGAAATGAAACCACCACTGCAAAAGTAGACCTCCGGTGAGAGCGTAGAGTGTGGGAAAGATCAGGACCAGGGCTTCCGCGATCGAGTGGAAGACCATATACAGCAGAATGAAGATTGCCAGAAATACGATCGGCAGAATGATCTTCAGGCGCTGCCGGGCGCGTAGTTCGAACTCGTATTCGCCCGACCACTGGTAAATATATCCGGCGGGCAGCTTGAGCTTCTGCTTGAGGAGATCGCTCGCCTGGTCGACGAATCCTCCATAGTCTTTCGTGTTCAGATTGATGTAGACATAGCCGGTGAGCGCGCCATCTTCGTCGCGCACCATCGCCGGGCCACGCGAAAACGAAATCTTGGCAACCTGCTCAATGGGAATCTGCGCGCCTCCCGGCGTCCCGATTAACACCCGCCGCAGCGCATTGATGTCGTTGCGGAAGTCGCGAGCGTAGCGTACGTTGATCGGATATCGCTCCCGGCCTTCGATATTCTCCGCCACATTCTGGCCGCCGATGCCCGATGTCACGGCTCTCTGGATGTCTTCAATGGTAAGGCCATAGCGAGCGGCCTGGAGCCTATCCGTTTCAATGTTGATGTAGAAGCCTTGGGAGACGCGCTCGGCGAAAATCGAGCGGACGTTCGGCTGTGCGGAGAGAATCTGCTCCACCTGCGCCCCGACCTGCTGAATGCCATCGAATGTTGGCCCCTGAATCTTCAGCCCCACGGGCGTTTTGATTCCGGTGAGTTCCATGTCCAGGCGGTTTTCCACCGGCATGGTCCATGTATTCGATAGTCCGGGGAACTGGAGCTTGTCGTCCATCTCCTGGACCAACTTGTCATAGGTCATGCCGGGACGCCACTGTTCGCGCGGCTTCAACATGATGGTGGTGTCATACATGTCGAGCGGGGCATTATCGGTCGCGCTGTCGGAGCGCCCTACCGATCCAAACACGCTCACCACCTCGGGAAACGAGCGAATGATGCGGTCTTGCTCCTGCATGAGTTGCGTGGCCTGGGTAATCGAAATACCCGGCAGCGACGTGGGCATGTAGAGCGTAGAGCCTTCAAACAGCGGGGGCATGAACTGGCTGCCGAACTTGAGCGCCAACGGCAATGTTGCCGCCAGAAACAGGAAGTTAAGGGCTAGAGTGGTTTTGCGATACTTCAGGCATAGCCGCAATACCGGCAGGTAGATCGCCTGCGTGAATCGCGATACCGGATTCTGCGATTCGGGCCGCAGCTTCCCTCGAATCAGCGCGACCATCAGAACGGGGACCAGCGTAATTGCCAGCAGCGAAGAGAAGCCGACGGCGACCGTCTTGGTCCAGGCCAGCGGACGGAACATGCGTCCTTCTTGCGCTTCCAGCAGGAACACCGGCAGGAACGAAACCGCGATGATCAGCAGCGAGAAAAAGAGCGCCGGCCCTACCTGCCGCGCCGCCGAGATCAGGATTTGTTGCCGTTCGCGGCCAACAATGGCGGCTCCGCCTTGAAGCTCCTGCTCGTCGGACAAGCGCCGATATCCATTCTCAACCATCACAATCGCCGCATCTGCAAGGACGCCAATGGCCAGTGCAAATCCGCCTAGCGACATGATGTTCGAGCTGACATGCAGGTAGTACATCGCGATGAACGAAGCCAGGACCGCGATGGGAAACGTAATGATCGGGATGAGCGCGGAGCGGAAGTGAAAAAGGAAGACGATAATCACCAGGCTGACGATTGCCGCTTCTTCGAGCAGATCCCGCTTCAAGGTATCGATGGAGGCATCAATCAGTCCGGAGCGGTCATAGCCCGTCTTGATCTCGACTCCGGCCGGCAGGGAGCCTTGAACCTGACGGAGCTTTTCCTTCACTCCGCGAATCACATTCAAGGCATTCATGCCGTCGCGCATGACCACGATGCCGCCGACGGTCTCTCCCTCGCCGTTCCACTCCGCTACGCCTTCGCGGATGTCGGGCCCAAACGATACCGAGCCCAGGTCTTTGATCAGGACAGGCGTTCCGTTCTTGGTGGCCACCGGAACGTTTTCAAGGTCGGCCAGAGAGCGAAGATAGCCAAGGCCACGGACCATGTATTCAGCGCCGTTCATTTCCAGGACGCGGCCGCCAACCTCGTTGGTGCTCATCTTCACCCGCTCGATGACCGTGGAGAGCGGTATGCCGTAGGCGAGAAGTTTTTCCGGATCGACCCGCACCTGGTATTGGCGGACGAATCCGCCGATGGTTGCAATTTCCGCCACACCGGGAACAGTCTCCAGTTGATAGCGGAGTTGCCAATCTTGAATGCTGCGCAGGTCGGCGAGGCTGTGCCGGTGGCTGCGGTCCACGAGCGCATATTCAAAGACCCAGCCCGCGCCTGTGGCGTCTGGCCCCATTACCGGGTTTACGTCCGCGGGCAGGCGGCTTCGAATGTGTTGCAGGTATTCCAGAACACGCGATCGTGCCCAATAGAGATCGGTGCCATCCTGAAAAATAATGAAGACGTAGGAGTCGCCGAACATGGTCTGCGCGCGAATCGCCTTCACTTGCGGGGCCGCCAGCAGGGTTGTCACAATCGGGTATGTAACCTGATCTTCAATGAGGCTGGGAGGCTGGCCTTCCCAAACCGTGTGAACGACTACCTGAACGTCGGAAATGTCCGGCAAGGCGTCGAGCGGAATGTGCTGCACCGACCAGGCTCCGCCCAGCACCACCAGCACCACGCCGGCGACCACGAGGAATCGGTTGCGAACGCACCACTCGATGGTTCGAGAGACCACCCGTTACATCCCTCCCGCGGCGCGGAGCGTGAGCCTCTTACTGGCAACCATCTGTCCCTTGGATTGAGCCACCAGCGTAACCTGCCAGGTGCCGCCCGATTCAAGCTCACCCGCTCCCTCGTAGAGGCCGCCTCCTTTGTCGCCGCAGTGGATGATGGTTTTCATCGCAGCCATGTTCATCTCGGGCATTGCGGGCATGTACAAGGTTATGGTTACGTCGGCTCCGGAGATCGGCGCTCCATCTTTGCCGGATACCTTCACCGAAAATACGTTCTGCCCTTTTTGTAGCGGAGAAGGCTGGCTGCTCAACTCGATATTGCCCTGGCTTGCATCCATGGGGCCGCTGGAGGATGCATTCGCTCCGGCGGATGTGCCTGCGGATGGCGAGGGCGTATATGCGCCGATGCCTGCCTGTAGCTGGCTTTCGGAGTCGATGAGGAAATTGGCGGAGGTAACAATCGATTCGCCCGGCTTCACGCCTTTTAGAATCACGGTCTCGTCGCCGACCTGCGGTCCCGGCTCAACTTCGCGAGGCTGGAACTGGCCGTTTCCGCGATCGATGAAAATAAGCTGCCGCGTACCGGACTGAAAAATGGCCGAAGAGGGCGCGACCACATGGCGTCCCAGCGGAGTCTGCAGGAGGACGTTCACGTACATTCCGGGCGTCAGCTTCAGTTCTGGATTCGGAAGCACGACGCGCACCCGCGCGGTGCGGGTATTCACGTCGATCTGCGGAACTACGTAGTCGATTTTCCCATGGAACGTCCTGCCGGGATACGAATCCACCGTTACATCGGCCGTCCCGCCAACCCTGATCTTTCCCAGGTCGGTTTGGAAGACCTGCGCATAGACCCAGATCGTAGAAAGATCGGCGATGGTGTAAAGCCGCGTCTCCGGCTGCACATACAGATTGGGCAGGGCGTTGCGCTCGGTGATGTAGCCGGAAACCGGCGAGTTGAACGGAAGCTCGGTGATCACCCTGCGCGTCTTCCCCAGCCTTTGAATCTCGGTCGCAGGAACCTCCCACTGCGTGAGCCTTCCAATCGCGGCGGAAAGCAGCGACTGGGCTCCCTTGGAGACTCCAGGCACCGTGCTGCTCTTGAGCGACTCCGTGGTTTTTTCCGCCAGCAGATATTCTTGCTCCGTTGCTACCAGATCGGGGCTGTAGATGGTGAAAAGGGGCTGGCCTTTTTGGACGAACTGATACGATGCATCGGCGTACACCTGCCGTATCCATCCCGCAAAGCGCGATTGCACGTAGGCGATCTGGCGCTCATCCACCTCCACGTTGCCCGTTGCCCGAATCTCGGAATTCACAGCTTTGGATTTCACCACACCCAGCTTGATTCCGATGCTCTGCATGCGCTCGGGCGTGAGCTGAATGGGGGCAAGAGCAGCTTCCGGGGGGATATCCGCGGCGCGATTGGAAACCGACTCAACCGGATTCGCGTCGCCATGTTCGGGCTTATTTACGACGGGGCTATTGGCGGATGTTTTCTTCTCGTGGCCATTCCACCACAGGAAGCCCAGCACGAGCAGAAGCACCACGTTGAGCGCCAGCGCCGCTCGATAAGCATTCCGATAACTGCGGGTTGGTGTTGGGCCGTTCATTGCAGCGAGGTTCCGGTCAGCGATTCGATCTTCGCGAGAGCGATTTCGTGGTCGGCCAACTCCTTTTGATAATCCCTTTGGATGCCCTGCATGTCGAGAATCGCTGATAGAACCACATCGAAGCCGCCACGGTTTGATTCGTAAGCGGCCAGCGCCGAGTTGAAGGCGGCCTCCGCCTGAGGAATCAGGCCCTCGCGATAGATTTTAAGCTGGCCCGCCGAGGTTTGGACAGCCACGAGTTGCTCCTGCAGATCAGCCGCACGTCCTTGTACCTCTGCCTGCAACTCTTGTTGGGCCCGCTCCTGGTTCTCTTTGGCTTCCGTCAGTTCGGCGGCGCGCCGTCCCCGGTTCGGCAGGTTGATACCAAAAGTGACCATATAGCGGTCCCTGAATCTGCGGTCGGTGTTCTGATACTGGTATTGTAT
The DNA here is from genome assembly GCA_035295685.1 of Candidatus Angelobacter sp. Lineage (GTDB taxonomy): Bacteria > Acidobacteriota > Terriglobia > Terriglobales > Acidobacteriaceae > Angelobacter. The sequence continues at coordinate 56,769 of DATGIO010000188.1, forward strand.
GTTGAAATCCGGGCGAAACTCCTTTTGGGCGAGATCCACCTGCGCGAGGGCTTTTTGCAGGTTTGCCTTTCTTACCTCCACATCCGGATTCTGTTCGCGGGCGAATTGCAGCAAGAGCCCCCGGTCGCGTTCGGTCTTCTCCGTGATCGGCTCCGCCACAATGTTCAGCGAATCCTGATCCCGATTGAGCCACTGCTTGAGCCGCGCCTGAAGTTGTTTTTCTTCGCGGTCGTGCATGGCCACTTCCTGGAAAAGCTTCGAATGCTGCAACTGGATTTTCAGGACTTCATATTGACTGCCTTGGCCAGCGCGATAGCGGGCCTCGGCGGTCTGCTCGATCTGCGCTAGCAACAGATCGTCGTGGTCGAAGATTGAGTGCGTCTGCTGCAGGTACGACAAAAGGAAGTACGAAGTCTTGATCTGCTCGATAATGCGGGTGCTGACCGATTGAATCTCGGCTTTTTGGGCATCGGCGTCGTTTTCCGAAACCTCTGCGCGCAGCTTGCGCTTGCCGGGATAAGGAAGGTCCTGAGAAACGCCCAGCGCCGTGTAGGCAAATTCGCTGTTGGTATATCCGGCAAACGGACGGGGGCTCCCCGCTGACGTTTGCTGAACTGAAATCTGCGTGTCGGGCAGGGCCCTGGCTGCCTTATGCATGCCAGAGGCGCCTCGATATGCGTGGGTTGCCGCCAGGACGTCAGGGTTCTTCGCCAAAGCCTCATCAATCAACTGGGAGACGGCGGTGGATTTCTTTTCGTAACCGGGTTGATCGGTGTAGGGCACGGAAGATGGCCTGGGTTGCTGAGCTGGTTGGGTTTGTTGGGCCGCTGCCGGAAGCCAAACCAACAGATTTAGAACGATCCCTAAAATAGTGCTAACCTTCACGTGGCCCTCCCAGATACAGCCATAAAGCCCCATTAAAATACACTTATATTCGCGGTATTGCCATTTCTGCTGTGTGCAAAATTGAATACCGTCGTTTCTCGCTCGGCATTCTTCCAAATCGTTACGATAATGCGTTTCCAGTCGGCGATGTATTTACGAATTGTGGGCGGGTGCGGATTTCCATCCGAAGAAAGCCAGGGGGAGAGAGCTCGTACTAATATTGATGGATGGGATACACACAAATTTGCTTTTGATAAATTAAATGGCACAAAAGCAGAGATCCTCGCGTTTTCGGAGAGTGCATGAGATTCATCTTCGCGCTGTTGTTGTTGTGTGGAATGTCCGTCGCCCAGGTTTCGCAACGATTGGATTTCAATCGGTTGGAAGATTCTCAGGCTTCGGACTCAAGCCAAGCTGGCTCGCAGCCCTTGAGCGACCAGCCATGGGATTTTGGAGTGTGGTTTGGCGGCGGCTTCAGCGTGCCAGGTGGCACCAAGGACACTAGCATTCTTAATGCGGGAGTCCGGGTCGGCAAGGTGCTCACAGACAACGTGGGCGGCAGCTTCTTGCGCGGAAACTTTGAGTGGTCCGCCGATCTGCTTCCCATCTACTATGTGAGACAACCGGCGAAGAACGCCTATGGTGCGGGGTTCAATCCTGTGAACCTGAAATGGAACTTCACCTCGCAGGAGCGTGTGGTTCCGTATCTGGAGTTGGGCGGGGGCGTGTTGTTCACTAATCGCGAAGTCCCCGCGGCCACCTCGGCCACCAATTTCGTAACGCATTTTGCGCTCGGATTTCATTTCTTTACCCATGCTCAAAGGGCGCTCACGCTAAGCACGCGTTACGAGCATATCTCGAATGCGGGGCTCAGTTCTCCCAACCCGGGCATCAATACCGTACAGTTTGCCATCGGATGGAACGTCTTTAAATAAGTGCCATCGTAGGCGCTATCGCTAAATAGGTGCGGAATTGGGCTGCGTTTCCGCATTTTGCTTGGCCGAACCCATTCCTCTCGTGGACCAGCGTGGATTGCTTGGCGGCTTTACCTTTCTACCTTTTCCTCGTGTGCAATCGGATACAACCATGTCTCGTCCTTACCTTCTAAGGCATCCGCCCAAAACCAAAAGAGCCAAAGAGCCAAAGAGCTAACACAAACTTTTCGCGTTCACATCATGAAAGGCGTGGTCCGGCAAAGCTTTTGGGGGGCAGGTGCAAGGGAAAGAGTGCAAAAGCAGAAAGCATGTAGTCTCTCGATTCGTTTCCGCTGTTTTCTCCTTTGTATGGGCCGCTTGGCAGGTATTTCAAATAGATTCCCATTTTGGGAAACTAGCAATTATTGCGATTTCATTAGAAAATATAGGTATAGTGTTAAAAAATTTTTATGACCATTTATAAAAGACAAACTTATAGACTAGACCTTTCGGTCTGCGCTATTTTGTAAAATAATAACAAGTTTTAAAAAGTAATCTGCTAATCTTCACGGGTTTTCTGGCGAGGCCTTAGAGCGTTTCCAGCCTGAGCGTATTCAGGAGTTGGGAACTGCGGCGCTGCTTTTCCACCGAAGAAAAGCCGCTCAGAAAGACCGCTAGTGGGATATAGCTGGTAACGCTATAGAACCTCCCCTGAGCCCTGACCACTCCCCAAAGGCCTCTACAAAAGACAAATCAAGCATAAAGAGGACGACTAGATCATGAACACATCAACAGTAAAGTTGATGCGGAACTCGTTTGCCTTCGCGATGGCAGTAGCCTTGATGTTCGCGACCGGCGCTCAAGCTCAGACAAGCCTGTCCACCGCACCTGCAACCTTAACTGCGAGTCCGTCGCCAAATCCCACTCCCATCCCCACTACGAGCCCAACCCCGACTGCAAGTCCAACGCCTTCGGCGACTCCGGTTGCAACACCAGTTCCTACTGCAACTCCGAGCGCCACCCCAACCGCAACGCCTACTGCCACCCCAACTGCGACTCCAATCGATACTACGAGCACGCCCACCACAGTCGCAACATTCACGGAATTTACCACCACTGATCCAGCTTTGGCGCCTGCCAGCGATTCAGGTGTAGATACGACACTTCCGGCAGGCGTTTTCGGTACGACCGCCGATACCGGTGCTACCGGCACGGCCACGCTTTCCCCGAGTACTGGCTCCACCAACGCCACTCTCACTCGTCAAGCCACCGGTCTCTGCTGCACACCCCTAACGGGTGTGTTTGATCCTGGCCCAAGACCCGGCAAGCCCACCTCGGGTGCAGGTCACCCGATTGCAGGCATGCCGATTGAGCAGGTCATCTTCTGGGTTGATGGACTTGCAAAGTTCGGGACAACGGCAACGCCAAATGGAGCCAAGGACTCCAACGGTAACCCCACTCTCTTTGGTTTGGGAGCATCTTTCAACGGCGAGAGCTGCCTGCAGTGCCATTCTCAGCCGAACATCGGCGGCACCAGTCCGCAAGTTAATCCGCAGATCAACGCCGCTTCCGATCATGGAGCGACCAATACGATTCCCATCTTCCTGAGCACGAATGGACCGATTCAGGAAGCTCGCTTCATCCAGAATGCCGATGGCTCGCTGGATGGTGGCGTACACGAACTGTTCACCGTTCAAGGCAGAGACGACGCACCAGGCTGCAACATTGCACAGCCTGACTTTCAAACCCAGATCAACAACAACAACATCATCTTCCGCATTCCCATCGCGACCTTTGGCGAGGGCTTCGTGGAAAACACCACCGACCAGTCATTCCAGTCGAATCTTGTAAGCCTGGCTGGAGCCAAGGTGAACCGTGGCGTACGTGGCCGCTTCAATACCAACGGAAACGATGGCACGATTACCAAGTTCGGCTGGAAGGCTCAGAACAAGTCGATGCTGCTGTTTGCCGGCGAAGCCGCCAACGTTGAACTCGGCATGACCAACGAGATCTTTACCAACGAGAAGACCGTTGCCACCAACTGCCCTCCGAACTTTACTCCGGAAGACAACACTCATGTGATCGTACCGGTGCCGCCGCCCAACAGCGCCAGCCCCGCTGGAGACGATACAAGCGAGATCTCGTCGAACATCGAAAACTTTGCCATCTTCATGCGCCTGAACGCTATCGCCAATCAGTGCGATTTCCGCAGCGGACAGGACTCCTCGGGCAACGCCCTTTGCAATACGCTGGGTGCGTCTGCCAACAACGGCAAAGCGATCTTCGGCACTTTGATTCCGACGGTCGTCAACGGGGTGGTGCAGCCGCCCAAGATCGGCATTGGCTGCGTCCTTTGCCATGCGGATACTTTCACTACCAACACCTCGAACATCCCACAATTGAGCGACGTAACGTTTGCTCCATTTTCCGACTATGCCCTGCACCACATGGGCTCCAACCTTGCCGATGGTGTAAACCAGGGCTTGGCCGGTCCGGACGAGTTTCGGACTGCGCCGCTCTGGGGCATTGGCCAGAGAATTTTCTTCATGCATGACGGGCGCGATAACAACATTATCCAGGCCATTCTGGATCATGAGTCGACCGGCAACGTATGCACCACTGTCAACAGCATCTCCGAAACAGTGACTATCAATGGGCAGACCAAGTCCATCAATTCCACCCAGAAGCACGTGTGCGGCTCGGAAGCGAATTCCGTAATTGAGAAGTTCCGGACGCTCACGCTTTCACAAAAGCAGGACCTGATCAACTTCCTTCGCTCTCTGTAAACAGCGAGGGTTGTTCAAGCTCCGGGCCGCATGTTGCGGCCCGGTTCTTTTTGTATTGGATCCGTTTGTATTGGATCCATGCGACAAGATGGTTTTCTCGATGAAATCCCGGCGCACGGTCCGGTTGCGGCCACCTTTGGATTTTTCGATTTGCGGGATCTGCCGGATCTATCAGCTGTGCCGGTTGCGCCGATTTGGCGCGACCGATATTCTTTTTCGGTATGCCTTCTACCCTTGTTGAGTGTGTTCCTAATTTCTCTGAAGGCCGCAATAAGTCGGCGGTCGATGCCATTGTCCAGGCGATGAATTTGCCTGGCGTCTACCTTCTTGATCGCGAGATGGACAGCGACCATAACCGTTCCGTCATCACTCTTGTCGGCGAGCGCGAAGCCATTGCCGAGGCTGTAATCCAGGGGGTAGGCAAGGCCCGGGAGATCATCGACCTGAACCATCACCAGGGCGCTCATCCGCGTATCGGTGCTACCGATGTGATTCCATTCATTCCAATTGAGGGCGTGACCATCCAGGATTGCGTTGCCATGGCCCGGCACGTGGGCGAAGAAATCTGGAAGCGCTATCAGATTCCTATTTATCTGTACGAAGACGCGGCTACCAAGCCGGAGCGTACCAATCTCGAAGATATCCGCCGCGGGCAGTTCGAGGGTCTGCGGGACGACATCCTGGTGAATCCCGCGCGCAAGCCGGATTTTGGCGAGGCGCGCCTTCACGCCACCGCGGGGGCGACCGTCGTGGGAGCGCGCAAGGCGCTGATTGCCTATAACGTCTTCCTTAATACAAAAGACGTGGAAATCGCCAAGAAGATCGCCAAAGCCGTACGCTTTTCCACCGGTGGGCTGCGCTATGTGAAAGGCGCTGGCTTTGAGGTGCGTGGCCTTGCCCAGGTTTCCATGAACCTAACCGATTTCGAGAAGACTCCAGTAGCTCGCGTGTTTGAGTTCGTAAAAAGGGAAGCCGCTCGCTACGGAGTGGTTCCCCTGAGCAGCGAGATCGTGGGCCTGGTGCCGAAAAAAGCTATCGAACAAGCGGCCGAGTGGTTCCTGCAGGTGGAGAACTTCGACTCCTCCATGATTCTTGAGAACAGGCTATCCGCCGTAATGGGCGGCAAGATGGCCGTTGGTGGCCTGCGCGCCGGTGTTGAGCCTTTTGTGGAGCAACTGGCCGCACCCACGGCGACGCCTGGAGGCGGAAGCGCCTCGGCAGCCGCGGGAGCGATGGCGGCGGCACTGGGAAGCATGGTGGCCGGAATGTCCAGAGGCAAAAAGGCGTATCTGCAATATGAAGAGCAGTTGAGCCGTGCGATTGCCCGCCTTGCGCAGCTTCGCGAAGAACTGAAAGCCGCTATCGACGCCGATGCGGAGAGTTACAACGTCGTGATGGCGGCATACAAGCAGGCCAAGGCCTCTTCCAACGGAGAAGGGGAAGCTCTCATCAATTCGGCGCTGAAGACGGCGACGAACGTTCCTTTAGAGACGGCGCAAAAATCCCATGCGATTCTTGGCCTGATTGCGTCGCTGCGTCCCATTACCAATCCGAATATGGCTTCGGATTTGACCGTTGCCCATGGACTCGCAGAGGCGGCCCTGAAGGGGGCGCTCGCTAACGTTGAGATCAACCTGGGCTCGCTCACCGATGCAAGTTTTGTCTCGGGAGTTCGTTCTAAGGTTGTGGAACTAGGGAAGTAGCTTCGCTTAACCAATCTTAATGGGGATTAAGGTACATCCCAAGAAGGCTCGAAAGCATCTCAACAACTCTGGAAAACGGATTACAATATACGCACATGAAACGCCGTATCTCCGCAATTCTCGTTTTCGCGATGAGCGGTCTGCCTTCGTTTGCCTCTTCATTGGGCACGGCGGCGCGCACCGTTATTCCCGTGGAAGTCCAGCAGATCATCAACGTGGACTACCGCAGAATGAAGAACTCGGATACAGCCATGGCGATGAAAGCCAAGCTGTTGCCGCCCAATCTAAAGCAGTTTGAAGATGCTCTGAAGAGTATCGGCGTGGAGCCTGACCGCGACCTTGAACAGATCACCTTGGCCGCATTCCGCACCAAAGACCAGAGCACAGATATCGTGGGCATTGCCCAAGGAACCTTTCCGCGCAAGAAGCTGAATCTTCGCTTGGCCAAGCAGAAAATCAAGGGCGAAAAAGAGAAGGACAGTTGGTCGGAGTTCTTTTCCATGGCAGGCGGGATGACCATGACGTTCCTTGACGACTGGACTATGCTCTTTGGAGACAAGGCTGCGGTGGAAGCCGCCCTTGAAGCCCGCGACGGCAGCGGCAAGAGCCTCAATGCCAATGGCGAGATGACGGACTTGATGGCTTCTGTGGACCAGGGTACTGTCTGGAGCGTGCTTGACGCTAGCGGCACCCAGAACATGATTAAGTCGGCTCTCGGCGAAGCCTCGAATCTTGCCGAGTATGACACCGTAAAGAAGAAGCTGCGCGGCTCCCGCTATGCGATGAACTTTGATCACGGCGTCGATTTCAATCTCAACGTTGTTACCTCCGACACCATGACGGCTGCCACGCTTTCAACCGTGCTCAAGGCCAGCATGCTATTCAAAAAGGTGAACGCTAGTCCTTCGGAAAAGACCGCTCTGGACGATACGATGGTGGATTCCGATAGCGGAAAGCTGATCGTGCATTTCAAGGCCGACGACAAGAGCTTCCAGTCGCTTCTTGATTCGCCCATGTTTGCGTCCGTGACGCGTTAAAAGGCGCGGCGCAAAGGAGAGAATCAAAGCCTAGAATTGAAATAAGAAAGGCAGCCGTCTATGGCTGCCTTTCGTGTTCTGCACACCTAATTTCCGATCGCCTAATTTCCTTCCCACCTAAATTTCCAGACATTCACCAATGGCAGGCAACAGCTCTTTTAGCGATTTTTCATTGCGCCGGTACCAGATCCACAGCCCATATTTTTCCGCCTGGACGAGGCCGGCTTTCGTCAGGATCGTCATGTGATGGGAAATGGTAGGCTGAGAAAGCTGGATCTGGTCCTCGATGTCACGCCCGCACAAGCCTTCGTCTTTACCGATCGAGCACCCGCCGCGCTGCTTCAGAAGCCGCAGAATGTGAAGCCGCGTCGGATCGGCAATCGCTTTGAGCGAATCCATTAGCTGTTTTTCGGTGGAGGCCATCGCCTTGTCTCGCAAGTTTGCTTGTATCGCTTAGATCGATGAATGTCAATATAGATCGATATTCGCTTGAGATTCATCCATGCGAACGCGGCAGCATTCCGCTGATCTCTCCGCTCAAAGCAAACCGCATTGAGCTTCTATAGAATTTGTCTTATGGAGAAACCCTAGTGGAGAACTTAAGCCTTTTCCGCGGCGATGAGCGCAAGCAGAAAGAGAAAGCCATGCGCGATGCCGGTCGACTCCCGAAAGGTCAGTCTCTTACCTTGAAATGGCCGGTACTGCATTATGGCTCCATCCCGCGCTTTGATCCCGAGCGTTGGGATTTCCGTATCTGGGGACTGGTGGAGCAGCCCCTACGCCTCACGTGGCGCGAATTTTCAGAGCTGCCGCGAGTCAACGATGTCAGCGATTTTCATTGCGTGACTCGCTGGAGCCGGTTCGACAATCGGTGGGAGGGCGTCGGCTTTCAGGAGATCCTACGCCGGGTGAAGGTGCGTCCGGAGGCTGGTTTTGTACTGGTGCACGGTGAGCAAGGTTTTACCGCCAATGTTCCTCTTGCCGATCTGGATCGTCCGGACGTATTGCTTGCCACCCATCACGATGGCAACCCTCTGACCGCCGAGCATGGATATCCTCTGCGGCTGATTGTGCCGCATCTCTACGCTTGGAAGTCTGTGAAATGGGTGCGCGGGTTGGAGTTTCTTGATCGCGATGTTCCCGGCTTTTGGGAGCAGAATGGATACCACATGTACGGCGATCCATTCCAAGAGCAGCGCTTCGATACCGACCCATAGGCCAGCGGTTACTTCTTCACAATGGCGTTGTAGCCGTCTCCCGATAGCCGGCTGCGCATGGCCTCAGCTTCTTTCTGGTCGGCAAACGGCCCTACCTGGACATGGAACAGCATATCGCCGGGGACATTGGACGCCACGAATACCGGATATTGTTTCTTACGCAAAGCCGAAACCAGAATCTCCGCGTCTTCCTGTTTGGAAACGGCGGCGACCTGCACCATGAAGGGGCCGGTTGAAGCTGATTTTGTCTCGGTGGCAACAGGATTTGCGGCTGTCGGCGCTGTTGTTTCTAAGGTTTTTGGGGCCGCCGTAGCATCGCCGACGCTTGCGCCTTTAGAAGAGCCGGAAGAAGCCGGGTCCTTCTGGGCAGAAGCGTCGGGCGTCAGTTGGGCATTCGACGCCTTGCCTGCAACAGTGTTGTAGAAGCTTGAGTCAGGGCCGGACGACACAGGAGTCGCGGCTGCCTCTGCCGGCTTATTCACAGCCGAGGGCTTGCCGGTCGAACTGCCGCCGGCGGTTACATTCAGGCTTTCGCCTTTATCGCCGGAGCCGCTGTTGCGGCCCAGCGTATAGCCCATAATGAAGAACAGGGCGCACACGCCTACCAGCCCAAAAAACATTCCCAGCAGCTTGCCTGTGCCTAGCGTGATTTCTGTATCTTTTGCTTCCTGACTTTCTCCCATATCTACAACTCCAGCCAGAACATTGTCTCTCAGTATATTGATTTCTTCGATTGGAAGCCGGTGACCAAGGTTCGCCGCTCTTTGACGATCTTGCGATTCGCGCCAACGCTCGATCACCGTTTCCTAAGGGGCTTGCTTATTCCTGACGGGTGATGGCCGGGCCGCCGATGCGTTCCATTGCCTTTGTCAACGTCGAAAGGATGTCGATGGGCAGCGGGAACACGATCGTGGTGTTTTTCTCCACGCCGATTTCCGTAAGCGTTTGCAGGTAGCGAAGCTGCAACGTAAGCGGCTCGCTGGAAAGCAGGTGGGCGGCGTCGGTAAGTCGCTGGGCGGCCGAGAACTCGCCTTCCGCGTGAATGATTTTGGCGCGTTTTTCGCGCTCCGCTTCGGCCTGCTTGGCCATGGCGCGCTGCATTTGGTCGGGCAAATCGACCTGCTTGATCTCCACGTTGGCCACTTTCACGCCGTAAGGCGACGTGTGTTGGTCCAGAATGCTCTGGATGCGGGCGTTGAGCTTATCGCGATGGGCGAGCAGTTCGTCAAGGTCTACTTCGCCCAGAACCGAACGAAGGGTTGTTTGCGCAAATTGTTGCGTCTGCCAGTAGTAATTCTGGACTTTGACTACAGCTTGGGCGGCGTTGATGACCGACCAGTAGACCACTGCATTCACCTTCAGGGTTACGTTATCGCGGGTGATGATGTCCTGCGGTGGAACTTCCAGAGCCTGTTGGCGCAGATCGACGCGCACAATGCGGTCAATGGGACTGAAAACGAGAATCACGCCGGGGCCCTTTGCGTTGGGGAGCAGTCGGCCCAGCCGGAAAATCACGCCGCGCTCATACTCACTCAGGATTTTGATGGAACTGAGCAGGTAAAATGCAAAGATCACGATCACAACAAGGACAAAATATTCCACACCCGCCTCCAGGAAAATCTTCCAGTCGTCGCTCGGATTCTATGGCAATCCAAACGAATCGAGAAAGAAAAAATACTTGCGCAAGGATCATACGACAACGGGGATGTCTTTCAGACCCTCAAACCCACAAGGCTTAACTCTGTATCTTTAGCTTTCGCAGTCTTCAGAAGTAAAGCCTTCAAGAAGTAATAGGAGCGAGAGAGTGTCGTAGTCCTGCAATTCGTTTTGTTATGAGTTGCTGAGAGAGTTCGCCGGCGGCGCTGGCTCAATGTGCAGCGCCGGTTCAACGTGTAAGACCAGGTTTTCTACTCGCCGGACAATCACGCTGCTTCCGGTTTCAATCGCGGTATTAGCAACGGCGTCCCAAAGTGCGCCGTCTAAAAAGACCTTACCCGAGGGCGTAAGTGGAGATCGTACAACTCCGATCTCTCCCACCATGCCCTCTTCTCCAGTCGTGATCTTGTTCCTGCGCGCCTTTAAGGCGATAGTCATCAGGAAGATCGTGATCGCGCCAAGCGGAAGGCTGATCGAGAGCGCCGCCCACCACTGTACCCTCATCTGAGGAATGGGACCATCCACTAGCAGCAAAGCTCCCAGCATCATCGATACAATTCCACCGATCCCGAGAACACCGTGCGTCTGAAATTTTGCCTCCAAGGCAAAAAGAATGAAGGCGCCCAGGATCATTCCGAGCGCAGCGTACCGCACGGGAAGCAATTGCAGCGCAAAAACCGCGAGCAGGACGGAAAGGAAGCCCACAACCCCCGGAACCACCACCCCCGGATGGTTGAACTCCAGAAAAATTCCAAAAATGCCGATGGCGAGCAGAAAGAGGGCGATGTTGGGGTCCATGAGCCAGCCAAGAATCTCCTCTTTCAAGGTCATTCCGAAGAGCCGTATAGGCTTCCCGGCCACGTGCAGTACGGTCTTCGAGCCATCGAAGCGGGTGATGGTTTTTCCCTCAAGGTTGTCCATCAGGGTCTTTTCGTCCGCGGCCACGTAATCGATCAGGTGCTTCGATAGCGCTTCTTCGGCGGTAAAAGACTTCGATTGCCGCACGACCGACTCGGCAATGTCGTTATCGTGCCCCCGTTTGGCTGCAAAAGATCGCATGAACGCGGCCGCATCGTTCTCAACCTTTTCTTTCATCACCGGGTCCATCGTGGTGCCCATCAGCACCGGGTGGGCTGCGCCCGTATTTGTCCCCGGAGCCATGGCGGCTACATCCGCCGATTCCAGAATAAAAAAGCCTGCCGAGGCCGACGTGCTTCCGGTAGGCGTCACATAGATAATCACGGGAACCGGCGAGGTGAGAATGTCATGAACGATGTCACGGGTCGACGATACTAGCCCGCCTGGGGTGCGTATGTCGATCAGCACGGCGTCCGCCCGCGTGCGTTGCGCGTCTTGAATGGCCCGTTGAATGTGCTCGGCGACAATCGGATTGATGGTGTCGTCGATCACGATCTTCAAGATCTCTGCTGAGGACTGTAAGGCCGCAAAGCCCAAGGCTAGAAAGACAGCGAGTCGGAACCAGTTTCGGCGGTACATAGCATCACCTCTTTGCCTTCACACTTCAAACCCCAAACTTCATCGCGTCCCGGCGGGACGGCCATTCTTAAGGCTGCCTGCCGGTAGTCTCAATGTCATGCTTCAAGGAGGCCGCCGCCGCATTGGCCGGATCGAGCGCCAGCGCATGATCCACGTTTTGAGCGGCGGAATCGCGATTGTTTCCCGCCAGATCCAGGCGGGCCAGCACCAGGTACGCTTCTGCCGAGGGCTTCAGGCGCAGCGCCTTCATCGCCTCGTTGCGAGCAGCGCCGTTGTCGTGGTTCGATTCCAGCAGCAAGGCCAATCCTGTGTGAGCCTCGGAATTGCTGGGATCGAGTTCGGCGGCTTTCTTGTATTGTATTTCGGCCTCGGCGGTGAGTCCCTGCTCCGCTAACTGGCGCGCGCGCTGCAGATGAAGAGCCACATGCGTTGCAGCGTCGGTTTTCTCCATGTGCGCCTCGCTGGCCTTCTCAACTTCCAAGGCGATCTGCCGGAATCCCGACTCGTCATAGTTGCGCTTGATGCGCTGCGCGGGCACGCGCGCCTTGTCATTGGCGCCGGCGCTCACATCGTCGAGAAAGGCCCGGGCTTCTGCGTCGTCCGGGTGCAGGGCCAACGATTCGCGCAGTTGCCGGATCGTTTGTGTGGCATCGCCTTCGCGGTAAAGCTCAATCGCCAGATTCACGCGATAGTCGGCGTCATTTGGATCGTTCTGCACGATCTTCTCGAAATATGTCCGCGCCCGTTTCTCGCCCTGTTTTGCGGCGGTAACTCCGAGATTGTTGTAGATCTCGGACAGAGGAAGTCTCGCAGCCAGCCAGTGAAATGCGGCCTCGGCCTTTTCCATCTGCCCGGTGTAGAACTCCGCCAACCCGAGGTAGAAATGGGCTTCATTGGCGTTGCGGTCTGTTGCAGGAATCCTGGTAAGCCAGGGAATGGCAGACTCGTAATCGCGCGTTTGGATGTAAGTTTTCGAGAGCTGCATCATGGCCAGCGTGTGACTTGGTTCCAGCCGGATTGCTTCTTTGAATCGCTTGATCTTCTCCTGTGTATTGGCCGCTACGATTCCGCGAATATAGTTTTCCAGTGCGTCCAGGCGCACGGGAGGAAACTGGGCCACGAATCGGTCTTTGGAGGAACTCGGAGCAGAAGAAAGCGAAGCGGGCGAAGAAGCGGAAGCGGGGTTAGCTGTGGAAGCGGGCTGATCGGCAAGGCCAAGGGCGCTTAGAAGATCCCAGGCCAGTGCGGTCTGGATTGTTACCAGGTCCGTTAGTTTTCCCGATTCGGTAAACTCGGGCCCCAGTCGCAGCCGCCGTAAGTCCATGACTTGCGCGTGCGCGGCAAAGGCGCTTCCATCGAACGTATAGCTTCCTACAAGCACATAATCGGCATCGAGCCTTTGGGCGATCTCGTAGATCGTGGCGCGTGAGGGCTTGGCCGTTGCCGGCAGCCCTAAACGATCCGCGGCGCTCAGCCGGTCTTCGCGGCTCACGATAAACAGCGGCATGGCGCTCAGCCGGTTTTCCAGTACCTCGGGGAACGACTCTGCAATCCAATCGATGCCCGGAACGCTGGAAGTATTCTCAAAAGGCATCATCATGAGCCTTAGCCCGGGCCGGGCGCGTTCGACTTGCTGAATGTCGCTCCCGGGTGGCCTGCCGGTCGACGCTGACGCCTGTATCCCCAGCACAAGCCCAAGAAACACAAGAATGGATGCTGGTTTTCTCAAGATAGGATGATTATAGGCCAGTTCAGGCCATAAGGAGCATAGTGCAATGGCGGTCAAGGCGGAGCAGAATAGCGCCAATCAAAATATCTTTGTATTGACCGGCGCGGGCATCAGCGCCGAAAGTGGCATCCCGATCTTCCAGGGAACCAACTGGCGCGGCCGCCATCACGCGGAGCTTGCGAACATTGGCACATGGAAGAGCGATCCCCAGCTTGTGTGGGAGTACTACTCCGAGCGGCGGAGCCATGCGGTGGGTGCTCGCCCTAATCCGGCTCACGCAGCCTTGGCGGAATTTGAAAGCACCTGGCCCCAACGTTTTTTTCTGTGTACCCAAAATGTCGATGGCCTGCACGAAGAGGCAGGCTCACGGAACCTGGTGCACATCCATGGCAAGCTGTTTCAAAGCCGATGCGCTCAAGGCTGCGGCGAACCGCCTTTTGAAGACCGTAGTTCCTACGAACGCGAGAACCTTCCGCGCTGCCGGTGCGGGGCTCTGGTGCGTCCCGATGTTTGCTGGTTCGGGGAAGAGCCCTTCGAGATGGACCGCGTGATTGAGGAACTGGAGCGGTCCGATGTGTTTGTGGCCATGGGAACGTCCGGTACGGTGCAGCCGGTTGCAAGCTTTGTGGCAACCGTGAAAGGCTCGGCTCGTCCGGTGCGAACGATTTTCATCGGCTTGGAAAGGCCGATGAATGCCCATCACTTCGACGAAGTTCATTTGGGTTCGGCTTCTGCGCTGGTTCCTATGGTGTTGAAACGCCTGGCGAACGGCAAGCCTTGACATTTGCCGGGATTACGATTTTCGCCGCCCCGGCCTGAACGACAGAGTGAGGACCAAAATCTCACGAGATAACCGGAACTCTCAATCGGGGTCATGAATCGGCTATGGAGCGGGAGACGGGGATCGAACCCGCGACATCAAGCTTGGGAAGCTTGCGTTCTACCACTGAACTACTCCCGCGCCGCGTTGGGTAAACGTTGCTATTCTAACACGTTACAAGCCATTGAAAATTCCTCGGGGCAGTGCCGTCCTGAACGCGCGGCTGAAGATTCGAAATTGCATCGTTTTCATCCCCATCGTTTCATCTTTAAAGCATGATCATCCGGCCGGGCGCATTTTTACTGTCAGTCGCCCAAATAGCCGCGAACGGCCAAGTGTGAGGCGTCCAGCGGCAAAGGAGTAAATGTCCTGTCGCGTTGCGCTACTTCCGGTTCGACTGCTTCACGACGGCAAAAGCAGGCTGCCTTTCTTGTGTCGCCGATACTTGCTTGTAAGCTCGATAGTCCCGCAGTAAGGGACTAGAGTCGAAGATTAGAATTTTGAAAGAAATGACCCCTGACAGCTCTGCTTTACCCTGCAAATTCCCAAGTTGAAATAAATCAGTACCTTGGTAACGTGAAGTTTGCTAATCTTAATATCTAGACGCTCGTGAATCGGATAAGAATACTGACAACTGCGTATGGATCGTTTCTTTTCCGACAATAACCGGCAAGATTGATTGAACTTTCAGCCAAAGGGCCGATATATGTGTTTTGGCCTAAGGTGCTAGCACTTCAGTCATTATTTCAAACGATACCGGTTGGAAGAGGAACGGAGCCAGAAGGCATACATTTGAATACGAGCAAGCGTGATCTACCGTGGGCGGTAGCTGGCAAGGTGGTTCCAAACGGTGTCGAACATCGTGCACGGGGGTTTGACAGCGTGAGAGATGACGATAGTTTTGATCCTGAATCGTTGTGGGAGCGGGTGAATGGAGATGCCGATCTGCTCCGCGATCTGGTTGAGTTGTTTTCCCAGGAATCTCCCAAGATCTTGCAGGCTATCGGAGCCGCCATCGAACAAGGTTCTTTTATCGAAGTTCAGAAGGCGAGCCACAAGATGAAAGGTTCGGCCCTTCAATTTTCGGCGAAAGGTCTGGCTGCGGCCGCGGCTGCGATGGAAGAGATGGCGAGGCGGCAGGATCAGGCGGGTGCGCGCACGATGTTTGGCGCGATGGAACGCGAGGCGGCCAAGCTCACGAATGCGCTAGAGTCCATGGTTTATCACAGAAATCCCTGAAGCGCCCAGAAGGAAAAGGAAGTCCGATTTTGCCCATGAAGGAAATGGTGAGTGTTGTGATCAGTGATCCGCAGGCGAAGCTGCTCAACGTTCTGCTGGTCGAAGACAACGTCATCGACGCCCGGCTGATTTCCGGGTATCTGAAAGGGCCGTCCGAAGGGTTAAAGTGCAAGCACGTCAATGCGCTTGGCGATGCCCTGCAACTTCTGAAATCCGTTCAATTCGATGTGATCCTGCTGGATTTGAATCTGGAGGATAGCGCCGGCTACGAGACTTTTTCCCGCATTCGCCCCGCGGCTTCCAAAGCCGCGATCGTGGTGTTGAGCGGTTCAGATGACGAAGAGTTGGCGATCAGAACCGTCCGTGAAGGAGCGCAGGATTATCTTGTTAAGGGTTCCTTCGACCGGCGGCTGCTGCTGCGCGCCATTCGTTACGCCTACGAGAGAAAACAATCTGAAGAAGCCTTGCGCCAGAGCGAAGCCACGGTGCGCGCGATCTTTGAGAATTCCCAGGATGGAATCCTCATCTTCGGCGACCAGGGGCATTGTATTGAGGGAAATTCGGCTGCCGCCGCACTGCTTGGCCTTACACGCGAAGAGCTTCTTGGAGCAAGCCTCTTCGAGCTGAGCGATCCGGAGTTTGAATCGGAGTGGCTGCGGGTGCGGAATGCGGGCAAAGGCCGGATCAGGTTTTCGATTCGCCGCAAAGACGGCGCCAAACGCCTGGTGGATGGTTCCTTCAACATCGGCATCCTACCTGCGCGGCATCTGGGCGTGCTGCGGGATATTACCGAACAGCAGAGCCTGGAAGAGCAGCTTCGCCAATCGCAGAAAATGGAGGCCGTAGGCCGCCTTGCCGGAGGCGTGGCCCACGATTTCAACAATATCTTGGGCATCATCAGCGGGTATGCTGAACTGCTTCAGCTCAACGCAACGGATGCTCCGCAAAGATCGCGCGCCGACAGAATCCTGAACGCAACGGAAAAAGCCGCATCACTGACCAAACAGCTACTGGCTTTCGGACGGCGGCAGGTCATGTCGCCCAAGTTGCTGGATCTGGCGTCGGTGGTGGCCGAAGTCAACAGCATGGTTCACTGTCTGGTCGGGGCCGAAAGCCAGGTCATCATTCGAGCGATGGAAGATGTAGGAATGGTGAACGCCGATCAGGGCCAGCTCGAGCAGGTCATCCTGAACCTTGCGGCCAACGCCCGAGACGCCATGTCCAATGGCGGAGTGCTGACCATCGGCATCAAGAACTATGTGAGCAAGGGGAGTTCTTCCTCGGAAGTCCCGGCGGGCGAATACGTTCTGCTCTCGGTGAGCGATACGGGCACCGGAATGGACCCCGATGTGCAATCCCGCATCTTTGAGCCATTCTTCACTACCAAGAAAAGCGGCTCGGGCCTTGGATTATCGACGGTGTACGGCATCGTGAGGCAGAGCGGCGGGCACATCACCGTGCACTCTGAAGCGCAAGTCGGTTCAACCTTCAACATTTATCTGCCAATGGTCGCCAATACGCGCGTCCGGCCCATTCATACGGAAGAACAGCAACGGATTGATCTCGAGGGACATGAGACGATCCTGCTGGTTGACGATGAAGACGACCTCAGAAATGCCGCCGCCGAATATCTCGAGACCTGCGGTTATCGAGTGCTGAAGGCCGGCAATGGTAAAGAGGCTATTGAAATATCCGACGATTTCAAAGGCCGCATTTCGCTGCTGATTTCCGATATTGTGATGCCCAAAGTCAATGGGCGCGGCCTGGTCGATCATGTGCGCAAGACGCGTCCTGAAACCAGCATTCTGGTGATCTCCGGCTATGCCGACGATGCGGTCATTCGCCATGGAATTTTTCTTGAGACCACCTGTTTCCTGCAGAAGCCCTTTACCTTCCAGGTGCTCGGAGCCAAGATTCGCACCTTGCTCGACCATCATTGCTGAACGCCTGGTCTCCGTTGGGGCTTCCTGAGTTGGATGGCCTGAGCTGACCTTCCTGAGTTGGTCTTTTGAGAAGGCGCTGCAGAAAATGATTCCCACCATCGAGACCCGGCGGAAGTAAGCGATCCGGAAATGCGCTTGCATTCCCTCCAAACGGTCGTCTAGTGTAACCTTCGAGAAATAAAGAAATGCTTTTGCTCACGCTCCGGCAGAAATTGGTGCTTAGTTCTGCGATCTTCATCCTGTTCACGCTGATCGTGAGCGGGGTGAGTGTCTATCACTTTGTGCGCCTCGGGCGCGCCATCGATCTCGTGCTGGTGAATAACTACACGGAGAGCATGAAGGAAGCCCTTGAAGCGCAGGACGCCGCAGTCGAAGCGTTCATCGCCGGAGGAAAAGCGCCTGTGGCGCCCCTTCTTACTGCGAGCCGGACGCGCTTTCACGAGCAACTCGAGTTGGCTGCGCACAATGTGGGCGATGGCAGGGAAAAGAACAGGGTCGACACAATTCGTTTGGATTACGACGAATACGAAAGGGCTGTAACCCGCTTTCTTCAGACGAAGGAGTCGGCCTCCGCGCTACTGCGTCCCTACTTCAACTCTCTTAAGCCGCGCTACGACCGCTTGAAAGATGAACTGGACAGCTTGCTCCGCGATAATCAGCAGGCAATGACCGCCTCGGCCGAGCGTGCCAAAGATCGCGCCAAGAGGGCGCGGCTCTACACCGAGATATTTTCGGTGGCGGCGCTGATTCTGGCGCTTGTGTTTTCCTGGCAATTTATACGCCTCGTGGTGCGCCCGATCCAGATGCTTGCGAAGAGCGCCCACGACATAGCGGAAGGCGAGTGGGACCAGCGGATTCAATACAGCTCGCATGACGAAATTGGCTTGCTGGCTGCCGAGTTCAACCGCATGAGCGTGCGCTTGCGCGAGCACAAGAAATCCGATGTGGGCAGGATTCTGGTAGAGCGGAAAAAGTCGGAGGCGGTGCTGGATTCGCTCTACGAGCCCGTGATCGTAACCGATTCTGCCGGCAATATCTCCCGGCTCAATCGCGCTGCCGAGGAGGCTTTCGGCAAGGAGGCCGGCAAATCGCTGAACGAAACCGCCTTGGGCGAGCGTCTCCTGGTGGGCGTGAAACAAGCGGTGGAGATGCAGCGCCCGGTTGCCAACGAAGAAGAGAGTGCGCTTCTGCCACTCCGTTTTGGGGACGACGAGCGCAGCTTTCGGCTGCGCACCACGCCTTTGCGCGATCAGGATGGGCGCCTTTCCGGCGCAGTTACGGTGCTGGAAGACGTGACCGCCCTGCGCGAAGTGGACCGCTTCAAGACCAACTTCATTCAAGTTGCCTCCCGCAAGCTGCGGGACCCGCTCCAGTCGGTGCGACTCGCCCTGTATTCGCTGGCGCATGGCCATGCGGAGCCTCTCAAGCCGCGGCAGGAAGAGATTGTCTTTGAGGCGGAAGAGACTGCCGATCACCTGGATTTGCTGATTACCGAGTTGCTCGAACTGGCGGAGATCGATTCCGGCGCGCGCCAGTTGAATCTGGAGAGGATCCGTCCCAGCATTCTTACCCGTGAGGCTTTCGTGCGCCATGCCCCTCAGGCCGAGGCCAAGCGCATTACTCTGGAACACAAGGCGTATCCCGATTTGCCCCAGGTAACGGCTGACCGCCGGGCTGTACGCGCCATTTTCGATAATCTATTGGATAATGCTCTGGAATTCACCCCTTCGGATGGTTCCATTGTGATTGGCGCGCAGGAGAAGGAGAAGCTCGTGATCTTTTACGTTCGGGACACCGGCCCTGGAATTGCCGCCAATCGTCTGCCTCGCCTCTTCGGGCGTTTTGTGAACGATCGTCCCGATGGAAAGGGAACTGGGCTCGGCCTGGCCATGGTGCGCCGTTTGGCAGAAGCTCAGGGCGGGCAAGCGTCCGTGGAAAGCCGTCCGGGTGAAGGCTCAACGTTTACCTTTACACTGCCGCTCGCGGAAGTCCTGCCGCCTTGGCATGTGGTGGAGGAGGGCTGATGTCAGATCCTTCGCTCTCCTTAACCATGGGAGACTCGATCCGTGCGCGCTTCGAGCAGGGCGAGCGTGCCTGGCTGCGCATCTATATCGGCGCCGCTCCCGGGGTGGGAAAGACCTACCAGATGTTGCGCGAAGGCCACCTGCTCCGCGAGCAAGGCGTGGATGTGGTGATCGGGTTTATCGAGACCTACGGCCGCTCGGAGACGCAAGCCCAGGTCAAGGATCTGGAAGAAGTCCTGCGGCGCAAGATTCCTTATCGCAACGTTGTACTTGAGGAAATGGACCTGGAAGCGGCGATCAAACGGAAGCCCCAGGTCTGCCTTGTGGATGAACTGGCGCACACCAACGTTCCCGGCAGCATCAATCACAAGCGATACCAGGATGTCTTGGACCTGCTGGATTCGGGTATCCATGTGATGACCGCCGTGAACATCCAGCATCTGGAGACGCTCAACGATGCCGTCTCTCTCTCCGCTGGAACCAAGGTTCGCGAGACCGTTCCCGACAGCTTCCTCAAGCGCGCGGACGAAGTGATTAACGTCGATGTATCGGTGGAGGAGCTGCGCATGCGGCTTCAGCAAGGCAAGGTCTATCCGCAGGAGAAGATCGACCAGGCGCTGACTCATTTCTTCCGCAAAGGCAATCTCTCTACTTTGCGGGAACTAGCGCTGCGCACGGTGGCCGAAGAAGTAGGCTGTAAAGCGGCTCGCTATCGTGAAATCGAAGGCCTGGAAAAACCGGCGATTCCCGAGAGGGTTATGGTCTGCATCTCGCCTCGCCCCGGAACCGAACGCCTGCTGCGCACAGGAGCGCGAATCTCCGGCAGGCTAGCCTCGGATTTTTATGCGGTGTTCGTCGAGTCGTCGGATTTAGAGCCTGGGCATATCCGTCCGCAGGACCATGCCAATCTTGCCGAGTATCTGAAGTTGGCTGAAGACTTGGGGGCCCGAGTTGTAAAGTTGAAGAGCAACAAAGTAGCTGACGCGCTCATCGACTTCGCGAAGCGGGAAGGAATCACGCATGTCGTGTTCGGCCAGTCGGTGCGTTCCCGCTGGGAGATTCTCTTGCGCGGCTCGGTCTTGAACAGGTTTCTGCGTGAAATTCAGGATGCCACCGTTCAGGTCATTCCGCTCGAACCAAAACTGCGCCGCCAACCCGGCAGCTAGTTCATTGCTCCAGTAACTGTGTGGCATTCAATAGTTCGATATGCACGACCAGTTTCAACGCCTTCTTGAATACTCTCGCCAGCCTCTAGTGTAGTGCGTCGCAAATAACCCAGCTTATTTACTGACATTTTGGCGGCACACGGATTGAAAATGCATGCCTTAAGAGTTCCTTTATAAACTGCAAAGTAATTGACGCAGCGCACTAGAAATGAATCTGGCTGATCTCGTTGGGATGTCATCTACGGAGGTCGCGGAGAAGCCGGTCAAATGATTTGACGTACGAATCATGATCCTTCCAATCGCTGAAATCCGCGATAAAATACTGCCGAAGTTCTCTAGCTAAGTCCGTTCCTGTATCGGCGTCGATCCACTTCCATTGAGCGAGGGGCTCATATGGCACAAGGCGAATAGGGAACAGCACGGGCTCTCCCGTCTGAGTCTCCCGCTCAATCGCCGTCTTAATTTCAAATCGTAACCAACTGCTTCGTATACTATGATCTGAAAGAATCAGTAGGACCTTTTCATAGAACCTGATCGCTTCGTCGATTTGCGGGCTTAATTTGCTCCCTGCCACTATGTCGTGTGGCGCAAACCAGCACCTTATTCCCCTGCTCTGAAGGTCTGCATATAAGCGATCGGCAAATGCTTGGTCCCAGGTCGAGTAGGCAATAAAGCAAGAGTAGTACTCAAATGCCGATCCCGTCAAAGAACGCATGTACTCGATAAAATTCTCGGGGGTTCCTGCGCCTCGAAGAAAGGACAGTGGAATCCTACCTTGTGATTTGTAAACAGTATCAAGCCCGATTGTGGAAGGACCATCGTGGAGCACAGATTCGAGCCCGACTGTGCTCGATAAATCTGTTGATGCGACGGTTGTGAGTTTGAGTCTGGCACCTCGCAGATTTGCTTCGCTTAAGTGAGAATTCACAAATACAGCGTTGTGCAAGTCCGCTCCAAGCATCTCAGCTCGGAACAGGTTGGCATTAGCCAGCAGAGCTTCCCTTAGAATTGCCTGAGACAGTTTTGCACCGGTCAGATCAGCACCAGTTAAGTCAGCTCGACTGAGATCCGCGCCCTCTAGATTAAATCCACTGAGATATTGCCCTCTGAGGTCCGCGCGAACCAGATTAGGCACAGATTCGCGGTGGTTCGCCCGCCAAGTGTTCCATACCGGCAGGCCACCTTTTAGGATCTCGACGTGCTCTTGCTCTGGCATTTCACGTTGACGCGTTTCCTGCTCGATAAGCCATTCAGCTAAGAATTTCCGGAGCTGTCCTTGGAAAACCTCAAGTGAGGAGAACTGCATAAACAAATGTTTTTTTGTCTGTTCGAGCTCTTTTCGGAAAGAGAGAACCTTTTGTAGCTGAGGGCCTGGATCTTTATATGCGTGTGAGTCAACATTTTTAAAAAATACAACAAGCTGCTTCATGTGAAATTTTGAATCAGCTCTGCATGCACTAGCGAGCTCGAACTCTTCTTCGCACCCAGACGAGTATCCTTCTTCTGGTTCCGCAGAAGTAGGTGATCCCCAACGGTCCCAAAGAACCAAGATGAAATAATCACATTTAACTAGATCTCTATTGATTAGCTCCTGAGGCCTGCCCACTCCTCCGAGCGTTATTTCCCATCCAACCGGCGTAAAAACTATATTGCGACCCCTATTTTCTGTGCTGTAATCTGTGAGAGTTGTGTAAAACACTCTCCTTTCTTCCTCAAGTCCACTGGGAGTCGCGATGAAAATCGAGTATTCCGTAATTGGTCGTGGCATTGGAAAGCTCTTGATAGTTCGATATTAAGTAGGGGCACATCCTAAAACCCTATTTATAAAGCATTTTGCTGGCGAGCAATTATATAATAAGGGGCACTCCACAAACGATATAGAAAAAATAATTGGCTAATGAAAAGTGGTAGGAAAAATAGATGCGCTCAATTTCAAGCGGGATGAGGCTTTGGGAGCATTAATAGCAGACATCCAGGCTCTTGTTTCATCGCATATCTCACGGTTTCTCTGTACACCGCAATAAAAATCTCACAATGCTCAATATCACCACGGCTTAGGCTGAGATTACCCTACCGATGAGGTCGAACCATGCGTAGGATGTCGTGTCATTGTGACCAAAGCTTTAGTGAGCCGTAGCCTTTTGCTTCGCCAGTTCCGCTTGGAATTCTTTCTCCTTCTGCGTGACGTAGTTCTTGTAGCCTTCCGGATCGAGAAAAGGGTTTGTTTGCCCATCTTTCAATCGAGCATACTTTTCCTCCATGCCAAAGTAGGCGCCGTGTGCTCCGAGGAAAATGTCACACGGCAGCGATTTCAGAACGCGCCACATGCGCGCGTAGTCTTCCGCAATTTGCGGGTATGCCGCGTTGCCCACGAGTTTGTATCCGGGGTTTACATTCGGGCTGCCCACAATCACTACCTGGTAGGTTTTCCCGTGCTCTGTTACCTTCATCGTCCAGGTGGTGCAGCCTTTGGTGTGGCCGGGAGTGAGGTGGGCAACCACCGCGGTGCCGCCGAGCTTGACTTCATCGCCATCGTGTAATACGCGGTCCACCTTGGTGGGGCGATAGAGAGACGCAGGAACATTGCCATACTGGAAATCGGTCTTGCCGCCGGATTCCACCACCGGCACGTCCGCGTCCATCACCATGTACTTGGCGCCGGTCATTTCCTTGATCATGGCGCTCCCGGCATCGTGGTCCCAGTGCGCATGGCTGATGAGAAGAATCTTTGTGTCCTCGAATTTGAATCCTAGCTTCTCGATGCTCGCCCGGATGAGGGGCACGTTGGCCTCGAGATCGCTGTTGATCAGGATATTTCCTTGCGGAGTCGTGATCAGATAGTTCGCCAGCCCCTTACTTCCCACGTAGTAAAGATTGCCGGCGATGTGAAATGGAGGAAACGGCTCGGTCCAATCTGGAGGGGCAGCCTGGCCCAGTGCGCTTCCCATAGCTAACAAGATGAGAATTGATACCTGCAAAACGATCCGAATCAATGACGACATTGTCAGAGTATAAGCCAATATATTGCGGAAAATGGGAATGAGAATGGGATGGCCGCTAGCAACCAAGTTCAAGCATAGACGTTGCGGCAGAAATCGAGTTCCATCAACCCGCCGCTTCAGATCGGGATCGGGCTTGGCTGCGTTGATCAGTCGCAGCTTTCTTGAGTTTAATGATTCTTGCCAGGTACTCAATAGAGACGTCCCGTGGTGCGTCAAACCCAAGCAAATCTCCGGTTGTAGCTTTGTACACAACCCCAAACGTTCTAGGCATAGTTATGATTCTATCGATATATGGCTCCAAGCCCTCCAACGCAAGAACAGCGCGTAGCTCCAATTCGGACCGGAGACCTTCCGTCGAATCGAATTGGATGTTGACCTGCTGGTTCCATTTCTGCTGATCGCGGTCTTGCTTACGCGCAAGGTTCAACAGTTCTTCGAGCATTTCGCGCTCCGTTCTCTCCTGCCGCTTCTCGGGACCATCGGACGGAAGACTGGAAATTGATTTCTCCAGCTTGGGCCACCAGAGATCGAACGTTTCTTCAAGCTGCGCCGTTTCCATGGCCGCGTCGCCCAGCCAACCGTTGAGGTCCTTGACCAGGCGCAATATTTCTTCTTTATTGACGATTGTGGTCTGAAAATGGGAAAGGGGACCGGTCAAGTCGGTTGGCTTGATGCCAAGAAGTAATGTGCATACACAAGTTTTCCCCACTGTTTTGGACAAAGCACCCGCCTCAAACAGCAGCCAGGGGGAGTTCAGGTTGTTGGGCGTTATGCAAATAATCCCGGCCTTGGCGGATGCGAGCTTCGATGATATTTCGTTGTGCCACAACGAGCCCTTGTCTATATCCGCCGACGAGAGCCAGGGCTTAAAGGCGTTAACGACTTTCGGCAGCCAGCTTCGCAGGGCTTCCGCAAGCGCGCCGCTTCTGGGGCCAGACCAGCTTACGAAGATTTCCATGGCCCCAACATTATGTCATGGTTATTTTGGAAATCCGGATGGTCGCGAAGTTGCAAATCATCCAGATTCCCAGATCAGCGAGGGGTGCCGCGCACGAGTGTGATCTACGATCTACGACACCGCTGCACTATTTGCAAAGACTCCAACCGTTTTGGGTTGAGGACGCAACATCAGATAGAACGCGGCGACGTGCGTGATCATGAGCAGGGGCACGTAGAGGATAGGAATCGCGTACGTGACATTTAACTGCCCCGCCATTGCGGGAACGTTGAGACGGATGGCGTGGTAATAGTCGAGGACGAGGTCGATCATTCCAACGGCATTGAAGGCAACTACAAACAGCCAAAAGAGTGGACGTATTCTTACCGTCAGAAGCGCGAAAATAGCTAGCACTCCGGTTGCCAGGTCCCAATAGGCAGCGAACGTGGCAAAAGAAGTAGGCAATTCAGGCCCGACAATGCCCGGAAGGATAAAGACGAGCCCGAAGAAGCGAAAACTGTGCAGAGTAGCGATGATGCGTTGCGCTGCAATCAGATCCATCGACCTGAGCCTGGGCATGAAATACGCTCTGAAGCAAAGCAGCCATGTGACATAGCCAAGAATGAGATGGATACGAAAGATGGTTTCCGGCGACATTTGACCTCCAGTCAACTTAGGATTCGCCCAGGGCAAAATCTCCCGAGCCGGGGACTTAGCCAACGGCGAAAAACCATGTTTTGGTACCATTAAGTACCATATATGAGGTGATGGTACTAGGTGGTACCAAATTCGTCAAGGAGAAGGCGATGGTTACGGCATCGATCTCAAAACGCCGCAAGGAAGGCGGCGACGACATTGCGGTGCGCGACCGCATTCTTGAGGCCGCCTTTGCGGCATTCATGAAGAGCGGATACGCGGCCGCCAGCACGCTCGAGATCGCGACGCGGGCGCGCGTCTCGAAGCGCGAGCTCTATGCGCTGGTTGGCAACAAGCAGGAAATGCTGATCGCCTGCATCAGCAAGTGCGCCAAGCGGCTGGAGGTGCCCGCAGACCTACCCCTGGCGAGAGATCGCGAGATGCTGGCTCATGTGTTGGCTGCCTTTGGGGCGAAGCTTGTCAGCGAGATAAGCGACCCCACGATTATTGCGGTATTTCGGCTGGCAATTGGCGAGGCTGCCCAGAGTCCTGAAGTGGCGCGTGCGCTCGACTCTATAGGCCGTGAGACCGGTCGAGCGGCCTTGCGTAAGATCATGGCCAGAGCCCAGGAGTCTGGACTACTCGCCGGCCACCCTGCCGAACTTGCCAGGCTGTTCATCGGGCTGCTTTGGGGTGACTTGCTGATCAGCCTGTTGCTCGGTGTCGCCCAGCGGCCGACTCCCCGCGAAATCGAGCGATATGCCGGCGACGCCGCGAGTGCCTTCCTGCAACTTCATCCCCAACCCGAATGATGAGCTTGCCACCTGACAAACCACGGTACGGATCCTCGTATCGGCAATGTGAATCGGGTGAAGGAGTCGGTGGGAATGCAAACCGTGCTTAGATCGGGTAAAGGAAGCAGAGTTGAAAGCACTTCTGCAATAAGGGCGGGAGCGCCGTGCTGAAAAAATCGGTCAGAGTAGTGAACTCCAACCCATCTCTATCTTCAAAATAGCAAATTAGATCATTGAAAACAAGACTAGATCTTATCTGTAAGTTGAGTTAACGTCGCCGAGACGAACCATCATTTCCAGAAATCGGTAAGGCTTCTTCTAACGCGAGGCTTTTGACTTGCTGCCAGGAAATGGCAGTTCCAAAGCCTCAATACTTCTTTACTGCTTTTTAGGCATTCGGCGAATTTTTTGTACGCCTGCGCCAATGGGAGGCTTCATGATTCCGCACGAGAAGATCGACGCCGTTACGCGCGGTCTGCGCGAGGCTCTTGGTGTGGCAGTATTGGACGATATTCGCGACCTTACAGAGCGGCCTGGCTCCAATCGGGCATTTCGCATCGTTGTGCGCGGAACTGCCTATTTGTTGCGGATCAATACTCGCCCGGGCGATATGACGCGTCAGTTCAACTGCATGCAATCGGCTACCGCCGCCGGACTCGCGCCGATTGTCCGGTACGCGAACGTGGAAGATCGGATCTCCATTACCGATTTTGTGGAAACAGTGTCCTTTCCGGCAGTCGACGCATTGCGTCGTGTGCCTGCCGCTCTGCGCACTTTGCATACGCTGCCGCCGTTTCCCACGGTCCCGTTCAATACCACGTGCACGTTCCTGTTAAATAATGGGCCTGCCCTCGAGGGATTCCTCCAGAAGTTCCGTGCTGCAAATATCCTGCCGGAGTGGGACCTCCAGGAACTTCTAGCCCAATACGAGCGAATCAAGGCAGCTTACTCGTCACTCGACCCGGACCTGGTGCCGAGTCATAACGATCTGTACAAGCCGGACAACATTCTTTTTGATGGAGATCGCCTGTGGCTGGTGGACTGGGAGGCTGCGTTCCAAAACGACCGCTATGCCGACCTGGCGGTAGCGGCGAATATGCTCGCCCTCACCGAGGAGGAGGAACGGATCTATCTGGAGGAATACTTTGGCGCGCCGCCGGATTCCTACCAGCACGCCCGGTTCTACCTGATGAAGCAGCTAGCGCACATCTTCTATGCCCTGGTCTACCTCGGTCTGGGCTCTGCGGGTGAGCCGGTGGATTGGAACGAGCCTCTACCCGCGTACGTCGATTTTCAGCGGCTCTTCTGGGAACGCAATGTTGGCTTGGCCGATCGCCATTCCCAATTCGCCTACGGACGGATTCACTGGGAACAGATCAGGCACAATTCGCGCCAACCACGGTTCGAGGAAGCATTGAGAATCGTTGCAGACGGTACGGGACCTCATCATAGTTTAGGCCCGAGTAGATGAACAGAAATCTGTCGAATACATCGGAGCCTGCGGCTCTCCACAAAACGCGCATTGCGAGAGCCGTGCGTGACGCCGCGAGAATAGACAAGGGTGGCTTCGCGATCGCTTATGAGTCGGCCTGATATTCTCTAGTTTGATTTGCTCTCTCATAACTAGGTGCCTGGTATGCCCTTGAACAGACTGGCAATGGACGTCCCCAAGGCATGAGCAATTGTAAGCAACGTAGAAAGAGTCACATTCGCCTCTCCTCGTTCGATCTCGCCAAGATGGCTGCGGTGGAGCTTGCATTCAAATGCGAAGTCCTCTTGGCTTAACCCCTTCTTTGTGCGTAGTTCACGAATTTTGGCGCCCAACTGCTGCTGAATTTCATTGTTCATTTTGATTTCCTCCGATATGGAATTGGCGGTAAGCAACGTGCGATCTGAAGGCTGGAAAACGGTTGCTTGCTCAGATGGCCGCGATTGATTTTCGCTTTTTATTCGCCCAAGGCGATAACGTAGACTTCTTGGATCGCCACTGTCAACCGGACAGGAAGAGCTTTTTGTTAACTCATTGAAGAAAGGACAATTATTCTGCAAAAATTTGGGCGTTCAGGCCTACCTTTGGGTGGCTTGGAGTCTTGCGGTCTTGATAAGGAAAACCATCAAAAGTTTGTGGTTTTGGGAAGGAAAGCTAACTGGGATGTGCGCGCAACATATTTTGGTTATCACGGAGGTTACATGGGTTCAATGGCAAAAGCGGGAGCTAACGCGCAGCAAGTATTTCGATAACATTCATAAATCAATTTACTCAATACGTAAAAATGAAACGAACTCAGAAATCAAATTTCCCATTGGCCATTTTGCCCCTGATCTTTGTGACTGCATCTGGCTTTGGGCAATTTTCTAACGAACCTTCGGCGAAAAGAGCGGACGATCCAATCCATATTTGCGAATCAAATACTCATCGAACCTATGTCTTGCCGGTGAGCGGTGACGAGCCACGGGCGGTTCTCGGATCTCCCGGTGGTCAGAAAATAGTCGTAGAACCGGCTATAAAAGTGAATGCCGACGACCTGCTTGCAGCGCGCTACGATTACCGGATTGTTATCGAGCCATTAGGCCGGCGTTATCGAATCGCATCATTCGGCAGGAATGCTGATGACAGCGAGGACCTTGCATATCGGCGGCTAGAGTCTGTGGGGATCTCATGCACCTCAGCAAATGATGCATGGCTTTATTTTAGCTTCGAGGTAAACGGCTCCATGCGCGATTTTTTTTACGTGGGAATGCGTATGAATGGAGCCGGTGAGCCCATGCCCCTTGGTCATGCATCCTATGGAGTGCTTGCGCTCGATCGAAAAGACCCTTTCGCCTTCTCGATATGGGACAGCTCAGCACCTACGGCTGTCAACGCGATGGGAGCAATACATGACTATAAGGTCTTCAAATATCGCTGGCGGCCGGACGAAAAATCTGTTGAGCTGATGAACCAGCGCGATGCAAAGCCGGCTTATCCCAGCCAGGTAATGGGCCAAATCGGAAGAGGAGGTATTCGAGTCGGTGGTCCCGGACCGCCAGTGCCTTTGGAAGCTTACCGGCACGAGTCTTCCGATACGGAACGTCACGAACACCGATATCGGTAGGAGACTCGTGTTATCAGGTGCGAAATCTGATCGCGACCGCGCACGGTGATTGGTTCACGCCAACGACCGGCTAGCTCCATTAGTTGGGCATTTTGTAGTCGATGTGTTTATCGGCACAATGTTCTTCCACCACTCAGCGGGGCTTGGATCAATAATGAATCGAATGAAGTGGAAACGAGTGCTTCCTAGGAAGTCCATGATCCTCATCGGAATCATTATATTGGTTTCTTGGAACTGCCCGATGCAACACTTGCACGCACGGCAGCAGCTTGCTGCGATGCGTCTAGATGGACCTATGACAACGGCTGCTGTATCGCCCGATGGACATTTTGTTGCTGTCAATTTGGGTCGTTCAGTGCAACGAGCAAATGGCGGCTGGGATAGTACGGAGTCTTTAGAGGTGCTGGAACTCGGTTCTTCAAAGGTCATTTCTAAAGTGGAGATACCAGGCGCGGCACTCCTGAAAGATGCTCCGTTGTCTTCAAACGATGCATTCATAAGCTACTGTGACAAAGGAAAATATCTCGTCGCATATGATCTCATCGACTCTCTGCAAGTCTTCGATGCTCAGACGCTGCAAATTAAATCAAAGATTGAGTTGGGACGGCTGCCACATGTTGGCGTGGTTGGCGAGATAGCGATGGCTTGTTCAGCCGAGAGCGCCCTAATCGGGGTGAACACTCATGGCGGTCAATTGGGACTGGGGCTAGTCCGGCTCTTCGACCTCATATCAGGAAAGCGAGTTGCCGAACTTCGCCAAGATGTTTCGGCCCAGTCCGAGTTCATCTCGATCAGCATCTCTCCAAGCGGATCGAAATTTGCGATATTGCTTGCCGATCCAGCAGGCAAGAGGATCAGCGGCCCTAATGTGCAGATATATGAAACTCCGGGGATGAAGCCCCTCGGCAGGTTTTCTACTGGCGATGCACCGCGCGGCATGATCTTTGCAGGGGAGTCCGAAATCGTCACTGTTCAGGAGCAGCCCTCGCGTTCGTCCTCTAAACAGGTTCTGCGCCTATGGGCTATCGGATCAGGGAAGGAAACGAAGACCTATTCTGATGTTCACGTCGGCGTCGACTGGCCAATTAGCTCTTCGGCTGATGGAAACATGATCCTCGGGTATATCCCTAAATATCGTGAATGCCGGTTTTGCAATGGTTTAGAAGGCCGTCGCGAGGTTAAAGAGCAGCGATTTGCTGTATGGAGCAAAACTTCGGGAACTGAGGTCTACCGTTCAGAGCCGTTCGGGCCAATCATCGATCCACTCGGTCCACGATGCATCCTTAGCCAGAATGGAGCTGTAGTGATGGTTTACTGGCCAGACAACGTAATTACTCCACGTCTGTTTCCTGTGCCATGAAGGGGCCACACTGTTCACCTACACTCTTGATGTGGCTTTTATTAGTGTTGGTCCAGTTCCAGGTAGCGATCACCCCGCTGCGGATCCTGCGATCCCGCGCTAGCATCAGGTCAAGCATCAGACTGACCGAAAAATCAAGAAGTTAGAGCGTTCTCTCCAGAATAAATTTGGGACGATATGTTTACGCGGAGGCTTCATGTTCAGACGAAATTATGTAACCCGGATTTGCTTCTTGCTTCTCGTGGCATCTTTTGGTGTGCTCCGGGGTCCCAGCCAAGCCGCGAGCCAGCAACATACATTGACTTTACCTGCAGACAAGAATTCCATCGTTCGTTTCTTTTATACACCCCCTATTAACAACTACTATCACGCTCCATTGCTGTTTCGCGTTGTAGCAGAGTCGGATTCGCGCTGGAACACAGCTCCCGCGCTCGAGGCTGGCCGAACCGCGTATATTTCTCTTTCTGAAATGCAGAACCTGATCGCCGCGTTGGCTGCCGGGCATCTATCTTGGACGGAATCAAAGACGGTAGAGGAGCCTGAAACTTTCACGAAGGTCCATGGTCACGGTGGCGGAATGGAAGCCAAGGTATTTTCTGCCGAGGGGACAGGCTATGCGAAAATCGTCCCGGACAAGATTTGCGATACGCTGGCTGCATTGGACACAACATTGCGAGCCCCGCGCGCTCTTTGGGAGTTACAGTTCTTTAGGAGGCAATATCAATGCCGCGTCCCAAACTTTGACCCAGATGCCTATCAGGCCGTTAGGCCCTGATATGTCGTCGACGCAATGAGGCATATCTTTAGGGGACGGATTGTCTCCCTAGACTCCCTGGTCGGTTAGCCACTCCTCGGCTGAATTTATCTTCCACGAAAGTGGAGATGATGAATGGCACAGCCTGGAATAGGGATCGCCATATTAGCGATTTTGGCCGTTCTCCTGTATGCCGATCTGCTTTCGGTGCACCAGATTCATAGAATAACGCAGGCAATGATCGATGCAGCCCCGGACGCGGTAACGCGGCAAGCGCTCGTCGAAGATAGAAACGAGCGAGATCGTGGGGAATGGAAGCTCAAGCTATTCATTGGTACCGGATTGGCTTTGGATGTGGCGGCGCTGCCGGTTTTGGCGGTTGGTCTCTTGCGCTTGCCAAGGAATCGGAGTACCGGCGGTCATGCCGAGGGAATGTAAGGGTTGTAATTGTAGGAGATCCCACTCCTTTATCAGTCGCAGCTTGCCGCGACTACGGAAATACCGTCTGCCTGACTCGCTCCAGCAGGCCGCTGGCTTTTGGCATAGAGCAAACCTACTCCGCTCAGGACTAGCGTGTCTGCGAAATAGTTCAATCCATCGTCGATACTCGAAGCGTAGGCGATCAGAATGGGCAAATAGAAGAAGAGCACGAGCAGAAGAATGCCGATTCCCAGCCATAGTGCCGCTTCGCGGGTTCTTCGATTGATCGTAAGGCAGAATCCGGTCGCCACTTCGAGGGCTCCCGTCGCATATCCCCATGCGGACCGGAAGGGCATCCAGGTCGGCGTGATGCGGCTGTCGGGAACGCCCGGTGTGAGCAGGGGAAACACGAGGGACTCAATTCCAAAAATTAGAACCGGCAAGGCAATCGAGAGCCGTGCCGCCCACAGCAGGCCGTGCTTGCCCTGTTTGCGCCACTGTTCAGTGGTGGTGATGGCCAGAGCGAACGCACCGCCGGCAAAACTAATATCGCGTAGGGCGATGTTCCAGGCAAGCCGCTCATGGGGAATACGAACAACTGTGGGTATGTGCATCAGGGCCTCGAATCCGAGCCACATGATGCCGAGGCCTGCGGCGGCCAGTCCAGAATATCGATTCGCGGCGAGGCTAAGGGCTGCACAGATCAGCGCAACGCCCACGAAATACGCCCAAAACAATGACCCTGGGATCCACGAGGGCACCATGCGCGCGATGGCCTGCGCTCCGACAAAGTGGTCGCCCGCAAAGACCGCCATAGGCATAGCCACGAAAAGGGGACTTAACGCCAGCAGCCGCTCGACAATCTCGGCTGCCGCTGTTTCTTTCCGGAGCATGGCCAGTCCAATAACCGTGATGGCTAACCCCAAAAGGTAAGGAAGAAGAACATTCCACGAAAGCCATGCCTGCCCCGCCAGCGCCAGAAAACTGGCGTTGAACGAGGCGGCAACATCGCCTAGCAGCCCCAGGGGGAGGTGGGGGAGGGCAGGCAAGGGCGCAGTGATGAGCAACATCACGACACGTTCCGCGTTCATGCCCGGCAGTTTAGCCCGTCCGTTAGGGCGTTCTATCAAAAACGGATGATTCTAAAGCAAACCCGCCGAGTCTACTGGCGTAGGAAAGCGGCGATCGCGCAAAGGCGGGTGGTATCGCAAGGTGCGTACCGGTAGGCTCATCTCTATGAAGTCACGTCCCTAGAGCGTTTCCTGCATTATGGGTAAGCAGGAATCAAGACCCATCTGCGGCTCTTCCGCCTCGTTTTCGATAAAAAGAAACCGCACGGGGACCGTGCTATCAGGATACAGAAATGATGAAAACGCCATAGACGGTACCCCGAATTCGAAAGGAAATACCCACGAGGCAAGCAGACATCATTGTTTCTTCGCAAGGTTGGAAAGCAAGCCAAACTCGACGGTCTGCTTCATTCCTTTATTTTCCGGGAGTTCAGCCTCCGGATCGTGCCTGACCCACATCGATTGGTTAGCGGAACTGACAGGCGCGCCCGCAATCATCAGATAGTCCTGCCCATCTAATTTGAATCGTATCTGGTTGAAGTTCAGTTGGCCCTCAACCGCTCCATCGAAAACCTTTGCGGCAAATATGTACCGTCCATCCGCGGGGATGCGCAGGGCAAAATAACCGTCGGCCGCGGCAGTCTGGCCGCTCTCAAACTCGGTTTTGCCCACGACCTTGTCCCCATTCAGCAATGCCAGATATCCTTTCAAGCTGAGGCTTCCTTTCGGTGGAAATTGCGACAGGTTGGTTGCGGGACGACTGTCTTGCATTTCTACACTAATCTCGATTCGGCCATAGCCTTCTACGAACAAGGGCACTTTTTGCCCAGGGGGGCAGGCCACTTCCTTCATGGGCGCGTTAAGTACCTGGTCTTGCTGCTTGTTCTTATCCGAATCTGGCGGAAAATAAACGGCGCGGACTCCGACGCTTATCGATTCCGCATTCCCTCCCAGGACAATCGGACTGACCCCGACAGTGCCCCGAGTAACCGGGAAGGTGATTACAGGCTTGGATCGCTTGCCGTCAGGACCAAATTCGTTCGAGATCACCTTGGCTTCTTCTTTTCCGTTTCCATCCCGTATGCGCATCACGAACCACCGGCCCGCTCCCGTGGCGTGTACGGTCGCGATTTTGAGGGACAAGACTCCGATGGCAATTGCCATCAACGCAAATGCAACTCTAGGAATCCGCATGCTTTTCCTCCATATTTTCCATCCGTTGAATTTCAGGCCACGTTCTTTGTTCCAAAAAATTGGTCTTGCGGCTGCGGGCGATGATGCGCTCGCTAGCCGCTTCAGTTCCACGCCCATTTGTACGTAATCGCTCAGCAACAATTGGCAAGCGTTGCACCGTCCAAGGTGCTTTGCCATTTCGCGCGGAATCGTTTCTCCGTCGCAAAGCGCGGAAATGAATTCGCCGGCCTGTGAGCACAACGCCGACTCAGAGCCAATACCAGAGCTAGAACCGCTCATCGGGTAAAACTCCCTTTTGCTTGCATTTTGTCCATCTCGTTCTTGCCTTCGCAGCCGCCATTTTCAGGTGGCGCGCTATGCCAGATGCGCCGCAGTTCTTCTCGTGCCGCATGTAGCCTCGATCGCACGGTGCCGATCGGGACGTCAAGAATATTGGCCAAGTCCAAGTACGACTGGCCCTCGACTTCGCGGAGCCACAACAGCGCACGCTGGTCTGGTTCAAGGCGGGCGAAGGCATCGCCTACCAAAGATCGCTCCTCGACCGGTGGACTTGATAGAGCAACGTTGAATGTTGCGTTGGATGGCCCGTCCGTCCCATCCAAGACCCTCCGCAATACAGTGCTCTGGTCCTCCGGCTTGCCGTGGCGCCACCATTCTGCGGCCAGCTTCCGTGCGA
The DNA here is from genome assembly GCA_035295685.1 of Candidatus Angelobacter sp. GTDB lineage: Bacteria > Acidobacteriota > Terriglobia > Terriglobales > Acidobacteriaceae > Angelobacter. Next base: position 91,323 of record DATGIO010000188.1, read on the forward strand.
TGCCAAAGAGATAAGCGTGCGGGGAGCCTCTGTCTGGGCGGTATTCATTTGGGCGCCGCCAGAGCTGCAAGAACGTCTCATGGCTGATGTCCTCGGCAACTTGTGGGTTTCCCACAAGTTGCCGCAGAAAGCGCTGCAGGCGATGTACGCTTTCCGCATAGAACGCATCAAACGCGTCTGCGTTGCCGCGATGAATCAACTCCCAGAGTTCGCGTTTTTCACTCATGCATGGCCTTTGTTGTGTCTCCTGGCTTCTACTGTCTACTTCGGGATTTAGAACGAAAAAGTTCGACAAAAGCAAAAATATCTTCAGGAAGGGTGGCTAGCCATCTGCGTACATTCTGCATCATGCCCACTCCCGTTTGCGGGTTGTGCAAGCCCGCGCCCAAGCCCTGCGCCAAAGATGAGTTACCATAGATCCGGCAGGAACACAGGAACGTTGGATCGGGTGTATCCGTTTCTGTGCCACAGCGCCACTATTGTTCAAATAGTTCCTAATAGCCTGCGGAAATTGCTTCCGCCGCGAACGCCGTCACGAATCATTTCGAGGAATCCATAGTAAAGAAGCCTTATGACGACGCCCTTATATCTGAAAGAGAATGTGCAGGTTGAGCCGCTCATCGACCAGTGGTACGCCTGGTCGCATCTAATCCCACCCGCCACCGCGGCCCGCAATATCACCGAGCGGCACATGAAGATCATGGATTCCTACATCAGTTCGCCCCAGATTCATGCGAATGCAGTAAAAAATCCCAAGATGCTG
>DATGIO010000189.1:0-3994 GCA_035295685.1 Candidatus Angelobacter sp.
AGGCGCAGTGGCCGTATAAACCTACGAGCCACAGACCAAATATGATTTGCGTAACAAGCGCGATCCGGTTGGCCCGGACACCACGGAAGAGTTGCGGTTCCGTGGAAAGCGACGTGGTTCGGCGCAGCAACAGGAATCTGACCAGGCGTAGAAAGTCGGGGGCCAAGAGAAAGCAGGAGAGCAGGAGGAGGTGGAACGCATACCGCCTTACCGGCGCATCGTATGTCATGTTCAAAATGAACACCATGATCGCGTCGGCGAGGCTGATCAGGGCGCCCAAGGTGGCCGTGCGAGGGACGATCAGCAGCAATCCGGCTGCGACCTGGGCGCAGCCGGTGAAGATTTGATAGGCCGGGGCCGCGCCCATGAAGTTCCAGAGAACCCCCATGGGAGAGAATGAGCCGAAAGGCTGCACCAGCCTGATCAATGTGGGATACGACATCTGTGTCGGGATGACTTTTACAAAACCGTAGGCAATCAGCGTTCCGGCAAGCGCGAAGCGAACGAAGACCCGAAACCATTTATGCAGCTCGGCATAATTCTCCCGGCGGCGGTCGAGAAGTGACCAGACGACGGTCGCGGCAGTGGCAATCACCAGCAGGCAGAAGTTCATTACCCAACCGAACATGTCGTCGCTGGTGCCGCTGTTGCCTTCGAAGTAGGCAGACAGGGGTGCATTCACGTGGAAAATATGGGCGGCGGTCCAGGAGATCACGGGGCGCAGCGGCCAGAGAGTGGCCAAATCGACCTCCCCAAGAGCGGTGAACAGGTTGGTGACGATTTGGGTGGAAAGACAATACAGGCCCAAATATAGCATCCAGAATCGAAAGGCAATCTTGAGGACCGGGTTCCACCTCGGAATGGTGAGCTCGGACTGGGTCGGTTCAGTCTGGGGCAGTGGAATCGTCTGAAGCTGTGCGTTCATTTGAAACCTCCGTCAGAAAAGCGGCTGGAAATAGTGCTTGGTGGGCCGCGTCCGCGAGCGAGGAATCCTGATCGTGGTACGCGATACCGGTACGGGCTTCCCAGGGCAATTCCCCGGTTGCACCGTTGGGGAAAATGTTTATTCCAATCACGGCTGCGGACGCAATTTAAACTCCTGGATCCAACGGTAATGGAGAGAGAGACCTCAACTCAGCTGCATCGCGTATCGGCTCACGGATGAAATCCCTCCAGTCATACTGACCTGGCATCAGTAGCGACCGAGGGCGGCCTCCTGGGTCCAGTGGAAGCCTCTTGAGACCAGCAGAAACGAATTCCGGTCGGTCAACTGAAGCTCCATATGAACCTGATGATTGTCCATCCGGCCATTCAGGATGAGCTGATCCCCGGCAGGCCGCTGGAATGTGAAGTTCGCCCTCCAGTTCTTGTCGTCACTCTTCGTGAGGGCGAGAGTTCTGTCCTGGAGATTGACGGAGGCGCCATAAGGAACAAACGAATCGTCGATGCGCTGAAAGCTCATCCGGTCGGGTAAATCGAAGATGGCGCGCCGCCAACGGGTGGAGTCGGTGAGCAGCGGCGGGCGTGGTTGTTCGTCGATCGACATCTGCTTCACCTCCCAGATGCCATAGAGCGCTGGGAGCGGTCTGCCCCCGCCCCGGGTATTCCAGACACCCCAGGCGAAGTGGCCGTACACGCCTACGAGCCACAGACCAAATATGATTTGCGCGGCAACTGCGATACGGTTGGCCCGGACGCTGCGGAAGAGTTGCGCTTCCGTGGAAGGCCCCGTGTCCCGGTTCAGAAACAGGAATCTGACCAAACGTGGAACGTCGGAGGCCAGGATAAAGCAGGAGAGCAGGAGGAGGTGGAAGGCAAACAGCTTTAACGGCACGTCATACGTCAGCTCCAGCATCATCACCTGGATCATGTCGGCGAGGCAGATCAGGGCACCGAGGATAGCCGTGCGAGGAACGATCAGCAGCACTCCGCCTGCGGCTTCGGCCAAGCCGGTGAAGATTTCATAAGCTGGGGACGAGCCCGTGAAGGTCCAGAGAAGCCCCATGGGAGAGAGCGTGCCGACAGGCTGCAGCAGCCTGGTCAATGAGGGATACAGGCACATCATCGGGATGACTTTCACCATACCGTAGGCAATCATCTGTCCGCCAAGCGCGACTCGAACGAAAAGCCGAAACCACTTATGCAGCTCAGCGTAATTCTCCCGGTGGCGGTCGAGAAGTGACCAGACAACAGTCGCGGCAATGGCAATCACTAGCAGGCAGAAGGTCATGACCCAACCGAACTTGGTGTCGCAGCTGCCGCTGTTGCTGCCGAAGAAGGGGGACAGGGGCGCATTCACGTGGAAAATATGGGCGGCGGTCCAGAAGATCACGGGGCGCAGCGGCCAGAGAGTGGCCGGATCGGGAAAGTTGAGTCCCGCTCCCGTGCTAACACTGAACAGGCTGGTGATGATTTGCGTGGCAAGACAATACAGCCCAAAATATACCATCCAGAATCGAAAGGAAATCCGCAGGGCAGGGCTCCACCTTCGAATGTTGGGTTGGGGTTGGGGCTGGATCGATTCGGTCTGGGACTGTGGGATCGCCTGAAGCTGTGCGTTCATTCGAGACCTCCGTCAGAAAGCGGTTGAGAATAGGCTATCAACTATCACTGCAATGAAAGAGGCTCCAGGTTGTAACAATCCGCGCAGTTTCGCAGCAGATTATGAACCTCTGTTGTGGATTTCAAAAACTCTCTGGGTGATTTCCAGAAACCGAAGGAAAATGAAGATAAGCAACTACCAGAAGCTATCTCATAAATGATTTTGGCGCTTCTAAATTATTTATTTTCAATAATTTTACAGGCCCCAGGCATTTATGAGATGGCTTCTAAACGCGTTTTAACTGACTCATCCTTCACGCAAGGCCACAATGGGACTTATCCTGGCTGCCCGGAGTGCGGGAATATAGCTGGCCGTGAAGGAAACCCCTAACAAAATGAGAGGAACCGCAAGAAATACGATTGGATCGTGAGCGCGAATTCCATAGAGCAGAGCCGCGATCAGCGGCGCAGCTACTGCCGCCAAAATGAGTCCAACGCAGATACCGACACCAGCCAGCAACGCCCCCTGAGTCAAGACCAGCTTGAGAATATCATTGCGCTGGGCTCCTAAGGCCATGCGCACTCCAATCTCCTGCGCCCGCTGACCCACCATGTAGGCCAACAGACCGTAAATTCCCACTGACGCCAACAGAAGCGCCGCCACGGCAAACAACCCCACCAACTCCGCGGAGAAGCGGCGCAAAGCCAGAGAACCGTCGATGACCTCATGCATCGTACGTACGTTGAATATCGGCAGATTTGGATCGACTGTCTGTATCTCACGGCGAATGAGTGGCTCCAGGCTGGTAGCAGACAAAGAGGTCCGGACCGTCAGGCCTAAAGACAAAGTCCTGGGCCCTGGAAACTGATACATCGGTCGGTAGATGTGGGGAGCTCCCGATTGGTCGAGGCCATCACTCTTGATGTCCTTGATCACGCCAACCACGGTGCACCACGGCGGGTCGGCTGCGTTGGCTGCGGCGCGGCTAAAGGGCTTCATGCTCAAACGGCGGCCAATGGGATCCCGGTCCGGCCAGTAGGTACGAGCTGTGCTTTCATCGATGATTGCCACCGGCTGTTTGCCGGCATCTTCGTCTTCCGTGAAGTAACGTCCACGTACTAACGAAGCCTGTAACGCCTTGAAATACTCGGGAGTCACACTGGTGATTTCAAAAAATAGACCTTTGCCGGATTCGTCCGGACGGCCCTCAATTTTGACGGCGCTTCGCCGCGACAAGTGGGTAACTGGTAAATCACTGGTGATGGCAGCGTGATCAACTCCGGGGATAGTGCTCACGCGGCGCACCGACTCCCGCACGAAAGAGTTGAAAGTGTCGAGATTGGCGTAGCGATCCAGATCAGGATTGTTGGGGTGTGGAAGGTATATATAAGAGGTAACAATTCTTGATGGATTGAAACCAGGGTTTTCCTGAAGCAGTCCCCAAAATGTCCG
>DATGIO010000190.1:0-40089 GCA_035295685.1 Candidatus Angelobacter sp.
GGGCCAGAATGGGTCTTCCCCGCCAGCGGCCCCGTTCCGTGCCGTATGACTTCACCTGGCGTAGCGATCTCGAAATCTTTCCCTTCGAGTCATGGCGGCGCATCCTGCTTCGGTGTGCGCGTAAGGCTCCGGTTTCGGAACTGGACTACGGGCCTGCCGAAGGGAGTGCCGCTCTCCGTGAATCAATTTGTGCCTACCTGCGCCGCTCGCGTGGCGTGCTTTGCGATCCTGCCCAAGTGGTAATTGTGAATGGCTCACAGCAGGCGCTGGATCTCATTGCTCGGGTACTGATCGAAAAGGGCGATAAGGTGGCCATCGAAGAACCGGCCTATCAGGGGACGCGTGAGGTCCTGCGCGCCGCCGGCGCCCATTTGCTTCCTGTTCCTGTGGATGGCGATGGGCTCGATCCCACCCGCATGCCCTCCGGCGCTCGCCTTGCGTTTCTAACGCCCGCGCACCAGTTTCCTACCGGGGCCATCCTCCCAAAGGCTCGTCGTCTTGCGCTCTTGGAGTGGGCCAGGCGTAGACGGGCTGTGCTTGTGGAAGACGACTACAACGGCGAGTTTCTTTATGAAGGCAGGCGGTTTGAATCCCTGCAAACGCTGGATCGCGAAGGCCGTGTCGTTCATATAGGTACGTTCTCTCGCACGGTCTTTTCATCCTTGCGCATCGGCTACCTGATCGCGCCGAAAAAGCTTGTTCCGGCCATCACGGCGGCCAAGTGGCTCTCGGATCAGCACACTGTGACTCTTGAACAGGAGACGCTTGCGGAATTTATCTCCAGCGGCCTATACGAGCGTTACTTGCGGCGTGTGCGGCGAAGAAACGCGGCCCGTCGCGATGCGCTGCTCCAAGCCATTTCCGCTCACTTGGGGAACCGTGTGCAGGTGACCGGAGCGGGCGCTGGCGCGCATATCGTCGTTTGGCCCGCAAAAGATATAAGGCTCGCGATAGATGGAAAGGAAAAAGACATAACAGAAGAGCAGGTCATCGCGGACGCCGCTGCCAGGGGCGTCCGCGTATATGGCATTTCTTCTTATTTCCTGAAAAAGCCCACGCGCGTGGGCATCCTGTTGGGCTACTCCCGTATGCGCGAACGGGACATCAACGAGGGCATTCGTCGCTTAAGTGAGGTTCTTTAAAACCGAAGTCTCTATGAAAGAAAGGCTGCCATCGTTCTTATACGGCAACCGTCCCTAGAACGCCCACTTGTGCCGCAATCTGCTCTAGCTTGGTTCTTGTCTCTGCCTTTACCGGCACCATGGGCAGGCGGTAAACCTCTTCCAGCTTGCCCATCATTGCCAGCACGGCTTTCACCGGCATTGGGCTCGATTCCAGGAAGTTCGCCTGCATCAACGGCAGGAACTTGCGGTGAATCTTGCGGGCCTTGTCCCAATCGTTGTTCAGCGCGGCGTTGGTCAACTCGGACATCTCTTTCGGAATTTCGTTGCTAGCCACGGAGATGACCCCCACACCGCCCAGGGAAATCACCGGGATCGTGATGGCATCGTCACCGCTCAGGACCAGGAAATCGTCCGGAACCGAATTGAGAACTTCGGCAATCTGGGCCATATTGCCGCTCGCCTCTTTGACCGCCACAATGTTGGGAATCTTGGCCAGCCGGGCCACGGTCGCCGGCTCAATATTGACCGAGGTTCGGCCCGCTACGCTGTAAAGCACCAGCGGTTTATCGACAGCTTCTGCGATGGCCTTGAAATGCTGATACTGACCTTCTTGTGTCGGCTTGTTGTAATAAGGCGAGGCCGTAAGGATGGCATTCACGCCTTTGCGCTTTCCTAGCTCCTGGGCTCTCTCCACGGCATCTGCTGTGTCGTTGGAAGTGGCTCCAGCCACCACCGGCACTCGTCCGGCGACTCTCTCAATCGTGATGTCGATCACGCGCAGCCACTCGCTCTTGCTCAGGGTCGGGGTCTCCCCAGTTGTTCCACAAGGGACAAGGAACCCGATGCCTGACTCTACTTGCCATTCGACCAATTGGCCGAGGCGGATCTCATCGATGCTCCGGTCTTTTTTGAAGGGAGTAACCAGAGCTGTGCCGCAACCTCGAAGTTTCATTTCGTAATTGTAGCAACAAGAAATCCTTCCAAACCATTGATCAAGCCAAGGAAAATAGAAGTTCAGTTGCGAACGGAATATCTTCGATTCTGGCCTGGCTCTTCCGTCAACTAGCTCCCACGGAGATTCGGAGATTAGACAGATGCTGACCCCTCAAGGACACAAGCCTCGCCCCGAAATGGTGGCCGGATTTAGAGATAGCCACCTGAAAACTGCTCGCCGGTTGAAAGAGCATCCTTTACTCGCAGCGCAAAGCTTCCATAGGATCGATCCGCGAAGCTCGTCGCGCCGGGAGGTAGCCCGCGAGGGCAGTAACGCCCAGCAACAGCCCGATAGCCACCAGCAAACTGAATGGATCGATGCCCTTGAGCCCAAAGAGCAGGCTGGAAATTGCCCTTTGGCTGCCAAGTGCCACAGGGATTCCAATTGCCAGGCCAATCGCAACCAGCACCATGCTCTCCCGCATCACGAGCAGCAATACCTGCGAGCGTTCCGCACCCAGGGCAATGCGCACTCCAATCTCGTTGATGCGTCGGGTCACCGCATAGGACATCAATCCGTAGATTCCAATGCAGGATAGAAAGACTGCCAGCAGTCCGAAGAACGAGGAAAGCTCCGCCACCAGTTTCTGGTTCGTAATCGACCGGCCGACCTGTTCGTTGAGCGTCGTAACTTCCGAGATTGGCAGGCTGCGGTCGATATTGAAGATCGCTTGCCGAACCGACCGAATAATGGAATCCTTGTCACCTGTGTAGCGCAGCTCAAAGTCGTTGAGAAAGCGTACATTCTGGATATAGGGCAGATAGTCTCCGGGCTGCTGATCCTCATCCAGGTTGTTGTACTTCACGTCTTTGACCACGCCAATCACCTCAATGTCTCCGGCGTTGTGCTCTCCTCGGCCATAGCGCTTTCCGATAGGCGAGCCGCTTGGAAACAGGGTGCGGGCCATGCTCTCGCTGATAATGCCGACCTTCGGAGAAGTGGCCGTATCTTGGGGGCCGAACGCGCGCCCGGCTAAAAGCGGAATGCCCATGGTGGCGAAGTATCCATTGCCGACTGCATTGTGGTGTACCGACACCTCCTGGTGTCCCGCAAGATAGCCCTGCACCCAGATGCGGTTGTTCCACGTTCCTTGATTGAAGGTAAAGCCAGAGAAACTTACCGCGCGCACGCCCGGCAGCGCTCCGGCCTTCTCTTCAATCTGGCGGTACAACTCCATCAGGCGCGAATCGGCCACATAACCGGCGGAGCTTGCATCAAGGCGCAGGCAAAGCACATTCTCGCGGTTGAAGCCCGTATCTACATTGGCAAGGTTAATGAGGCTGCGGGTGAATAGCCCCGCCGCCATCATCAGCACCAGGGAGAGCGCAACCTGCGATACGATCAGCGGCCTTGCCAAAGATCCGCGGTTGGAAGCACCAGCCTGGCTCCGGCCGTCTCTGAGCGAATCCACAAGATTCAGCCGCGTCGCCCGGAATGCTGGAAGCGTGCCGAACAACAACGCCGTCGTGAGCGATACGCCCAGCGTAAACAACAGCAGCCGCAAATCGAGCGGTACATCCAATTGCAGCGATTGGCGTCCATCCGAAACCATGTGCACCAGCGCTTGGCTCGCCACAGCGGAAAAGAGAATCCCCAGTGCCCCTCCAGCCAGTGCCAACAGCAGGCTTTCCGTCAGTAACTGCCGTACCAGCCGCGAGCGGCCTGCTCCCAATGCCTGCCGCACAGCCAACTCGCGCGCCCGTACCGTGGAGCGAGCCAGCAACAGGTTGGCGATATTGGCGCATGCAATGAGCAGCACGAGTCCCACCACCACCATAAGGATTCTCAGGGGCTCGGAAAACTGCCAGCGCAGCCGCGAAAAGCCCGTGGCCATCGAGGTCAGTTCCACATGGGTCTTGTCTAGCTTCTTCAGGTTTTCGCCGGTCAGGGGAGCGTCCGAGAAACCGCGCAAGATCAGCGGATAGATTAGATTCACCTCGGTTTCCGCTTGTCGCAACGTAACTCCGGGCTTCAACCGCGCCATCAGGTGTAGCGATTCAAACATGTCGTCGCTGTATCCGTTCCAACCCGGCGGAATCGCTTTTTGCATCGACAGGGGAATCCACATATCCGGAGCCTCGCCCACCTTGGTGCCGAAGAACTCCGGCGGTGCGATCCCGGCAATGGTAAACACCGTTGGCCCAAGCGTCAGTTTCTTGCCCAACGCCGACGGATCGCCTCCCAGGTTCCGTTTCCACCATGCGTAACTCACTACGGCAACCGGGTGCCCGCCTTCGCTGTGGTCGTCCTCTTCGGAGAGCATGCGCCCCGCGAGGCTGTGTACACCCAGCATGGGAAAGTAGGTGCCGGAAACTAACTGGACCTTCATTGGCTCCGAATCCCGGCGCCCCTCGACAAAGCCATAAACCGGATGAACGCTGCTGAATGCCGCCGCCACCTCCGAGAACACCTGGTTCCGCTTTTGCATCTCCCGGTAAAACGGGTAGGAATACAGCACGATATTGGGAAATCCGTCGCTGATGCCCTCATCCAGCCCATCGCCGAAAAGCACCAGTTGTTCCGGGTGCTGCACCGGCAGAGCCTTCAGTATGATCTGGTCGATCAGGCTGAAAATCGCGGTGTTCCCGCCGATGCCCAGAGCCAGCGACAATACGGCCACCAGCGTAATGGCTCGGCTCCGCAGCATGGCCCGAATGCCGTAGTTGATGTCCCGCAACAAATGCTCAAACCATCCCCATCCCCATTCCATGTGGCTCCGCTCCTCAACGATGTCTGGATTGCCAAAGCGCCGTCTGGCTGCCGCCCGCGCTTCGTTGGCTGTCATGCCCGCGGCAAGATTCTCCTGCTGCCGTAAATCGAGATGCAGGCGCATCTCCTCTTCCATGTCTTCGTCAAACCGGTCGCGGCGCAGCAGCATCCTGAGCCGCCTTCCAAATTCCAACAACCACTGCATCACAGATAGGTCCCTTCAACCGGCTTTCTTCAAACCGCTTACTCTCCAAGCCGATTGCTCGTACTTCTTCCTTTTCATCGTCCGTTCTTTCCATTCAATCGAATCGTCAATCACTCAAAGCGACAAATCAATCAGGTCAAAATTCGACGGCGGCGCTGGTTTCAATTTCGTTTCCACGAGCTCCTATTTCAAGAAGCCCTTGTTTCAAAAGCTCTTATGTCGAAAGTCCGTCTATCGAAAGCTCTTGCACCAAAGCCCTATGCATCAAAAGCCCTTATGTCAAAAGCGCTTATGTCAAACGCCCGTGCGTGAAAAGCCGTGTGCGAAAGCTCTTGCGTCAAACCGCCTCGATCACTCGAACCACCGCCCCAAACACCCGGTCGAACTGAGACTTCTCAATGGCCAGTTGCTTTCGCCCCGCCGTGGTGAGTTGGTAATATCGGGCGCGCCGGTTGCCGGCGGTCGTGCCCCATGTTGCCGTCACCCAGCCCTTGATGAGCATTCTCTGCAGTGCCGGATAGAGCGATCCTTCTTCAACCTGCAGAATCTCTTCGGAGATCTGCTGAATGGAATTGGCAATCTCGTATCCGTGCATCTCTCCGGAGCGGGCCAGGGTCTTCAGGATCAGCAAATAGAGTGTGCCGGGGGGAATCTCGTCTCGTTGCAAGTTCGGCTCCTTGGCATAGTCTAACTATGTCAGTGACCTCAGTATCCACGCCGTGCCTGTCTCTGTCAAAGAAAATCGTCCCAAACGGCCTTGCCGGAATACGCGATCTCTTGGGTGCCGTGGAAGTCCATTGACGGCAGGTTGGAAAGAACAGCGTGTCTGGAAGATTGATATTCAGGCTGGCGATGAAGTGGAAGAGGGGTCCTTTAGAATGTGCGTGAGAACCAACGAAATCGCCCTCCTCGCGACTGCTCATGACCGCAGCAGTCACAACCTGCACCAAGCTAATCCTCGGCGGTAAGTGGGTGCCCCATCCTTTGTGGAGAGCGCGCTCTTTGTTTTTGCGCTCGGAACAAAGGGTGGGTTTTCAATCATGCTATTCCGCTCAGTCCTAATGCCTCCTGCCAGCAGGTACACCGACCCGCCTGTCCCTAAATCCGACGCTTACTGGTTGGTTACAACAAATCGGACACACTCCATAGGTCAGCGCGCTTTGCAGGGCGATGAAACGGGTACAACTTTGAAAGAGCGGCGCTTCAGTCGCGCGTATCAGGCCTAGTTTAAAGATTAAGACTGAACCCAAAGGAAGTGCCGATCGGAGGGATTTAGTAGTCTTTTTGCGCCTCTGCGCGTGGCGTGCCCAACTCTGCGATGGATTCCTGCGAGATCATCTTGCCGTACTCGTAGGTCACGCAGATGATTCGTTGACGGCCAGACCGATTCTTGGTGAGTGCCGTTGCCATGTCCAGCTCTTGAAACGAGCCGAGCATCTCCCACCGTTCGCCCTTCTGCGTCCATACTTCGTATTGCTCTGTGCGAATCATGTATGCCTGATCAAGTGTCGCACATTTGGGGCACTTGCATCAGCCTTGGAACCACTGGTGTTAAGTCGAAAATTGCGAAAAATCGCCAAGATACTCCAAGCGTTAGACCCTAAGCTGCCGTCTCCACGCTGCTTGAGGTTTCCTGCCCTTCCTTCAGAAGGTCCTTGGCTTCTGTTGCAATGGGCCTTCCTGAATGGGCCGGTCAATCGGAAAGTCCGCCCATGATCCCGGAAATTTACGTCCTCCAAATGCTGGTAAACTGTTGCCATGCTCATGCGGAGGGATGTGTGAGCGGTTGAAACAGGCGGTCTTGAAAACCGCTATACCCGAAAGGGTATCGGGGGTTCGAATCCCTCTCCCTCCGCCAGAAGAATCCTTCTTTCGGTTCAGGCTCTTACCAGCCAACCTTGTCGTTATTTTCTTGGAAATCAGATTCTAAGGGCAGAGTTCGAAAGCTCATTTGCAACGGGCGCTGAAACAGCTTTCGAGTCCCTTACCCTGGGGCAAAGGTTCAAATCGTCGCTTCCCGACCAAAAATTTGCCTTCGCTTGGATGACATCCCATCGAGGCATTCAGAATTGCCGCATCCATTAGTTATGCAGCAGGTGGCTTGCTGGACAAATTCTTAAGAACTTTAACGAGATCAAAGAATCGTTGTTGGAACTTCATTGGTCCATCAAAATCAAAATAATAGAAGTTGGGCGAAAGCTGCTTTACGATGCCCTTCAGTCCGTCGCCAGGAACAACGTCGCCAAGCTCTCCTTCAGGCCTCGTAGCACGCGGCCTGGGAGCAATCTTGGGTACCTGCTGGTTGCCTGCCGTCGTGTTAATGGTAGGCGGGGGTGAGGATTGCTCGGCGCTTAAGTCATCCAGGACGTGCTCTCGGAAATTAGATTGGTAGCCTAAACGGCCTAGTAAATAAAAGACGACACACTGACACTGCGATTCAATTTTGGGATAGTTCGTTCCTTTTACGAAATCAACTCCACCCGTCACGATCACCAGCACGCGTAGCGGAGGGCCGGATGCGGCAGGGCAGGGTGGATCGGCGAGGAGCTGTTCCAAATGATGCTCAAAGAACACGGCTCCTTCCGTGCTTGGCTTGTCGACAAGTTCGGGGGCGCCGACCGTGGTCCTTGCCTGCTGATCCTTCTCATCCGAGCTTGCAACGATAGATCTCCAATCCACAGTTCCCGCCGGCTGCGCAGGAATAACGGTTCCCAATTCCAAGCTATTTAAACCACTGATTCGCACACAGCCGTTTTCAAGATTCATGCGAGTCAAGGTGGCGGCAGCAGACAGGAATCGCCCACCTGCGCGCGTTAACCTATGGAGCTGTTTCTTGTACACGAAACGAGAGTCAAACTCGACGACTATATCCATCTGGACGGGCCGCTGGGTTGCGACCAGAAACGAGGGATCGTGATTGCCCCAAGGTGGATCAAACGTAACTCTTGGAAATAAGCTGAAGAGTTCGGATGACGGCTCTCTCTGTTTCGAGGAAATGACGACGCGCTTAAACATCACGCTCCGTTGACCGGTAATAGAGTCGAAGATAATAGCTGCAATGCGGAACCTTCCTGGACGGAAGCCCATTGATGCAAAAAAAGTCACTGCCAGGTCTTTGGAGGTATCGATATTAAGGATCTGGTGATGATAGGTGTTCCCATCCAACCATTTGCCCATTTCATCCGCGACCAACACAATAAAGTGCAAGTCATGGTTCGCGCCTTTCTTCTTTAAACCTTCGAAGGGCAGCAGAGCTCCTACATGAACGCTGATCGCTTGATCGTATTCAAGCGCCGGCTTGGAGAAATGAACCCTCCAAGGAAGTTCCTTTCGCTCACCTTGAGCCAACCACTCCGCAATGACTGAAGGAGATGGCTTTGCGGAGAAACTCGTGTCATCTACGGGGGCAGCCGCGACAGCCAGCTCAGAGTTCCATGCCTGAAGGAGACCACACAAAGCAAAGCGGCAGAAAAGCCACAAAAGGGATGCTTGAATCTTACCGTTCATAGCCATACAAGTCTAACCGAGTTTGGCGTTGATTTCGCCACAAGAAGCGACTAAGTTGATATCAATATATTCGTGGATGTCCTGGAGTTCCGGATCGGGCATCCGGCTATAAGGAGGGCGGTCGACGATGGGCTTGATGGAAAACAGTTTATGTCACCAAACACAAACGCATTTTTGAAAGGACGAACGAATGCAAGTTGTACGATTGAAGGGCAGCAAGAAGGTTCGAATTTTCCACGTTGTTGCAGTCCTAACCTTTTGTTCGGCGCTAGTTCAGGCCCAGACAGCCACCCCCTCTCCTACGCCGGTTGATCCCGGCCCGCGCCCCGTTGGATTTCAGACCAAGCTGTTTCCAGGGGCGAACTTTAACAACAATGGCACAGTCACAACGCTGTTGACGCAGCCCATCGTCAACTTCCATCAGCCACCCGACCAACTCGGCAATGAGGGTGCGGGGCAGGTCATTACGTTCGACAGTACGTCGGGCTCGCCCGATCGCACGACGGCTTTTTTCTGGGGCAACAGCGTGGCGGTGTTCGGCCAAAATGTTTCGGTCGATGGCGCCCCTGATGCAAACGGGAACCCAACCATTCCGGGGCTGGGGCCTGCCTTCAACGGGACTAGTTGTTTTATGTGTCATTCGCAGCCCACCATTGGAGGAAGCAGTCCTGGGAAGGGGACCAATGGTTTTAGTCAAAACCCGCAGATCGCTGCCGCTACAGCGTTAGGCGGCAAAAATGTGGTGCCATCATTTGTCACCGCGAACGGCCCGATTCAAGAGGCGCGTTTTATTTTCGACCTCACCAGGGATTCAAGCGGCAATACGCCCGATGGCGGCGTACACGAGCTATTTTCCACGCAAGGGAGAAGCGACGCCGGAAACTGCGTGCTGGCGCAGCCGGATTTTCCCACGCAGGCCTCGCTCAACAATGTGATTTTCCGCATTCCCACGCCAACGTTTGGCCTGGGTCTGGTGGAAAACACCTCGGAGGCCACCTTCCAGGCTTACTTGAATAGCATTGCCAGCGTCGCAAGTTCATTGAGTCCTCCGATCCATGGACATTTCAACCATGATGCAAACGATGGAGCGATGAGTAAATTCGGCTGGAAGGCACAGAATAAGTCGCTGCTGCTGTTTGCCGGAGAGGCCGCCAACGTGGAGCTGGGTTTGACCAACGAGCTCTTTAACAACGAAAAAGTGCCAGGGTCTGGATGCGTCAGTACCTCAACCTTTGGAAACGGGGTTGTGCCTTCCGGCACATCGGCTCTGGGCACGTCGGAAGACAACACCCACGTGGCTTTTCAAAGCGGCGTGCTTCCTGAGGATACCGATTCAATGGTGTCTTCAGCCATCGAGAACTTTGCTATCTTCATGCGCATTAACGGCGCTCCCAGCCAATGCGCCTACGACAGCGGCCTAACCCCGCCAATTACGTGTGCCTCCGGTGTACCGCCGAGCCAATGCGTGCGGCAGGCGAAATGCGTTGCATTCGCAGACAGCGCGAACAGCGCCGCCATTTTGCGTGGACAGACGCTCTTTGATGTTCCTGCAAAGGGAGGTGTAGGCTGCGCTCTTTGTCACTCGAATCAGCCGTTCATGACCGATCCGTCGCCGGTAAAAGGGTTAAACCAGCGCCAGTACACGCCGTTTTCCGATTTCGCCTTGCACCACATGGGGGCGACGTTGGCCGACGGCATCAGCCAGGGACAGGCAGGCCCCGACGAGTTCCGCACCGCACCGCTTTGGGGCCTCGGACAGCGGCTCTTTTTCCTGCATGACGGCCGAGCCAGCGATCTGGTCCAAGCCATCCAGGGCCATTTCAGCGATCCTAGCATTTGCTTCGCGACTACCTCGTCGCAAAGCATTACAGTCGGAGGGCACAATTTCACTCCATCCACTACGATCAAGTCATGCGGATCCGAAGCAAACGCGGTGATCCAGAACTTCCAGAAATTGAGCGTTACCGACCAGAACAACTTGCTCAAGTTCCTGCGGTCGCTTTAGTTACTCATCCATGCATTGCGGTGCCTGGGACTTCTCCAAAGTCCCGGGCTCATTTTTCACGCCATTGAGAGTTTGAAACATCCGCCGCGCCGAATGGGCGGCCCTCGATATTTTCGGGTGCTTGGGAGCGTTGCCAATTGCCCGGATTTCTTGCCTTAGGTGACGCCCACGGCCACCTTGGAACGGTTCAACTGGCGTCCAACGATTAGGGGTAGATGGGCCAATCTGGAGGCGCCAAAAACTGGGTTGCATCCTTGGGTTGCATCCTTTAGATACGTCCTTAAAGAGCAAACCAGGAAAGAGCAACCGGCCAAGGCCGGACAGGTGTGCCGGTTCCGCATGCGCCATTCCTTAGCGGTCCAGACCAAGGAGGATCCTTCTCATGCCCAACGATACCGTCAGCATTCTCGATGGTTCCACCTTCCTCGTTTGCAGTCCCAACGGCGATATCGAAGCTGGTCCAGACCAGCCCCACGGCCTCTTCTTTGAAGATATGCGCCACTTGTCGAAGTGGAAACTCACGATTCGGGGTATTGCTTTGGATGTCTTATCCACAGACGCGCTTGAGTACTATTACGCACAACACTTCTGTGTTCCGCCTACGGGCACGATTTACAAAAATCCAACGCTTTCTATCGTTCGGCGGCGATTCATAGGCAATGGTTTCGTGGAGGATCTTACGGTCTTGAATCACGGTACGGAGCCACAGCAGGTTGAGTTGCATTTACAAGCCGGTTCCGATTTTGCCGATCTTTTTGAAGTCAAGGATTCCCTGAAAAAGAAGGGGGAGTATTACCAGGAGGTACGGGGCAGCCAGTTAGTACTGGGTTACCGGCGCGAAGATTTTGTAAGGGAGACCCAGATCAGCTCCGAGCAGCCCCCTACAGAGCTTGCCTCGGATCACGCAATCTTCCGCATTACGATTCCTGCCAAGTCCAGTTGGAACACAAAGTTTCACGTGACGCCCGTGACCGGCGAGACCGTACATCAGCCCAAGTTTGCTACGAAAGAAGGTACGGTGATGCGGCGCAATCTAAAAGAATGGATTCAAGATGCGCCGACCATGGAGTGCCACCCTGAAGCTGTGCGGCTGTATATGAGGAGTTTGGTCGATATAGCGGCGCTCAGATTTCGGCCGTTGGGAGAGCGCGCGTTACCTGCCGCAGGCCTGCCGTGGTTCATGGCCCTTTTTGGCCGGGATAGCTTGATCACCAGCTACGAGATGCTGCCTTTTAATTCGGAACTGGCTGCAACCACTCTCCGGGCTTTGGCCGATGCTCAAGGTAAGAACGTCGTGAAACTTACCGAGGAAGAGCCCGGGCGTATTCTGCATGAGCTCCGCTTCGGCGAACTAACGCACTTTCACGAGCGGCCTCAATCGCCCTACTATGGCGCCGGCGACACTACTCCCCTATTCCTGGTCCTGCTCGATGAATATGAGCGTTGGAGTGGCGACGCGGACTTGGTGCGGTCCCTGGAGTCAAATGCGCGCGCCGCCTTGAACTGGATTGACCACTATGGCGACCGCGATGGCGACGGATACATTGAA
The DNA here is from genome assembly GCA_035295685.1 of Candidatus Angelobacter sp. Lineage (GTDB taxonomy): Bacteria > Acidobacteriota > Terriglobia > Terriglobales > Acidobacteriaceae > Angelobacter. The sequence goes on from DATGIO010000190.1 coordinate 12,094, forward strand.
TATGAGCGCAAGACCGAACTGGGCTTGGACAATCAGTGTTGGAAGGATTCGTGGAACTCCATTCTTTTTCATAATGGCATGCTTGCTCCCACGCCCCGTGCCACCTGTGAGATTCAAGGTTATGCTTACGACGCGAAAATCCGCTGTGCTCGGCTGGCGCGCGAGATTTGGAAGGATGAATCGCTGGCGGTGAAACTGGAAAGAGAGGCAGCCGAACTCAAACGCCGGTTCAACAAAGATTTCTGGGTTCCTGATCGAAAGTTCTTTGCGGTTGCGCTCGATGGCTCGAAGAGGCAGGTAGACAGCCTGTGCTCCAACATCGGTCATTTGTTGTGGAGCGGCATCATTGACGATGACAAAGCGGCGGACGTGCGCGATCACCTTATAGGCCCAAAGATGTTCTCAGGCTGGGGCGTGCGCACCATGGCGGAAGGTGAGGGCGGGTACAATCCCATCGAATATCACAATGGAACCGTCTGGCCTCACGACTGCAGCATCATAGCCGCAGGCCTTGCCCGGTATGGGTTCCGTAAAGAAGCCGCGCAGGTCGTTGCCGGCATCTTTGAGGCTGCTGTTTTCTTTCATTATCGTTTGCCGGAAGTTTTCGCAGGATACGAACGCGCAAAGACGCGCTTCCCCGTTCAATATCCAACATCGTGTCTCCCACAGGCGTGGTCGGCAGGGGCGCCCATGCTCGGTATCCGTACCCTGCTAGGTTTGGAGCCTCACGGCGAAGTGCTTAAATTTGCTTCTGACCCTGTGCTTCCATTCTGGTTTGGCACACTGACTTTAAAAGACATCAGGGGACGTTGGGGAAGAGCCACGGTCGTAGCTAAGGGCGATGATAAAACCACGCTAAGTATGAAGCAGATTTACGAAACTGTTCTGACGGCCCGCAGCGGGTTGGGTCATGAGGACTTGGCCGCCTAACTAATGTCCTGCCTGTCCTTCCGTCACGCTTTGACAGGGACTTGTACACAGCTAATGCCCCATTGGGCACTAAAGTCGTGATAAGGCTGTGGCCATCTTGCCGGGCCCGCACTGATCTTTTGCGGCCGTTAGAGCTGCAACGACTCAATAGAGGCTGTCGATCTTTGGTGGTTTCTGGGTGGGTTCATGTACATCGGGAGTGAGCAGGCTACGAATATTAATAGATATACATCTTCAAAATCTGCGATCTAGGATTTACAGCTAAAGTAATCCCGTGCAAGGAGTTGATTCTAAAAAAATAATGAAACGGAGCCAGGGTTGCTTCTCAGATCAAATGCATATAGATTCATCAACTCTGAAATAGAAATCACGAAGAAAGGATAGAGCTCCATGTCGAATAACAACAACAGAGTACTCGGCCGCCTCGGTGCGCACGAACTGACTCCGGAACAAACCCAGCAGGTTTCCGGAGGACTCCCTACCCTTTTTAGCCGGATTGTCACGGGAGCGGCGCCTCATCAAGATTTGATTAACGATATCTAGATGCCAAATAGGCGCTAAAATCAGTGCCGTTCAAGGCGGATGACGCTTCAAGGTTATCCGCCTTCATACTTGTCCGCTAAGGCGTTTTCAGTCTAAAGCGTATCCAGGAATTTAGTACTAGGACCCGGTTTCTTCCGTCGAAGGAAGCATCAGGGAAGCGCCTCCCACAACGATTCGAAAACACTGAAATTGCTACAGAAACGAAAATGAAAGTAGTGGTATTTGCCAACGAGATGGACAATCACGTAGCGCCGATCCGATGGGCGTTGCAGCAGGCTGGCTATAGCGTCTACTGTTGGGGAGGCCTCACTTGGACTGAAGTGGGGCAGGTGTCGCTAAGGCTCCATCAAGATCCAAGTGTGACCTTGGGGAAACATTGCTTAGAGCCCGGTGACACAGTATGGCTCCGCCACCCGGATCAACCGGAATTTGGGCCCGGAAACGGTGACCGTTCCACGCCACCTAGTTCGCACTACGACTCTTTCTTTTCGAGCGCGGCCGCAATGATCGAAATGCAGCTGGTCCGCTGCATCAATCCTTATTCTGCTTCGCTGCTGCTCAGAAACAAGGCCGTTCAATTGCATTATGCGCAGATATCGGGCTTGAGGATTCCGGCAACCCTCATGTCTAATTCCCCGGGTGCGGTCCGACGTTTCTTCGAGAACGGTCACAACGTCGTCTGCAAGCCCTTTGCGTCTCACGCTTGGCAGCAAAACACAGGCTGCACCTCGGTCGCGGGAGCTTTTGAGCTAAGCCGCGAGCAGTTGCCTGACGATGAAGTCTTTACTTTTGCACCGGCAATTTTTCAGCAAAGAATAGCCAAGAGCTTCGACGTTCGTACGGTGCTCATGGGACAGGCCGTGTATTCGTTCGCTCTGCGCACGGCAAACGGGGCGCTGGATTGGCGGCCACAGGCCGCCTTTGGAGAAATTGTCGTGGCTCCCGTCGCAACGCCTGCGGATGTGGAGACGGCCCTCCTGGCCTTTGCTCAGAAAACCGGTGTTTGTTTTGGCGCGATCGACTTCGCCGTAGATGCAAACGGCGCGTGGTGGTTCTTGGAAATCAACGAGCAAGGCCAGTTCCTGTGGCTAGATCAATTCCATCCGGCAGCGCGGCTCCAGCAGAAGTTTTGCAGCTTCCTTACCTCTCCCAAGAGCTCACGCGAAAGCCTGGAAGCGCGAGACCATCTCTTTCCTTCATTGCATGAATATGAAAGGTCGGCAGAAAAACAAAAAGCGGATGAACAATTCGCCGCGATCATGGCCGAGTCGCGCTACGGGACCCGCGAATCATGAACCTTCGCTGTGAAGCACCGTAGTTCCCTGCAACAGGCGCTTCCAACCCGATTTACCGCGCACTTGGTAAATCCAGGTCAGACGATTATTCTGAAGCGTGATTGCAACCCAAACCGAAACCGCCAAGCCCCCGGTCCGGAGATTCTCCCTCAAGGTATGGATGCGATTGGGCGCGATTGGGCTGGTGCTTCTTTGGCTGGTTGGCGTGCTGTTCCTGGTAGCCGCAAAGTGGATCGATCCTCCGACGACCGCGGTGCACATAGAACGCCGCTTGCAGGATTGGATTCATCACAAATCACCTCGCGAACGATACAAGTTCGTACCCCTGCGTCAAATCTCGCTCGATTTCCAGCACGCGGTAATCGCAGCGGAAGACGCGCGCTTTTATGAACATCACGGATTCGATTGGCAGGCCCTGGAACTCGCCGCTGAAAACGATCTGGAAGGCGGACGCATTCGCGGAGGCTCCACCCTGACGCAGCAACTGGTAAAAAATCTGTTCTTTGGAACAAGTCGCTCCATTCTCCGTAAGGGTGCCGAGTTCACGCTCGTCCCGGTAGCCGAATTGGTTCTCGGCAAGCGGCGCATTCTTGAGCTCTATCTGAATGTAGTCGAATGGGGTCCCGATGTTTATGGCGCGGAGGCGGCAGCCGGCTACCACTATCAGACCTCGGCTCGAAATATTGACCGCGAAAGAGCAGCCAGGCTCGCCGCAATTCTGCCGCTGCCCCTCAAACGGAAGCCAGATCGCATGAATCGCTATAGCGAGCTTATCCTCGAGAGAATGCGCCAGATGGGTTGGTAATCGGTAGCCGGGCAACACATTTCCGGGCTACACATTCTTGGGAACATCTGAAGCCGTTTTAAATACAACCCAGTGCGATCCCATATTCTGCAAGATTACGCTTGAGTTCCTGCCGTGAAACCGTCACAAGATATCCTCCCGTGAATCTTATATCGTCGGATACTTCATGCATGACGAAGGAGGGAGGCACCAAGGCCGATGCTTCCGCGGCAGAATCGAACTCTGCTTCTGCCAGGACCAAACCGCTCAACCCATCTTCGAACACATCAATCCCGAAGGGCGGCACGCTATGGCGGGTCTTTGTGAGCACCTTCGCCGGTAGTTGAGCGAATACATCAAATTCATCGTTCGTGATGTATATGGTCGTGATAAAGCCTTGCTGGGCTCCTTCTGTTCTGCCTGCAAGCTTTTGGGTGAGTTTGAAGTGCACTTGGCCATCGCTGTCCCTTTGCTGCCGCAAGCGCAAGGTAGTGCCCTCAATGTAGCGATCGCGAATGTGTCGCACCCGTGTAACGATGGTCTCGTCAGGGAAACGGTCGAGGAGGAAACGCCGTTCCCGTTCGATTCTTGCGTATTTGTGCTCGGCAGGCATGCCTCTATTCTCCGCCAAGTCCTGGTTACCGGAAACTCGAGCAAATCACCTCTACTCTTGATTCTTTCCATGAATTGATCGTTCCGATAAGCTCCACTACAATCACTGGCCATCATCTGGTTCGGAACTCTGATCAAGTTTCCACAAAGCATTTTCATAGGAGAGCATGTGAACAATCGGAAAATAGCCGGGATTGCATTGTTAATCGTCTTCTTCGGAGTGCTGCCCGCGTTTGCGGCCTCCTGCGAGAGCTTGAGCGGTCTCAAGCTTCCCGATACCACAATCACCTCGGCTCAGAATATGGCCGCGGGCAGCTTCACTCCGCCGAGTCCCGGAAATCAGCCGGTACCTGCGCTATTCAAGAATCTTCCTGCTTTTTGCCGCGTGACAGCGGAGGTAAAGCCCACGAGCGACTCTGATATCAAGCTGGAAGTCTGGATGCCGCAGTCGGGCTTCAACGGCAATTTTCGTGGCGAGGGCAATGGCGGCTTTGCGGGGGCTCCAAATTATCCGAGTATGGCGGACGCGGTGAATCGCGGTTACGCGACTGCCAGCACCGATACCGGCCATAGCGGAAGTGCCGTAGACGGAAGTTGGGCTCTTGGCCATCCGGAAAAGGTCGTCGATTTCGGCTATCGCGCCGTTCACGAAATGACGGTGAAAGCCAAGGCCATCATCCAGGCGTTTTATGGCCAAACGCCGCAACATTCCTTTTTTGCCGGCTGCTCGAATGGTGGACGACAGGGGCTGATGGAGGCGCAGCGTTTTCCCGCCGATTACGATGGCATCCTCTCCGGCGCTCCTGCCGCCTACTGGACCAAAACTTTTTCGGCATTCATCTGGGACATCCAGGCCCTGCAAAGTGATGCCGAAAGCTATATTCCCTCCAAGAAGGTTCCGGCAATCGCAGCGGCTGTAGCGGCTGCTTGCGACGCCAATGATGGAGTGAAGGACGGCGTACTCAACGATCCCCGCTCCTGCCATTTCGATCCCGCGACCATTGTCTGCAAGAGTGGTGAGTCCGATAGCTGCCTGACACCCAAACAAGCCGTTGCGTTGAAAAAAGTCTATGAAGGCCCGCGCGAGCATTCTGGGAAGCAGTTCTTTCCCGGTTTTGAGCCGGGTGGCGAGGTCGGCCCTGGCGGCTGGACAACTTGGTTCACAGGACCTGCCCCGGGCAAAGATTGGCAGGCCGTATTTGCCGAAGGCTTCTTCAAGAACATGATTGCCAGCAGTGAGCCTCTCGATTTGAAAACGGTCAAGGTTCAGGACGCCATCAAGCTGGCCGACGACCAGCAGGCGCGCAACTTCAACGCCGATAATCCCGACCTGGCAGCCTTTGCCAAGCATGGCGGGAAGCTCATTATTTACCATGGCTGGAGCGATGCTGCCCTTCCGCCCGTGGGCAGCATTCAATACCTGGAAAGCGTGGAAAAAGTGATGGGCAAAAAGTCGGCGGAGAGCTTCGTGCGCCTCTTCATGGCGCCCGGAGTGCAGCATTGTGCTGGAGGCCCCGGTGCGGATTCCTTCGGCCAATTGGGGAGAGCCGCGGCGAACGATCCGGAACATGACATCCGCTTGGCGCTGGAAGCCTGGGTGGAAAAAGGTGCGGTGCCGGACAAGATCATCGCCGCAAAACTGGTCAACGACGAAGGTGGCGGAGCCCACGCCGCCGTCACACGCCCACTATGTGCTTATCCACAGGTTGCAAAATACAAGACCAGCGGCGACGACAAAGACGCAGCTAACTTCACTTGTTCGGCGTCCGCCAAATAAATCCAGGGACTAAATTGGCTTTGTTTGAGTGCGCAGATAAACGAGTACCCCTCGGTGATCCGCCCGATCAAAAAAAGCGGGGCCGGCGTTCCCGGTCCCGCTTTATTTCTGTAGCGTCACAAGGCTGGATAGCAGGGTATCGAAGCTGCCGACGGTGATCTTGTCCACCTTCTCGGCGATCTTCTCCAGCGTCTCCATTTCCTTGAGCCGTACCAGCAGAGGGTTGTTCTCCATCAGCCTGGCTGTGTTCAGGAGCGAGCGGGTAGCCGCGGTTTCCTCGCGGCGGCGGATCAGGTTAGCCTGAGCCTGCTTCTCCGCCGTCACTACCTGGTTAAGGATCTCGCGCATCTCGCCCGGCAGAATGATGTCCTTCAACCCCATGTTGCCCACGAACACGCCCACGGTCTCCGCTTCTTTCCGGACTGTCGATGCCACCGACTCGTCGATGTCCACCTTCTCCGCCAGGATCTCTTCCAGCGTGCGACGGCCGAGGGTCTGGCGAACGGCCAACTGCAGTGTGCGGTACAGGTACTCCGCATAGTCCTTGACCGCTTGCCTAGCCTTGACTGCATCTGTGACGCGATACTCGGCCCAGACATTCACCCGGATCGACACCTTGTCCTGGGTCAGAATCTCCTGCCCCGGAATCTCTAGTGTCTGCCAGCGCAATTCCACGACATCAATGCGGGGAGCGCCAGCGGCGTTCCAGAAGCCATAGAACCCCGGCTCAAGAGCGCGGACGAAACGGCCCTCAAGGTACAGCAGGCCCGTCCTTCCGTCTTCCACCTGCGCGAAGGTTGCGCCGGAAGAGGCCCCCAAACGCGCGAGGGCTGTAGCCAGTTTGGCTGGAACATCCGGATTCGTTTTTACTTCAATGACTTCCGCCGTTACAGTTACCGGCTCCTTCCAGAATAGTATCCGCTTGCCGGGACCGACGACGCGCGCTAACCTGCCGTCGAAGTACACTACGGCTACTTGCGTGTCGGAAGTCTCTACAATCGTGAAGTACCGGTTCGCCATTGTTTTGTTCTGTACCGCCAGATAGTCGGACCAAGTGCTTTCAAAGGCGGTTGCCTTCACGTCGTGGATTTCAAATTCGAGGTTGCGGTCGAAAGTCCAGAACCAGTATCGCCCTGGTTCCAGAATGCGCTCAAAACGGCCGGCGCGAGTCACCAGTACCCGGTTGCGGTCGCCCACAAGAATGCGACGAATCAACATTTGCCCTATACCTCCTTTGTTACTTTTTTCGGGCGATCTTCTGTTTAGCGTTTAGACAAGCGTCCCGGACCACTCTCCACGACTGGATGCAGCGGTTCGTCCCTCATAGCTCTTCTGTCTCGCAATGTCGCCCACGCGGTTCTGCGGCGCTCAACGCGCTTGTGCCGCAGGCACACGAGGCTACCGGTGCGATTCGGAATACGAGCAGTTTCGGGGAAGAATCGGGGCCGCAAAGTCGCCACTTTTCTTTTTCCGGTTCCTGACTGCTGAACCGGAATCAGAATCGCAGGAGCATGGTCCGGTTCACTTTATTTCAGGCGCTGTTTTCAGCAGCGTTGGACGGAAAGCGGGAATCGAACCCGCGACAAACAGCCTTAAGAGCTGTTGCTCTACCGTTGAGCTATCTCCGTGGTGGAAGGCGCCGTTGACCGCCGGCACATGGTACCCGAGCGGGCCCACGCCAGCGAGGTATCTAGAACCCCAACTTTTGGCAATCATGGCGAATAACCTCCCATTTAAGTATGCAGGAACTTACGATGGCTGTCAACTAGAAACAGAGAAAATGCTGTAGAGTTGAAGTATGTCTAAAACCCGCGTTAGCTCTTTTAGTGTATCCCTCGATGGATACTCTGCCGGTCCCCTCCAGAGTCTGGAGAATCCTCTTGGCGTTCGCGGCCCTGAGTTGTTTGAATGGTTTTTTGCGACTCGTACCTTTAGAGAGATGTATGGCCCGGAAGGCGGCACAACCGGTGTCGATGATGACTGGGCGCGTCGAGGAATGGAAAATATCGGTGCCTGGATTCTAGGGCGCAATATGTTCGGGCCTGTGCGCGGCCCTTGGCCGGATGAATCATGGAAGGGATGGTGGGGCGAGGAGCCCCCATACCACGTGCCCACATTCGTGCTGACCCACCATGCGCGCCAGCCGCTGGAAATGAAGGGCGGTACAACATTTCACTTCGTAACGGATGGCATTCACTCGGCGCTGCAGCGCGCGAAAGAAGCGGCGAAAGACAAAGATGTGCGGATCGGCGGCGGCGCTGCGACAATCAGGCAATATCTCAGCGCCAAGCTCATCGATGAACTTCACCTCGCATTTCGTCCCGTGCTCATGGGCTCAGGCGAAAATCTGTTTGCCGGCCTCGATATGGCATCGCTTGGCTATTCTTATGCCAGCCACGTCTCTACGGAGCAGGTGATGCACGTGATCCTGAAGAAATAGGGATGAGAGCTATCTTTCCAGACGGGCATCGATGGCAGCGGCATCGATGCCGTACCCCTTAAGATTTTTTCAAGATAAGAAAGTTTCTCGCGCTGTAGTATTTGTTTGTCGGAGGCCATTCGAGGTTCAGGAAAGCATCCTGCAATTCTGTCCACACCTCGTTGTCAAGAAGTACCTCTGAGACTTTTTGCCGGTCTCCAATGCTGCAGTAGAATGTTCGCACCCAGTGTAGGTCGCCTTCCAGCGGCAAACTCTTGATCATCCCCTCCGTCAAGAGAGATGCGTCATCAGGAATAGGAATTTCCTCGCCGCCGGTTGTCCTGCGAACATAATCCCCAATGTATGCATTCCACGTGGCTCCGTTGATTTGCCATTTCTCCACCGTTACCTGATCGGGATCAAGACAGTTCCAGAATGCCGCCAGAAATACATGTAGGGAGCTGTTGCAGAAATTATCAATCGCATCATTGGTGGCTTCCCGCTTATCTTTACCCATTCCCGCGAAGCACTCGATCAGCGTTCGTTCCGCGCTAACGCGAAGTTCTATATCCAGACGGGTGGTATCCTGGCGCCCTGAATCGTGAAGGCAAGCGCGTATCCCCGGCAGGTTACCGTCCACTAAGACCCATTCCTTATAGAGAGAAGTCTCCAAGCCGTGGGCACGCAGAAAATTGTCCATGACGTGCTGAAGCTGGAAATAATCTGGGGCGCTATCTTTTCTATCCACCGGTTTCTTCCGTTTCCTCTTGCGGATTTTCCTTTCGTATCCATGGTTCTCCAACTTTGGCCCGTTCGGCGTACCAGCCCAAAGGTAGGTCCGCCAATTCACCTAGGCTGGGATCGCTGTCGACTGGATGGTGAAAGCACGAAATTACCGGCCCGCCTCCGTCCGACATGCTGTCGCCCAGGAACTGCCATGCGCCATCTTCAGCGTCGTGCGACACGTAAGTTACAGGTTCCGTTCCGTTGTGGACGGTCTCAGAGAGAAAAACTCGCGTGTGCGGAGGGTCTGGAAACTTCCAATTAAATAGACTGCTGGAGGGATCGGCTGATGCCCAAAACTCCTCCTCCACCCTCGTGATGGGAGCAGTGGGTCCCATCAGTGGCTGCTCAAAGGCTTTATTGAAGCCCTTGTCCTCCGGGAATCGATTTTCGAGATCGGGATACACAGCTTGCAACACCGGAAAATCAATGCCGTCGTAGTACCAAATAGCCCACCCCATCAGATGCTTGATCCACTTTGGGTCTACCGGGCGGAACTCGCAATCAACTTCGCCGACGAGATCGTGGTGCCTTCCTTGGGTGAGATCCATACCGGCCCGCAAGAGCTCCACTGCCTGATTCAGGGCGAAGTGCGCCGTTTCTGGCGGTAGTCCGACCGTAATAATCTCCGGTTGGCCGCTCGTATCAAAAGCTCCGATCGTATAAGACCAGCCAAACCCGTAGCTCGTCCGCTTGACGCTCACAACCGAGCAGCCATACTCTTCAATATGACTGATAGTTCGTTCATCTTGTTCGTTCAACTCGATAGAGCGGAAGTGCTTGGTGCGCGCTGTTTCAAAATTCTTCTTGATAGGGGGCATCAACGTACCTTGGTCTCGCCGCTTCAACGAACAAATCGACTGACCATAGTTCAGGATTTTGGCTTACTTGGATTAACGATAGCTTCTCACAAATGTGGTCGCCTTGCACCGCATTGTCCTTCAGTGCAGTCGTAGAATTGCAGATGAAACACAAAGAATCGCGTTCGTGATCTTGAAAACTCTCGATTGAAAAGATGTCCTCGTCTCGCTTGATTATTTTCGGCGGCCTGCCCGGAACTGGAAAAACGACGCTCGCCCGTACCTTGGCATCTGAGCTTGGCTCCGTGCATCTGCGAATCGACTCGATTGAGGAAGCGATCCGGCACGGTATGCCGATGACCGTATCTCTTGATAAGGCGGGCTATCGAGTCGCCTATGCGGTAGCTGAAGATAATCTGCGCATCGGCCGTACCGTTATTGCCGATTCTGTGAACCCCTTGTCGATCACGCGGGATGCCTGGTTGAGCGTTGCGCATCGGGCGCAGGTGGAAGCGGTTGAGATTGAAGTAATCTGCTCGGACCCGGTGGAGCATCGGCGGAGGGTAGAATCGCGCACCTCAGATATCGTTGGCCTGAAACTTCCTACATGGGAGGAAGTAATTCTTCGTGAATATCATCCCTGGCAACGCGAGCACATCGTTGTTGATGCTTCGAACCGGAGCGTCGAGCAAAGCATCCGCATTCTTCGGCAAGCGCTTCTGCACCTCAAAAAATAGCAGAACGAATAAGGCGATCTTTTCTCAGACTTAACGTCCCGCATGCCATGCTATGTTTTGCCTTGATTCGGTCTTTCCCGGTCAAGGAACGCAAGCCCTGCAGGTGTTATCTTCACCATGCAGCCAGCCTCAGTCTGCCCCTTTGTAATGAAACCGCGATCGTTGGCCTCTTCCCACACTGGCAATTTAGGACATGACGTTCGCCACGCATCCATCACGTCTTCGTATCGCTGATCGCCTCTGGCCAGCCATTCAAGAAGATCGAGGAGGAGGCTCGTAATGCCGAGACTTTCAATCGTCGCGTCGCTCATCATTCCCTCCGCTGCTTTGATGCGCAAACCCTATTGTCAATGCTAGTCCGGGCAAAGACTCTCGTCCACCTTGCCGTGAGACGAAAAACCCGTCGGAAGAAGAGTTGCTGCCGAAGGGGCCTCTTGGCAGTCGCTTTTCAAGTCCGTGTCGCGCGGCTAGACTTAAGAGATAAGGGCGGATCGCACCTATGTTCCACAAAGGTATTTTTAGCTCGCCGCCAATTCCCTTGGAGTTGGATTCTGAAGGAACCGACTTCAAACGTGCTGATATCGAAGTCCTCGGACTCGATCAATCGGGTGCCTCTTTTGAGGGCCGCATCTTCCTGAACAATCCCGGGGCAAACCTTGATACGCCTACCACACCGGAAACCGGATACGCAGGGGCGTTTCATGTCTACGGATATGGAACGTGGCCATCCGATGTGGGCAAGAACCGAGAGACACATCTTGCCGACTCCGAGCGCGTCCGTGCTCCCATCCATAAAGTTGTGATCGCCACGGAAGCATTGCGCCGCGCCGCCGCCCAAAGCCGCCAGGTCACAGTAACAATTGTGCCCGTCTACCCAGGGAATCCGCCTCGTGACGCAGCCGCAGGCATGAAGTTGGAGGGCGTCCGCATTGTCATGCATTAAAGAAACGTAAGTTTCAAGACACTTTGAGATTGTTCGGTAGCGCCCGCAGCCCCGGCAGCCAAGAGATAATTTACAGAAGTTCCAAAACGGGACTCTATCGTGTCATCCACAGTGGTGATCCAGGCATTTGGCCTTGACTCCACGATTGCCCCAGCATACGTTACGCACATGTGAGTTCCAGGAAGGTGCAAAACGCCCATGGCCAACGGTCTCACGATCCGCAGCAGCATTGAAGGACTCGAAAACACTCCTGGCGGGTTGGACGCTCTTCGCGACGCGTATTCGAAAATGCAGCAAATTTCAGACAACCGCGGCTGGCTCTATTGGTCCGGCATCCATGGATTTCCTCAATATATGTGCTGGCACCACGGTCGGGTTGGCATGGGCGATGCGGTTCCTTACAATCTATTTCTTCCCTGGCACCGGGCGTACCTGCTCTATTTCGAGCATACGGCGCGCGATCAAAACAATGCGGTAGCCCTCCCCTGGTGGGACTGGACCTCGCCCAATTCGCATCAGGTTGGGATTCCTAAATCGTATTCCGACGCGCAGGCCGGAGGTGGCAATAACCCTCTTGCCGCAGGACCGATGCCTGCAATGCCCCCAGATGGTCCGCGATCCACCACTCGCAATCCCGACGATCCTGGAAATCTGCCGACTCCAGATGATGTCAACGGTTTGATGTCCCTCGGTAATTTTGTCGATTTCACCACCCAGCTTGAAGACCTGCATGATCGCATCCACGGTTGGGTCTCGGGTGACATGGGCGTCGTGGCGACCTCTGCGTATGATCCGATTTTTTGGGCGCACCATTGCATGATCGATCGAATCTGGTATCTGTGGCAGCTTCAGAATGGAGTCAACAGCATTCCCGCGGACTACCTGGATAAGCCATTGGCCCCATTTGCGCTCACCGTTCGGGACGTGCTCGATGTGAACCGTCTCGGCTACGACTATGCCCAAACGTTCGTTACGGTCAATGCATAGAGGAGAAGGAAGGCTGTAGCCATGGCTCAAAACAAGAATGCGAGGTCGGTTGCGGTTAAAGCGGCGAAGCAGCAGCCTAAGGATCAGCCGAAAAAGCCTGCCAAAATCTACGTTTCGTCCAAAATCGCCATCGACCCTCTGAAGCGACGGTTCCACCGTGCGGACATTGTTTTTGAAGGCGTCGATCACTCCGGCGTCTCTTATGAAGGCCGCGTTTTTCTGAATAACGAAAGTGCCGGTCTAAAGACGCCTAAGAATTCCAAGAACGGCTATGCCGGATCGTTCCACATCTTCGGGCATGGAGGATGTTTCGGCGATGTTGGGCATTGCGAAGTCCGTGGCCTTCCCAGGACCTACGATCCACGTCCAGCCCATGCACTCACACCGGCCCGTAAGGTGGTAATTGCCACCGAGGCTCTCCGGCAGGCGGTGGCGAAAGGCAAAACGATTACCGTCACCGTAGTACCGATTGTGCGAGCGGGCACGTCCAGGTCCGACTATGAAAACGTGATCAAGTTCGACCGCATCTCCCTGGTCGCGTACACTGGTTAGGAAAGCAGCTGAAACGGGAGATCAAAAACTTGGCTGGCATGGAACTTCTTGTCTACTCCACCCCCTGGTGCCGCGACTGCCATGAGGCAAAGCGCTGGCTTACGCGCCACAACATTCAATTCAAGGAAATCAATATTGATGAGACGCCCAGCGCTGCCGACGAGATCGTGAAGCGCACGGGAAAGAGGGCTGTCCCCCAGTTTGTTCTTGATGGCAAATGGGTCCAGCCATACGAGCCGGGTGAAGGCTTCAAGTATCAGGAAATGTCGGAGCTGTTCAATGTTTCGCAGCAGTAGAGCGTTTTCAGCATAAGCTTAAGCGGGGATCAAGATCGCTGCGTGGCTTTTCCCTCCGGCAGAAGTGGCCCGGGAACCTTGATAGCCTGAAGAGCCGTCATCGCGTGTTTGCCAACGAGGAATGGAATGATCTCCGTCCTCGCTTCTTTTGGTATGCTTTTGGACAGATTGCGCCCGCAGCGTCCGAAAGCCCGGAAATCTTAGAGATTTCATCACCAGAGATTGAACACCCAGAGATTCAAGACCAAAGATCAAAGACCTTATGACGGCTACTCCTACTGAAACGGCGCAATCGCCTCCTGTCCGTCACGTCTTGCAAAATCCCGACTTCCGCTTCGTCTGGATCGGCTTCACGCTCTCCTTGTTTGGGGCAGAGTTTTCCTTTGTGGCCCTGCCATGGCTAGTGCTGCAGTTAACCGGATCGAGTGTGGCTCTTGGAACCATCCTGATGGCCGAGTCTCTGCCACGGGCCGCGCTCATGCTCTTTGGTGGTGCGGCCAGCGACCGCTTTTCCCTCCGCCAGATTCTCTATGTCACGACCACGGTCCACATGGTCGTCGTGACCAGCGCTGCCGCCCTGGTTCACTATCACGCGGCGCATCTTTGGCATCTCTATGTTCTTGCGTTTATCTTCGGTGTTGCCGATGCCTTCGGGCTTCCCGCGCGCCAGGCTTTGATTCCTTCGGTAGTCACGGAGGAAGAGCTTCCCGGTGCAAACTCTCTCATCAGTGGAAGCGCGCAGATCAGTGCGATCGTCGGGCCTGCTCCCGCGGGTGTCGTTCTGAAGATTTGGGGGGCGGCTTCCGCATTTCTGGTGGATGCCGTATGCTTCGTCGTCGTTCTTCTTGCCCTCTTTCGCCTGAAAAAGCTGCCGGAGAAACAGGGCAATTCTTTGCCCGGAATGTGGCGGCCCATTCTCGATGGCCTGCGCTACGTGGCTGCCGATGCTCCCCTGCGCTCTCTGATGCTATTGACCGCTGTTTTGAACCTTGGTGTTTCCGGCCCTTTGGTGGTTGGTCTTGCTCTTCTTGCCAAGGATCGTTTTTCTTCCGCTTCGGCCTTCGGAACAATGCTCTCGGTAATGGCGGCCGGAGCGCTGCTCGGCTCCTTAGTTCCAATTTTGACAAAGACGCACCACCATCGCGGGAGCCTGGTGCTTGCCTTCAGCGGAGTCTTAGGCATGGGCATGATAGCCATCGGCCTTTTGCATCGTCTCATGCCTGTACTGGCAATTTTGGCAGTGCTGGGTTTTGGAAACGGCCTCGTTGCTGTGCACCTGACATCTTGGTTTCAAACAAGGGTTGAGAGGAAATTCCTGGGGCGTGTCATGAGCCTCTCGATGTTCGCCTCCCTGGGGCTTACGCCGTTATCGTATCCGCTGGCGGGAGCGTTGGCACGCGTAAGTCTGGCGTTGATGTTTCTGTGCGCTGGCTTTCTCTTGCTGGTCACAACCATGGCCGCTGCTCTTCATCCGGAAGTCCGCAACATCGACTAATTTATTTTTGGCGGATTCTCGCTCCTTTGAGATCACCCCAAGAACGCGGACCCGAGGCATCAAGAAGCGTCATCCAAGAAGCGGTAATAGATCAGCTTTACCGGTTTGTGGACATCCAGTCTCCCGATTTGTCATTGGCATCCACCGCGCGAAGACTTTCGCGGCGGTGGATGCCTTTGCACGATAACTACCGGGAGTTTTCAAAAAAGCGTTTCCCGTAAAGGGACATCGCCTCTTATTTGCTGGCCGGCTGCGTCCATGGTGGCTGCTTCTTCGGAGCTGTTGATTTTTCCGGAACCTCGGGAGCTTTGACCTTCAGCTCGTTTTGATAGGTCTTCAGGATCTCGATTACCTTGGCATCGCGCTGTTGCCGGACCGGGTCTGGCACAACCCGGGTGTGGGTGACTTCACCGCGGCTGGCTGCTTTCGGAACGCGCTTGATGAACGGGACAGTGGGTTCAACATGCAGCTTGGAGGGTTTTTGCGCAGCAACCTCCGGCAAGCTGCTTGCTGCAGCGATGAACTTGGCGCGTACCCCTGCGTCAGTGATCTTCTCCGCCATACTGTGCTCCCCATCTTCGCCCTCGCGGTCGAAATGCTTAGGTCGAGTGCCGCCCGTCACGGCTTTGTGATGGCCGGCGGCGGGAACCGTGTACTCGACGGTAAATTCGCCATCCACGCCAAAGGTATTCTTCGCGTCTGCCGGACGCACTTTGACAATCGTGGCGTTGTTGGTCTGCATAAAGGATACCGAGGTTTTCGTCTGGATCCATTGCGAGACATCTATGTTTTGGATCTGTCCTTTGATGCCCGTAGCCCCTTTGGGCCATGGCAACTCAATGAAATAGTCCCCTCCAGGGCTATCCCAGAAATGTTGACCGGCAGAGGCGCAGCCGCCTTCATTTCCGCTGTTTCGCAAAAAGAAAGCCCAGTGTTGTCGGACCACCGTATCGGAAACCGCCTTGTCCTCGGTAAGTAAGGCCATGGAAAGAACCGGATGGACCTCTGTATAAGCTCCGTGCTCTGCGTCGAGCCCGATCAGGCCTGTTACCACCGCAAATGATCCCGTTCCACTGGGACCATTGAACATGGTCGAGAGTATGCCGGTGCCTTTGGACGTTCTCCCGCCGCCGGACATGATCTGCCCTTGGGCCTGTTGCCAAAACGGGCTGCCCATATTGTTGATGGTCTCCTGAGCATCGGCTTCGAGAGCTAAGGCCGTAGCCGGCTGTTTGGGATCGCCCAGAGCCACCCCGAAATTGGATTGTGTCTGGAGATGCCAGTTGTAGTCTTCATCCCACGCGCCGAAATACCAGGAGGCAAGTTCATCCCAGGTGAGCACTCCCGTATACGTGGCGATCATCCAGTTCAAATGGCCTTGTAGTGGCCACCCGCTGCAGGCCGCTCCCAGGGCCCAGTGAAGGTCTAACGTAGGACTTTGAGAAGTGCACTGCTGCGCCAGCACGCTGTTATCGATGAAAGTGCCTTCAACACCTTTTTCAAGGCCCCGCGGCCAAGTCTTGGTGATCGGGTCATTCGGTGGAAAGGCGCCCTGGCATAGGGCGACAAAATCCGGCTTCTTGCCGCCGTTTCCTGGCCTCAGTTGCCAGTCCCACGCCGGATTTACCGGTAGACCGTTAAAGTCTTCGCCAGCCACGTCCCACGTCAAATCAAAAGGTTTGCAGTGCGGGGAGCGTGTGCCAGCGAGTGGAGGTGTGCCCCCGGAAACTACCGTTACCTCTACCCATGCCGGCCCCACACCTTTGCACTGATCGGCCGTTCCATTATCGTGTCCCCAGTAGCCGTTGTCGGAGTAGTCGTCGTCTTCATATCCAAGGACCAGTGTGGGATTGGTTTTTCCGGGCTGCGGCCTGGGTACGACATACGGCTGGCAGCTCATTACGCCACCGATTCTCCGCCCTGAACTTCCAGTCACGCCCTCGAGGGAGACTGTGCCCGAGTAGCGGGTGGGTGCCTCAGGCCCGTAAGGCCAGACGTACGATTTCCAGGTTGGTCCCGATCCGCCTGTCTGAGCGCAGCCTCCGGCGCTGAATGAGACTCTATCGCCCGGCTTGAACTGAATCTGGGGAAAGGTCGTCGTTTCCTTACGCACGTTGGGCTGATCGATGCGCCAGACCTTCGTCTCCTTGCCGTCCTTAACCACATCGCTGGAGATGGAAAGGATATCGTAGGAGGTTCCATCAAGATTGGTGGACGACTTCACGCACCGCAGCGCCCCATTCACATTCCAAAGTCCAATGGCCGAGCAGCTAGCGGCATTCTCCAGGCTGGCGTTCTTCCAGATGCCAAAAAAATCCTTGCATTCGGCGCGCAACGTCGTCCCATTCATGGAAGCATTGCGGCACGATTCGAGGTAGGGGCCCATGGGAACCGGGGTCGCCGCATGAACTGCTTCTGCAGCGAGAAGAAAACAGATCGCTAGGCTCTTGAAGATGAGCCGCGTTGACAGAGTCCGGAGCCGTTGGCAGGCGTAGCGCTGCCTGCGGCTCACCCGGGAACAAGCATGAATTGTATGCATGGCCCCGCATAATACAGGAAGGGTGCATTTTGCATCTAGGGAAGAACATTGCTTCTTCCATCCTTCAAAACAACTTGCCTCCAAGCGGAACTTCTTTGGTCGGCGCGATCAAAACCACTTTTTGATTTTCATCCGGCAAGCCAAGCGTTAACACTTCCGAGAAGAATGGGCCAATTTGCTTGGGCGGGAAGTTCACGACGCAAAGCACCTGCCGGCCCAGAAGTTCCTCTTTAGTGTAGTGCTCGGTGATCTGGGCCGACGACTTTTTGATCCCAATAACGGGGCCCAAATCGATTTCCAGCTTAAAGGCCGGTTTGCGCGCTTCGGGAAAATCCTCAACCTTGGTGATCTTCCCAACTCTGATGTCGACGTTTTCAAAATCGCGATAGGAAATAGTCATGGTGATCGGGCGGTCCCTCATCATAGCTTTCTTCTTGAGTATCTAGGGTCGCCATAAAACATAAAACGAGAAGTTTGTTTATTCATTCTTTAATGTGGTGATTCTTTAATAAATTGATGAAAGTTAAGTGTAGATTGCCGCTAAGAAACTATTTCAAACAGGAAATGTCGCTTTGCCGACCATTTGCATCTGGTTGTTGGAATTCGGGATTACCTTGTAAAATTTTAAAACCTTCGAGAGAACATCCTGCTGAGATTAGAGGATTTTAGCAATTCTCGATTCTTAGCAATTCTTGATTTAGCAATTCTTAACGATCGGGCCGAGCAAACCGGAACGCAAGCCCAGCGAATGCGCGTGAGTATGAGGCTGGTTGGTCTAGAGTGGTTCCGCTCATTGGAAGAGGCCCGATGTTCACGCGTCGCCTGCAAGAACAGCCGGGAGTTTCAACGAGACTCCTCAAAATCTTAGTAGCAACCCTACGCCGTAGGCAGATTGTAAAACCGTTTTTACCGCAGTTGCAGCAGTGAGTGGGGTTTAGGTGTTCACGGGCCAATTCAATTCAGGTGGGGAAAAAGGACTGCTGGCGCTTTCAGCGGCGCAGCAGGGCGTATGGATAGCTCAGTCCTTGGATCCCGCAAGTCCCGCTTTCAACCTTGCCGAGTACATCGAGATTACCGGCTCCCTGGATCAACGTCTATTCGAAGCCGCCCTCCGCCATGTGATTGCCGAGACCGATGCCCTGCAAATTCGTGTGGTGGAGTTTTCCGAATCGGAGGATCTCCGTCACTCCGAAGTCGAACCCTTGCTTCGTCTGCATCCAGATCCGGATTGGAAGTTAACCGTCATAGATTGCAGTGCAGAGAGCGGCGCCGAAGCAGAACGTCTCGCTGAAAAATGGATGAAGGAAGATTTGGCGCGAGCGGTCGATCTCACCAACTCCGCGCCCTTTTACTACGCACTGTTGCGCGTTGGCCCGCACCGGTTCTTCTGGTACACCCGCTATCACCATCTTTGCATCGATGGCTTGAGTGGCGCGCTCATTGCTCGACGCGTAGCCGAGATTTATGTCGCGCTGGCTGAAGGGAGGAACATTTCCGGCGGATCATTTCCTCCATTGTCTTCTCTGCTGGAAGGTGAAACTGCGTATCGCGCATCAGGTCAACATCAAGCCGATGCCGCTTACTGGCGCAAGCTGCTTGCGGATCGCCCCGAGACCGTAACGCTTTCGGGAAAGCCTGCCACGAGCGGTCGCGGCTTTATTCGTGATACGCGTTTCTTAAGCGCCAGTCTTGCGGAATCCCTTCATGCGCTGGCTGCCGCCCATGGTGCGACCCTCCCACAGGTCATGGTGGCCGCCGTTGCTCTGTATGTCTATCGCATGACCGGGGCCTCCGATTTCTTGCTCGGTATTCCACTTTCGGCGCGTATCGGCCGCGAGATGCGGCAGATACCGGGAATGGTCTCCAACATCGTTCCAGTGCGGATCGTTCTGTCGGGTGGCGAAATGCCCGGTGGTGAAACGGAATCAGGAACCTTCCGAGATGGGACATTCACTGGAACACTCCCTGAAACGTGTGATGGAACATTCGCTGGAACATGTGGTGGAACGTTTAAAGACCTGCTCCGGCAGGTGAGTTCCCAGATGCGCGAGGCCCTGCGCCATCAGCGTTATCCCATGGCCATGATGCGCCGCGATCTGGGCCTCAACCCGCAGGAGCCGGATGTCTATGCCGCCGTAGTGAACGTGATGTCCTTTGCCTACGGCCTTCAATTCGCAGGGCGTGCGGCGCGCCCGCGCAATCTATCGAATGGCCCCGTGGCTGATCTTTCTTTCGTTGTCTATGACCGGCGGGACGATTCCGGCCTGCAGATCGACCTCGACGCCAATCCTGGAAACTATGCCTCTGACCGTTTGACTGCTCACCTCAAGCGCTTTGTTCGCATGCTTATGAGCCTGGCTGAAGCTGAAGCAGACGTGATGGACCGGCCTCTGCACAAAATTGTTGTGGTTTGCGGCGAAGAACGGCGCGCTCTCTTGGACGACTTCAACGCCACTGCGCAAACCGTGCCGCAAGCAACCCTGCCGCGCCTCTTTGAAGAGCAGGTGGAGCGCACTCCTGGCGCTGTCGCGTTGATGGCTGGGCGCGAGTCCTTGGCTAATGCCGAATTGACGTATGCGGAGTTGAACGAGAGATCGAATCGCCTAGCGCGCTACTTGATTCGATTGGGCGCAGGGCCTGAAAAATTCGTTGGCATTTTTCTAGAGCGGCAAGCCGCCATGCTGGTCGCGATGCTCGCAGTGCTAAAGAGCGGTGCCGCTTATCTGCCGCTGGACCCCGACTATCCTGCGGCTCGTCTCGAAGGCATGTTGCAGGATGCTGCGCCGGTTCTGGTTCTTTCGAGCCGCGCGCTAAGCCCTCGCTTAACCTCCGCTTCGCGAGTGATTCAACTGGATGCCCCCGAGATCGTGGCCGCGCTTGATACTGTTGGTGCAAATAATCTTGCCGAGTCCGAACGCATCTCGCCTTTGCTCCCGAGCCATCCCGCGTATGTGATCTATACTTCCGGATCCAGCGGAAGGCCCAAGGGTGTTGTTATCGAACACCGCAACACTGCCGCATTTGCGGCGTGGGCGCGCAGCCGGTTCACCGCGGAAGAGTGGGCAGGTGTTTTGGCGGGTACTTCCATCTGTTTCGATCTCTCTGTATTTGAGTTGATCGTACCGCTTACCTTTGGTGGTACGGTCATATTGGCAAGTTCACCCGTCAATCTCCCCGACCCTTCCACCGCTCGCAACATACGGCTCATGAATACCGTGCCCTCTGCAGCGCGGGCGCTTTTGGATTCCGGTAATCTGCCTGCAAACCTGATCAACATCAACCTAGCCGGTGAGTCTTTGCCCGGCTCGTTGGTGCGGAGCCTTTATCAAACCACGGGAGTGAAGAAGGTCTATAACCTCTACGGTCCCTCGGAAACCACCACCTATTCCACCGCTGCGCTCTGCGGCAACGATCCGCTTCCAGCGCAGGAACCTTCGATCGGCGGTCCTATCTGGAATACGCAAGCCTATGTGCTCGATCGATTTTTGGAGCCTCTACCGATCGGTGCCACAGGTGAGCTTTATATCTCCGGATTAGGCCTGGCGCGTGGATACCTGAATCGTCCGCCCCTTACTGCTGAAAGGTTCATTGCTTCTCCTTATGGTGCCGCCGGGTCACGCATGTACCGCACCGGAGATTTGGCCCGTTGGCGTAGCGATGGCGAGATGGAATTTCTAGGCCGTAGCGATCAACAGGTAAAAATTCGCGGCTTCCGCATCGAGTTGGGTGAGATCGAGGCTGCCCTTTCCGCAGAACCCGATGTGGCCCAGGCTTTGGTAGTCGCTCGCGAGGATAGTGGCCGTGATGGCGGCAGTGAAGGGAAGCGTCTCGTAGCCTATCTGGTTCTGAAAGTCGGCGCAGCCCTGAACGGTGCTGGCGCGCGCCAAGGCCAATCGCTGCCGTATGAATATGAGGAGCACTTACGCGCGAGTTTGCGTCGTAGGCTCCCCGAGTATATGGTACCTGCCGCCTTCGTCCTGCTCGATGCGCTGCCGCAAACGCCCAATGGAAAAGTAGATCGCCGGGCGCTTCCTGCTCCGCAAGGTCCCCGGCAGGAGTATCGCGCGCCGCAAACGCCGGAAGAGCGTTTCCTGTGTGAGCAGTTTGCCGAACTTCTTTCCTCCGAGCGCGTGGGCGTCCGCGTGGGCATCGAAGATCACTTCTTTCACCTCGGTGGACACTCCCTTACGGCCATGCGTCTCGTCGCTCGGCTGCGATCGGCTTTTGGAGTTGAGATCGGCCTCAAGCAGATTTTTGATGCTCCCACCGTCTCTCAACTTGCCTCTTTCGTTCAGAAAGCGAAGCGCGCGGGCGAAAAGTTGGAGCAGGCGGAACGGGCAGATCGTACCGGGCCTCTGCCTCTCTCTTATGCCCAGCAGCAGCTCTGGTTCCTCTATCGAATGGAAGGGGCCTCCTTCACCTATAACATTCCGCTGGCCTTACGCCTTCAGGGTGAATTGGACGTTGCTGTACTGAAAGAAGCTCTCGCCGATGTTGTGGGTCGTCACGAGATTCTACGAACCGTCTTTCCCGAGATCGACGGAATTCCTTATCAAAAGGTTTTCTCTTTTGCTGAGGCTCGCCTCGCGATTCACGAAGAATCGGTCGATGAAGCTAATCTGGCTCCTCGCCTCGCAGCGGCAATTTCTACAACGTTTGAACTGAGCTGCGAAATACCACTCCGGGTCTGGCTGTTCCGGTTGCAGCCCCAATCGCATGCATTGCTGTTCCTGGTGCATCACATCGCCGGAGACGCCTGGTCCCTCGGTCTGCTGGCGCGAGACTTCAGTGCGGCCTACTCCGCGCGGAAAAGGGAAGCGAAGCCTGATTTAGTTCCATTGCCCTTCCAGTACGCGGACTTCGCACGATGGCAGCGAAAATCGTTGGGGGACGACCACGATCCCAATACCCGCCTGGGTCGTCAGATGGCCTTTTGGCGCAGAGCCCTGGCCGGTGCTCCCGAAGAGTTGAATCTACCTGCCGATAGGCGTCGCCCCGTTACTCCCAGCTATCGTGGGGCGATCATTCCGGTACAGATCGAAGCACAACTTCACCGGGCTTTCCTTCAGCTTGCGCGCAGCTCGGGAGCCAGTTTGTTTATGGTGCTGCAATCCGCTTTCGCAGCCACACTCTCACGGCTCGGTGCAGGCGACGATATTCCCACCGGCACCCCGGTTGCGGGCAGAGGAGATCGCAATCTCGACGATCTGATCGGGCTGTTCGTCAACACCTTGGTCATGCGGACCGATGTGTCCGAAGTCCCCTCCTTTAATCAATTGGTCGCGCGTGTGCGAACCTTCGCGCTCGAAGCCTACGAAAATCAGGATCTGCCCTTCGAGCGGCTGGTGGACGCGTTACAGCCCACGCGATCGCTCTCCCGCCATCCGTTGTTTCAAGTGATGCTCGTTTTGCAAAATGCCCCGGAACGCAGGTTGGAGCTACCAGGGGTTGCAGCCAAGCAGGAACCAATCGCCGAGAACGTCGCGAAGTTTGACCTCACCCTGGTCCTCGCGGAGCGCCTGGGAGTCTTCGGGGCGCCAGAGGGTATCCAAGGCGGTCTGGAATACAGTCTGGATCTGTTCGACGAGCAAACTGCCGCCATGATCGCCGGATGCTTCCTGCAGTTCATACGCGAAGCCGTGAAGCATCCCGAAGTTGCTCTGCATAGCCTTGACCTGCTTAGTGAGGAAGCTCAACGGCAAATCATTGAAGACTTCAATGCCCCTGCAGCGTTGGTCGGCATTCCGATGGAACGCCTTGCGGCCAAGACTGTGGTAGCCATGTTCGAGGAGCAGGCAACCAGGACTCCGGAAGCCGTTGCTCTGCTGCTGGCCGGCTCGGAGCAATTCTTAACGTATCGTGAATTGAATGGGTATGCGAACCGCCTGGCTTACGAGTTAATCGAACGAGGTGTTGCACCGGAGAAATTGGTAGGAATCTGCTTCGACCGCTCGTTGGAGATGGTGGTTGCACTATTGGCCACCTGGAAAGCGGGTGGCGCGTTTCTTCCGCTCGACCCCGAATATCCGGAGGCGCGTCTAGCGGACATAATCGAGGACTCCGCGCCCCTCATTGTCATCACCAACCAGGCTCTGCAGTCGCGTCTCCCGCGATCCCTCTTGCAATCTGATGACTCAGCCACAGCGTCTGCGGCACCCTCTAGTTCGTTTCAATTGATTTCACTTGATTCCTTGGCCTATTTCGAAAACCGCTCCGAAATCAATGTGAAATCAACTTTAACCCCTCGCCATTCTGCTTATGTGATCTATACCTCCGGCACCACCGGCAAGCCGAAAGGTGTCGTGGTGGAACATGCCTCCCTGGCAACCAAGATAAGGGGTATTACTGCACAGTTAAATATTGGCCCGGCAACGCGGTTCGCCGTAATGACCTCGTTGAGCTTCGATCCGCTTTTGGAAGATTTGTTGTGTCCTATCTGCGCGGGCGGCGCGGCGGTTTTGGTGCCCAACGAGATTCGCCAGGACCCGCAGCTCTTTGCGAATGAAGCCAGCCGCTTGAATTTGACCATTGTCAACGGCAGCCCCAGGTTGATCGAAAGGCTCTTCCCGGAAGGGAAGTTTTCGGTGCGCCTGGATGCCTTGATCGTGGGCGGAGACGTCTTTCCTCCGGTGTTGGCAGATCGGCTGTTGCAGGGTGGGTGTGCCCGTCGGATTCTGAATTTTTATGGGCCAACCGAAGCCACCATCGATGCGGCCGCTTATGAGCTGACCGGCACAAGTGCAGAACATCGTTGGGAAACCATCCCAATCGGAAAGCCGCTGCCAACCTACCGAATTTATATTCTGGATTGCCATCTCCAGCCGCTGCCCGTCGGTGTGACTGGAGATCTCTACATTGCCGGCGCCTGTCTGGCGCGCGGCTACTTGAATCGTCCCGCACTCACGACCGAGCGATTCGTTGCCGATCCATTCTCATCGGTTGGTGGAACGCGCATGTATCGCACCGGCGACCGCGCCCGCTGGCTGAGAGATGGTTTGCTTGAGTTCGCCGGCCGCGTCGACGAGCAAGTAAAGATTCGTGGCTTCCGTGTGGAATTGGGCGAGATAGAAGCGGCCCTACAAAATCAGGAAGAGATTGATCACGCGGCGGTTGTTGTTCATGAACAGGAGCCAGGAAGAAAACAGTTGGTGGCCTACATCACGGCTGCGAACGGACAGATTCCTGCCGACGCCGCTCTGCGCAATCGCTTGAGCAAGCGTCTGCCGGAGCACATGGTACCTTCGGCTTTCGTCGTGCTGGATGCCCTTCCCCTAACCCCCAACGGTAAGCTGGACCGTGCCGCGCTGCCTGCCCCTCCGGGCAGCAGCCGGATTCGTCGTGCACCACGCACGTGGGAAGAAGAGATTCTCAGCCGCAGTATTGCCGAACTGCTTTCCTTGAAGCAGGTAGGAGTAGAAGACAACTTCTTCCATCTAGGCGGAGATAGCATTCTCTCCATTCAGTTGGTCAGCCGCGCGCGCCCTGCGGGGCTTCAAATTACTCCGCGCGATATCTTCCAACAGCAAACGGTGGAGGGAATCGCGTCTGTGGCTGTGCGGATCGCTCAGTCTTTACCAGCGCCTGGCCTCTCTCCCTCCGAGCACGCTTCTTTTGAACAGGCTCCTTTGGAACATGGAGTCGATCTGTTAGCTCTTTCGTCCGAGCAGCGCCGGAGTCTTGAAGCAAAGTATCCCGGATTGGAATCGATCCTGCCGCTCTCTCCCTTGCAGGAAGGCCTGCTCTTTCATACGCTCTACGACCAAAGTTCACCTGACATTTATACCGTGCAGCTTGGGGTTGAATTTGAAGGGCCGCTCGAAGGGGCGCTGATGAAGCGGGCTGCCGAAAGCATGTTGCGGCGATATCCGAACCTGCGCGTCTCCATCTGTCATGAGGGGCTGGCGCGTGCCGCGCAGGTTGTGCCGTCAAAGGTGGACTTGCATTGGGTAGAAGTAGATCTAAGCGGTGAAGGGAGTGCGAAACGCGAATCGCGTTACGCCAGCCTCTTGGAATCTGATCGTAATCGGCCTTTTGACTTGGAGCACGGCCCCCTGTTGCGTTTTAGCTGGGTGGAGATGGGGATGGGCAAGAATCGCCTCATCTTTACCAATCATCACGTCCTCATGGATGGCTGGTCGCTCCCGATTTTCTTCAAGGAATTGCTAGAGCTCTATCGACTTGAAGCACTCTATCGATTTGAAGCACTCTATCGACCTGAGCAAGCAGTGGGAGCCGAAGAAAAAGCCGTAGAGCTTCCGCCCGTGCGTCCTTATTCGGACTACCTGCAATGGCTTTCGCGCCAGGACCAACAAGCCTCGCTGCAATTGTGGAAGGAGTATCTCTCGGGGCTTGAAGGTGGTACCCGTCTCGCTAAGCCTGAGGATAGAAAACGTACAAGTTCATTCCGGCAATGGGAGTCGGACCTGCCTTCTGCGATCACCCATCGTTTGCAAGCCGTGGCGCGGGAGTTGGGCCTTACCTTGAGCACGGTAGTTCAGGGTTTATGGGCGCTTTTGTTGACTAGATTTGCGGGCCGCGAGGAAGTGGTGTTTGGGGTCACGGTCTCGGGACGCCCGGCGGAACTTGTGGGTGTTGAGTACATGATCGGCCTGTTCATCAACACCTTGCCGGTCCGTGTGAAAGTGAGGGCCGAAGAGCCCTTACGAGCCATGTTAGGGCGGATGCAAGAGAGCCATGCAGCCTTGCTCTCTGTCCAGAACGTTGGCCTTGCGGAGATTCAGAAGGCTGCCGGGCAAGGCGATCTTTTCGACACCATTGTAGTTTTTGAAAACTATCCACTGGATCGCTCGGAGCTGAATGAGCCGTTGCCTGGCGTCCGGGTAACGAGGATCGAGGCGTTTGAGCAAACGCACTATCCGCTAAGCCTGACCGTGATTCCCGGAGTCAAACCCTCAAGCGGCATCAGCGGCATCAATGATGCGCCGGACAACGGAGACGGCAGCGAAGCAACTCTGCAGGTGCGCCTCGAATTTGACCTGGCGAGGATTGGCGAAGAAATCGCGGACGCGATGGGCAAAGGATTGATGCGGATGCTGCATGGCTTCGCGGAAAATCCTGAAACTCCGGTGTGCTGTCTGGATATCCTGGACACGCAAGCCCGCGAGCAGATACTGAAAGAATTCAATGCGGCTGCAAATTCGTACGTTCACTCCTCACCACAGGTTACCGAGACACAGGTTGCTAAAACACAGACACTGGAAACTCGGACAACTCATAAGACCGTCGTGGAGCTTTTCGAGGAGCAGGTTGCTAGAACCCCTGATGCCACGGCCCTGTTATTGGCGGGTTCCAGCGAATCGCTCACGTATCGCGAAGTGAACGATCGCGCGAATCTTCTTGCTCGCGACTTATTTGGCCATGGCGTCGGCCCGGAAAAGCTGGTTGGAATTTGCCTGGATCGTACCCCTGAAATGGTGATTGCGCTTCTGGCAGTCTTGAAATCAGGTGGCGCGTTTCTTCCACTGGAGCCGGAATATCCTGTAGCGCGCCTCGCGGACATCATCGAAGATGCAGCTCCGGTCGTTGTAATAGGCGGCGAGGCTCTTCAATCGCAGCTCCAGCAGGAATCGCAGTCTTCCAGATCAACATCAACGCGGCTTGGCTCGATAAAGGTCATTAGGGTTCATTTTTCTTCTTCTCACAAGATTGACCCTGAAATGAACCCGAAACCGCATCTTAAGGATCTCCATCCCGCCTATGTGATTTATACGTCCGGCACTACGGGAAGGCCGAAAGGTGTCGTGGTATCTCATGCTTCGTTGGCGAACAAGATTGCTTCGCTTGGAAAGTACCTCGGGATTACGTCAGAAACCCGCTATTCTGTCATTACTTCTCTAAGCTTCGATCCGCTGCTGGCGCAGGTGTTGTGCCCTCTTTGTTTTGGTGCAGCCTGCATGTTGGTACCCGGCCATATCCGCGAAGACGCGCATGCGTTTGCCGAGGAAGCCAGGAGACTCAACCTTTCGATACTGGATGTGAGTCCCCGTCTTGCGGGAGCGCTGCTCCCGGAAGGGAAGTTGCCACTGCGTCTGGAGGCTCTGGTGTTTGGCGGTGAAACTCTACCTCCGGCACTGGCAAACAAATTACTCAAGGCCGAGGCAGCCGCCAGGATTCTCAATCTTTACGGACCAACCGAGGTCTGCATTGACGCGACCGCGCATGAACTGAACGAAAGCAACGAAAGCATTGACGAATCCGCTGGAGAAACAGTTCCTATCGGAAAGCCGCTGCCGAATTACCGCGCTTATGTTCTCGATCGATGGCTTGATCCACTGCCGGTCGGTGTTACTGGAGAGCTATTCCTGGCTGGGGTTGGGCTTGCGCGCGGCTACTTAAATCGCCCCGCATTAACCGCCGGAAGTTTTGTTGCCAATCCATTTGGTCACGGCGAGCGGATGTACCGGACGGGAGATCTCGCTCGCTGGCGGCCCGATGGTGTGCTGGAGTTTGCTGGGCGTGCCGATCAGCAATTGAAAATCCGCGG
>DATGIO010000191.1:0-2869 GCA_035295685.1 Candidatus Angelobacter sp.
GGAAGGCACTGGGGGCGGAGGGGACCATTGGCCTCCCTCGCGGATTTCTTCACGCCGGAGCCAGGAGTGTTATCGCCAGCCTTTGGAAGGTGGATGACGAGGCCACGTCGCTGTTAATGAAGGGGCTCTATACACGAATACAGCGCGGCGAGAGCCCCAGCACCGCTCTTCGGGGCGCGCAACTTGACTTATCAAGGGAGGAGCGGTTTTCCAAACCGACCTCTTGGGCCGCGTTCGTTTTTGAAGGTGACTACAGATAGACAAAGGCATTTGAATTAGGCACATACCTGTTATATGTTGGTCGACATGAGCACGAAGCCGACTTCCCAGAGGGCCAAGTCTCTCACGCCGGAAGCCTTTTCAAAGTTCCTTCAATGGCTTTCGCAAGATAAAGAACAGGCGGCCAAACTGTACCTGGAGATCCGGGGAAAACTCGTTAAGTTCTTTGTCCGTAAAGGTTGCGCTGACTCAGAGAATCTAACGGATCAAACGCTGGACCGGGTAGCCGCCATCGTACACGATGAACCCGAGAAGTACCCAACCCCTATGTCGCTTTGCTGTGGAGTCGCGAAAAAAGTCTGGTTCGAGCATCTCCGAATTCCGGCGCCTGGTGTCTTGGAAAGCGAAAACATTGCGGCCCCAATCCACGATGAAAGAGGCTTCAGCGATTGCGAAGAGAGATGCCTAGGTACTTGCCTGGAGGAGCTTTCTCAGGTTCAACGCGATCTGATTATCAAGTATCACCAGCATCGGGGGGCAGAGAAGATTGAGGTTCGGAAACGGCTGGCCGAGGAGCACGGCGGCCTCAACAAGTTGCGGATTACTGCGTACAGAATTCGCGTGAGATTGCATGATTGCATCAGCGGATGCGTGCAGCGCTCCGCCCCGAACTAGCCGAAGGGAAATTGCCATGGAACGTCGTTTACGAAACGAAACCACAATTCGAGACTATCTCCTCGGTCGCTTGGACGTTGACTCAGAACTCGGGGAACGCATGGACTATGAGATGCTGACGAATGCTGAGTTTTCAGAGATGGCAGACATTATTGAGGATGAGATCATTGAGGAATATTTGGAAGGGAAACTGAATTCAGCTGATCGGGAGGCAGTTGAACAGCATTTTTTGCGGCCGCCGGAACGTCAGCGCAAGCTGCGAACGGCTAGGCTGCTCAATCACTATATTACATCTGCAGTCACGAGTTCTGGAGGGGCGGCACAGGTCGCAAAGAACCAGGCACCACGGGATATCAGGCCGGCTCAGCGATTAAGGTCACAAGTCAGAACTTACATCGAGATTGCAGCAGGTATATTGCTGGTAGCGTCAGCCTTTCATGTGGTTCAACTGCGCCGCGAGCTGCAGGCGGAGAACCGGCAGGACAGTCAGAAACTCGCTCAGGAACGCGAACGATCAGTCGCCTTGATGCGGCAATTGCAGGAGGTCCGCAATCTTACCCAGCCGGCAACTGCGATGCTCAGTTTGCTCCAGCCGGGCGTCAGCCGGAGCAATTCGCCCATGCCGGACGTGGTGGTCGGCCCAGCAACCAAAAGCATACGTGTAGACATCGCTCTTCCGTCCCCCACGCCTGCTGCCTGCGATGTCCGCCTTGAGATCGCCGGCAAGGTCGTCTGGGCGCGAGATCATATCGCCGTCCTCTCTTCTTCTGACGGCGCGATTCTTCTCTTTGATCTTCCTGTAAAGGGCTTGGCCACAGGCGAATACAGGTTTGTGGTGAAGCAGGGGGGCAAGGGCGAAGGAGTCTCCTACGTATTCCTCATCAACGACCTGAAATAGTCAATGTCCGCTTCCTGAATACCGCTAGCTTCTCAACACCTGCGGCAGAAGTGGTTTGCTAGAAATTCATAAGCGACCATTTTTGCGTTTGCCACACGGAAGAACCGCTCACCGACTCGGGGCGGCGCGCTTAATGAACCAATAAATCTTCCGAAACCAAAACAATTTTGTGAAATGTTTCACACCACCGCTCATTCACTGTTGAAACCCAAAGACGAGTATGCGCAACCTGGAACCCGTTTGGGTGAGGCTGCGGCGTGCGCGGCTCTATGTTCAATTTTCGGTGGAGGGTCTCATGGAAGTGACTGTTCTTAGTGAAGATAGCGCAGAGATGTCAACCACTGCGACAAATCAAGAAATACTCGACCTCTCCAGCAATCGGCGTGGCTTGGAAGTTGGGCCTCGTGTGGAACATTTTGTCAGAGGTCACTCTTTCCGCTGCCATCTCCTGTTAGGAGCCCTTCTGCTTTTCTTTTCGTTCCTGGCTCAATCCCAGGTTGCCAGTCCATCTCCCGCTGCGTCGGGTAAAAAGTCCCCTGGAGCCGTGACCAAAACGGCAGGAAAAACCGGAGAAAAGAAGGCTCCAACCAACAAGTCTGCCGCTGATCCAACTGTATCGCAAAATAAGCCTCAAGCGCCTACCCCCAATCTGGCCGCACGCCTTGAGAACGCCCGGGTTGATGCCTTCGACGCCAATTATGAGAGCTTCTCTCTCACTGACTGCATTCCCGGTAAACCCGATCCGAGCAAGATTATCTGTAACGGCAACACGTACCATCCCAAGGTCAATGATCTCGGCCTGCGCGCCTCGCTTAAATCGTTTCACGTGGGCGATCATCTGCGTGTCGACATTAACGACAAGGGTGAGCTAGGGGATCTTCGGGGTGCCTGGTCCGTTCCCAATCCTTACACGAACAAGGAAACGTGTGTCGAGCGCCGACTGATTGTGCTTGGTGGATGCGCTCTTGCCTTGTTTCTGATGGTCGCCGCTGTCACTCGCGGAAAGCCGTTCAAGTTCATCATCAGCGAGGACCATCGCTATAGCAATTCGAAATTTCAGTTTGCCATCTGGTTCTG
>DATGIO010000192.1:0-72621 GCA_035295685.1 Candidatus Angelobacter sp.
GCCATGCGACGCGATTCGTAGGCAAGATTGATCGATCCCTGTTTGATCACGCTGTAGATGTAATACCCCCAAGGGTCGTTATCCAGCAGGCAATACACCGGCAGTTTCAGCTCGTGATGCAGGCGGTGCAGTATACGGCGAACGCCGCGGGGCGGTTGACCTCCCCCATGTGTCAGGATGCAGTTGTGTTTCCGCCAGAATTTATCCTCGTTGAATCGCCGCCAAACCGTGTCTTTCTCGACGTGCAAGATGAATTTTGCAGTGTTCTTTTTGAACTGCACGATGTCCTGCTCGACGATCGACGGGATACTATAGCCGCCAGAGCCCATGCGGGCACAGTCGATTGTGTCGCCACTATCTACCAGTGTGATCGGGCCAACCATCGCTCCCGCGTTTTTGGCGTACAGGTGAAGCTCTTCGCGCATGGAGTCGAGTGAAACCTCGATATCCTCGATAACGGGATCGCATTCATCCTGCGTATCGAACGTCTCTTCGCTCGTCCCTTCAATGGTGTGCTTCAGCAGGTAGAATAATCCTCGGATGCTGGTTGTCTTTTCCTGTTCGATCAGTTGCTTGCATCCGGAAGCGACAAGCAACGTCTGCATGTAGCTGCGGGCTTGAGCTAGATTGAATAATTCCCGCCGATTGGTCCCGCTGCCCATCTCAACAATGCGCTTCGATTGATTGAACTTAACATTCGACAACGATCGTGACGGGATATCCACGTAGGGCGCGCGGCCGCGTTCCGCGGACTGGATGACGGAATCGGCAAGATCGCGAATCGAACCGAGAGTTTTCTTGTCTCTCGTTGAGCGATTCGGTGCAGCTGAACTCGATTTCGTTTTCTTAGCCATAATCCTACTCCGTTGGTTCAGACGATGCGGGGTCTCCGGGAGCTTCGTCCGGATTGACGAGCAGCACATTCTCGCCTAGTTCCTCGGCAGCGTTTTTACGCTGTTTCCCTTCCTTGATCATCTGGGTATCTGCAACGGCCGTCTTACGTTTTGCGACATCAACCAGCCGGCTATACAGATCTTTTTTCGGACCATCGCCATATTCTTTAATTGTGGCGACCGCGTGTGCCACCTCACCAAGATAGCGCAAGAAAATCTCACGACGTTCACCTTCCTGACGCATGCGTTTACGCCGATTGAGGTAAACCGCCAGTTTTCTTCCTACGGCCTGAAGGCCGAGCCGCAACTCCTTCATGATTTCGGGATACCCTGCGATGGCTTCTTTCGATTCACTGGTAAACGGCACCCACACGCTGGCGACATGCACCATAACGGTGATCGGGCCGACCGGCAATTGACCACGAGATTGAGTCAAACCGTAAGCCCTCCAGTTGGTTCCCATAACCGACTGCGTGATGGCACACGCCGCCGGCTGGAACTGAAGGGGAACGCGGTTCGCGTAGCGCAGCAGCTGCATCGACTGGTTCTCACTCAGGTTCACATTTTTCATGGCGGCGAAAAGTTGGTCGATTTCTTCCTTCTTGAGCTTCGAAGGCGATTGACGAGTTCCCATCCTCGCCTGCGACAAGATTTTGTCGGCACCGGCTGCACCGACTCCATCGAACGTCGTTAGTAAGAATTGCTTCAGCGACCGGGCATCAGACTCGCTGAGCAGTTCGGTCAATGTGTCCAGTGTGACCTTCTGAGTCGAACTGGCGCCACCATAGGCAAGTCCGACCTCGATGAGAAACGGATTTCCTCGATAGACCGCGGGCGGACGCGTCGCGGCACAGAAAAATTCGCCGGGGAGTTGATGATGAAGCCCTTTGAGAATCAGCGATTCACCAATCGGTGAGATGCAGTCGGTCGCGGGAGCGCTGATTTTCGTCTCCTGAATCGCTTTGTAAAGTGAATCGGCTTCCTGGCGTCCAATCTTCTTGGGATTTCCGCGAGTGCCGATCTTTGCGGTTTCGCAGATTTGCTGTGCGACTCCGGAACTGACGCGGGAAAACGAGGTCGTCAGAAACTGCGCCATCGATGGCGCCGACGTGTCCTTCAACATGGCGATCAGCTGCCCGAGTTCGATGCCATATGGGTGTGGCTTGATCTCTACGGGTTCAGCCGGGAGCTGAGTTGTAGAGCGTGAATACGTGGTCTCGGCGCCATCGGGATCGACATAGTGAATCGTCACGTGTGGATTGGCGATGGCCGTCTGTTCTAAATATTCGTCCACACTACCGCGCCCGCGTTGGTGACGTCCTTCGAGCTCGATCGTGACACGCGTACCGCTTTGGACTTCATGGTGATGAGACGGTTGATCCGAAATGGGATAGCGCGATACCCATTCGATACCATGTGCAGTAATGTACTTCTGGCTTTTTTCACCGGCTGGAATGTCTTCGCCGTCGCCTTTGCCGTTGATAATTTCCGGCATGTTCCGCCGAGTGTCGATTTGGATTTCGAAGTAATGCGCAGGCTTTTTTGGCGAGGTCATGGAAACGATCTTCACCGGTTTGCCCGTAGTCAGCATCCCATACATGCCCGCAGCGCTGATACCGATTCCCTGTTGTCCACGACTCATCCGCAGTCTATGAAATTTCGAACCATAGAGCAGTTTTCCGAAGATTAGCGGGATCTGTTTTTTGACAATGCCCGGCCCGTTGTCTTGGACACCGATTTTGTACCGATTGGGACTCGCCGCTTCGATATGAACCCAGACCTCGGGAACAATGCCCGCTTCCTCGCAAGCGTCGAGCGAATTGTCGACAGCCTCTTTAACCGCAGTCAGGAGAGCTTTTCTCGGATTGTCGAAGCCAAGCAGATGTCTGTTCTTCGCGAAAAATTCGCTGACAGATATGTCGCGCTGTTTTGCCGCCATGGTCTCCGCCGTGACGGCGCGGCGCTTTGGCTGTTCACCGGTTTTATTGACGTTCGGCATATTTGTGTGCACTTCCATTTTGCCAGACTTTACTTGGTTACTCATGAGGAAACCTGTTGGCCGCATAGCTCCCAGCATCAAGACCGAAATTAGTAACGACAAGCCCTGGGGCTGCATCTGGAGCGCCAGCGCGCGGGGATTTGCGGATTGACCGCTCTGTACGGGCGCTTCAGATACAGCGACTTGAAGGAAGCCGTCTTCGGGGCTATGGATTTTGTATGTGCTTGGGCCGGGTTTGAAGACTATCCGGCTTCCCAACGAAGACTGATCCGTCGGTTTGAATTCAAGAATTTTCCAAACCAAAAATGTGCGGCTGTGTGCCGCAGGAAGGGCATATCTGTGCAAGATACGTATACCATCGGCGCCCGCGTGGGCGCCGGCATTCTGGCGAAAGCCGACCGGCTCTTTCGGAATGATGATGAAGGCCTATTTGTGGAATTGCTTCAGAACAGCAGACGTGCTGGAGCCACGCGAGTGGAGGTGACCATCAGAAAAGTCGAATCGTCATCGCGCACTGAATCTGAGGTCACGGTTCACGACAATGGCGAGGGGATCGCGGACTTCGCGCGTCTGCTTGTTCTCGGAGAGTCGGGATGGGATTCTGCTACGCAGGAGAAAGAGGATCCAGCCGGTATGGGGTTCTATGCTCTGTGTCTTTCCGGCGCGCGGGTGGCAAGCGGTAATCAATACTGCGATATCGCGCCGGCCGCTTTCCGGGGAGAGGTTAATCCGGTCGTCGAAACCCGAGATGAATATGTATATGGAACACGCCTTGCATTTCTTCGGTCTTCTCCGATACAGGCCCTCGAAACGGCGCTCAAGACGTCCGCAGAGTTCTACCCGGTTGCGGTTTACCTGAATGGCGAGGAACTGGCCCGACACGATTTTCTTGAGGGAGCCCTCCACCGGGAGGTCATCGACGGAATCGAAGTAGGCCTTGCTACCCGTTTCGCTCATAGTTGGACGGCATATGGGGACGACAAGAACTGGAACTTCTATGGCGCTCGCATTCAGGACTACTTCCCCGGCATTTCCGGAATCGTTCCCGAGTCCGGGTCTCCTTCAGACGTGTATCCGCTCAAGGCCCGGTTCAATGTTCTTGAAACCGGCCGGCTCAAACTTCAACTTCCGGACCGGCGAAGCGTCATTCAAGACAAGTTCCTTGCCGAGTTCAAGAAGAAAGCAAGAGCCGCAGCCTATCGATGTTTTCAGAAACAGCGGCGCCATGCCCTTGCTTTCGCGGATTGGCAGGAAGCACGTAGCCTTGGTGTCGAGCTGCCGGAGGCGTCGCCGCTCCTGACCACCTGGGAGGGCCTTGCAGCCGACGATTCCGGACATCAGATGTTCGGTGAAGATTCGACTCACTTCGTTGCCGATCTTGAACAGGTGATGTTGATTTCCAAGCACGTCGTAGACATTCACACCCTCCAGGGGGCTCTGCATTCGGGCGCATGCCTCGATCGCACTCTCTATCGTGAGGACTCGTCTCTGGATGGATATTGCTGGTATGACTCCCTGCCGCGTCTCAAGAATGTGGCTGTGGTGATAGATGGTATCCCTGCTGCGGAGCATCTCTCCACCCGGAAAGAACGCCC
This sequence comes from Candidatus Angelobacter sp., assembly GCA_035295685.1. Taxonomy (GTDB): domain Bacteria; phylum Acidobacteriota; class Terriglobia; order Terriglobales; family Acidobacteriaceae; genus Angelobacter. The sequence continues at coordinate 4,488 of DATGIO010000192.1, forward strand.
GGAAACGATCGAGTTGCACGTTACCATCGAGCAAAAGGGGAGGAAAGATCGCCGGATGGTGCTGCCCGCTTTTATCCATGTCGATTCCGAGGATCTCAACGCGGCATCGTTTGCAGCGATTAAGAACAGCCCTTGGGACAACGATGATAACTCGGGCGTTCCATTTTCGATCGAGGACTTTCTGACCTATGCAAACTTCTGTTACTTCGATGAGGGAGATCTATGGAACACGCAGATGGATCAATATCAGGACTGGATCCTGGAATGCACCAACGAGTACTTCCGCGGGCCGCGCACCAGCTTGATTGCGATTCTTAGGCGGGATTTCTCGCACGATGCCCGTAAGATCGCTGCCCGCCTCGACATTTCCAAGATTAGCTTCACGCGCCAGCCGGAAACGCCCGATGCCTGGACAATCAACTTAATGGACGGAAGTGGAGAGTCTACCTAACTGCCTCATTTCGATCTTCGGTCCTTTTTTGCCCGCACCATTTCTCATTCACAAGAGGAGATCCATGTTTCGCGAACTCATGCCCCTGATTCAGCGCCGTCCTTTGACAATTACCGTGGCGGCTCTTGATGACAAACAAATCGCCGTGAACGTCGTGCCCAAACCGCTAGAGAAAAATAAGGCAGCCAACGGCTCGATCAAATACAACCACAAGAAGGAAGTAGCCGAAATACCCGAGGTAGCAATTCATGCGCTCACGACCCCATTGAGCATCACCGGAACTCCAGAGGAAATTGATGCACAACTGGTCAAAACGCTAAGTGACTTTACCGCACTTCATCAGGGTTTGCAGAGCAGCTACGATGCTGCCGCCAGTGCTATCCAGGAGGCAGTGAGAGCCATTGATGAGCGAGATAAGCAGAAGAAGGACGCAGACAAAGGAGCCCGGAAATCTGCAGCGGCTAAACCCGAAGAAAAGAAAAGGCCGGCGGAGCCGGAGCTACCATCGCTGTTCACGGCGCCTGGCGCAGTGAGTGCGAACGATGACCCTTTGCCATCTGGCAATAGTGCTGCTTCAGCGCAGAACGATTCTCAACCGCAGAAGGAAGAGGGGGAACAGCAATGAAGGTTAATGCGCTGCGGCGCCGATTTGTCTTTAACGGGATGGAACTGCCCGATCCCGGAAATACTTTAACCGTTGAGGAAGTTCAGGAAATGTATACGACCGCTTATCCGGAACTATCGACCGCCGCTGTCAAAGGGCCCAGCCCGGTGAACGGAGCGATGGAATATACCTTCACCCGGGAGGTGGGCGTCAAGGGATAGCTAGGGAGAAACCCGACGTCGCTAAACCGGAGTTGGTGGCGATAAGGGCGTCCACCGAGACTTATCTGTCACTCATGAAACTGCCGTACGAGACAGCAGCAAGGCCCGGCATCACCCCAGCTGGTCCGCGATTACAGTTACCGATTCCGCCGTCAACCTCTCGGACCGTGCCGAAATTTGACGCTCCGCGATCTCGCCTTGGCGACTCCGGTTCTTTTGCGACAGCGGGTCCCACCTTTCGAACCCGGCGGGTGGCCCAGGCTTTTGATCTCGCTGGGGTCACCAACACAGGAGGCATCCTCGGTGGGCATGGTGCGCGCAAAAGATCTGTAAAGGCCTAGTTCGTCACTCCGGCACGAACCGGCAAACCCCGCCCGATTGAACGATCCAATCACAATTGTGAGCCTGTCCCGGTTTTGGGCTTAGCTTCGGTGAGCCGCATTGATCTGGACTCGCGTCCTTTGGACTCTTCGGCCCGACCCAAAGCACAAAATCGTTACCTGCATCCGGATCGATCGAGAAGAACTTCTTGTGCTTTATTCCCGCGCCCTGGAAAGCATCAAGCAGCGTCCGCGCTTGCGCTTCCTGCCGCTTGTTTCCGACAGTGATCTGCACGTCGATGATCCGCTCATCTCCGACCGGGACCACTGAAACCTCGTTTGTCTTCCAACTCTCCGCGAATAGCTGCTTCAGTTCCTCGGCGTAAGCGAACGTATTGGGTCCGCCTGAGTAGAACACTCGGAGCCGTGAACCAGCGTATTGCTTGATAGCAGGGCGGAGTTGCACTTTCTGGTAATCAGAGATGTGACGTTGATCGGATTGCTCATCAAGCTCCGATGGCGAGGGCAGAGTCCGCACCTTGCGCACCGTAACGGAACCGTCTGGGTGCTGGTAGCTGTACACGTCGAGCGTGTTCGTCACGTCTGTCGGCAATTTCATCGGCTCAGCGCATGAGCGCGTTTCTTTCGCAGCGAGCGTGTAAGAGGAAGCGAGGAGCCTGTCGCGACAGCTCAGAGCCGGTGATGCTTCGTCCTCTATGGTGACCTGTGTGGCCAACTGAATCTGATGCTGAGCACCCCGGACAATCAAGTTTTGTGACGAGTCCGATTCTTTTGAAGTGGCCGTTATGGTGTACTCTTCGTCCCACGGCGACGATGGCGTAAACCAAAGGTACTGATCGGATCGCAGCGGGCCGGGATCGATCTCGGGAAAGGACTGAACGATGGTGCGCCCAGATTTGTTGTCCTTCAGCGTTACTTCGACTCGCGAAAGAGCGTGCGGCCCGACGATCTTCACAAAGAACGCGCGCTTCTGACATTCCATCAACTCAGTGCTGGGAGCCAGGTAGATGAAAGTCTGAGCACTCGCCACTTCCGCGCGCTGAACCCCAAGGGCGAGGAGCGCCCAAAAAAGCAGGCACACGAAAAGTAACAGGCTCAGCTTCGATCCGGGATGTGAAGCGGGCGCTGGTGGGCGGCTAACCTCTTTCCACAGCTTCCACGTCGCACCTATTAAGTGTCCTGCGCAAATGGGAGCCCACACCCAGAGGAGCGAGGCAAGTCTCTCCCAGCTAGAGGCGTTCCTGGTAGCAAAAAACCATGCAATAGCGATCACAGCCCCGAGCGAGTCAATCCACTTCGCTTGGACCGTGGCAAAGAAGCTGCGTACGAATGTTGTGAGCAGGCGGCGCAGTAATATCCAGGCACCGTATCGGGGATACACGCAAAACGCCTTTTGGCTCTCGTGGGGATGAAAAAGAAAGATTCTGTCAAACACCTTGGGGTCATCTTTCAGCGCCCGCGCGACCTTCTCGGCCAACTCCAGGAAGCCGAAATCAACCCCATGAGTAGGCGTGTTGTGCAAGAGTGCTTCATCGCAGAAAAAACAGAGCAGATCGAACTCCGCCAGGGAGTATTTCGCCCGATGGTTAGCACGTTCATATTTTTTGATCTTGTCTCGGATGCGGTCGATTGCCGCATGAACCATCGCATGCGGCGTATATGCACCGCCACCTAACTCGAACATCACCCAGGGCTCCTCGGGAAAATCAAACTTCTCTCGCGGGTAAATCCACATCTGGTCAAGATACTTTGCGAGTGTTGGGAAACCTGTGAAATCTCTGACGGGACCACCTTGAGGAGTGTTCCATGATGGCACGGAGACAGGTGGCCTTTGCGGTTCATCAGGTGGGTCCGGCGTCGAGCTTTCCTTCACAACAAGTGCGAAAAGTTCACGCCTGAACTGGGCCTGATCCTCTGACTTTAGCCGTTTCGACTTATCATACAGGACTACCCTGCCGATGCGATCCGGCTTGGGCTCATTTTCGCTTTTGATGACTGCAAGATAGCTGTCTTCTAAGAGCTTCCGCCCGCTGCCGCCAGTGATCTGCTCATGCTCGACCCACTTCGTGAGTTCGACGCCAATTTTCTTTCCAGACTTACCAACGCAGAGGACATCTGGCGGATCAGGACCGTCGTCTTGGCTTGCAAGTTCTTCACTTGCGAATTGCGGCTCAGCGGCAAGAAAGGCATTCCAAGCTCTGCGCTCGTCATTGCGGAGCATAACGTGATTGTATGCCGGAACCGAAATAAGTATTCGAAAATGTCACCTGCCAACTAATACTTGATGGAAGGGATGCCGAGACCTTGCTCGCGCGCCGCTCCCGATTCCATATCCAGCGATGCGACGATCCTGGTTTTGGGACGGCAAGGCTATGAAACAGTCTGTCCGAGGAAAGAACGGCCTTGGCATGATGTTCGAAGTCGGCACATCTGTAAGTACCGATAAGTAAGAGTTAACGGGAGGTAGCGCGAAGGGATGAGCAAGCCAAGGCCCGCCCTGCAGAAGAAATGCCGCAACTGCAGTGTCGCTGGAAAAGTCGGCGGTTGTCTTTTTGGCTGCACGGCGAAAGAAAGATTGACGAGGGAGTTGGAAATTAGGATCCAGGGAGCCGCGCCCCGTATTGATCCGATCCTGGAGCAACTACAGAAATGTCCCGAAGCGTTCCATGCAGGCAAGACCGTCGAGCGGCTATTTCAACTCTCAAGGGGTCAAGACCAGGAAGACGGCAGTCGTCTCGTGCCTCCGCTTGCAACAGTCGTGAGTCCATTCGTGTAATTGGCAAGCCGGTCGGGCTCACGCTCCCATCGCTCAAGGATTTACGGTCTTGCTACCGTTCCATCACCAACGATCAGCTTGCAGCCAAAATCGCCGCAAGTATGGTGCGGCTTGGGTTTTGCGAAGTAGACGACTGGAAGGGCAATGCAGTCGATTTTGTCCGTAGTGGGCTTAACCGGTTTTGCTGCAAGCATCGCATCGAGGTTGTGTCCGAGGTGTTTCCTGAAAGCCAGGTTCTCCTGACCGACGATCTCTCCGAAAGAATTGGCGACGAACGCGGACCCAGTTCACGATTGTTTGTGCTCGTCGATTATCAGGGCGTTGCGATGGTGCAAGCTGGACGGACGCTTGAGCTTCTTGGCTGTCAGGATGCAAATCTTCCAAGGGCATTTTTTCAGGTGTTGGCTGCCAACCTGGGGCGCTGGATGCGCACTTACGACTACCGAGATGCGGAGCACTATGCTGAAAATCAGATTGAATGGCTGGATGAAGACGAGCTGAAGGAGTCCTTCTATCCGCAGGTTCCACAGGCAAGGCCCGCGTGTCTCAAGGATTTACCCGACTACGATGAGGCAGTGAAGTTCCTGAAAAAATCGTTGGTCAATGGAGGCAGCGGGGAAGTTGCTGAATTGCTTCGCCTATGTCTTCGGATGCATGCAGAAGGGTGTAAATACGACCTTGCTTACCCTGCAAAGCTTTGCCAGGAGATTCCGGAAATTGAAGATTACATCGAAAGCACCGACGATCCTTTGCCTGGGGCTCTGATCGTGGCTGAGGAAGGCGATCTGACCGAGGCGTGTTTTACAGAGGAAATACAGTACCTCGGACAGGAGAATTGGATTTCCGCATCGCTGATGCTGGCTATCAACCTGGATCAAGGTGCATTGGAGATCGACCGTAACGTGATGAAGGTGTTCGATCATCTTGGGGCAATGTTGCGTTCGCTGGCGGTGGCTGCCAAGCTTATTCAGACGATGAGGAGACTTTACGATGGAAGCTGCAGTCCGCGTGGGCCAGAGCCAGGAATTCAAGCTGAGGCAGGCGCTCCTGCTGTACGGGGAGAGTGGCTTTGATATGCATCAATATCGGCGGCCATTTGTGACGCTTCACGATGTGATTCATGAAGACGGTGAAGCGAGGCTTTCCGCGGCCCGGTTGCTCACCCCCGAAATCCTTCGTTCGATACTTGTCAACCTCGGAGAAACGCAACCCCTGGAGATTCTGCCTGAATGCGTTCTGGCGCGCACGGCCGACTCAATCGTCTGGTGGAGTCCGCCAAAAATTCGCCCCCTGTTCTTCACTGGTGCGGATCCGCTTGCTGCAAAACTCAACAGCAAGCAGTATCCTCATCCGCCGCTGGTGTTCAAAGTCTCAGGCGACAACCTTTGGATCCGCGCCTTTGCGAAGAACCGAAGGCCCACCGGGGCTACAAAACTCTGTGTCGCGCCGTACTGGAACGTGTATGACAATGGTGCTGTTTGTACAGGAAGCGTGAGGCTTCCCACGAAGAATTCCGTTGCCGCGATCGAGGAATGGGAAGGCGCATTCTTCCATAGCGCGTTTTCGCACGCTGGAGGCGTCATAAAGCACACCCTGTATCCAGGGGGCGTTTTGGCGCTTTGGAAAAGCCTGCGGGGACGGATCGGGTTCCCCGTCAAGTACCTCAACCCTCTCGACGACACCCTGGAACAGTTCGTCACGTCCAATGAAAAAGGCTACCAAGTCAGGCGCGCCCGTCCGTGAGCATCTTCTTCCATCGAAACTACTGACCAGGCAAATCAAGATCCTCGTCGCCGGTTGTGGCGGTACCGGGAGCGCCATGGCAACCGGTCTTGTCTATCTGCACCAAGCCCTCTTGGCCTTTGGCCATCCGATGGGCCTACACGTGACCCTCGTCGATGGCGACAAAATCAGCGCTTCCAATTGTGTCCGCCAGCCTTTTGCTGAGAACGAAATTGGCTTGTACAATGTCGAAGTTCTGGCGACCCGCATTAACCTGTTCTGGGGCCTAAACTGGGATGCCGACGCCAGATACGTCAACTCGTCTTGGAGTCCGACGATTCACCCCGACTTCCTCATCAGTTGCGTCGATAGCCGGTTGGCGCGTAAGCAAATCGCGGGCAGCGACGCTTACAAAGCGGCTTCCCACTGGCTTGATCTTGGAAACAACACGGATACAGGCCCAGTTCGTACTTGGACATGCCGGAGCTGCCAATGTGGAGAGTGGCCAGCGACGACTTCCAAATGTCGCGGAACTGTTTCCCGAGATCATCAACGAAGAACTGGATGCGCGGGATAAGCAACCCTCTTGCAGCGCACTGGAGGCACTTGAGCAGCAGTCGCCCTTCATCAATCAGGCGCTTGCTTATCCGGCTCTAGCCATGCTTGCCCAGTTCTTTCGCAAAGGGAGACTGTCCTATCACGGCGGTTTTCTGAACGTTAAGAGCGGAAGGCTGTCGTCGCTGCCAGTCTCTCCAGCGGTCAGGCCCGGTATAACGGCTCGGTAGCACTACTCCTTGGCTCCATCGAGGCCAGGCTAATAGCGCCTATTCAACCAACCAGGAAAGCGACTCTCAGCAATTTAGAGGTACAAAATGAGCAACGACCGCCGCAGGCGGAGACGACGTTCGCCGCCTTTCACCTAGTACGGCCTTCTTTATGATTTTATCGGTCGCTGTTTCGCTTCAAATGGCAATCATGAATGCAGAAGATGCGTCTGTCAGGATAGTCCTCCCGCTCAAAAATACCGGGACATTTTTCACACTCACCCATTGAACATTCGTCTGATACAGAGGTCAGCACTTCGGGTTCTTCACCAAGTGGGAAGTAAAAGCGCTCCATGGCGCCCCCTCAAGGCCGATGCATTGGATGATCGTTCCCTCAGTCTAACGCTTTTCGGTAGAATCGGCTTAAACATCCCCCCTGGATTTGAGCTGTGCCCATTCACCTCAACAAAGCCAAGTTCCTGGAACCCATGCTGCTTCTGCCAACTCTAGAATTGCCCGAAGGTCCAAGATGGACTTACGAGCCAAAGCTGGATGGATATCGAGCGCTTGCTTTCAAGACAGCCGGCAACGTCCATCTGCGCTCAAGAAACGATAAGAGCTTCAACGGAAAATATCCAAGGGTCGTCCAGGCGCTTTCTGGCCTGCCTGATGAAACCGTAATCGATGGCGAGGTCGTTGCCCTCGACGAAATGGGGCGACCGTCGTTTAACGCTCTGCAGAATTTTCGCTCTGCTAGTGATCGGATCTTCTACTACGTCTTTGACGTGCCATTCTTGGCCGGCCACGACCTAACATTTGAATCACTTGAAAAAAGGCGAGAGTTGCTCCGACAGCGGGTCCTCCCCACACTCGCCGATCCGGTGCGGGAATGCCCAGAATTGAAAGCAAAGCTTGTCGATGTACTTCAGGCCGTACGCGCCCAGCAGCTCGAAGGTCTTGTCGCCAAGAACCTCGACAGTGCCTATGAATCAGGCAAGCGGTCGGGAGCCTGGCGGAAAATGCGGCTCAACCAGAGACGCGATTTCGTCATCGGCGGATACACAATAGGCGGCGATACGTTCGATGCCATCATATTCGGCTTTTACGATGGCGATCGGTTCATTTACGTGGGACGAACTCGCAACGGATTCTCTTCGATCGCGCGGGCTGATTTGCGGGAGCGCTTCCGCTCCATACAACTCACAGAGTGTCCTTTTGTGAACCTGCCCGAGACCAAAGCCGGCCGCTGGGGATTGGGCTTGACTGTCGAAAAAATGAAAGCCTGCCGATGGATTAGGCCGGAGTTGGTTGCGCAATTCGAGTTTGCAGAATGGACTCCTGATCAGCACTTGCGCCATTCAAGCTTTATCAGTCTCAAAGAAAGCGTAAATCCCCGTCAAGTTCAGCGAGATTAGACCATCGGTCCTGCCCAAAGTCTTCCAACTAATGAATGAGATCGGCGCTTGAGACGCTATTGCGCTGCTAACCTTCTGGGCACATTTCAGCCTGCTGACGCTAGACTTCATTGTGCCATCGTAGCCCGGCCCGACCTCAGCACTTGATATCTAATCAATCTGTTACGCCAACGGCCGTACAGCGATAGCGGCTACCTTCACTCCCCAACGACATTGAACTATTTGAGGTACACGCAGATGAAATCTTCCACTGAGCGGAAGAAGTCTTCGCCGGCATTCACCTACCAGGAGGCCTGCACCATCCTTGCAGCTCTTCGAGTCTTCCAAGCGCATGAATTGACGGACTTTCTTCCCAACGATCCTTTTACACGGATCCGCAACATGGAGCACTTCGACGACTGCGCTCCGCTCACCGACGAAGAGATTGACGAGCTTTGCGATCGAATCGAAATACCTCCGTTTCCAGAGTCCGGCATATCGTCCGGTCCAGACCTTGATGGATAGCTGGTGGCGCGAAATTAATTCAATTCTTTAGTCGCGATCGTCGTCGTCATCGTGATGTTTTTTATGCCAGCCCTTGTGCTTTCCGTTGTCTTTGCGCCAGCGATCGCGGTCGCGCTCCCGGTCATGATCCCAGTGGTGGTCGTGCTCGAAGCGTCCGCGCGGACCGCGCCAGTAGCCACCGTAGTAGCGGCTCTCCTCATAGTATGGGGCGACCCAGACCGCGCCAACATACGGCGGCCGCGTCCAGTAGCCTCGATGCCAGTAGTAATGACCATCCACCGGATACCAGTAGCCGTTGACCCACACGTACCCGTTATCTTCCGGATTGGGGTTTGGCGGGCGAACGGCAATCACTCGCGGCGGAGGAGGTGCGCCGATCTGAATTCCGATTGAGACCTGGCTGAGCGCGAAAGGTGCGCCGACAAAAAGTGTCCCTGCGAGCAGCAGCATTCCCATATACGTTTTGTAGGTGAGTTTCATGTTCATGACTCTCTCCGTGTTCCTGAAGCGCCGCGGGAATTGCCTCCGGCGATTCCGGATAGAAGCAGGGGCCACAGCTGAACTGGGTGGTTGCGGCGTCAGGTCCCCATTCCCATCGTACAAGCGTAAAAACACCTTTGAGCGGTTTTTGTCGCGAAGTGTGATTGGTAAGGCACGCGCACACCCCATCCTCAATATGCGCTCTCTCTCCGATTTCGAGCAGTGAAAATTGCGTCAGTAATGCAACTCCCTTCAAAATTCCCTGAACGACTTTGTAAACACCAAAGGCGGAGTGGGCGAAACAAACTAGCAGCTTTCCGCACATGAATGAAACATTACTCTTTCCCGTCTATGAATAAGACGTTACTAAGGTGTGTATGGTGTTCCACGTGGCGATGGCAGTCATCAGGACCGCCCCGACGACGTCATAGCTTGTCGACCAATCGAAAGGAGCGTACGGTCCTTACCCGGATCGTAGGCGACCGCACGATTCGGAACGACCTGCATATGGTCATCGAAAAAGAGCATGTGCTTCATCCCAAGTGGCTCCGAAGATGTCTTCGGCGGCAAATTGCGCGACATTCGGCGAACTAGAAACGGACGCTGAAAAAATTGCGTACTTGAGTCGCAACAAATCTGTACCTGGTAATCCCTCCTAAACGCTCTTCTTTTCATTTTGATCTCCCATTTTCTTTCAAAACAAGACTCTCAAATCACCACACAAAAGGACTACCTATGACCAATGGAACGCTCGTCGCTGGTCCGCTTCGGAAGATCGGGCGGCCCGAGTTATCACTTATTCAGGCTCCTCCGGCTACGCTGACTCATAAGCCTGTCCCCCATCACGAAATCGTTGAAGCTCTGATTGAAACGCTCAGCTTTCGCCATATCGGCGTCGTTAACGAGGAATACGCTGTTTCAAACGACGGCATGAAGATGTTCGGCGTCGTTGACCTTGAAACTCAGATGGCGGGGTGCAGATTCTCGATCGGACTCCGAAACTCACACGATAAGAGCTTCCGGTTGGCCCTCACGGTCGGTTACAGGGTTTTCGTGTGCTCGAATATGGCATTCAGCGGCGACTACACACCTGTGCTGGCCAAGCACAGCCAGAATTTCAATCTCCTCGACGCCCTTTCAGTCGGCGTTGATCGCATTCAGCGAAACTTTGAGCCCCTGCAGCGGCAAATCGAGACCTGGCGGGAAACTCAGCTCACCGATGACAGAGCCAAATTGATTCTCTATGAGGCCTTTGTTGAAGGAGAGTTGGAGGCGCCAAGGAGCTTACTTCCTTCCGTCCACAGCTTGTACTTCGATCCAAGGTATCCGGAGTTCGCGCCGCGGACTATGTGGAGCCTGTCGAATGCGTTTACCAGCGCTTTCAAGGAACTGGATCCTGTTCCGCAGTTCAAGGCGACCGCCAAGCTGGGGGAATTTCTGGGCAGGCTTCAGAGCTAACTTAAGACCTCTCGGCCGAGCCCGCTTCAAGGAGAAATTCGAGGAGCGGGCCGTGTTGTTCCGCCGCATTCGGCGTAAACCTTCGGCATCAGAATCACGACGCGCTGCCTTCCTTTGTTGATCTGATGATCTACTCCCGTCCCACTGTAATTGCAAAAGGAATTGGCCCGAAGCTCGCTTGACCATCCTTATTGCAAGCGTCCCTAACTCCTTAATCTTCCGAGGAAACAACTTGCCAGTATGCTTCAACGAAATACGAGTCCGTGAACTGCAGCCTAGAAGGTCCTATCACCGTTAATGGCCGTTGCTCCACATGCGGTTCAGACGCTGTAATCCTGATCAATGAAGGAAACAGTACACGCAAATCCTTCAGCCCATCGTTCGAATCGGGGAATGGTCCGGTCGATCAATGAGATCGGGCACCTGACCGGGAAGCAGACGATCGCCGAGTTCGCGGAGAACGCGGAAATCATTGAGATGCTCACCAGCCTCGGTGTGGACTATGCGCAGGGCTATAGAGTTGCGCAGCCGCAGAGAGTGTTGAAGTCGCCTGTCGCCTAGCGAGCTACAAACTCCAGACGCATTGACAAGTCCACCGCCCGGACGTGTTTCGTGATGCTGCCTATGGAGATGTAGTCGACGCCGGTTTCCGCGATTGCACGGACTGTCTCCAGCGTTACGCTCCCTGATACTTCGATTTTGACACTGTGGTCGCTGGCTTTGTTCAGCTCTATGGCGGCTCTCATGTCGTTCAGGCTGAATTCGTCCAGCATGATGATGTCCGGTCCTGCCCGCAGGGCCTCCGAGAACTCCTGCAGCGTTTCGACTTCCACTTCGACTTTCTTTGAACCTGCCGCCCGGCGCGCTGCTCGGATTGCCACTGTGAGGGAGCCGGCCGCAGCGATGTGGTTTTCCTTGATGAGGACTTGATCGAAGAGGCCGATCCGGAGGTTCTGGGCGCCGCCACAGAGGACTGCGTACTTCTGGGCGGTCCGCAGTCCGGGAAGTGTTTTTCTCGTATCGAGGATCGCGGACGCGGTTCCGGCGATGGCGTCTACGTAACGGCGGGTGGCGGTGGCAGTTCCGGATAGGAGCTGAAGGAAGTTGAGGGCGGCCCGCTCGCCGGTGAGCACTGGTCGGGCGAGGCCGGCAATCTCGAAGAGAGTTTGGTTTGCGGCGACTCGGTCCCCGTCATCGGCGGTCCAGGTCAGCTGGACCGATGGATCCAGCTGATGGAACACCTCGGTGACCCAGGGGCGCCCGCAGAGGATGGCGGGCTCTCGGGTAATGACCTTTCCGGTCACACGTTGTTCGGCGGGCACCAGCTCGGCAGTGATATCGCCACTGCCGATGTCCTCGGCCAGGGCAATCGTCACCTGCTGGGCGAGGTTGGAAGGGAGATTCAGCATCCCCCCAAGCATAATTTAAAACGGTAGGCCGTGCGATGCCGATCCCATTTGCCTGGTTATCAACTAAATAAGGACGCAATTGGAATATCGAGCGCATCTGCGATTTTGCGCAAGGTTGAAAGCTCAGGATTTGTAGCGCCATTTTCGATTTGGCCCATGTGGCTTCGGTGGATTCGGCAAAGATCTCCGAGACGCTCTTGAGACCACCCTTTGCTGCTACGGAACTCGCGAATTCTTTCTCCAATCGCCCTCTGAAGCTGCTCCTGTCGGGACGCCGCTTCGTTATGAACTGTGCTCCCTTTCATAAATCGTTCCTCTCGGCTATGCCTATTATACCAAGACCTGTAAATACTGTTACACGAGAGAGGACTTATGCACAGCGACCATCCCTGACAACTCTGCTTTCTCGCGGACCGAGATCCACGGAATTATTACGGTCGAGGTCATCCACGCGGATGCAGAAGGATTTTGAATCGAGAAAGGTGTCATATGAAACTCCGTAGACGGGAATTCTGTCCAATCCATCATTCGCTATTCTGTTGTGGACGCTCCAAGACATCCGGAACGAGCAATTCTTTGATAGCTCTGCGTCGCATTGATGATGCGCATCATCCCAGAGGCTATCGAGAAATCCGCTCACCCTCGGAAATGAAGCGACTGCTCAAGCAGAAAGTCAAAGAGCAAAACTCGACGTGCGGGATATGCGGGGAGCGCTTCATAGATATTCGAGATATCGTGCCCGATCACAAAGATCCGAGAGGCATGGGCGCAGCTTGGCGCGACGATCATCCGGACAATATCCAGGCAGCGCATCGGCGCTGCAATCTCGAGAAGGGATCGAAAAGATTGCCTGGGACTCTGCCGAAGAGTGAGACGAAACCTCTTTAAATTCCTTAGAAGGGAACTCGCGGCTGCTTTAGTCGTTCACAACCTCTTCAACTTTCATTGCGCTTCGATCTTGACGACTTGAGTCTCGAGCATCATCCCTTTCGTCTCCGCAGTGTCTTGCTCACACCGCTTTAGCCAATCCATAGCTCTAAGGACAATTCATGAGCGCTCCATTGTATGCAGTCCAGCATATCCGCAGGATGCGCGGCGGTTCCCAGGCGCACCTCATGCGGGCCTCGGACGGCGCATTCTACGTCCTAAAATTCCAAAATTCTCCCCAAGGATGTCGGATCCTCGCCAACGAAATGTTTGCGACGTCACTCGGACTCTGGCTCGGTTTGCCCATGACGCAACCAGCGACAATCGAAGTGTGCGATTGGTTGATCGACAATACCCAGGAGCTGCGCATTGTGCTTCCAAACAGGGAAGTGCGATGCAGCAGCGGGTTACAATTTGGGTCTCGATATCCTTGCGATCTCCTCAGTGAATCCAGAGAGATCCATGACTATCTCCCTGAGTCCTTCATGGGTAGTATCAACCAATCGCTGGCGTTCGCACGGGTTCTGGTCCTCGATAAGTGGTTAGCGAACGTCGATGGTCGTCAAGCGATCTTCATTCGCAAGAAACGATCAGATCCCTTCAATGCCGTCTTCATCGATCAGGGATATTGCCTTAATGCCTTGGAATGGACCTTCCAGGACTTAACTTTGCATGGGGTGTACTATCGAAATTCGGTCTACAAGAATGTTATGGGTTGGGACGCTTTTGAGCCAACGCTAACGAAAGCGGAGCAAGCAGATATCAACGATATTTGGCGCTGTGCAAACTCGATAGCGCCAGAGTGGTATGACCACGACATTCCCGCTTTGGAAAAGATGGTGCAAGCGGTGCACGCTCGTCGTGGAAAGATTCGCAGTCTAATTGATGCTTTCCGTCAGTCCACTCGTATGCCGTTTCCAAACTGGAAGGGGAATCCTTAATTTTGGAACGTGCGCATCAAGAGGTTGTATAAATTCAAAGACCAGAAATAAGCCGAGCAGGGCACCTGCATCCCGGTCTGTTGTGCTCGCCCATGAGGACGCCGTGTTAGTGCTGATGGGAAAGGTTTCGCCATTTCAGACTATCGCAAGTTGTTGCGTCCACGAGTTGCACGCTTGCGCACGTGACGGGGGCGGGGGGGGGACCAGCGCAGAATGCGACGGGGTTGTCATCAAAGGCTTTCGTCTTCCTCCGTGTTTCGTGCGTTTTGCAAAATACTGTTTTGGATATCTTGGGTGCAACCAGGAATGTTCCGTGCTCATGGACTGAGGTAGCTTGGATATTTGTGAAGGTAGATCTTCAGAAATTCATTGACATCGTCCGCATCGACATGAAGGATCACCACACGATTGCCGCAGGTCCAGAGGTAGTAGGTCTGGACGACCCCATCGTGAGTCTCCGATTGAGCCAGGACACGATTGCCAAATTTCATTGGCGTTTCCATGTCGTCCAATGTTCCGACCGCTAAAAGAACTCTGTCTTCAAGGCTGTATCTCGCCCACTCTGGATTGGGATACTCCAGCACGATCACAAGGGCGCGAGTTGCAGGATTTCTGCGTTGATCTTCAGGTGCGCCGTCCAATTCATAATTAGTCCAATACACTTGCGCTGGTGGCTCTGAAGGTTGTCCAGTCTTTGGATCCAGGTGGGGGGCGGTTTCGCCAGAAGCCAGCATGATTGGGCGATAGCGACCAATAGGCGCGTTAAACAGTACCTTTTCCTTGGGCGGCGCTTTAACCAGACCCAGATTTTCAAGAGAAGGTCTGGCGGCCAGATGTTGCTGGTACGCTCTTCTGCGACGGATTTCCTTTGTGAGCGGAAATCCAATCCAGGCACGATAGGCCAAGAAAAATGCAGCCAACAATGTCGCTATTGAGATCGGTTGCCAATAGCGGCGACTGACTTTGGTTTGCGAGGAAGGCTCCTGCACGATTCTTTTGACCGATCTGCACATCTAGTGCCGTGAAAAATCAACAAAGGACCGTTGCTGCTCGCGAAGAGAAAACTCCAAAAGCCGATTAATCGGTACATCGTGAAACATTTCTTCGACTGCCAGCCAGAAGAGTCCGCGCATGATCACGCAATCTTTCAGGCAGTAAGCCGCAAAAAACTCGGCCTGATTCACGAAAACAGTTCTTCCGTCGAAGTAAAATCCAGGTTCAAAGCTTTTCAGCGGACGCCGCTTGCGGTCGGATTCGTGACAAAGCCAGCGCAAAAGTGCGGCTGTTTCACAGGATTGAGCACCCCATGGATCATCTTTTGCCAATCGACTCCACTGTGGCGCACGGCTAGATGCTTGCTTATCGTTTTGATCGTTCATCTTTCTACTGGATACCCTGAAGGAGTTCCGAAATACCGATTTGTAGGCCCTTGGCGATTGCAATCAATGTAGTAAGTCTCAGATCGTTCTCGCCTCTTTCAATCATTCCGATTGTGGACACGACCGATTCCGCATATATCGGCAAAGCTTTCCTGCGAATAACCCTTCGCGGCGCGTTGGTCGCGGACGTGCCAGCCCAACTTAGCCAGTAGGTCGTCGATTGGCCGAGCACCTTTTGTGCGGGGATTTTGCTTTAGCATTTTGCGCATTTCCTTCTTCCAGGAATTTGGCTCTTGCAACCGGACGCAGGAAAAGACCGATAATCTTTGCTTCCAATTGAGTGAGAGAGAAAGACTTGGACAGAAACCGATGTTCGTCTTCGGCGGAAGGAAAGCTAGCGGCTACCGTCCCCCGATCTTCCGCCGATATGAAGAGCGTCTCAATTTCGGGATAACGTTGCTCAAAGATCGCCGCCACATTCATGCCCGCCACATAAAACGTATAGGGATCGGCGATGAGAGCGTGGATAGGGCCGGAATGAGCTAGACCGGCGATAAGGGCATCTTTGACAGACTCGGCAGGCAGGAGATCGAAACCGCGTAGAGTCAGGCCAGCTTCGACAGTTGCCACGAGAACTGAGTCCAGATCGAGGAATAGCACGGTCATCGGCCCTTCTGGGACCCGGCTGACAGCAAATTCAGGTGATATGGGGGAGGATTCTGCTTTTCGGAGAGACGGATCGTCGATCTCCGTTTCGTGGGCGAGAGAAGCGGAATCTGCGGAAATCCTCAATTGATTGCGACGGTGGAGCATGGCTACGATCCGCTTGGCTAGAGTAGATGGGCGAAATGATTTTGGAAGAAATTCAGCATCCTCCAACAGGGTTGGGTTCTTTGCCAACAGGTGATATTGATCATAGCCAGAGACGAGCAGGACTCTAAGGTTGGGATGGCGTGTACGAACAACATTCAGGAAATCATGCCCTTGGTTTTGGATCGTTACGACGTCCGCCACCAAAACATCGATCGGTTGGGGATTGGAGAGCGAGAGTTCAAGCGCCAGAGGAGCGGTATGCGCATTCAAGACGCAAAAGCCATGGTGAAAGAGGCTCTCGGCAAGCATCTCGCGCACATCGGTCCGCGCTTCCACCAGCAAGATGGTTGGAGGCACCATCAGACTGAACCTTCGGAACTGGATTCGCGCAGTAGCATTGGCAGCACGGTTACTTCAGAGGCTTGGGGGCCGCGCGGGCCTTGCACGATGTCAAACTCGACATCATCCTCTTCGGTAAGGAACTTGTATCCGGATTTTGCAATGCCGGTGAAATGGACAAAAACGTCCGGCTGGCCGTCGCGCCCGATAAATCCGTAGCCCTCCGCGCTGTTGAACCACTTGACTCGTCCTCTGAACCGTGACATTTCTTGGGTTTCGTTCCTTTCAAAATTCCAACCGCAACTTTCTATCCATGAAGTTGGGCCCCAGCATAAAAATGGACCGCCAATAGAGTTCGCATGGCGGTCCCCCGCTAAGTAAAGGAGCATTAGCAACGAAGGCCGGAATCCCCGAGGTCTGCAAGTTCTGATGGTCAGTACGCACAACCCGGTAATTGACGGCCATGGGCGGGAGTGTATCAGAGAAATGAAAGCAATTGCTAATATTTTTATTAGCCAATAATATCTAGGCAGCGTAAAAACCAGTCGACTGGAGAATTCCTGTGGCAGCGTGGAAGGACATGCCGCCGAATCAGTAAGTCCGGGCATGGACTCTATGGTTCAGCGGGACCGGATCGCTATCCGGCCAATGGAGTATCAAGCCTCCATCCGCAGGTGTTTTTGAAGTACGGCTGACGATGACGCGCTCTCGGCCGGTCAGAATAGATCCAGTCTATGCCCTTGTATAATCGGTGGCCGATGGAAAGCTTGGCTCGTGATTTGCGTTACGCCTGTGGGCTCTACAGTAAGAACAAGTCCTTCACGATTGTTGCTCTCTTGATTCTGGCGATTGGGTGCGGAGCAACCACAGCGCTTTTCATCCTCGTCAACGCAATTTTGCTGCGGCCCTTGCCGTTTCCCGACTCACAACGCATTGTTGAGATCAAGCGGCGTCTGCCGGTGCGGCCGGAAGTCGCAGTTAGCTACCCCTGGTTCCGCTATGCCGCCCGAAACAGCCGGACGTTTGAATATTTCGCCGCTTGGGGTGGGTCCCCTGGAGTGAATATCTATTTTGGTTCCGCAGCTCAAGCGGTCCATAGCCTCAATGTGAGCGCCGACTTTTTTCGCGTGCTCCATGTTCAGCCATTGATGGGAAGAGATTTCAGATCCCAGGACGATGTGCCGGGAGCTCCGCTGGTGGCTGTTGTCAGCCATGGACTCTGGAAAGGGCTATTGAATGGCGACGAAAAGGTTGTTGGGCAACACGTCCGCATGAGCGGCGAGGACTGCACCATCATTGGCGTCATGCCTCCGGGTTTCACTTCAGGCCCGGAAGTAGATGTCTGGCTTCCATTCCGCAAAGCGGAGGATGCCAACGACACAGCAAGGGCGTACTTCTTAACCGGGCGGCTGCGCCCTGGTGTGAGACCAGCAATGGGCGAAGAGGAATTGAATCTCCTTTGGAAACGCTTCGTCGCGGAACACCCTGGCAGCACCGTGCCTCAGGAAATCGGGATCACGCTCACCAGGTTTGTGGATTTGCAGGTGGGTAGCTATCGCTCGCCGATGATGCTGCTGTTGGCGGCTGCCGGCTGCATCTTGATGATTAGCTGCGCCAATGTCGCGAATCTATTGTTGGTTCGTGCTGCTGGTCGCCGCAAGGAAATTGCCGTCCGCATAGCTTTGGGCACAAGCCGGTTGCGCTTGTTAAGGCAGCTATTCACGGAAAGCTTGTTGCTCTCCTCTGTTGGAGCCACCGGAGGATTGGCCCTGGCCATGGTGCTGCTGCGTATGCTCCGAACTTGGCTTGTCCGGGAAGTCAATCGGGGCGTCGAAGTATCGATTGACTTTCGCGTCCTCGGGTTTGTGCTGGCTCTTTCTGTTCTTACGGGGTTGGTTTTTGGCCTGGCTCCGGCGCTGCATTTAATTGGAATGAATGCTGCGCAAACTCTTCGGGACTCCGGTAGGGCATCGTCCAACCGTCTCGCGAGTTGGATTCGAGGAGGGCTTGTAACGCTCGAAATCTCCTTATCAACAGCGATATTGGTTGCAGCCGGGCTGTTATTGGCGAGCTACCAAAAGATGCAGGGAGGGCTAGGTTTTGAGCCAGGGGGAGTGCTTACTGTACAAACTTCGTTTGCCGGACCTGCCTTTCAAACGACCCGAGTGGTCGCGAGCACCGTCCAGCGGATCACAGAACGCTTGCGAACGATTCCCGGCATCGAATCGGTGGCTGCGGTAAGCAAGCTGCCCACGGCTGCTCCACGCATTGCGTTTCGTTTTGCGCTGCCCCAATCGCCTGCCGGTGCAGACTCGGATGCATGGATTGCCGATTGGAAGATGGCAACGCCTGAATATTTTGCCGTGCTCCGAGTGCCAATGATGGCGGGTCGCGCTTTTACCGAGCATGACACGCAAGACAACCACTTAGTTGCCATCGTAAATGAAACATTCGTCCGGCGATTCCTGCATGGTGCTATAAATAGCGCGGTTGGCCAAACCGTCGCCATTGTCTCAAAGTTCGGTCCTGATTTAGATGACCAACCTCGTGAAATCGCCGGTGTTGCATCGGATATCCGCGGAGACATTGGACTCGATGAAGACCCTCGGCCAGCGATCTTCCTTCCGCTGGCGCAGGTCCCGGACAGGACGTTGGCGCTCATGAATCGCCGGTCTCCCCTTTCATGGGCCATACGAACTCATGGCGAACCACTGTCGTATGGCCAGAAGATCCACGATGAAGTGCTTAGAGCAGATCCGGCAGTGATCTCGGCGAATCCGCGAACTCTTGAGCAGGTTCTGGATTCTTCGTTAGCCACCAGAAAAATGCAGTCAGCTCTGATTACCGCTTTTGCTGGAATCGCGTTGTTGCTCGCCAGCATTGGCCTGTATGGGGTAGTGTCCCATTCTGTCTTGGAACGAAAGCATGAGGTTGGGATAAGGTTGGCCTTAGGTGCTCGGGGCAGGGACGTGCTCCGACTCATTTTTCTCTATGGTACTAGGCTGTTAGTGGTAGGGATCGGTATTGGATTGCTTACGTCGCGGTTGTTGCGATCGGTCTTGGCCGCTTTCGTCTTTGGTATACAGCTCGCAGACATCCGAGTTTATTTATCGGTGCTTGCAGTTCTTTGTTCGGTAGGACTGATTGCCGTCATCCTACCCGCCCTGAGGGCCGCGAAAATCGATCCTATCATTGTTCTTGAGCCGTGAGTGAGATTGGCAGGTGGCCAGTGAAGAGATGTTCAAAATCGGGCGTCAGCCAGATCACAAAGAACAGTCCGTCAGTATATAGTAAGACTAACTTAACATTTACTTAATATTCCGCATCATTCCAGAATCGTAATTCGAATTCATAAATAAGCCATCAACTCGTCATAAAACTCCGGGTCAATGGCCGCGAATAGTTCGCCGGCGGCTTCCTTCAGGCGTGCATACGTGGGTAGGCAATTCAGTCCGAGAGTTTCTCCTATATCTGCAATTCGAGGAGATGGAAAGGGCATCCACCTGGGAATCCGCACAAGGCTCCAGAACCGGATACGGGCTAGACTGAGCAAACTGTAGATATAAAAATCGACTGCCGCCACCTGGAGATTTCGGGCTAGCTCGATGAATTTCTCCGTGTCGTCAATTCCAACGCACTTTTCGAGTTCGATGCTCAATTGAGTATTGGCCAAGAGGATCAGTACAAATGCGTTGTGCGACATCCGCAAGAGATACTCTCGCAGTTTGAAAAGATCCCGACGCTGGGCAATCTCAAATGATTCTTTCGAGAATAAGGGACGGATGATGTCTTCTGTGGTCGGCTGCAATAAAAGCCAGACAGCCCGTAGGTCGATGGGGCGCAGAACCTCGCGCATATCGGTGATATTGAGCCGTGCGTATCGGGCATGATACTCAAGGGCGGCATAGATAGCTGCCAGGCATGCGAGCAGGAGAACAAGGTAACCAAAGATCTGGGCGTACATCGTTCGGGTTTAACCTTTCATCTCTTCCGTAGCGTCTTTCAGCGCACCGGTGAGTCTTTCAATCTGTTCCGTCGTCAGGCGCGGTGCATTTGGGCCAAGAAACGGATCGAGCGGCTCGGCCTTAACAAACGCAGACAGCCAGATAACTACGGCAGTAATATACGCTAGGGGAGGCCCAAACCGAATCGCCGAGTTGAATCTTGTTCCGAAAACGGAACGCAGCATGAAAGTCAGCAAGATTCCAAATCCTGCTACGGCGAAGCCAAGAGAAATACCAAACGCTTGGTTCTGCAAGCTGACGCGATGTAACCGAACTAAAATCGACAACAAGCAAAAGAGTGCGCCTTGCAGGCATCGCACCGCGATTTCCGCTGCCACTATGGTTGCGAGCATTGGCCTGGCATCGATTGGTGGAAAGAAGATTCCGTCCACAACAGCAGCGGTAAGAGTGGCCGCCCCGATCGTGACGGGAAGAAATTTGAACCACTTCAAAGCGATGAATTGGACCCGAAAGATTCTGCGGAACGCTTCATTAATGGCAAAAAATCCTAAAACGGCATAGACAGCTTCAGATGCCCAATAGACGTAATAGTAGGTCCTCCGATCTGCATTTGTAATAAATCGGAGAATTTGGGCAAGCACAGAGAAACCTGTATACAACGAGAAGAACTTGAATTGATGGGCGACCCGACGAAGAAATAAGAGATAAATGAGCCAAGCCTGCAACACAATCGGACCAATGAGCAGAACGGAATTAATGACGTTCATCATGTGAAGGGCTAGCTTACAACTCCAGCCCTTCACTTGACACGAAGTATTTGCCGGTTGTCAATCCGTCAGGACACTCAACCTATAAAGCAGTTGCGATCAGGCTCGCATAACGGTGGAAACCCGCCACCGTCGTGCAGCGCGGAGGCGGATTTGATCGAGACGGCCATTTGCAATGGATCCGTGAAGCAATTGCGATCTGGCTCGCATAGTGGGGGAAACCCGCCACCATCGCGAAGGTCGGAAGAGGCCTCGTCGAAGAGAGCAATCTGCAAAGATGCCGGAACGCGGTTCGTGGCATCTTCTTGCGACGCAACCAACTTATTCCGACTTGCGTATGAAGTGTGACAAAATACGGCCGGCAATAGAACGGCCAAGGAAAGTCCAAGAAGAATGTTTTTCATTGAGTTTGGCTCCTTTTTGGGATTCTGTTTGAGGTCATTTTGACTGCCTTGATTTGCGGGGGAAATATCCCAGATATTGTCTGGTAATCGCCCTGCAAATGCCTTAAGAATCTTTGAATTCCGCGAAATGTCTGGTTTCAATATTTCGGATGAGGGAACAGCCTCCGGAGCCTCGCTGACCGACGAGCAAATGATTCGGAGGTGGACTGTTGATATAACAGTCGAAAGGGCTTTAGCGCCGGATATCCTTGACGCGACCTGTATGCTTGTTTCCAAAATGAAACGCAACGAATTCAAGACAACTTCACGCGTCAAGCAATAGGAAAAACATGGGAACAAAAATTGAGGGCAAGATACTGGAAGCCTCGGAGGAATTGTTCGCTCGCCAGGGCTATGGGATGACCACAACCCGCGAGGTAGCGTCACGGGCGGATGTAAGCGAGCCCTCAATATTTCGGGTCTTTGCGAACAAAGAGATCCTTTTCCAGCGGACGGTCAACGAGGTAACAGAAAGGGCGATGTCTCCCGCGGAGTTCCACATGATTCTTTCCTCGGCTCGAAATGCCAAGGAGTTTCCGGGGCTGGTAGTGAAAGGAGTGCGCCAGTGGTATTTTTCAATCTCCGCTCAGTCCGCGCGCCTGTTGATGCAGGCCATGCTTACGGGAAATGCGAAATGGAGCAAAATGGCTTATGTTCCTCTGAACAATGCAATAAACGTACTTGTGAGAAATTTGGAGCGTGAGATGGGCCTTCCGCAAGCCAAGGCATCGGTTGCGAGCCGCACGCTGATCCTGGCGCTATTCCAGTTCAAGATTGGCCGTGCATTGTTAGGAGTTTCCGGCAAGGAAACCGTCGTGGTTGAGAGCATGATTCGCCAATGGCTTCCTGGCATCTCCGGCACCAGCGATTGAAGGGACGATTCTCGATTCGCAGTAGTACTGAAACGCTCACCTAGCGGTTATCTGCTATTTCATTTTCTTCGGTCAATGTTTCATATTGTTCTCGTCTTTTTTTTTGATGGTTCCCGGACAGGATCACGCAAGTGCAAGATCATATATTGCTAAACTATTTTTAAGTACATGCTTGCATTTCTAGCTTCGGTGGTGTAATGTTCGATTCGATTTCTGATAGAAGTTTGACGCAAGGTACGAACTGTGCGCAAGCAAGAGGGCTCCTTTAAAGGCTAGACTGGACCAAAGATTCAAGACTGTTCAAGAAAAATTCGTTCGTCTTCCGAAAGCCTCCTCCTTAACCTTTGCCTCACCTGCCTTGCGGTTCCTTTCATTTGCGCCAGGAGCCTTGAGTGGCCCTGTGTTGTTTACTTTTGGAGTGAGAAAAATGGGTTGGATGGATTCATTGCCTTTGAAGTGGTCTGCTGTTGGTCGCCGTGCGTGTGACTCGCTGCTAAGAGTTTCGCCGCTATTGATCGTGGTACTGCTGGCCGCATGGCAGTTGGGTGATGCTCAGAGTTCCGGCCCGGATCTCACCAGCGCTGCCTTTGAAGCTGGATTGAGGCCGTTTGGCAGCTACCACTCCGGCGCGATCGATGCGGTTAATCTGGTAAATGGTTCGCCCACTATCGATATCCCCCTGATTTCATATCCGCAACGAGGCGGCAAGCTTGGTCTCAACTTTGTGCTGCACTATCAAAATCTTCCTTGGTTCGAGTTCCAGTCCTGTAATTCGAGTGGCCCGCTCACCCCCTGCACTTCTTTGGGGCCGCCCGCTTATGAGCATTCGTTTCAAGTGATTGAGAAGGGGGCGTCCCTCGGGCCATTGCCTGGTCTTGGACCGTTTGTGCAGGCCGTCAATTCCAGTGTCCCAAGTTTGACGGCCGTCGATCTAACCGGTCCTCATTGCCAGCCGACTCTTCTCGGATCCGGCATTTCCTATTCTTGCGCCCCGGTCGTGGTGGAACCAGATGGAGCTACGCACCCGCTGGCGCCGGTCAACAGCGGCACTTATGAGGCCGTAGACGGCAGCGGCTACCGGATGGATTTCAATCTTAGCCAGATCCTGGCGAACAGCAGCGGCGCTAGTGTGGTGGTTACCAATTCCGACGGGACGCGATTCACCTATCCCACAAGCTTAACGAGCACGCTGATTTTGCTGACCGAGGACGTAAATGGAAACCAGATCTCTTTAAACAGCTCTTCTTCGCCGAACTCCTTGCTGACACCGGCGTCGTGGACCGACACCATGGGCCGGGTAATTCCGACCCCTCTCCAGCCAACTTCTAGCGACAGCACCGGATGCTCTGGTCCGCTGCCGATCGCTGCGGCGTCTGTCTGGAACCCGCCAGGACTGAACGGAGGCACATATCCGATTAAATTCTGCTATGTCTCGGTCTCAGAGACCTTGCCCGCAGCGGTGGGTGTAAATCCCCAAACCTATAACGCGACCCAATTGCAAAGCGTGGTTTTACCAGATGGCCATACATGGACGTTTCAGTACACCACAGACGGCAAAGGCGATCTGGCGCAGATAACGTTTCCGACCGGAGGGACGTTGTCTTATACATGGACCGATGGGCGAATCGCCAACAATTCGTTTTCGCGAGCCATTCAAACGCGGGTTTTGAATCCGAATGACGGTGGTCCCACCCAGACATGGTCTTACACATATGGAGGGGAGCCTTTCACCAACAAGGGACAGCTCACCACCACGGTAACGGATCCTGCGGGCAACGACACGGTGCATACGTTCAGCACCCTGGGCAGCGGAAGCCTGTCGCTGCGGTTTTCGCAGGAACTCAAGACGCAGGTGTTTCAGGGCTCAGCCTCGAGCGGCATACTTCTGAAGACCGTTCAATACGATTATCAGTTCACGAATGCCCAAACGCGTTCGGGCGCTTCAGTGCCTCCGCCCAACCAAGTGCCGGTTCGAGCTACGACGATCTGGCCGAATGGGCAGACCAGCAAAGTGGAATATAGCTATGACCAAGGATTCCAGGTTAGCTGTTTTCTTGGCAGCTCCTACGATACGAATGGCAACCCCAACTCTTGTAGTGGAGGCAGTCTCGGCACGGCAATCTATGGAAAACTCACGAGCACCACGCAATATGATTTTGGCCCAGGCGCTCCTAGCTCTGTCCTCCAGACAACGAATACGGCTTATCAGTTCGTTGCCAACGCGGCCTTTCTCGCCAACAACCTCCTGAACCTGCCGGCACAGACAACAGTGACTGATGGCTCAGGAAACGTCGCGGCCTCCGCCACCTATGGCTATGATGAATCGAGTCTGGTTGCGTCCGGAATCTCCAGCCAACACGATGCCAGTCCGCCAAGCGGCGGCGTGCGTGGCAACCTGACTTCGGTTAACCGCTTCCTGGACACCGACGCCAAAAATGTCAGCACCCACACATTCTGGCTCGATACAGGAGAGGCTGCCCAACAGGTCGATCCGCTCGGGCATACCACTAGCTTTAGCTATGATGCCACCGGAACCTATCCGTCATCCGTTTGCAATGCGTTGAATCAGTGCGGCAGCGCGGTCTACGACCTGAATACGGGGCTGGTGTTGAGCAAGACCGACGCGAACAACCAAACCACCAGCTTTTCCTATGACCAGGCTTTGCGCCCCACGCAGATCGTAGATCCGCCCACGCCGGTCAACGGAAGCATGCTTTCCGGGCAGGCAACCTTCAGTTATCCCGATGCGGTTACAGTGCAGATTCAACAGACGGTAGATGCCAGCGATACCAGAACCGCATTTCTCCAGGTGGACGGACTTGGACGGAAAATCCGGCAGGCCACCGGCAACGGCGAATCCTCCAATCCCTTCGATCAGGTCGATGTTTGTTACGACGCCTTGGGCCGGATAAATTTCCAGTCGTATCCCTTTCAGGGACAAGGATTATCGGCCTCGCGAGTGTGCTCGGGCACTGGAGATACCGTTGCCTACGATGCGTTGAGCCGTACCACCAGCGTGACCCATTCCGACGCAAGCGCCATCGCTACGGCATATACGGGATCGGCAACCAGCTTGACCGACGAAGCTGGAAGTCAACGCATTTCTCAGACCGACGGCCTCGGCCGTCTCACCTCAGTCTGCGAGGTGACATCCGCTACGCAAGGTGGACCCAACGGAACTCCTTACGATTGCGGGCAGGCGATTGACGCAACCGGCTTCCTGACCAATTACTCGTACGATGCGCTCGGAAACCTGCTATCGGTAACGCAGTCAGGGTTGAATCCACGGAGTTTTTCCTACGATTCGCTCTCGCGGCTTATCACCGCCAGCAACCCGGAATCGGGGAATATCGTTTATAGCTACGACGCCAACGGCAACCTGCTCACCAGAGTTGCGCCCGCGCCCAATCAGAACGGCGCGGCGACCTTGATCACCAATTATGTTTACGATCCTCTCGACCGGCTTACCCAAAAATCCTATTCAGACGGTGTAACTCCATCCGTGAAGTTTGTCTATGACGCCCCTTCTACATGGAACAACCTCTCTCCCCAATTAAATCTGACTGGCCGGTTGTCGCAGGAGTCAACGGCAAGTTCGTCGGGAGCGCTTCTGACTGGCTCCATCTTCAGCTATGACGGGGTGGGCCGCGTGCTGGCCAACAATCAATGCACGCCCCTGACTTGCGGCACAAGCAGCGCCACGATTGCTTATGCATACGACCTGCTGGGGGATCTGCTGAGCGCCAGCAATGGGGCAGGCATCACCTTCAGCTATGCCAACAACAGCGCCGGACGCTTGAGTTCGATGAGCAGCAGCTTGGTGGATGCAAGTCATCCCGTGACATTGTTCTCAGGCGCGCACTACGGACCTTTTGGACTCGCGCAAGCCAACCTGGGAAATGGCTATGCTGTAACCCGTGGCTATGACGGACGCGGACGGGTGCAAAGCGAAATCGACGCGATCCCGGCAGCGGCAGCGTCCGTTACGGTAACAGTTGGCGGCTCAGAGCGTACCACGCAGATATTGACGCAACCGGCCACGCCTGGAACCGGAAGCGTCGCGATCAGCGGCGCTTTGCAGGCTCCGGTGGCCATCTCGAATCCCAGCGCCAGCACTTCTACCGCTGGAACCTCCGCGATCACAGTCAACGGCTCCGAACAGCAGTTTCCGCCCGGAGCCACGCCGGGCACGGGAGTCATCACCTTAAGTGGTACCGAGCAGTCGATTCCACCTACCACCGCAAGTGGGTCATTGACCATCAATGGGACATTGCAGTGGGCTGCGACCGGGAGCGTGAGTATTGGCGGGTTGGAGCAGAGCAAATCGGGGGTCGGCGCGGCTCCCGCCACCGCCGGCACCGGTACGGTGGTCATCGGTGGTCCCGGATCGCAATGGGTGTGTTGCGATGGAAATGGCGCTACGCTCTACGATTCAGGAAACGTATACGTGACCATCAACGGAGTCACCTCCCAAATACCGTTCAGCAATGGCGCTCCGTGCTGCGGGGGGTACATTGCGAACTATATGGTGGCAACGATCAATCAACAAAATCCCTACGTAACGGCGGCCTGCCAAGCTGGAAGCTGCTACACCGACACCGGCGGCCCCGGACAGACGATTGTCCTGACGGCGAAAAGCTCTGGAGCGAACACCAATTATTCGCTTTCCGCCTCCACGACTTATGATTCCGTGGATTTCTCCGCGCCTTCCTTTACCGCCACTGCTTCGGCTGCGGCTTTGACTGGAGGAACCAATGCGAATCCCGGCTCGACTATTTTTGACGCTGGAACTTGCTCGGTCACTGTCAACGGAGTCAGGTATTCGACCGACTTTGGCGCAAATGACAACACAAGCGCCATTGCATCTCGTCTGGCGTCCGCGATCGCGTCCGGCACGTTGGCCAATGCCACAGCTTCTGGCGGAACGATCTCGCTCGTTGCCAAACAAAGCGGGTCCGCGGGAACCTATTCTTTGAGTTCAAGCTGCACTTTTGACAGCTCCAATTTTGGAAGCGCCTCTTTCTCGGCGGGCGCCTCGGCATCCGGGCTCAGCGGTGGAAGCAACGCGCTGTTTGATTCGGGAACATGTTCGCTGACTGCCAATGGCCACCGTGACCCAACGCCCGTTTGGTCGGGGAGCGGGACCAGCACTTCCAGCATCGCCTCCGCTCTTGCCAGCGCCATCAACAGCGACAGTTCGGCTTCGGTCACGGCTACTTCATCTGGAGCTGTTGTCTCCCTGACGGCCAAGGGCATCGGGTCGGTGGGCAATTACGCGTTCTCGTCCTCATGCGCGAACGATAGCAAACACTTCAGCAGCGCATCGTTTACAACCGGCAATTCGGGCTCCGCTCTCACCGGCGGAAAAAACACGATTTTCGATGCTGGCACAATCACGGTGACAGTGAATAGCCACGGCGACTCGTACACTTTCAGCCAGACTGACACGTCCGGATCCATTGCAGTAGGTCTGGCCGCCGCCATCAACAAAGATACGGGAGCATCAGTAACCGCAGTGGTTTCGGGAAGCAGCGTCACCCTTACGGCAGTGACCACCGGAGGCATCTCCAACTACCCCATGAGTGCCCAGGTCGGCTACGACAGCAAGGATTTCGCGCACGCATCGTTTTCCGTTAGCGACCCATCGGCCCTGGCGGGTGGAACGCCTCCCGCAATTGCCATGGACGCCGGCTCTTTGATCGTGACCGTGAACAACAACAATTATTCGGTTTCCTGGGGAGCGAGCGACACGCCCGGCTCGATTGCCTCGAATCTCGCTGCCGCTCTCAAGTCCGATCCCACGGTTGCGCCTACGCTTTCTGGCAGTACTATCCTGATGAACCCCCGCCAACCGGGGACGAGCTATAGCTTCGCCTCGAATTTCACATACGACACTAGCCATTTCAACAAGTCTTCGTTCGCACCAGCGGGTAAGGTCTACGATTACGGAACGGCCTCAGTCATGGCGGGTGGGGTGACCGACAAGGCCTTTTGGTCGTTTGGCGCGACCTCAGCAACGATTGCCTCCGCTCTAGCGGGCGTCATCAATGCCGACCCGAGTGCAGTGGTAAAAGCCACCGCTACCTCGTCTGGAGGCATCTCGCTTACCGCCAAAACCGCGGGGGCTAACACTAACTACGCTCTCTCCTCTGCTTCAACCTACGACTCACCGGTATTTAACACGTCTTCCTTCACCTCAGCCGCGTCGGCTGCGGCTCTTGCTGGAGGACAGAACGCAGTCTTCACGCCTGATTCCGATAAGGGCACAGTCGCCATTACTATCTCTGACCCCGCCATCCCGACTTATAACAAATCCATCCCGTATGGCGCTTCGGATACCTCGGCAACAGTGGCTAGCGCCTTGGCCAGTGGTCTTCACAACGACGCAAGCTCCCCTGTGGATGCTACTGCCTCTGGCGCCACGATAACGCTGACAGCAAGGGCCGAGGGCGTAGCAAGCGGCTATTCATTTTCCATCAATTCTGCCAGCACCGACTCAAACTTTTCCGGCGCTTCCTTTCCCGTTAGCCCTGGGAACGGCAGCCTGGCGGGCGGTGCGAACGGCTTTCAATACAGCTTCAGCATTGCCAATCCCAATGGCCAAAGCGGTTATGCCGGCAACGGTAACGTGCTCTTTGCCAATGACAGCGTGAACGGAAATTGGGCTTATACTTATGACAGTTTCAATCGCCTTATGACCGCAAGCCAGAATAGCGGGCAATCGGGATACAGTTACGTGTACGACCAATTCGGAAATCGGTTGCAGCAGAATGTCGCCGCGGGCGCGGGGTTTGCCATGATTCTCAACGCCAGCGGGAACAACAACCGCCTCGATCAGTTCACCTATGATGCTGCCGGAAACCTCTTGAATGATGGTAACCATAGTTATACCTATGATGGGGAGAACCGCATCATCTCCGTCGATGGCGGCTCGACGGCGACCTACGTTTATGACGCCGAGGGTCGGCGTGTGCAAAAGACTGCTAGCGGGACCACGATTGGTTACCTCTATGATCTCGCGCAGCATCCTGCTGTGGAACTGAACTCGTCTGGCGGCTGGAACCGGGCCGAGGTCTACGCGGCGGGCAGGCACCTCGCCATTTATAGCGGCGGCGCATCCGGACAGACTTTCTTCGCACACACGGACTGGCTCGGAACCGAGCGTGGTCGGACCAACCTCGATGGTGTGATGTGCGAAACGGCTACCAGTCTCCCCTTCGGCGATGGCCAATCCGAAAGTGGCAACTGTGACTTCAGCCCGCTCCACTTCATCGGCAAAGAACGAGACACGGAGAGCGGACTGGACGACTTCAGAGCCAGATATTATTCAAGTGCAACGGGCAGATTCACATCGCCTGATCCGCTGCTCAACTCCGGCAAGCCGTGGGACCCACAATCGTGGAACCGCTACTCTTATGTCCGCAATAATGTGCTATCCAGAATTGACCCCACAGGTCTCTACGATCTAAAAAATACCTGCAATGCTGCCGATAAGAAGTGCAACAAGCAGTTTCAGCAGCACGCAAAGGACCTGGGGAACAATTTGACAAATCTCCAAAACAAACTCAAGGATCTTAAAGACCCACAGCAGAAGGCTCGGCTGGAGGCCGCACTAAAGGCCTTTGGAACAGAGGGTGATCACAACGGTGTGAACGTTACCTTTGGGGCCACTGGCGATGGAGCAGCGGCGAAAACTGATCCGGTTTATAACCAAAAGACAGGGCAGGAAACTTTTAATGTGACTCTCGATCCAAACGTTATCAAGGAAGGGGCAAAATATGCCATCGACGCAGCCCACGAAGGCACGCACATTGACGATATAAAGAGTGGGATCAGCAATCCGAATTTACCTGTATTGAGTCTCTTCTCCCTTGAATATCGTGGATACCAGACGTCCGCTTGGGCTGCTCAAGCACTAGGAGCCGACACCGAGAGTGTGAACGGCAATGTGATCTGGAACAGTAGCTGGAAGGAAGCTGACCGTGCGACCCTTCAGGATAGGGGGATCACGAACACAGTTACCGGCCTCGATCCATCTGGACACAATGATCATGGAGAAACCAACCCGCATAATCCATTGCCGAACTAAGGAGGAAAGATAAAATGCGAAATCTAAAATATGTACTTGTTCTGCTGCTCAGTTCGGTTGCATTCGCCCAAAATAAGATTGCCGATTGCAATCTAAATGCCTCGCACGATGGCGATACAATCACTATTCGCGGCGTGGCTATTCGGCAACCTCATGATCTCGCATTTGCTGTAGATGGTTGCAATGATTTAGTGATCCTCACATATGCGGGGGATCAAGATAGCGGAGTGACCGCAGACCTGCTAAAAAAGAATGAGAGCTTAAGACAGTTCCACAAATATACGAATTCGACATATAGGAGTCGCGGCACAAACGTCTGCACCCTGTGCATGAAATATGCTGATGTGAAAGCTACTCTTACGGGGAAACTCCAAGTGGCAGCTCTCCCAGAAGGTACGACAAAAGATAGCTTTGGTTTCCTTCACGATGCCTCTGGTAAAGTGGTTGGAACATCTGGCTTCGGCCATCCAACCCGTCAGTTCAAATATCGGTTGGTGATTTTATCAGTGGAGGATGTGAAAGCTCACAAGTTACCGCGTCCAGTTGTTCCGGCAACGAACGCGACGCTTCCAGCAAACATGATGTCGTATTTGCAACATTCATAATCTAGTGGCTGTTAAAGATATTGGAAAGTGAGAATTTGTGGCCACTTGAATTCTATGAACCCTATTTTCACGATAAGCTTAGCGACGGTGACCCTGAGATGAGGAAGCTGTTGGAGTCAGTCATAAACAAAATGGGAGCCGAGTTTAGCAATACAAATGCCGCAGCCGCTCCGCACCATAAGTCCTGATCCGGAGAGGCCCTAGCAATCCACCACATCAGGCATGAGATTCTGGTGTTCCTGGAGTGCGATTTTCGGTTCGGTGGCGGAATCGACGAACACGAAGAGCGACCACCCTGTGCCATCGCCGGTTTGTTCTGTCAGCTTAGAGAGAGACCGATGAGAACCAAATACATTGCTTGGTGGCTGGTCGTTTTATCTAGTGCGAATGCGGTTGCAAACGGAAGGTCGCACCTGACTTCACTCCATGGACGCATCGTTGCTTTTCGGCCTGCTGAACGAATAGGGCAAGTTGTGTCCGGCGCCGTGAACCGGGAAACGTTCCTTCTGGCGATTGATGGAAAGGCTCGGGAGATCGTCAAGTTGATTGATGAGCATGATGGTTACTCCGAGTTATCGAACTCAACGAACGATCATGTGATACTTGAAGTGCGCAGAGATCGATCTTGTGATGGGAGCTATGGGCAATTCATTTTGGAATCGCCGGTCATGACCAGTGAAGACAAATCCAGCGCTGTCCCTCCTCTGACGAGGCTTGGGAGCTTTACTGGACTGCCTCCCTCCTATCAACTCAAGTGCTATCGCCTAAACCGAGGAAACATCCACATGGATATGAAAAACCCCTGAGATCCTCGCAATCTATCTTCTTTGGGGAAACCCGACACACCGATGTTTGCCGGTCGGGTGGTGGGGAGTCTAAAGCCGCACTCGCACCCGATGCAAAGAATGACGGTATCGTGCGTTTCCCGCATTCTCCACTCGCCTCCAGCGTCAAAAATTGTTTGGCCTTTCCTTGCTTTTTGGCTGCGCCCGGCTTCATACTGCGGCCAGAACCAGAAAGGAAAGGAGTTGAGTGATGATTGAGACCGATTACGATAAGAGACAGAAGGCGGTTCTTCGGGCAGAAGCGGAGCGGGATGAGCGTGTGCTGGGCGTATTTAAGCAACGAAACGCTGTGGTGATCAGTGGTAGAAAAACATTGGCCGAAGAAGGATGGGACGCACAGTATGTAGTCGAATATGACGGACGCCGTCTTACTATTATGGACAAGGCCACTATTCCGTTAAACGAACTGGCGGCGAGTATTGAAAAACAGCTGACCTAGAAGCATTGATCGGCTATGCCGGGCGCTGCAAGCGAGCTGCTTCCAGCCGCGGCCATAATAACGCCATCTGGAACCACTTCAAAACGTCGCTGCTTCCCATATCGAATTACTCTACCGCGTAATAAAAACTGAAGCGCGGAATGCACGTAACGCTCAAAGAGATCATCGGCTTTCCCATCGACTCCGGCAGGTAAGGAAGGGTTTGCTAGTAAAGTGCTGAATCGAAAGAAGAAATTTTCTGGCGGGGGTCGCCAACGACTTTCGGACTCTTACATTTCTTAACAGAGGCGGAGTGCCGTTCGAAATTGCAGCCCTCTAAAACCAGCCCTCTTTAGCCTCCAGCAGAGCTTATCAAAAGCCCTGAGCGATAAGATTTGTCTTTTGTTCAGCAAAAGATTTTGCGGGCGCTCGCCGCCCCGCCCCCAGCTCTCTTCCACCCCGCCCCTCAAATCGCCCCTTGTCTTGCAAGTGCCTGCGGCAATAACCTATCCATTAAGCACTAAACCAAGAATCGCAAACATAAAGGTGTCCTCATGTACACGGAGTTGCACGCCCTCACACTGACTCACCTTCAGTCGGAAATAGTGTCATGTTGGCAGAATGCAGAACGAGAAACAGCAAAAGATGTTCTCCAGAAGTACTATGACCCACCCGAAGAATTTGTTACACGGCTATTTTGTGGGGAGCTTCGTTATGTCGTTGGCAGCGCAAGTGAAGCAGGCTTAATAAGTCAAGCATTTGTAAAAGATTTACTTTCGATTCCAGATATTGATCGCAGTAGCGTTTGGGACATTCAAAGAATGCCTCTGGTGGCGACGGTAAACTTTCATAATCAAAAACACGAGTCTAGGATTAGCGCCTCAGATTTGGGCATCGTTATCACCCGTCCGACCGTTACCGTTGACCCCTACGGCCATGGCGGAGTGCAAGTGCGTACCGGTCACGCCAGTGGTTTACTCGCACAAGCTAAGCTTGGCCGATACAGCAAAGATCGTTTTAAGTGGGGCAGATTAAGGAAGCGGCAGGAGTCTCTCTTTCCTGAGGTTAACGATTTCTATGCAATTCTTTTGTACCGCCTCACGGGTGAAAGGTTTAACGAGTTACAGCCATTTGGATGGCACCTTTGCAAGGACCACAGTTTGGACGAAATCAAAAGCTGGTTACGATCAGATGGTTTTCCGAAGCAATTGTTATCTGAACAAATTATCGGGGCTCTATTTTCCGATGTCACTGTTGGCATTCAAGATCAAGAGATAATTAAAAAGGTTATAGATCCTAATAAATCGCCCTTACAAGTCATTGACATCGAAATTTCGTGGCCTGACGGGCCGCCGTCTGACGGGAGTTTGCGTCTAATCACCAATCAAGAACAGCAGGTTGAGCAGCATCTCAAATATTGATATTTGACCTCTCAAGACCTGAAAGAGTCTCGGGAATTATCGTGGAATCCAATCTCACGCCAAACATGATCTGCAAGCTCAGACTGCCAACCCTGTGTTACTGCTATTGAGGCAGCAGAGCCACTGACAAAGAACCAAATGTGCTTGGAGATTCAACTATGTTTGGGAATTCAATTGTCCAAAGATCCGCTCCAACTTGTGTAAACGATGCGTTGAGATGCCCGAAAAATTTGTTGGCAAAAAATGTAATTATATGGCGTTTGGCAACAGTCCTATTACAGGGAGACCTGAATTCAGCGGATTTCGTGACTGCGGTTCAGATCATCCAAGTGTGATTCTGATACCAATTAAGCTAAATAGATCCTTCCCGTCAGCATCCAGCAAAGCGAAATTCAACTGGCCAATGCGACCAACTCATATCCAGATTTTATCCGGTGATTTTGTGTGTGTTCGCGCTGTGCGCCTATTACCCTGCATTTATCCCCAATAGCCCATCCCAATTCTCGACTGAATGTAACCAACTGCGATATAGTCTTTTTCTCGAAAGGCAGCGGTCAGTGCAGATACCAGTTGGTTAATTCGAAATAGGATGTTGTCGACATCCGATTGTAGCCACACACACTCATAGCAATGTTCAGTTGCTGTCATTTCTAATTGAACCAATTTAACACCGGTTGGAAAGGCCATCGCCAGAACCCGGTCGAAAGGGCGAATAGGTTGGCCTGACAATGGCCTTTGCTTGGGGTTGACCCAATTGGGGGAATCGCGCAAGTATGAGGTCGCGCAAATCCTTCTCTCGTTTAGATGCAATTTGTGAGTAGTTCGCGTGGAAAATTAAGAGGCCTGTCCCATCGCTTTTTTTCCTTCGGATGAGGATTGCTGGAGGTGCTGCCTGGAGTGCTGGCGTTGGGCGGATATGACTGCTTCTTGAATTCTAAGCAAGCGTCGGTGGTCGGCATTGATACGCCTAAGGGCAGCATCATCGCCTGTTCGTAGCGCATCCAGTTCCGCAGATACTAGCTCCTTAAGGCTATAGAAGATGTTATCCGCACTGGTTGCCAATCGAAAGCATTCATCGCAATGTTCGACGCGCTTCATAATTGAGAAATCAGGTTATTTTTCGTTTTAGCCTTAGATATCAAACGCCGAGTTGCGCCATTTCCCCGCCAAGCCATTGCAGAGCGTCACACCCCCTGAGTATATTCAAAGAGACACATAAATAGGGTAACTTGTCTTTCCTGACTATAAACCCCGACCCTTCAGGCAAAGGGCCGGGGAATTTTAATTCCACCGAGGTTGTACATCCCCAGTAAGCAGGGGGACGCATACCTGAGCGGCCCCCTGATATTTTCAATGTTGCCTGTGCGCCGAGTTGCGCTGTTTTCGGACTGGCCATTGCGTAGCCGCATACCGGTGGGTATTCTCAACAAAGACAATAGGAAACCTTCGCTTCATTAACCCCGGCCTTGCCTGCCAATGGCCGGGGAATTTATTCCGGGCATCGACGGCTTCTCAAATGGAAAGTATTGGTCGGAATTACGACCCAAATGAAATTTCTTACTTTGAGAACCGCTTGGTCCAGGCCGGAGCCGTTTAGATTGTCTATGATGGCGACGGCAATCGCGTTCAGGAGACCGTTAGTGGAAACAGCACGTTCTACGTGGTTGCCGACGTGAGTCCAACCGGCTATCCACAGGTCATTCAAGAGCAATCGGTGACCGGCGACTTCCAGAAAGCCTACCTCTGGGGGCTGGATTTCCTACGGCAGGACACTCTGGTCTTTGACCGGAACCCGTTTTGCGCCGATGCTCCACGATAGCTAGTTGGTTAGCTTGAGCCGGCGGCAAGCGGAATAATCGCAAGACGGAGCGCCGCTCTGGCAAGCATTAAAATTACGTTGTTGGTCAGGACGTGGACCAAGCTACCGCACGGTCCGCGTGACCCTTCGGCATGTACCCATTCGCCGCCAACAGCGGCTACTGGCATTTATTGTCCCCGCATTTTTGTTGATAGCCGTTTGAGACTGACGCCGTAATGCGGCCAAGCCGCTCCGCCTCCTGGAAGCCGGCTTTGCACTGAGCGCCCTGCGCCGGAATCGGGGGGACGGCGTTGAGCCGGGTTACCCAATCCTGCACCTTGACGTTGCAGATCGTCGCAGGCTGCCCGGCCTGAATACCGAACTTGCCGGGAAACGTGCCCGTCAGATAGGAGTTGCCCTCACATGCCGGCGGCTGGCCCGACGGTCCCGGCACCCTCACCGTTAGGTGTAATGCGGCGGTGGCGTTGAACGTAACGTGGATGTCGGGATTACCGGTTGCCAGTTCACAAACCCAGTGGGTCTGCGAGATGGGACTCAGTGACTTGCACAGCCCGCTGGCCGCGGCGGCTCCGTACAAGGTGAGCGAGTTGCAAGTATTGACCTGGGCAAGCGCGGTGGTTGCCGCCGTCAACAAGGCTGCCATCAAGAGCGTGCAAGAAATTCCCTGGCGCGAGAGGCGCAATCTCCGGCGGAAGCCGGCAGTGAATTTGCTGGAGTAGAGGTAACCGTTCATATCAAGTCTCCTGCTGTTGGTCTATCGCCGAAAACTATCTGGCCCACAGGGCCTTGACCGGCTTGGATAGTACCATCGCGCTTTTGACAACAACAAAAGAATTCACGCTCCGGTTTCAGTCATCGGCTTCAGAATTAGACACTACTCATCATTGCCCCAAGATGAAA
This sequence comes from Candidatus Angelobacter sp., assembly GCA_035295685.1. Classification (GTDB taxonomy): domain Bacteria; phylum Acidobacteriota; class Terriglobia; order Terriglobales; family Acidobacteriaceae; genus Angelobacter. Next base: position 41,176 of record DATGIO010000192.1, read on the forward strand.
CTGGTTTCCTCTTTCGAAACAAGTACGGATGAGCGGGCCAGTACTTTGTTGACCTCCAGCTGTCCGGACTCGTCCACTGGCCCGGTTTTGAGGGGTGTGCCTATCATCACGCAATGCGGCGGAGTGGGACACTGGATTTTAGCTTTGCGTCGGCACAGCGCTTACGGTGAAAATCGGGCGAAAGTAACTTCGGTAGGCGTAGATGAGAAAGATCTCTAGCACGGTGAACACCAAGCCCGGAGCGATTCCATGGCCGCCGAGCACACAAATATGGAACGCCAGAATGTTCACGAGAACAGGTCCAAGTAGGACCAGGCCCAATGGAGTCGTTCGACCCGCTAAGACAAGCAGCCCGCCGATAAGTTGGACCAAACCTATCAGAGCCATCCAGTGAGTTGGACCCATGACGACGAGGAATTGCGCGGCTAGTGAGCCTTCCGGCGGTGGCGGAGCATTTAGAAAAGGATGGATGATATTGAGGCCAAAGATGAAGAACCCCAGACCTAGAAGCACCCGACTTATGACACTTGCGAGTTTCATGCGATCTCCTTCATGTAAGTTAGTTAACCAGTCGAGTCCAAGAAGTATGTCACTCGTTGGACGTGTCTAGGCCACACGAAGCACGATTTTGCCGTGTGACCTGCGTCTTCCCTCTCCCCGCCCACTGGGCGACATCCCATGAACCCATGGCAGGTTCCCGGCGATGTCCTTCCAGGCCTGGGCGACATCCTGGAGCGCGTACACGCTCGCGACGTCTGGTCGTATCGTCCCCTCTTCCAGCAGTCGTGCGATTCTGCCGAGCACGTCCGCTGACGGCGCGAGCCTCATCATCTCGCCCGACACACGGTGTCTCGCGGTCTCTTCCTGCGATACTGGCTGGGTAGCGGAGACGATATGGCCGCCTGCCTTTAAGACGAGGAACGACCGCTGCTGTGTATCGCCACCGACTAAGTCGAAGACCACATCGACCTTCTCTCGCAGAACCTTCTCAAACTGCGTCTCTCGATAATCGATAACTCGGCTGGCTCCGATGGACTTTAGGTACGCCTCATCGTCGCCGCTTGCCGTAGCAATTACGGTGGCACCGGCATGTGATGCCAATTGCACCGCATAGGCGCCCACTGCGCCGGCACCACCATGAATCAGGATCGTTTGTCCCTTTTCCAGGTGACCGTGGGTGAAGACTCCCTGCCACGCGGTTTGGGCCGCCACCGGCACGGATGCCGCCTCCTCAAAGGAGAGGTTAGATGGTTTCTTCGCGATGACCGCCGGTTTGACCGCCAGATAGTCAGCGTACGCGCCGCCCATGTCGTTGGCACCGAACAAGGCATCACCTGGGGACCATGCCGCAACGTCGCTGCCAATCTGTTCGATGACGCCCGAAAATTCATGACCGGGTGTCCACGGCAAGTCGATCGGGAGTATCTGTCTCGCCGTTCCGGAGGCCTTAACAAGATCTATATGATTGACGGCGGTACTCTTGGTCTTGATCAAGATCTCGTCGCGTGCAATCGTCGGCGTCATTACTTCTTCGAACACCAACTGCCCACTGTATTCCAACAATCTGACAGCTTTCATGCGAGCTCTCCTTGAGTCTGCCCGGAGAGCGCCACGCGCTCAGGCGCATGGCGGCGTGCCCAGTCTGGGAGCTTCGTGAGCGCGCGACCGAATTCGCGTTCCAGGCCGGCGATGTCCGCGCTGTAGCCGACGCGCTCGAACCATTCCAGCATCAACGCCATCTCCTTGCTATACTGCTGGACCTGTTCGATTGGCGTCTGCGCGAACTCAATTGGCCGACCCAGCGCCTTCGCCAGGATCTCCGCAGACTCCGGCATCGTTCGTATGTCACCGGCGAGATCGATCTCGCGGCCGTTCAAGGCGGCATCGGTGAACGCGCGCGCTCCGAACCAGCCAATGTCGTCCACCGCAATCATCTGTAGCTTCGTGCCTAGCCCGAGCGCCCAGGCCAGCGTGGAGCCCTGGAGACTGAAAGGCGCTAGCAGGTTCTCCATGAAGAACACGGGACGCAGGATCACATGCGAGGGAAAGTGGAGGCCGCGCACGGTTTCCTCGATGCGCCACTTATTGTCGAAGTGCGGGACGCCCGTCCGCCGGTGCGCCGATCCCACGGATGTATAGACGTAGTGTTCGACGCCGGCCTTGCGCGCCAGCGTCGCAAGACGCTTGCCCTGCGCCTCTTCCTGCTCGACGCCCGCCTCCCCCGCGTTCTGCACGCCGAAGACGCCCCACGCGCCGGCCAACGCAGGGCGCAGCGTTTCCTCATCATCGAGATCGCCCTTGAGGACGTCTATGCCGTGGCGAGCCAGCGCCGCCGCCCGCTCGCTATCCGGGTTGCGCGTCAGGCCGCGCAAATGGAATCCGGTGCCCTGCAGCGCCTGCGCGACCGCGCCGCCCTGTTTACCTGTCACTCCGGTGATGAGAATCGTTCGATCGTGCGCCATGGCTGAAATTCTCCTTATAAGTTTGACGGCCATTAAGTTGGCGTCAATTATCTTGATGTCAATAGAATTGATGACATATACTTCTTGAAGATTCAGATTCTTTATGGTCCAAGGCATTGAGAATTCCGACCACGTCTGGCTAGTAATGATGAAGGCGATGCGCGCCCTGACGAAGTACGCAGCCGCTGGTATTGAAGAGACCGGACTCGGCCTCTCGGATTTCGGCGTGCTGGAAGTCCTACTGCACAAAGGGCCTTTGCCCGTCAATATGACAGGCCCGATCGTGGGTCTCACCCCAGGCTCGATCAGTATCGCCGTGGACCGTCTCGTCGCGAGGGGCTTGGTTAGCCGGGTCGAGAGCGCCGAAGACCGGCGCGTTCGGATCGTTGCCCTCACTCCACGCGGCAAGGGCCTTATTGTTGCAGCCTTCCGAAAACATTCCGGGCAGATGAAGAGAGTGTTCTCTGAACTGAACCCCAAGGAGCTTCGTGGTCTTGAAGTGGCTCTTAAGAAAATCGGCAAGCGCGCTGTCGCGCTAATGAAGTAGAGCGGTTAGTATCCCTCTCACCCGTGAGATTCAGCGACGTCAGCGCATGGCCGTTCGCCTCGTAGGAACCTACTGTCAAATGATGTGATCCGGCACCCATCGAAACTGGAGGTTGAGAGGGTCGATCCGTCGATGGAGGTTCCGCGTGGTCGGCTCGATGCGGCTACCGCAAAAAAGGGGAGATCCACCGTTGAGCCTGCCGATGGCACACAGATTCTCACTCCCGCAGTTGGAGGGTAACAGCACGGTGAGGGCCGTCTTGTAGGTTACAGAGAGGGCGTGGTTAGGAGAAAGCGAGTTGGGAGGCAAGGTTCGAGGGGAGCAGGGCGGTCAATGCGGCTGACGGGATGATTAGCGCTGCGTGCGGGAAGTCCAGCCGACAAGGCGCTGGAAACGCGAAAATGGTTGGAGTGTATGGCGAGGGGAAGAAATGCGCTCACAAGGATGGTGGTCAGAGGGCTTCGGTTCTTCATGGTGGCGTATCCGTCAATCCATGTATTCGTAACAATAGCGGCGCTACTGTTTTTCGATATCGGGCAGCTTCCAGCTCTTATCAAAAAGGGGTTTCTCTGGTCCGTACAGGCGAAAGAGAACTTCAAACTTGTCTTTGGGGTCGGTTGGAACCCAGTTGGCGTCTTTACCAGAAGGCGCTTGGGGCGCGAAGTAAATATCTACCGAGCCGTCCGCATTTTTCTGTAGCCCTGGGTCATTGGACGCACGGCTGGCACGCGGCATATTGCGAATAAGAGCATGGGTTGCGCGATCATATGCGGTTGCCGACCAGTATTGCGTTGTGGGAGCATTCGCAGGGATGGTGAGCCGGTAGGTGGTTGCTCCCCAAAGGGGCTGACCGTCCTTGTCCTTGCTGGTCATCAGATAAAACTGGCCGCCACCGAGATGCTTAATGCCGATGTATCCGATGGAATATGTAACTGCGCGCGCATCGACAGCGTACGAGCTGGGGTCAGCGTAGAAGTCGGATTGCCCTTTAACGGCGTCGGGTGCGGCAGGAACTGCCCAGTGAGCGCCATCGAAATAGGGAGTAAACAGAGTTTCGTAGCGTGCGTCGAGCCACGCATGCGCCTCGGCGGCCGCCTTTTTCAGCATAGCCTCGGTCGCCGCATCCGGGCTGAAGGACTTGCCCTTCTCGATACCGATACTCTTGAGCTGATCGATCATAACCTTGTCCCGTTCAAGCCACGGCTCGTTCTGCACGATACGGTTGAGCGACTCGTAATAGCGCAGATCGTAGGGAATGGTTGAGTCAAAGATGACGTTGGAGGCGTCGAGGAATGTGGATGCAGATGGATTCGCTGCCTGAGAAAGCGGATAGAGTTTCGCGCGCTTGCCGTAGGCAAGTGCCTTGGCAATATCAGCCTCGCTACCGCTGTGAGGAATGGATCGAAGGAGCGCGTAATTCTGATAGGTATCGGATGGCATGGGCAGATACTCTGCAGGAACCCTCTGCTTGTATCCCGGCGGCAGGATGAGATATTTGCCGCCCTTACCTCTATCGGCTCCTAAAGGACCGATGTCCTCTAGAGCAATTTGCCAGGCATCATCCAGATTGCCCGTAATCGAGCCATCAGTGCTGGCGGGCGGAATCTCAAGCACCATCGGCCCTACATCCTTCGTGTTGATGAAGGGCATCAGGTAAATCGCATTCGGATTCGGCGTAAGCGTCTGGTTTTTCCAGTCTGGCGGGCGTGACCAAAAGACGATCTGGTTAAAGTTGCCGTGAACTTGGCTAAGCACTGCCTGAAACATCAACTCATAGTTCACCGCAGGCATGCCCCAGATCACCGCCTGAACAGCGCGATTCTGAGCAACCTTCTGATTGACGTCGTCTGTAGAAAGAGTTGTTGGGCCAGGCTTTCCGGGTGAGGGATGTTCCGTCCTACAGCCAATGAGCGCAGCTGCCGTTAAGGCGATTGCCACAAGTTCCCACCGCATATGGCGTCTCTCTGAGTTCTCGCAGTACAGCCTCTTCACCATGATGTTGGATTGCAGGCAATTCCTCGATGGATGTCCCGTCGGGATGGGAAAAACGCTAGAAGCAGAGTTGGAGGAGCACCGTAGGGCATTGCCGACAAAATGCCGAAGTAATGCTATCAGCGACTTCCTGTGACGGATATCATAAACCTCTCTTACAACAGTACTGAGCGAACATCTTTTCTTGGGAAGGCGACATTTTATGGGTGGACATCGCATAAAAATTATTGGATCGGAGCAGGTGCAGAAATTGACAGTCTATAATCCCGAGCGTGGACATATTAAACGAGCTAAAACAGGAACGTGACCGAATTGACGCGGCTATCAGAGCTCTGGACGGCACTCGTAGCGGTAAATCAAGCAACGGAAGAAGACATGGCCAACGAGCCGGACGCCCGTCTAGCACAGTGAATGCTGACATCGGAGACCAAGGTCGCGGGAGACGGCGGAGATTGTCCACCGCGGCCCGGAAAAAAATTTCAGAGGCTGCAAAAGCTCGTTGGGCAAGGGCTAAGAAGGCCGGTAAAACGTCTGTTTCCAAATAAATCACAAGGTGCTCCCTGCAAGTCCTCACGGTTTAACCGTTGATCACAGCGTGTTCGAAGTGGATCTCAGTCTTACGTGACTTTTGGTGGTGCCGGCCCTGCATACCGAGGGCTGAACGCACTGAACCTCCAAAATTCAGTCAAAGGCAACTCAAAGTAATTCGCGATGCGCTCCAATTACTTCTCTAGATACGCGCCGTTCCGTGCTTTTGCGCATTGGTCAAGCCTGCTACGTTGAACCTTTTCTTGTAGGAGCACTCGGGTGGGGGTGCCTCTAGCATTTTTCGCCATGGGTTTGCCCGAATCGATCAGGAGAATCCGTGACGTTTAGGCTCTGTGCTAACGTTAGTGCCGCTCGATGCTGGAAAAGATGTCCGGAGCGTCTGAACAAGAACGAGGCTCGTAAGTGATTGTTTTGGGCAGAATTGTGGCTATCGAAAAGTAACTCTCAAAGCATCTGGATGGCTCTCACTGATTTCGGGAAACTCGTTGCCGCCTGACATTTTCGGTCCCATTTCTTCGACTTGATCGCCCGACCTAATTCTGCGAGTAAATCTGGGACGACATGAATTAAGCAGCTAAATTGACGGGAACATACAAGTAAACTTCTTTCCGAATAGATTTGGCAGAGGAACGAAAATTTCTCCCTCAGGTAATGTGCAATGACCGCTAAATAACAGGCTACTCGGCGATCCACCCAGACCCACGGTGCTAGGATCTAATATCTCGAGCTCGTAGATGTTAGCACCGACCATTCGATGGAACCGATAGTGCGCATATAGATTACCACCATGACCTAGATGCTCGACTAATATCGTGCCATCATATTTCTCAGGTAGAGTATGTAGTTTGGTTGGAAGCACTACCGTTGGCGGGCCAGGATCCATAAACCAGACGATACTAACCCGATCCTCGTAGAGATTGATGAGAAAGGAGGAGTCCTGATACCTTATGGTTATCGGTCTTTCGGATCCCCATCGGGTAATCCCCCATGGACCCGCATATTTGAGAGGAGCAAGAAATCTCTCATGAGGAACTCCACTGACGTCCATCATGCGGAGGGTAATCATTCTGCTGTTGAACGAGTGAGCAGCCATTGCCATCTTGTGTTGGGCATTTGCCTGCGCAAGCGGTATGGAATCCACTCTGCCATGAACGCCGTATACCTCAAGCGCTAGATCTGTCACGGCAAATGTTTTCCAGGACACCTCAACTTCATCCGGTTGCAAGAAGATTTCGGCAGGAGAGCAAGAGGCTTCAAATATCATTGGAGGCGGAAACACTTTCAGGATCGAGACCGGAACGGTGCCGTTCCTATACCCCGGGAAATTGAGATAGCTGATCTCAATGGCGCTCATACCTAGCTGCTGATTCGCTCGTACACCCTTCAAGACGAATGATACGATCTCTCCTTTCTCGAAGAAATTAGGGCCGGGGGAAAGGCAGGTCAACTCCCAGAATGACGTGCCGCCTTCACTGCGCCGAGTAACCTGCCATCGGGTGTTGGCGCTGCTGCCTACAAATTCGAGATCGGCAGCATCAGTCGAGCGTTGTCCCTCAGAGTTTAGGGCAACCAGGGCCTGTGCCCCATCCCCAGCCCGAAATGAAACCTGGAACCGGCAACCCTCCTTTTTGAGGATGGGTTGGTCAGGATCGGTATTAGCAATGAAAAAGCCGATCGGGCTCATCAATACCAAATTACGAGTCAGATTGCTGAACACCTCGTTCATCTGCTTGAAGGGGATGGTCAGTCGTTCATTGTTTTGCTCCACATTCCAGTCCTGGCCTGTGACCGGCTGGCACCCAAATGTCACAGCCCGCATGTGGGAAGAGCCCGCACCCGGCTTGGAGCGCAAAACTGGAATGTTCTGCTGAAGGAAGTCTCCCCCGATCTTCCATTCAATCTTGAGGTCTTGCAAATCTTCTGACGTATCCAGCGGCAGGGTAATGTTCTCAATCTGGAACAGAAGCCCGGCGCCAGGAGCAAGGTCCATAGGCCGAAGTGGTGTCAGCGACCAGTATCGCAGCCGGCTAACGGTTTTGAATTCAGCTTTCCATTCCGGACGGTTTGGCTCGACCCGCAAATTTTCTTCAATCTCAGCTTTGCTAATCAATGAGCTAAAGGTAAGCCGAATCTCGGACGAAGTGGTGAAAGTGACCGCCTCACTGGTTGCCACCTCGAATTGGCAAACATTCTTGGATGGATCATCGGTTATATAGATAATTCTCTCGCCGCCAGCGTCGTCACTTATGTTCCTAAACTCAAACGACAGTTGCTGGTCGTTGGCAGCATCGACGAGGGGGTGTCCAGCGGTTTCGGATAGCATCCCAATTGTGCTCATTTCCAGTTCCTTTGGATGATTGACTCTAAAGATGTCGCTTGTAACCAGAGTTTACTAATACCCATTCGGGCTGCGCGTCTTTGAAACGCTAACAGCCCGTGGTAAAAGTAGTTTTCTGTGCAAATGACCCAATTTTTGCATTCTAGATTCAGCAACTTACAAATCGCATTTCGCGAGTTTGGTACTTCTATCACGGGCTGCTAAGGCTGATATCGGACCCAGCAGATCACTCGCTCCTTGCTGCCAGTACTATCGGTTGAAATCGTGACGACCCTTGCGTCTGGATATTGCGTGAGATCCAGTTCGTAACCTAATTCGACCGCGTTCAGATCCGGGATGGAGGCGGTGGTTCCATTAAAACCATGAATGTTAAGTTGGGGACGAGCTCCCAATGTCACCCACGAAAACCGAACGCGCGGTTGCGAAACGATTCCCTGAGATGAACACTGCGCAAACACAATTTCAGGATCATGAAATGTCTTGCGAATCCATAGTGGAACTATCCCATCCTGGTGTTCCGGAAGGCCGCAATAGGCGAGATAGATCGCTGCTGTTCCCAGATCATCATTCGGTTGAACACGAGCAAGAGTGAATGTCGCGACCTCGCCAATCTCAAAAAAGCTCTGCCCTGTAGGGGTCAAGATCCAGTGGGGCCAGCCGGACGTGGTAGTCTTCTTTTCCACCGTCCATAGTGTCTGTGCGCTGCTGCCCACAAATGTGATCTCAACGTCCGAGGGCAATTTTCCGGAAGAGTCAAGTCCCGCCAAGGCACTTTGTCCATTTCCCATTGTGAGAGCGACCTCAAGCCTAGAGTTCCCCCTTTTCGCAATCTTGCCACCACGGTTTGCGACATAAAACTGCAAGAAGTGTTTGAACACGAATCGAGGGTCTTTATTGACGAAAACCTCGTCCTTCTGGCTCCGCGGAACGACGACTCCAATTCCATTTTGCTCCAGCCCGAGATATTTTCGGAAATCGAAGTGAAGTGTTCTCATTTCCACAAATCCCGGTCCTAAGGTGGTTACCAGGAGGGGGACAACTTGGCGTGACGAGCCCAGGAGGCCAATTATAGATACCGCCGCAAAATGCATCCCGCTTGGGGTACTTGGCGGTACTGCGAGCTTTTTAATGGTAAAAATGATTTTCTCATCGGAAAGCCAGTTCCAGTTGCTTCTTTTGAATGACACGCTGGAGCCAGACTGACTGCCGCTCCAAGATGGTGGATAACCTAGCTCGGCTCCATCAATAGCCCATGGAAAAGAAATAGAAATCTCCAAGGTCCAAAGGAGTACTACTATCGGTATCCCCCTGTTTGCAAAATCAAAATCGAGATTGTTCTTCTCAACGTCATCTGTCAGATAGAGAATCGTCGCATCGTCGCTACTAGTGCTTGAGTTCCGGCACGCAACGGTTATATAACCGAATATGCCACTTCGTTCCTCCGAATTGCCCTGGTCATTTTCGATGCTTTCAGGAAAACTGCCGCTCGCTGCCATTTGGACATCGCTCCTTGAGTCAGGAATCGCAAGATCATTGGTGTGTCTAAAGCGAAGGCTGAATGAGTCTCACGCCTTGCGGCGTACTGATTTTGATAAGCGCCCCATCGTTGACGAAGCTGGGCACGTAAGATATGCCGTCAGACTGATCTCAAGTAAAATCCATCCGCCTGCACTCCCAGTTCACACAACTGATCGAGTTCAGGGTTGCTTGACGCCTCCACCGTGCCGCCATCTATTCTCTTTTTCGTCTCTTCATTTCTGTGCCGAATGCAACTCCATCGAACATGCGACCTAATGCAAGCGTTTTTGCCTGTCATTTGCGCAGGCGGTCCTAGTGAGATCCAATGAAGCTTCTCCATACATGACCCGGAGATGTATTCTCCCAATTGAGAAACCGAGGAGTCTTCTGAGATCGGTAACTCATCTCAAACTAATCGCCACGGCGGGTTCCTTCACGCTCGGGCACATGTTTGAGCCGCAGCCAGCCCTCGCGAACGGTCTGCGGACTATATGACGCCGCCACCTGGGGAAATGGTGGTGTGATGCTCGTCGCGGTCCACGTCCTGGGCCGGGGCTGCTCGAGCCACGACCACTCCCCCTGCTCGAGTGCCTCATCTGGAGCTGCAACGATCATGGCCCAATCCACAATGTCCGTGGCCCTCCCCGGCTTCTCTCCTTCGACGACCGGGACATGTCTGCCGATGACCGGCGAAATTAGGAATGTGGCCTCAATCCGTTGGAGAGTCTCGATGTAATGATCGGGAGACAGTTTAAGTCCCTGGACAGGGAGGATCCCCATGGTGGCGCGAACCTCGCCGTAGGGATCGACCAGCATTGTCATGTTCGCCTCCGGTGTTTTGGGATTGCAATTGAGAGCGAGAGTGGCGTCGGTGGGCGGGGTGACCTGGCTATGTTCGCCCGGTTTCGCGGCGGCGGCATAGAACTGCTGGAAGTCGTCGCCCTTGAAAAAGCCGACCAGGCCGTCGGTGATGTCCGCGAGTTCTCCCAACCGGACCGGCATCCGCACATTCTCGAAAGCCGCGGTCGTGCGTTGGATTACAGGAACGATCTGATCGATGGGCGCATCGGATGGCAATGACTTCGAAGCCTGCGCCACCCTCTTGAATTCCTCCCACCTCTGGCTGACCGGAGGCAAATCCAGCAGGTCGAGCTTCATCGAGGCCCGCACCAGAGCCAATGGCTTGCTTAACAAGATGGAGGAATTGGCCTCTACTGGAAGTTTATTCAAGCTCAGGGTCAGGGTGCGATCCACAGCGTGTAAAAAGGATTTGAGAAAATCGGCGCCTCCGTTTTCCAGCCGCTGGACGAACGAGCGCAAATAATGATTCTCTCCCCTGAGGGCCGATTCCGACGATCCGCCCCAATGAGGACTGTCGGGAGCGCCTTGCCATAGAACCTCATTCTGGTTCTCCCGTTCGATCAGGATCAGCGATCCCAGGAAAGCGCCATGATCGTTGTAGATCAAGAGACTGTTGTCCAGCCGGTTGAACATGATCCAGCCGCAAACTGGATTTTCCAGATCGCTCACCGCCGAACGCTGCTGGTCCTGGGCGGAAATCCAGCGGAACAACAAACGACTCGGAGGCACAATACGCGGCGGAAGACCAACCCAATTGCCGCCGGTGATCGAAGGAAGCATCGAGCGGGCGACGATCATGTTCCCGACCGGGATGTTCAGCCTCCGGCCAAAACAGTCCACCACCGTGAGACTCGATACCAGCAGATGGCCCGCGCGGATCGGGTTAAAGCTGTAAGAGCTCTCTTCCCCCAGATCGCCACTCCGGTCGACCACTTGGCGAACTTTCTGGCAGAAGTCTCTTTCGGTCTCGGTATCCCACAAAGGATCGTCAATCGGCAACTGATAGGACTGCTTGAGCATGACCAAGGCGGGGTTGATGCCCTCCAGGCTTCGGCCAAGAATTGGGCTGTCGTCGAGTTGGTCGCGGAACCGGACTAGTTTACCTTTCAGAGGTCCATCATCAAGCTGATCGACATATTCATCGATTTGCGATTGCAGGTTAATCGTGGCGTCGGGGCTGAGAGGTATCGTCGCCCGGTAACGCGCATTGCCGCTCTGCGTCTCTGTCATTCCAGAGTCTGCTGGGAGCGCCGGGCTGGACTTGGCTCCTGGCGCAGCTTTCTTAGCTGGAACCACAGCCCGTTCCGAACCGTCTCCACTGAGAGAGCCGGAAATAGGCGAGAGATCGGCTTCTTCGAAGTCGATGCGATAGTGATCGAGCACAAGGGAGGTGGGATAATTCTCACGGTTCTCAATCGGGTGGAACGGGTTGTATTCCACCGTCCATTGGAGCCGTAGAGGGATCCATTCATTGACCGATGTGCTCACTGCAACCGAGTGAGCGGGAATGGTCTCCGGCGCCTGCTTTCCGGCAATCAATTGGCTTGCTTCCTCCACCAGGGCGGAGATGGACTCGGTGACCGCCTGGGAAAAAGGATGCAGCAGTGATCCCGCCAAAAACGGGGCTTGAGAGCGGATCGAGGCCGGGGGACTGAGGCGGCATTCGAGAAATTCATCTTCCCGCAGACGGCTTTCCTGGCCAAAATGAGCCGCCGGACGGAGCGCGGGCCCGGAGAGGATGACAACCGGCTCGGCGGCATGGTGATACCGGGGCGCGGGCTCGAATTTCAAATCGTAGTGATCTGCAAGCCCCAAGGAAACGAACTCTCTCTCTACATGTGCGCGCTTGACGGAGATCTCTGCCTCCAGAGCACTGATGTCTGCTGCTCGATTATCGTGAACTTTAATCTGAGCATTGATCAGTCCGCGTACCGTACCAGCCGCATTGCCGTCCTCATTCAGCCATTGCTTCGGAATCGACCCATTTGGCATCTCGTCGTATCCAGTTCGTGCGATGTACTGGTACTTTTGCCAATCAGCGGCAATTTGCTGCTTTAGCGACCGAATCTCTTCGACCAATTCGTCGTGCTGCCATTGAACTCTGTTCAGGTCATCGAGCTTTTGCGCGAACGCAGGAGGCACCGGGGGCCGGGCGGCAGTCCGGGGGCGTCGCGATCTTCTTGCTTCGGAGTCCCCTTCTTTTGGTTCGACGAGCACGATAGTTCCGCCGGGCACGGTTCCAAAATAGCTTTGATGCATCAGACGGCGTAGCTTAATGATGCCGCTCGGCTCGTCCAGCACCGGCAACGCGCCCAATTGCAGCGCGTTCAGCATCTCTTCATCGCTGGCAATGCCCGACCGGTTGAGTTTGGCCGCGAGCCACGCAGCCAGAGCTTCTGCCTGAGTGTTCCCGATGGCCACGTCATTGCCCGCTTCCAACTCGGTGGGAGGATCGTAAGTCTGATTCGGGTTCCAGCCCACGTTGAGAACGACCCCGCTGTAGAGGCTGAAGTCGGGCTGGAGGGCTTCTGCTGCCGTGAAGAGCCACTTTTGTTCTTTGCCGTAACAGCAGGACTTTCCTTCTTCCAGGCTCAACCCTGAATCCAGATATTCCTGGTACGACGCGTCGTAAGCGGCAACGCTCTCGTCATCAATGTTGCGGGGACGCGCGGGAGGGCCGAGCTTGAACGATTTTTCTACAACAGGGTCGTCATCCCCATCGCTGAACCAGCCCACCACGTGATAACCCAAGAGATGGTTTGCCGCCACATAGCCGGATTGCGCCAAATCTCCCGCTTGGTCGCAGAACCCGAAAACACCACCGCAATCGGTGTAGCTCGAGGCAAAACTAAGCTCGCCGTACCCAACCGCGCTCAGTTCATAGGGGGCGGCAACCTTGGAGGTTGTTTGTCTCGCCCGCTTGCTCTGTTTTGCCAACCTCTGGTTTGTATACTTTCTTGCTTTGCCCAGATACTCGCGGCATTCGCTGGTGCGAACGCTCTCACTGGACTCCTGCCATTGGCTGGCTTCAAAAAACTGCCCGAGATAACGAAACGATTGCAGTCCGCCCACCTCGCCGGAGTCCGCATCGCCATCCTCGGCATACACCGGAACCGCGGGAGGCGGGGGACTGAGATTCTTTGCCGCGTCCGGCTTATCTTTATTGAGCCGGTCGCTCTCCATGACCCATGATTTTCGCGAGACCTCTGTCGAGTTGTTGCGGTTCACGATAATGCGGGTCACCATCCAGCGATTCGGCGCCACGGGGAAATCGGCGTGCTCCGAGTTCTCCCCTACCTGCCCCTGGCATAGGCCCGCCGGCAGTGACCAATGGAGATGCACGCCTTCGGAAAGAGCGACCGTAGTTTCGGCCAGAATACGGTGACTGGTATACGGGCCGCGGTTGCGGATATCGCTCTCCTCGTAGTTTTCCGAGGCGTAGTAAGGCACCTTGGAAAAATCCGCGGATTGCTGCAAATGAGTAACGCTGTTTCGTTTGTCGGCGCATTGCGCCGCGACATGGATAGGAACGATCAGACCTGTTGGCATTGGCTTAACCCATCTTGAAGTTGTTTCACTACCGCATTTGGTTCAGGCGCCGTGCATTGAAATCCATGGCCTCGCCCAAGTGTTTAAAAAGCAGCTCGAGCGTATCAAGCAACATCACCCAAATAGAATCCACCAGCCTCCTAGAAGTCTTTCTAGGAAACTTCAGGGGCCGTCCAGAAGATAACGATTGGCCCCTCATCGGCCATCTCGAGGGAATACTCCGCCGAAGTGAATGGATCGCTTGGGCTGACTTCGCGTTTCAGAGCGTCAGCCAGGTTTTGAACATTTACGACTCGTTTCGCCTCAATACGAAAAGGGATGTCCACACTCTTTTCCGGAAGCGGGTTGCCAAGGGGAGGCGAGACGGAACGCAATGGCTTCTTGCGAAATGTCTTGGTCGCTTCATTCCAGTCGACGCCAAAATTGATGCCCTCGGACGGCAACATGATGCGCACCTGTTGTACCGCCCCAGCAAAAAGACAGAGCAGTACATCCTCCGCAATTCGCTGGAAGTGAAAAATTTCAAGGAAGTTGCGGTCGGTAATATCGGCAGTCGCTAACCCTTGTGCTTCGATTCCCGGATAGTCAGTCACGATGCGGGAATGCAAGACGAACCCGGAAATGTCGCCGGCGGCTCGCAGGCTCCGTATCTCGGGAATATTGAGACGCGCCGCCCGCTCCCTGGTGCAGGCTGCGAGGGCTTCCTGTTCAAAATAGCCGAAGTTGGCGCGATCCTGTGAGAGCATTCCCTCCGTGGACCGGCCAATGCTCAACGCGCCGTCGGTAATGCTGTTGATCCAGTTGCGATCCAGGTAAATAAATCGTAGCGATTCCGGCGGTAGCATTCTCTCGTCTGGTACAAGATACGAAAATGGCACGCCCCGCAGCAGCCGCAACCGGCCGAGCCATTCTTTGACCAAATCGGGCAGCGGTTGGCGGTCGGAGTTTCCGTTGCGCCCCAGGGGTGAGGTAACGCGATTCAGCAGGGTATCAAATGTTATTTTCGGCAACTTGCTGGGAGAGACTGCGCTCCCGGAAGCTCCATTCCCATTGCTCCCGTTGGCCGTCTGTTCCAGCACGGGTGGCGCTTCCTCCGCTAGAAGTTCTAGCAGACTATCGGTCAGCCGCGCTGCAGCTCTGTTTCCGGTGGTGCGCCGCCTTTGCAGGCGCGCCGCCAAGCCGCTTCCCATCGTGCCTTCGATGATTTCCTGCTCGGCGTCGCGAATATCCTCAATCTGGCTGTTGAGCTTCCAGTTATAGAGACTGACCGCAAATTCCTTGTCTTGCAGCGCCAGGAGGCGGCCCAACTGCCATGCTGCCGCATAACTCACATCAAAGAGCCCAGTCTGATTGTCGTAGCGAGTCAACGAGTCGGAGTTGAAGGCCGGCAAGGTCACGGCGTTCGGCGCCGCTGGATAGGGAATCAGCGGGCCGCGATACCACGAGACCGTCTGGTCGCCCGCGCGGGTAAAATGATTTAACGCCGTGTAGCCCAACGACAAACCATTTTCAATGAAGCCGTCTTCCTGACCCGGAGATTGCACTGGTATGGAAGGTAGACGCAACGTTGATGGATCGTCTTTCTTCAGAGTCTGGAGAACCAGGAACTTGAAATCCTCAACGGGCTCCGCAGTCAGGAACTGCCAGTTCTCGATCGATACCAGGCGAACGAATTCCGTTCCTCCAGGGAGCGCCGTTCCTGAATTGGGCAGATACCTTCTCATGCCAACCAGCGCCACCAGATGAACCACGGTTTTCTCTGTTCGCGGCAGGCGGTTGGCGACTACCACGCCGTATTCTTCGGGGCTATTTTCCTGGTCGCTCGACTTCATTTTGCGGCTCTCCACTCCGACCACGCGAGTGTGCGCCAGGTACTTCAATTCGGCGGCGGTTGGAACAATCTCACGATACAAATCCACAGGAATATCGATCGTGAGGACGGTCGCATCAAGATCCTCCACATCACCGCTTAACTCCACCCCTGGATAACAGAGAACTCCTGTCTCCGCCTTGTTCAGATCCCCCAGTCGGCGGGGCACGACTTCAGGAATGGACTCCTCCAGGGTGAAGACCAGTAGCGCAAGCCAGGGCGTTGTATCTCCCGACCGGATTGGAGCGGAATCAAGTGTCCAGACCCACGGCAACATTTTGTCAGCGAGAACGACATGCGGCAAAACCAGACCAAAGCTCCCGTCGGCATTCCTAGGAGGAAACACGCTCTTGACGCTCCCCCTGGGCAAAAGAAAGCGGTCGGCGTTTACATAGAAACTGCGCTCCGCCTCATATTTCTTTTGCCCGTTCTTGTGCGCGTCCACGAGAAAAGACGACTTGTCTTTGAAGTCAACTGTCTGTTCGACGCTGATAGTGTGTTTGCCACCCTTCAGCGCTGGAAGAGAATGCTCGCAAAAAGTGATTTTGTCCGGGTTTTGCGTCTTCATCTCCGCTGCCAATGATTGACTCATATTCCTTCGCTCTCCTAGAAACCAATTCCGCCCTAGCGCCCCAGGGGAGCGATGACCGGGCTGCCCAATAGAAATTTCTCTGCTGAACCCGCCGTCTCCGTTAGCCGGAGGTCGGTCTCAAGATCCAGTTGTTGCCGCCGTAACGCCGCCACTAGCAGGTTTCGTTTCGACAAAACTGTCGAACTATTGATCGTCTGCTTGATTTCCTCGATCGCCGGCCTCGCCGGCTGATAGGGCGGCAAAATATCGGCGTCGATCCAATCGAAATGCCTGCGATTGCGGATCAGGTTCGCAACGTCGATCGGTCCCAGCTTTCGGCCTTCTTCCGGAGGTTTGGGCTTCATAGAAAAGCCAGTCAGAGTGTTGGTCACCGCTTCATTGCGGCTTGCGACAGGGGCCTTCCGTCCTTGCGGGTCCCACAAAGCCAATGGCGAGGATCCAAGATCAGGACTCCAGTTGAAGGAATTGATAGGTCGGCTGGTCCAATCCTTAATGCCGATCTGGCAGGCGGACTGCAACTCATCCTTTTTCAGATCGCAGGGCTGAACGCCGAACTCCTTGCTCCAGCTACCGCTGAGATTGGATCCGTTGAGCGTTGCCGTTTTGACTGGGACCTGCGTGTGAATCGAGAATGCAAGCTCTTCCGGATCGACGATGTAATCGGCCACCCTTGAGTCTTTGTGCGTCAAGTCAGTGACCACGCCCGCCTCGAACTGGATATTGACAACCGAGGGAACTGCGGATCGCGTCGCGGTCGGTTTTGGCAGAAGGAGTGAGTCCACAAACTGTCCAAACGCAAGCGGAGGCGTGTGGCTGGCCTTCCTGTCCCCAAAACTGAACGAAAATTTGATGCCGATTACCTTAAATTCTGCGCGTCCTGCGATCGGCGGCCCCCACAGGTACAGCTTGACGCCCAGCGACACGCTGATGGTCCGCTTGCCGAAAAACCAGATGGTGATGCCCGCTCCAAGGGAAATGCCCATCGCGATGTCAAAGTACACCGGGTCCCAGGAAACCAGGGCATCCAGAAAGAATAGCGCCCAAGCGCGTAGCGGCCCGGTTTTGAAGACAAACGACAGCTTGCCGCCGATCATGAAGGCGGAGCGCGCGATGGCAAGGTAAATCTCCGCCTCAAACTGAAGGGCGCGGGTCGGCGAGAAATAGACTCCAAGCCGCCGCTCCATGGGGTAGTGAGAGGGAACCGGATATCGAGGATGATAGCCGCCAACCGTGAATACCCAATCTCCGGCGTATGGAGAAGGCTTCCACCAGATGCAAAAAGCGATGCCGCCTCGTACTTGGCAATTCGGAGTAAGGAAATAGGAGCCGGCCGCGATCTGGGCCCGGATTTCCGCCATGCCGGCTTCCAGGGCTACGTGAGCCTTTACCAGGATGCCAATGCTCACGATCGTCTTGCCAGCCAGCTTCTTCTGCAGGTCAAAGGCCGCCAGAATAGCTATGTCGGTGAGTCCCTTTCCTTCCTTGCCCTGAAGGATCAATAGGACAAAGCCCCGAATCATGCCAAACAGCAGCATCTCGCAACCCGCCGCGCCCCAGTGAGTGCCGGGATCGGCCCCAAGCGCGCTGTCGATCTTTGCTAGGACCTCTGAAGGATCGGCCGCAGCACCCAGGAAGCTGCTGTCGGTGGCGGCGCGGATCAGTGGAAAATCCTCCAGCCCTTCAATCGTCGGAATGATCAGTTCATAGTTGAGCCCAAAACCAAAGACGATTGCAGTGATCTGAAAGGGGCCGCCCGCGGCCGCCAGTTCGGGGCTCTTCTTCGAGATACCGAGCATCGCGTATAGGAACAGCGAGAAGGCGTTGATCTTGGGATACTTGAAATATCCGCCCAAGGCCGACATGGACAGCTTGAAATTTCCTATCCCAACACCCACGAAAATGTGGCCGGTATAACCCTCTCCCTGAGCCGTGATGCTCCGCAGCAGCGAACCGCGAAGATTGATGGCCTTCAAGTCCATCGCCAAACCCAAACCCTGAAGAGCGACATTCAAAGTGAAATCCGGTCTTCCATCTCGCCACTTGAGCAGGAACGCCAATCCGCTCAAATCCACCTGGATCGGCCCAAGACCGGCCACGATCTGTGGCAGGATGGCCAACTCAACGCCTCGCCCTCCGCCGCCTCCGCTCCCGCCCCAGCCAAACGGCTCAATGGAAAAGCCGATCTTCTGCAGGCTCACAGAGGAGATCCACTTCATGACCTTTGACGAGCCTGAGACCGCTGGGTCCATAAAGGGCACATTAGGCAGCTTAGGAATTTCGCCGTTGCCCGTCAGTTCCGCCAAAAAAGGGAAGGACAAGAGACGTCCCAGATAGGCCACACCTGTCACGGCAAGCCGGAATTCCTTGGTCACGGCCAAGCCGTCCGACATTTCCGTGTCCCGGATGTTGCCAAACAGCGCCTTGTATTGGTTAGTAAAATCGACAGGCGTGGACGGAGTGGCGAAACTGACGGATACATCTCCGATCCCCACCTCGCCGCCTATCGCCTTGCTGGCTACCGGCAGGTCCACCGAAGCGACGTCAGGCCCGGGTGGCACGCTGGGAACTCTTAACTTCAACGCTACCGAAAGCCAGTTCCTTTGACCTACACGGCCAAAGCCTGCCACAAATAGAGGGGATCCCAAGCTGGAGGACACCTTCAGCCTCAACTGCTGCCTCGGTGCCTTGCTCAGAGTCAGAGTGGTTCTTCCTCCTGGAACCCCAAAACCAAGCAATGCCGCAGGTGTCCACTCTCCCCACCCGCTCCCGTCGGCTATGTTCTCTATCGAGAAGTCACCCAACGTAATCTCCGCCTCGAGCGTGTTGCTGTCGATGACGCTAAGCATCGCTTCATACGGCGTGCCGTTTAGCTCGAAGGTAATTGCCACCAGGGGATCGGGAATCGGAAGATTGTCTTTGATTCGCTGGACTAGATCCTTGAGGGAGACTGTGTTGGCAAGAAGCTCGGAAGAGAAAGCTGGGGTCGTCATCGTATGAAAAGCTCCGTCTGGGCTGCGCGCATTCCGCTGACGAAAGTCATTGTATATCGTTGTTGTATTTCCTAGTCCTCTCCGGGTTATTTGTTAGTCTGATTTATTGTTTACTCAACCTGGAGATCGAAGAGTGATCATTAAAAGATGAACATCTCCTCATATTCGAAACTGATTGACGAAACTCTTCAATCTCTGCGCAGGTTCTTTGTACACGGCTTGGACGTACCATTCGTTGGAACAAGAAGCGTACCGCTCGGCTCAGTTCGGTTGAGATCCAATTGCGACGATGGCCTTTGATCTTCCTGGTCTGGATTCTTGAGCATGGGAGCGAGTCTATTAGAATGCTGTTAGATATATTGCCAATATTCCCGCTGTGGTCCTCATAGTTAGTTAGATTTATCTAATATGCTCGCTGAGCCAGGGGAATACCCCAAGTCATTGCCTCGACGAAATTAGTGGCAAAATGCCAAAGGCGGTATTCAAGGAATATTGGACTCGTTTGGCGTAAACAAGATCTCAGGGAGAGCAAGGTGCAAAAGGCAAGACGCAAACCACGGCAAGGACAAAATCCGTTAGGCGATGTTCTCAACCAGGTACTCGGAAATGGAAAAAAATCGCAGCCCACTCCGACCCCTCCCAAATGAGCAGGGTTTTGAGGAGCAATTGCCTCCATCACGGGGACCAGTGACCCAAAGCCCAACCTTAGCATAGGAGTCGTTGCGCAGGGGAATGGAAGCTGGCCTTTCCTGGCACAAGCTTTCTTCGGGCATGGCAAGTCGATGATCCTGTTTTGCTTTGAAAACCCGGCCCTCTTTCCCTGAGGGGCCGGTGCATAGTTAGGTGAGTGACCCCAAATTTATGCCCTGTTGAGGCTATCCATAGGCGCGTCGGCGCACCATGTTCAGAACGCAAATGATGCTTGGCGCATTTGTCCTGATATGGGCCTTCGTCCTGCTCGTGTTAGCTTCACACTCTCCCGGTGGGCAGCGCAGTCGCGTATTGCGACGATGGAATCAATCACCTTGGCGTGATTGTCTTCGGACGATAACAAATCATTGTGTCCAAAAGGACGATCAGATTTTCCCGAAATCGAAGAATTCCTTTATCTTATATTTCTTTAATTACCCGCGTGATATTGTCACTGCATCCATCCGCCCTTACCCTGCTGGATATGCAGGATGTTCATTACTTCCAGCACATTTTGGAGTTGGCATGCACGGGAAATATATCCGCCATGTACAAGGCGGGGGTTTGTTACGAGCGCGCGATAGGGGTAGACCAAGACCTTGACGTTGCTCGTTGTTGGTTTTTAAGAGCTGCCGAGGCTGGCAATGTGGACGCGATGTACACTCTCGGCGCTCACTTCGAGCGTGGCATTGGAATACCTACGGACCTAGACTCGGCTAAGTTATGGTACGAACGGGCCGTCGCGGAAGGACATCCGGATGCCATGTGTAGCCTCGCTGGACTGTACTTCATGAGAAAAGAATATGACGAAGCATTTCACTGGTATCATCGGGCCGCACATCGCGGTGTGCAAATGGCAATGCACAACCTTGCAGTGCTTTATGAAAAGGGGTTTGGCGTTGACCGGGACTGGCATCAAGCATGGTATTGGTACTTAAAAGCCGCTTCGGGGGGTGACACGTCCGCAATGATCAATCTCGGCATAATGTATGAGAACGGCCGCGGCATCGAGCAAGATCGTCAGCAAGCCCGCTCTTGGTACCAAAAGGCACTTGTTGGTGGAGATGAAAGGGCAAGAAAGATCCTTCAGGATTTTGCTTGATTTAAGCGCGACATACTGGAAAAGGCAAGAAGCTATAGTGTCTCATACTCGCTTCCGAGATCTGGCTTCTGTCATGTCTCCATGTTCGTATTATTTGCCGCACTAATCTGACATACGCGAACCCGGACTCAGCGCCCTCTTCCAGCCACCCTCCCTCACGTCTAATCTTAAGATAGTGGGAATCTTTCGGCTTCAAGCTGGTATAGATCTCGTTTTTGATAATGTCTGGTATTCTCGGATGTGCCGCTGGACGTTGCGGGTAAACTCAGCAAACATGAAATTTGCGACATCACTGAATACCCGAGATCCCACTTGGGCAAGGATGCCGATCACGCTGATTTCGGCGGTGCCAGCAATCTCTGTGCTTCCGTCTGACAGCATTCGCAGCTTGCCCTTCATGACCAAGGATGCACTGCCTTTCCCTCTTATGTCCTGTCCTTTTCCTGAGATTTCGATCTCGTAGTTCCGCTCGTCTTTCCTCACCATCTGGATTTCGCCTTTGTATTTCGTGGACGTTGGACCAATCTTGACATTTATGCAGCCCTTATAGATACGACTGTTTGTCTGTTCGGTAATCTGTGCTCCTGGCACACAGCTAGCAACGATTGCCGGATCGCTCAAGAACTTCCAGACCTTCTCTATCGGCTCCTGAATCTTGAAAGTCCTCCCCATGTTGATTGCCATAGTATTTGCACGACCTCCACAATCTCTGATGATAGGCAAAATCAGAGTTGAATGACCTGCATTCCGTACAAATCTCTCGGCAAAAGGCCATGCCCTTTTGTCAGAGTACTGGCCTGCTTCTTTCAGAGGAATACTTACAGATTCGAAATGGGGCATAGATGTAGATGGGGTGTGTCCGCTAGAGATGACGAGGACAACGAAGACCACGGCGCAGCGGCTTCGCCGCAACACTTGACCTTAGTGTGGGCGGCGATCCTTTACGAATTATGGTTGGCAATTCAGGCGTACAAACCATCACCGTTACCAGTATCGGAGAACCTGCTACTGCCAGCGCTGTCCTCACCTACTACACGCCGATCTTCTGCAATTTAGCTACGACCCAACCCGCTCTGCCCTCTGGCGTATCCTCGCCTGTTTTGTATTCCAATGCAAATCGTTTTTATCCCTTCCGTAATTCAGTACACGACTACGGTCGTAGCACTCAACCGCTCTGGTTCTATTTGTGTTCCTGTGAGGCTTACAGCACAGTTAGGCTCGCCGCCTATGCTCTTGCGCATGGGCGAAGCCTGTTACGTTGAACCTTTTCTTGTAGGAGCACTCGGGTGGGCGCCTCGAGCATTTGTCGCTATGGGTTCGTCTGAATCGATCAGGAGAATCTGTGACGGTTAGACTCTGTGCTAACGTTAGTGCCGCTCGATGCTAGAAAAAATGTCCAAAGCGTGGCACAAGAACGAGGCTCGTAAGTGATTGTTTTTGGCAGAATTTATGGCTATCGAAAAATGACTCGTTAGTCGATAATAAGCTTGCCATTCAGGCCGCACTCTTCTCGATTCCGGATTCCTTCCCTTCGTGTTGGAGAATGCGGCGTAATTTCATCCGCGCTTTGTGCAGTTGCGATTTGCAATTGCCGATCGAACAGCCCAACATATCAGCAATCTCGTTGTGCTCGTATCCTTCGATGTCGTGCAGCACAAAGATGATTCGATATCCAGGCGGCAAATCTTTGATGGATCTTTCGAGATTAACCCGATCTATAGCGCCGGCCAAGGCGATATCTCGTGTTCCGAAGTCCTTGCGTGGCGCGTCGTCATCACGTGGCTCTAAGGTCTCTTCAAGCGATACCACCTGAATGGAGCGTTTTCGCAGGTGCATCAGCACAACGTTGACTACCAACCGATGCAACCAAGTACTGAAGGCCGATTCCCCCCGAAAGCTTGTGATTTTGCGAAACAAGTGGGTGAATGCATCATGAGTAAGGTCCTCCGCTTCAGACACATTTCCGATCATGCGCAGACAGAGGGAGTACACGCGCCGCTTATGGAGACTGTATAAAAAAGCAAAACATTCGGCGTCGCCATGTTGTGCTCGATTGATTGCTTGAGCTTCCGACAACCGGGTCGCAACTTTGTTTTGTTTGTATACGACTGCACGACCAATTGTGTTTGACATGAGATTCATCTAGCACTTCCTCCTAATGTGGCCCCGCTAGTTCATAGCAATGAAATTCTTCAGGTCGCTCCACCTCGCTTGCTTTCACTCCTCTGATTGAGAACAAACGACTCGGATATGCAAAGATCTGCGTTCCCTTCCGTTCGTTGTGGTGCAAGGATTGATTTGCAGATACGACGATTTGCAGATACGACGCAATGCGTCTCGAAGGAAAATGCAACGGGGCACTTTCGAATTACCTCTGGCCGTTGGGTACCTTTCGAAAGCGCCCCGATGCGCGCCACTTCGTCTGCTGCCTATAATTGCATCCTGCCTGCCATCCGATATCGATTGAAACTAAAGGCTCAATGCCGATATTCGTCTCATCTTTGGTCGTAGGAATTCCTTAACCCGGTAAATTTTGCATAGAGACGCTTGGAATCCATTTCAGTCCTAACGGTCACCTAAGAAGCAACGGGAGCAATTTCGAACCTTAATGGCGTGGCTAGGTGTCTGCCGTGGCTACAGTTTCGGCACACCACCAACCTACGATCAGTTGACCTGTCTTACGGCCAAGAGTGGCAGATCGGTTCTTATCGACTGGATCCTACCCGCAGGTGTCTGGCAAATTGGCAGAGATAGCGCGGCTAGGAATCGAATCGCCCTTCGACTTTGTCTGCTTGTTTCTATTTGATGGTTGGCCTGGTTTCCTGAAAGGGCCTTGGCCTCGCTCAGGCCCTCCGTTGTAGCTTTGTTCTGGTTTAGTCCTGAGGAGTGATCCGTCGCTTCTTTTCGTGAGTCAATTAACATACCAGGTAGTATGTACTAGATCATTTGAAATCAAGCAAAGGGCGCGATTCTTGGAGGCTCCGCATTCTCGAATTTCGTAGGCCTCGCCAGTTTGTATATGACAAGTTATAGAAATTGTCGATCGGCTAGTTTGAGGTCCGCCCCAGGGCATTGTTACTCCGCCACTCGTTTTCGAACTCTGAAATCTCAGGCCTGTCGTGTCACGGAATCGTTCGTGAACGTGGCGGGCCACGTGCTTCCTCAGTTTATCGCTCAGCAGAAGATTTGTGGGGTTGTGAAGGTGAAAAGAGGAAATATGAATATGCAAAGACAGTTGCGGAATTTCTGTATACCTTTGGTTACGATGATGGTTCTGGCTTGCATCAGCGATGCGTTGGCGCAAGGCAGCTACCGAGTTACCGATTTGGGCACTTTGAACGGTGACAATTTTAGTTGCGCCATGGCTGTCAATAATCACGGATGGACGGAGAGCATGGATGGGGTCGTGAACCCGCCCAGCAATTCGCTTTTCGCGCCCGTTCTAGTAGGCCACGCGGCGTTAAACATCGACGGGCTCAGGATCGACTTGGGCACGCTTGGAGGACACAACAGTTTCATGGGCTATAGCGGGCTCAACGATCGCGGGGAGGCGGTCGGTTTCTCCGAAACAGCTGTTCCAGACCCGGATGGTGAGGACGTTTGCGGTTTTGGCACAGGACTTACGTGTAGCGCGTTTCTTTGGAGAGACGGACACATGAGCGCTCTCCCAACGGTCGGTGGAAATAACGCGGAGGCCTTCGCCATCAATGACCGTGGACAAATCGCAGGATTTGCGGAAACAGCTGTTTCTGATTCCACATGCCCAGCCGGCGTCGTTTCCAAGACGAATGCGCCGGTGAAATGGGAACGCGGCCAAGCCCATGCTCTTCCGACTGTGGCTGGCGATCCAGACGGGCAAGCGCAGGGCATCAACGAACGGGGCCAAGTCGTGGGTTACTCGGGAAACTGCACCACAGCGCATCACGCCATGTTGTGGGAAGACGGCAATGCCATCCCACTTCCTGGCCTTGGACCCGAGCGTTCCAACATCGCCTGGGCCATTAACAACCGCGGCCAAATCGTTGGGGAAAGTCGAAGCGCTGACGGCACAACCTTCGTTGCGGTAATGTGGCAGGACGGTGTGGTCACAACCCTCGGCGCCGGCACTCTGCCGGGAGACCATGCCGCTCTAGCCAGCGGCATCAACAGCCGGGGCCAAGTGGTGGGAAGCACCGTTGACTCCGGCTTGAACTGGTCGCATGCCTTCATCTATCAGGACGGCGTGATGAAGGACCTAAACACGATGTTTCCTGAAGATGCCAATCTCTTTGCCACCATGGGGAACACGATCAATGAGCGCGGACAGATCACGGGCATGGCAAATGTGCTCAGCGGACCTCATAAGGGTGAGATCCACGCTTTCCTGGCAACTCCGGTAGAGGCGAGCATAAACAAGTCGATTGCCGACGTCGTACCTGGTGGACACCCACAATCCAATTTGCCTGCAAATCTTCCCAAACCACCTTCGATGTGATTCACACGCTGCCGATTCGGCGCACAAAGGTATTCGTCCCGTGAAGGTATGTGCGTTGATCGCGGCTTGGTTTAACCACCCGAGACGAGACGGCTTGCACGCTTAGCAACGAGCCCGTGAGACGTGATGAGCAGCACGCCTCACGGGTTTTCTTCTGGTATGCGATCGTGCGTTGCATAATATCTGCAAGCGCTCGTCCCGGTGTAGGATATGGCCATTCTGGAAGAACACAGTACGCCAGCCGCCGATCGAAGAGAAATTAGAAGTTGTGCAACTTCCGAGTTCTCATTGCATCTGATGGGGAAAGTTGACTATATTGGAAGATGTTGAAGCTTAGTGCAAAGATGTTGAGGCTGACAGCAAAGTTCGCCATATTTGGCCTGGTCGCGATAATCCTCGTGCCCTCGGTCATGGCTTGCGTCTTGCCGGCGTCATCTTTGAGTGCTGAGGAGAGAGCTTGCTGTCGGGAAATGGCAGGTAATTGTGGCGAGATGGACATGCCATCCTCGCATTCCTGCTGCAAAACACTACCGGCTCCTGAATTGGCCACGGTCGCTAAGGCACCTTTCAATCCCTCAATCCAGCTTGAAATAGCATATTTCGTTGAGCCGGCTGACTCCTCTCTGACCGTTTCGCTTCTACCATCTCACTTTGTTCTCAGTTTGGACCATTCACGACCTGATACACCTCCTGCTTCACCACAAATCCTGAGAATCTGATCGAGCTTCGCGGTTTCTCCAGACCGTAGCACACGCATTCGTGTGCTCACGCATTCGTCTTCAAATTGGAGGAAACATGGAAGCTCTATGCGCTTTTTCGCGTAGATGCAGGCGGCGCGCTTTCGCGACTACCCTGCTCGGAATGGGTTTGGTGTTAGGCAACTCAGGAATCGCTCAAGAAAATCAACAAATGAGTGCTTTGCCTATGAGCACTCAAGAAAGTGCTTCGGTTGCGCCTTCTGCACTTAAGGATTTGATGCATGAGGCGGAACAAAACAATCCGGAAATAGCGGCCGCCGAACGAGGTTATACCGCAGCAACTCACATCGCACGGCAGGCGTCAGCGCTGCCCGACACCCAGGTCATGGTGCAGCAGTTCTCGGTTGGAAGTCCTCGCCCTTTTGCCGGGTATACCAACAGCGAATTCGCCTATATCGGGATCGGCGCCTCACAGGAAATCCCATATCCAGGCAAGCGTGGCTTGCGCACGCAAGTAGCCAATGGCGAAGCCGGCGTGCGCCATACACAGATCGAATCGGTGCGGAAGACCGTAGTCGAAAAGCTGAAGGCTGGGTATTTCCAGTTGGCCTATCTCCAGCAAACCTTGCCGGTCTTGGAACGCAATGACCGGGTGCTGAAAGACGTTGAACAGATAGTCGAATCGCAGTATCGCGTGGGCAAGGGCAATCAGCAAGAAGTTCTAAAGGCTCAGTTGCAACTTATAATTTTGCAATCTACCTCTTCCGAAAAGTCAGCGAATAACACGTCTTGCCGAAATCTTGAAGGTGGAATTGGTTTGGTGCCTTCCGGCAAGGACACCACCGCCTTCTTAAGGAAGGAAATTGACTCTACCGTCCAGCAGGTCGCCCTCTGGCAATCTAATACTGCTTATGCTCAGGGTGCCAACGTTGCATTCGACGGCGGAGAATTCACAGCGATCCAAGCACACACGTCCCAAACCGGATGATTATCCGGCAGAGCGAAAGAAGAATATTTGAGAGGCCGGGCTCCGCGGTTGTCTACGCTCACGGCGGCGGGATGATCGCCGGCAATCTCGACCTTTACGACGCAGTAGTCGCCGAGTACGTCGCAGCAACCGGTGTTCCATTTCTGTCGGTGGATTATCGACTGGCTCCGGAGGCGCAAGGCCCTCGTCCGGCGCGGGACGTCTTCGCCGCCGTGCAGTGGCTGAGTGATTTGGCGTCTGAGCTGGGAGTCGAACCGGATCGGATCGCTGTCATGGGTGATAGCGGAGGCGGTGGTGTGGCTGCATCCGCGGCGATCATCGCGCGCGACCTCGGCGTCGGCTTGGCGCTCCAGATCTTGATCTATCCAATGCTCGACGACCGAACTGTCCGTGCCGGCGCCGTCGCGCCGTTTCTCACTTGGACTTCCGACATGAATTTCACGGGCTGGAGCGCACGCTTAGGTGAACAGTTCGGAGCCGATGGTGTGCTACCAGCTTCGTCACCGGCGCGGTTGACGAACTTCCGTGGGCTGGCCCCCGCTTACGTCGAAGTTGGAGATCTGGATATCTTCCGCAGTGAAAGCATCGGCTACGCTCAGCAACTTGCGGCTGCGGAAGTCCCGATTGAATTGCACGTGCATCCCGGAGCGCCACACGGGTTCGAACGGTTTGCGCCCGATTCTCAAGTCGCCCAGCGGGCAATGCACGATCGGCAACGTGCGATCAGGAGCTTCTGAAAATCACACGGAAAACCGAAACAATGCCGATCTGAATCGGCGCATCACAGTGGACATTAAGGAGACAGATATGGCCTGCAAAGTAATCACTCAATTTAGAACCAAGCCGGGACATGCCGATGACCTTCTTGCGCTGCTCAAGAAGTACGTCCCCGAAAGCGCGCACCATGCTGGTTGCCTGGAGATTTGCATTCAACAAAACGAGGACGACCCGAACGATATCATCTCCAACCAGTATTGGGAGACGCGCAAGCACTACGAGGACTACTTCGCTTGGCGTGCGGAACAAGGGGTCGCTGCCGAGATCCAGTCCCTTTGCGCGGAGCCGGTTTCGATGCGCTACTTCAATCAGGTTCTGGAAGCAAGGGCTCCAACCAAGCCAATCGGCGATGCCGAGGGGACGGACAAGGAAACGCTTCTGGGTATCGTCAAGGAGATGACCGAATCCATGACCGGAGCTCAAAGCACGCGGCACTGGGCTGAGGATGCCTTATGGTTCGACATCCCACCCTTTGCGTCGCGAGGGATTCAGCCTGCACTGAAGTTTTTTGACAAGGTGTTCGGCAATTTCCAGTCTTGCAAGGTGGACATCCTCGAAACGGACGCTGTCGTGAACGGCAACATGGGCCTCGTCTGCACGATCCAAAAAGTGAGCGTCGTGTTAAAGACGGGCGATGCGAAACGCCTCGTGGTGCGCGAGACTGATTGCTTCGAGAGACGAAGCGGCGAGTGGAGACTGATTCATCAACACGCCTCCGTCCCATCTGGCGGAGACTGGGACGGCAAAGTCACCACGGCCTAGCTCCGGGCTGGAGAGCATCTTTGAGCCCGGAAATAGTTCAGGATGAGTTCGCGATGATTGCGTAGCGAACGGGCGCCGACAAAGTCTTGTTATAGAGCGCACAGATTTCTTTTGGGATCGGCCATTTTTACGGCGTCCTTTGTTAACCTGCAAAGCGGTGGCGACCGGCGCCTCGTCCGCGACGGCCAAACCGGTAAGATTGAGTATAAGAAGCGCGCCCCTGACGGCATTCCAATGCATCGTGCGAACGTTCACGCGATGGAGCAGTTTCAAACGGGAAAATGCCGGGTGGCGATCATTAGCGATGCGGGTTTGCTCGGAATCTCTCTCCACGCATCGAACCGCTGCGCCAACCGCCAGCGCCGCGTTCATATCACTCTGGAGCTTGGCTGGAGCGCCGACAAGCAGATGCAATGCTTCGGACGGACCCACCGCAGCGACTAGGCCGTGCCGCCTGAATATGTGCTTCTTAGCACCGAACTGAGTGGAGAAAAGAGTTTCAGCTCCACCATCGCCTGGCGTCTGGCCAGTCTTGGAGCATTGACGAAAGGCGACCGCGCCGCCGCCGACAATGCCGATTGGGCGCGCTACAACTTCGAGACTGAAGAAGGAAAAGCGGCTCTCGGTCTTCTCTATCGGCGTATTACATCGGGAGAAGAGGTGCCTGGACTTGAAGATCCTCGCCAGACTCTCCGTGACATTGGCCTGCTCGTAAATTCAGACGGTGCCCAGCGCGTAAGAAAAGAGGACGAACGGAACGTCCCGAGGTTCTTAAACCGCATCTTGGCCCTCGACGTGGACGAGAAGAACACGCTGTTCGACTATTTCTCCGAACTGTTTGACCAGACGGTAAGCTATGCAAAATCGAGCGGCACCTTCGACGAGGGTGTGACCGACATTAGAGCCATGGCTATCAGGATTGCGAAGCCTCCAGCCGTCGTTCACCGCGACAAATTCACGGGTGCGGAGACTGTGCTCTACGTTTTGCACGTTGACCGGCCAAGCGAGAAGGTGTCGTTCGAGCGGGCAGACCGGCTGCGTGCTTCCGAGCACGGGGCTTTCTTTCGCCACAACACGTGAGGGGACTTCATCCTGGCGCTCCCATCCGGACGGCATACCGATCCTGAAAACGGCAGGACCTTTCTGACCTATTCCGTGTGGAAGCCAATAGCGCCGCGGACCTCATATGTACGCGAAGAGGATCTGAATGCCCGATATCTGGTGGTTTCTCCCACTGCCGTGCGCGACTGGTGGATTCGACAGCATGCGCTCGTTCCCGAGGTCGAGACGCGCGAGGCGTACATCGTTGCTGGCGCCATCATTCCGCTGTGGCAGAAACTAAAGACCAAGGATGGCGCAAAACTCAAGGTCGTGCGGGTCTCTACCGAAGACGGCCAGCGGATTGTCGGCGTGGAAATCCCTGGGACACGAGTAGGACCAATCCTGCGCACCCTCGGGATCAAAGGGCTGTCGTCTCCGAATCCAGAACAGATCTTTCATGAGTTGCTGGACGGTGGCGCCGCGTTCCTGGGCATCGCGTGGCAGCAGATCCGTCAGAACACGCGGGACATCAAAGGCGAGATTGCCGAGCGCAAGAGGGCCGACTCCGAGATCCGCGCTGAAATTGGGGTGGAGCAAATGTAATACTCATCACCTTTTCCCTTTCTGCCTCTATGTGCAGATCTGGGTGGCGGTGTTACGCAGGATTGGATAAAAATCTACCCCGGCCCTCTTTCGCAAGATGGCCGGGGTTCGCATGAGTGGAAAGCTACTGTCTGTATTGATAGTACCCTAGGCGTGAAAGTCTGCTCAATAGTCAAGCCCAAAACGGCACAACTTTACCCATCGTGGTCAATGAAAACGGCTGTTTTGGTTTATTATTGGGCCCGATCAGGAATGTGTTGTTCCCCGCATTCCTGATATGCTCGGCGTTTGCCGATAGAAAAACCGGCCCTCTTTCCCTGGAGGGCCGGCGGATTCATGAAGCACGAGTAACGTCTATTTGTCTTGTCGATAGTATCCGGGGCGCATGTCACGGCGCAATGGCCAGGAAGAAAACGACGCAAATTGGCGTTTGGTGCCTGAGCATACACTGCGAGATAATCCGTTTCCCAACTATGGATCCAGCAGACCATTGCGATGAATGCTTTCGGTTGGCAACGGATGCCGATAACATCACATATAGCCTTATTCAGCTAGCGTCCGCAGAAATCTATGCTCTACGAACAGGCGATAATGATGCTGTTGGGCGTATCAAGGCCGACAGCCAACGCTTGATTAGAATTCAAGAGGCAGTCATATCTGCCCAACGCCAGCACTCAAGCGAGCACCTCCAGCAATCCTCATCCGAACGAAAAAAAGCGTTTGGACAGCTTGTTAATTTTCCTGGCGATCCATTCACAAATTGCATCTAACCGAGATAAGGATCTGCGCAATTCAGACTTGCGCGGCTCCCCCACGTTGGCTCAAACCCATGCGCAGGAATGGCCATTGTCAGGAACCGATTTCACCTTGGTCCAGGTTCCGGCGATGGCCTTTCCATAGCCCCATTGGAATAATTCAGCTCTCATCCATCTACTAGCAAATTGCATCTGAACGAGAGCAGGATCTGCGCAACTCATACTTGCGCGGTTCCTCCATTGGGTCTCCCCATGCAAAGGCTATTGTCAGGACCAACCGATTTGCCC
>DATGIO010000193.1:0-58990 GCA_035295685.1 Candidatus Angelobacter sp.
AAAACCCTCCTCGCGAGTCATTTTCTCCACCGCGCGCGCCGGATCGCGATACAGCCATCCGGTGATGGCGCCGCTCGACGCATCCAGGCGCACTCCCAGCCGCCGGTACGCCCAGCAGTCGTAGGCGACCGATACGAAAAAGCTCGCGGGCAGACGATTCGCCGCCACGATCTTGCAGCCGATCAGCGACACTTGTCCGCCGAAGCCCATCGCTCCCACGCCGATGCGGTTGGCCTCCTCCATGATCTCCGCCTCGAGCTTGGCCAGCTCAGGCACGTGATTCACATCCTCGAGCGTGCGAAACAGCTGATACTTTGCGAGCACGTATCCATGCGCGCGGTCGCTGCCGATGCACACGCCCAGCGCGCCAGGAGCGCACCCCTGTCCCTGAGCCTGCCACACGGCATGCAGAATGCACTTGCGGACTCCTTCCAGGTTGCGGCTGGCGCGGCCCAGGTGGTCCAGTTCGCACGGCACCGAATACTGGATGTTCTTGTTCTCGCAGCCGCCGCCCTTCAGAATCAGCTTGACCTCAATATCATCTTCTTCCCACTGTTCAAAGTGGATCACCGGCGTCTCGATGCCCAGGTTGTCGCCGGTATTTTTTCCGGTCAGCGAATCCACAGAGTTGGGCCGCAGCTTGCCTCGCTTGGTGGCCTCGGCCACCGCCGCGCGGATGGCCTTCTTCAATGCAATCTGGTTCACCCCTATGGGCGTGTGCACAAAGAAGGTTGGCATGCCTGTGTCCTGGCAAATGGGACCTTCGTCCTCCGCCGCCATGTCGATGTTGGAGGCGATGATGTTCAGCGCCTGGGACGATTGCGTTCCCGGCGTCTCCGTGTCCAGGGCTATGCCCATTGCCTGCCGCACGTCGGGCGGCAAATTTGTGGAAGTCTGAGTAATGAGCTCGACTAAGCTCTCATGAAGAAATTGCATAAATGGCTCCTGGGCTCTCTCGGTCCGTGGGCGTGTTTCGATTGCAACTTCGATTGCCGCTGTCGCGGGTGAATTGCAAACAAATTAGGATATCAAGGGCTGAGACACCTTGCCGCCGGGCATCAAATTTTCGTTGAAGATGCTGGAATAGAGAGGCGGGAACGGGACATCGGAAAGCGGACGAAAGGAAGGAAGCAGGATCGGCGGAACTATGCTACGGCATTGGGCTGAAAATTCGCGGCCAGCGAATGAGCCCGGTTGCCACCCTCGGCACGCGCTACGTCCAGCGCCGATTCCACGCGATTGATGACCTCGGTGACGATATCCACCGCGTCAAACTGATTCTGTAGTACCGCTTCGGCGATGCCCACGGTCAAGGTTTGTGGTCTTTCCGAACCGGGAATGGTTCCGTTGGCAGCAACCTTACGCATCTTGTCTACGACCAGGAAGGCGTTCTTTTCGTGAGTGTCGGAGAGCAGCAAGGCAATCGTGGTTAGGTCATAGCGTACGGCAACATCGTTTTGCCGGATATGGGAGCAGATCGTCTGTCCAATCTGCTGCATCATGTTCTCCACCCCGGCTTCTCCCAATTCCTTGCTTAACACCGAGGCTCTCCCAAAATTCAGCAGCATGAGCGTAAGCGGGGTTTGTTGCTGCAGAGAACGCCTCACCTCGGAAAGCAGCACGTCGAGATAAGAAGACCGCTTCAGCAATCCGGATTTCTCGTCGGTCACGGCCAGCGACTTCATCAGGCTGCGAAGGCGTGCATTCGTTACCGCCAGAATCACCTGGTCGCCAATAGTCTTGAGCACCACCACGTCCGTGGGCCGCCACTGCCTCGCCGCGCACTGTTCCAGAATCAAAATGCCCGCCTGCTCTCCCGAATCGACGAGCGGCACCGCCAGCAATGACTCGATTCCCAGGGAGCGGACATGCTCCCGCACCGGCTCAAGCTCTGCTGACGCCAGAGCATTCGGAAGATTTACCACTCCGCTCACGGCCAGCTGCTGGGTCGTGCCAATCAGCTTCACAATCGACATCACGTCCGACTGCTTAATACCCGGTGCGCAGTATTCAAGCGCCGCGGAAGGTGGCTTTCCCGGGGTACATAAGCCCGCCACGCAGCGACTTGCGTTGAAGTGCCGCCCAATTTCGTTCACCGCCGTGAACAGGACACTCTTCACATTGGCTTGGCGGTAGATGTTCCGCGTAATATCCGTGACGCGTGCAAAGTTATCGACCGCGTTCTCGCCGTTTTCTTCGGGCAATGGAGGCGCGGGAGCTGCAGGGGCCGCAACTGCCGCCGGAGTTGCCACCCTCGCTGGTGATACCGCTGCTGCCGCTGGAGGCGCAACCGCCGGCGCTCTGGCCGCCTCGTGTTTTGGAGCAAAGCCAGCTTGAAGATAGAGCTGATGGAGCTTGTCGTTCTTAGCCTCTTCTCCCGGGAACAACTTGCTGATGCGCTCCAGCCGCTCCAGGGCTTTGGATCGCATACCGTATTGCAGATAAATCTCGGCCTGCAGGATAAAGTCTTCCAGCACCGTCGGCTCCGATTCCTGTGTACCAGATTCGTTGATCGGCGTTTTGTCGACCGAGCCGACCACGGGCTGAAAGCGATTGGCAATCGCATTGAAGCGATTGGGATCGATCTTGCCCCGTAGCATCTCCAGCCGCCGGGCGTGGCCTTGCTCGTATGGATCGACCTCTGCTGAACGGTCCAACACCTCGCCCGCTTTGGCGTAACGCCCTCCCGCATAGTAGAGCTGAAAGAGCTTGATAAGCGTGCGGCTGTATTCGTGCTCGCGGTTCGCCGAGTTGAAAAGGTCCACCAGGTATTCCAGAAACTCGATCGAAGGCAGACGTTTGTCCGACATGTCATCCATGGCGGAAATAAACTCGCGCCGTTTGCCCGTGCGTGTTTCGTGTTGCTCCAGCCTGCGGGCCAGAGCCAGAGCCTTGGGTGTGTCGCCTGTATCGAGATACACACCTACGAGCGAAGCAATTTCATCCAACTGCTGTGGATCGTTCTGGAAAAGCTCCCATGCATAGGGCTCGGCATCGGCTGGACGCTTGCCGGCCATCAGGGCCCGCGCGTATAGCTCGCGTAGCGCTGGAGTGCTTTCGAGATTGGTCACCGCCCGATCCAGCACGGCGATGCACTCCGGAATCGAATTGCGGGAAAACAGTCCGCGCGCGTACAACAAGATTGCTTCGAGATTGGTGGGATCGTAGTTGTAGGCCTTCTCGTACCAGGCAAACCCGGAGCTTGGGCGCTCCTCGTCTTTCATCATGCCCAGCCGTACAAAATTCGTCGCTGCAACACCTCCGTCTCCCAGGTAGGCGGCCTTTTCTCCCGCCCGCTGGAGATTGGGAAAGGTTGGCGCGAGATCCACAATATGCTTGGCTGCCGCCAGTGCCTGTTTGTCGCGCCCTTCCTGCTCAAATCCCCGCATGGCCGTCTGATAGGCCTCAAGTGCCTCTTTTTTGTCCTTCTTTACGATCAGCTGCGCGTAATGAAAAGTCTGCATCGGAGTGGGGTTGGCTATCTTGGCCAGCTTCTTGTACGTAACGATTCCGGTGCCGTCGATCGACCCGATCTGCTCGTCGAACAAATAGCTCAGCAGCGTGCTTGCCTCAGAGTTGCGGTTGCATGCAAGGCACAAATCCGCGGCTGTTTGCCGGACCTTGTCGTTTCTTGGATCGTCTTCCAGAATGCCTAGATACTCTTCCAGCGCAGCTTCGGGTTTACCTCTTTGGAGATACTTTTCCGCCTTTTCAAGTCGCTTGGAGATATCGGGCATGGGTCAATTTTCCTCATTGTTCTTGGGAGGGATAGGCTTAAGGCCAAGACCAAGACGAGGTTGAGGTAAGAGTATTCTAAGCGGAATTTTCCTTCGGCTCAATGCTGCACCGGAAATTTAGGAGAATCGCCTTACCGTTTCGGGAAAGTAAAGCTGTTTATTTCTCTGGCGCTGCGAGCCCTATCGAAATCTTTCAGAGATCTTCCTGACGAGAGTTCTTGACCGACCGAATAGAATCGGTGATTCCATTGCAACGCTAGGCACATGCCATTTCTGAACGGCTGAACGTGCCCGATAAAGGAGCGCGCAACCACATGACGAACTCAGCGGCGGAAGCACAGACCGCAAGCGACCAGGAACGGGGCCTGCGGCGTCAGCTAACTGCGGGACAAATGGCAATGGTTGCCGTAGGCGGCTCGATCGGCACCGGCCTGCTGCTCGGCTCCGGCGCCGCGATTCAGGTGGCCGGCCCTTCGGTCATTGTGTCGTATTTGATCGGCGCAGCCATTGCGTGGACCGTGGCCCTGGCTCTGGGAGAGATGTCGAGCGTCCATCCCGCCGCCGGATCGTTTGGTTTGTACGGCGAGCTCTACCTTAGCGATTGGGCCGGATTCGTCGCCCGTTACGGCTACTGGTTCTCGGTCGTTATTGCTATCGGCTCTGAACTGGTTGCCGGAGGCACCTACATGCGCATCTGGTTCCCCAATGTGCCGGTTGTGATCTGGATGGTTGTTTTCGGCTTCCTCTTGTTGCTGGTAAATCTCTTTTCCGTCGGCAAATACGGGACTTTTGAGTATTGGTTTGCGCTCCTCAAGGTGGTCACGATTTTTCTCTTCATTCTGATTGGAGCGGGGCTACTTCTCGCGGGCAAAGTTGCTCCACAATATCTGAGCAACGGCGGTTTTACGCCCAAT
The DNA here is from genome assembly GCA_035295685.1 of Candidatus Angelobacter sp. Lineage (GTDB taxonomy): Bacteria > Acidobacteriota > Terriglobia > Terriglobales > Acidobacteriaceae > Angelobacter. The sequence goes on from DATGIO010000193.1 coordinate 4,652, forward strand.
GGGCGCCTGGCCGCCCTGATAGCCACCTCCTTCGGTCTCTATAGCTTTCTTGGCATCGAGATGGTGGCTATTTCTTCCGGTGAGGCGCGTTCAGGAGTCGAGATTGCGAGGGCCACTCGTTTCGCCTTTGGAATGCTCTTATTTCTTTATGTAGGGGCCATGGCGGTGCTCGTGGGGGTCATGCCATGGAGGCACGCAGGTGTTGCCCAGAGTCCGTTTGTCACGGTCTTCCGCGTGGCCGGAATCCCTGCGGCGGGCTTCATCATGAACGTGGTTGTGCTCTCCGCCGCCTTGTCGGGCGCGAATGCCACGCTCTACGTTGCCTCGCGTATGCTCTTCTCGCTTGCCCGCTTCGGCTACGCGCCGAAAAAAGTCGGCGAGCTAAACGACCACGGCGTGCCCATGACTGCCTTGCTGATCTCCATGGGAGGCATCATCGCCGCAATGGCCCTCCAGTTGTGGGCTCCCGCCGATGCTTATCTCTACATCATCAACGCCGCATTGATTGGCGGAATGCTCGCCTGGCTGGTCTCGCTTGCGGCTCACGTCCGCTTTCGGCAGAGTCTTTCTGCCGAACAGACCGCAGCCCTGCCTTTACGCGCTCCCCTCGGAGGTTTTGGTTCGATCATTGGTTTTGTGGGAATCGTCGGAGCCCTTGCGGCAGCCGCCTGGGGACCACAGGCGCGCGTTACCCTGTTGAGCGCTGCTGGCTACTTGTTCATTCTGACCGTGGCCTTTAGCCTGATGCGCAAGGCTGAAAAGCAATCCTGAACCTCGGTCCCGAAAACGCAGTCTCGAAAAACGCGGCTAGAAAACGCAGTCAAAAATTAAAGATGGCGTGGAGGGCGAGTCTTTATTTGGCGCTCGTCGTCGCCTTCGCGTCCGTGCCCACCGCAAGCGCTGCCGGTCGTCTTACCCAGGTCGTAACCAAGTAGAGGATGACACCCACTCCCATCAGGATCGCTCCCAGCGCTAAACTGCTGATGCTGCCCAGATGCTCATCCCGATTCTTGATGAAAGCGACCGTCAGCATGGCTGTAGGCCCTACGCCCATCAGCGCGGCTGCAATCGGGCCGCCGGGAATTTTGAAAGGACGATGCAGTTGCGGCTCCCGAATCCTGAGTAGAACCAGCGCCACGAATTCAAGAATGAGGCTCGCGCCGTAGAGCAGAATATCGAGCATCAAGAGTCGATCGAGGTTGAGCCCATTCAACTCCAGAGTGGCCAGTACTACGATCCACGCAACGCCACAGGTGACAATCGACACCCAAGGCGCGCCGTTGCGCAGTCTCTTTAAAAAGAACTTCGGTGCGTAGCCGTCTTCCGCCATGGCCATGGGAAGCCTGGAGTACGACATGGTGAGCGAGTTGACGATTCCAAACGTGCTGATCATCCCTGCGGTGACCAGGGCAATTCCCAGCCATGGCCCACCCAGCAGCGACGCAATCGATGCCCAGCTACCCGCGGTCCAGTATCCCGGCTGAATATGCGTGTGCCACACGGCCAGCACTGGCAGAGCGTAAGAAAGAATAATGGCGGCCATCGCATATAGCATGACCCGTGGATACGTCCTTTGCGGGTTTTCAACCTCTCCGGCCACCGTGGAGGCGTTGTCCCAGCCCATGTAGTTCCACATCGCCACCATCACGCCGGTAAGCCAGCTTCCATGAACGCCGTTGGTCGCGGTAGCTGCGCTTAAAGAGCCATGCCGAAATAAGGCGAACGCCATGATGGCTGCAAAAGGACTCAAGAGCAGCACGCCCATCAGCACCGAGCCTTCGCCGACCGCTCGCGCTCCAAAAAGGTTCCACAGCACGCACACCACGATGAGAGCCGCTGAGATCATCACGCCGTTGTGGCCTTGTACCGCCACCGGCCATATCTTCCCCAAAGAAAGAACAAAGGCCACCGGATAGGCGGCCAGATCGAAAAGGCTCGCCGCCAGTGATAGCCATGCTTCCTGAAATCCCCAGAACGGTCCCATGGCCCGCCGCACCCACACATAAAAACCACCGTCTGCGGGAATGGCTGCCGACAACTCGCCCACGAGCAGTCCGGTAGGCATGCCCCAAATCAACGGTGTAAGGATCAAAATCGCTAGCCCGATCTTATAGCCGGAGTTCTGCACAAGCTCCTCCAGGCCATACGGCCCGCCGGAGACCATGAAGTACGTTGCTGCAACCAACGGTAGTACCGTCAGCTTGCGGCTTGCAGCGCTTGGCGTAGTGGAGATTTTGAGCATCGGCGCAAATTTCCGACTATAGCACCAACTGCTCGGCTGGCCACAATAAAATTTCGTAAGAATTTTTGCGATTGGCGTGAACGAGATTGCGTTAATGAAGATTCTTATTTCGAAACAGAAAAACAAACCGCATCACGCGCCCACCGCGCCGTAGCGCCTTCCTATGCTTTTTGCTGATGCTCGAACCTGTCGGAAATCAGAAGGGCGGTCGCAGGTATTAGAATGCTCCTGCTTCTTTGAACAGTGAACAGTCTTGCTTTGCGCTTCGTTGCCGCCGAGCACGACTTGGGGGAGAATAATGCCTATGCAGGATGATCTTCTTCGCTACCGATCTGAGTTCCCGATTCTTGAGCGCACAACCTACATGATCAGCAACTCGCTGGGCGCCATGCCCCGAGGCGTCTATGACTCCACGCAGTCCTTTTGTGACACATGGGCGACCCGTGGCGTTCGGGCCTGGGAAGAGAAATGGTGGATGCTCTCCCGCGAAGTAGGCGATGAGATCGGGGCGATCATGAATGCTCCAAAAGGCTCCGTCAGCGTGCACCAGAACGTAACCATTTGTCAGGCGATCATTGCCAGTTGCCTCGACTTCAGTGGCGCGCGCAACAAGGTCGTATATAGCGACATGAACTTTCCCTCCGTCATGTATTTCTGGGAGGCCCAGAAAGCCCACGGAGCACGGGTCCACATGGTCAAGACCGACGATGGCATCCATGTGCCCACCGAGCGCATTCTTGAAGCGATCGACGAGCAAACTCTCATTGTTCCGATCTCTCACGTCGTCTTTAGAAGCTCGTTTATCAAAGATGCCAAGGCGATCATCGAAAAAGCGCACCGCGTTGGCGCCCATGTTTTGCTCGATACCTTCCAGTCGCTAGGCAATGTTCCCGTCGATGTGCAGGCCCTCAATGTCGATTTCACCACGGGCGGCGTTCTGAAATGGCTTTGCGGTGGTCCCGGCACGGGCTATCTCTACGTGCGTCCCGACCTTGGCAAGAAGCTGCAGCCTGGGATTCCCGGCTGGTTCGCCCACGAAAATCCCTTTGCGTTTGAGATTGGCCCCATTCGGTTCGGTGATCCTCCCTACAAGTTCATGCAGGGTACGGCCAACGTTCCCGCGCTTTACACGGCTCGTCCGGGGTTGAAAATCATTCGCGAAGTTGGGGTAGATCGAATTCGCGAGAAATCGAAAAAGATGACTGCGCGCCTGATTGAGCTGGCCGACCAGCGGGGCTGGAAAGTGAATGCTCCGCGCAACCCGGAAGAAAGAGGTGGAACGGTCGTGATCGATATGCCGAATTCTCAGGCCGTATGCCAGGAGTTGCTACGCCGCGATGTTCTGGTGGACTGGCGTCCCAAAGCCGGCGTTCGTTTCTCGCCGCACTTCTACAACACCATGGAAGAAATCGAGCGCGCGATTCAGACGGTGGACGAAATCCTGAACGAAAAGCCGGTGGCCCCAGCGGTTTTGGCTAAATAAAGCTTTGGGCCCAAGTAGAAGCAAGGGCCCAAAAACCAACCGAACCAAGAAAGTAAAAATAATTCCTGTTGACACTTCGCCTTTTATTCGCTCAGAATAAATGCGATGGCAATTACCAAGCGGCAACGGCAGGTTTACGACTTTATCCATGATTTTGTGCAGCAGCATGGATACTCGCCTTCTTTTGAAGAAATCGGCATGGGCATGGGCCTCAGTTCGCTGGCCACGGTTCACAAGCACGTTTCGAATCTGGAGAAGAAAGGGCTGTTGAAGCGTGATTACAACCGCAGCCGCTCCATTGATGTGCTGCCCGCGCGCGGGTTGATTCGCCGCCAGCCAAAGGCTACTCCGCCGGTTGCCGCGCCCGTTGAGTTCTCCCTGCCCCTCCTGGGCCGCATCGCAGCCGGGCGGCCCATTGAGGCGGTGCAGAATCCTGAAAGCATCTCCCTGGGTGATATCACCCGCTCCAAAGATGTCTTTGTGCTGCAGGTCAAAGGCGAGAGCATGAAGGACGAACACATTGTCGATGGCGATTATGTCTTGGTGGAAAAATCAAACTCGGCGCGCGATGGAGAGATCGTAGTGGCGCTCGTTGAAGGATCGGATGCAACCCTGAAGCGCCTTTACCGGGAAGGAGAGAGAATCCGGCTCCAGCCTTCAAACACAACAATGCCTCCTATCATGGTTCCAGCAGCATCGGTGCAGGTGCAGGGACGGGTGATCGGGGTGCTGAGAAAATACTAGGGCGGGGACAAGCCAAGCGAGGCTCCTGCCGATAGCTCGTCCCGCACAAACTTATGTTTGTTAGCTCACATGCTTATTGAGCGCCGCTTCAATCTTCTCTCTGGGCACATATCCCACAATCTGTTCTTGTACTTGACCGCCCTTAAAGATAAGGAGGGTTGGAATGCCGCGAACGCCATATCTCTGTGGTGTCACCGGGCTGCTATCGACGTCCATTTTGCCGACCTTGACTTTACCGCTATATGCCGCGGCAACTTCATCGACAATGGGCGCCAATGCCTTGCACGGACCGCACCAGGTTGCCCAGAAGTCCACAAGGACGGGTTGTTCGCTCTTCAACACTGCCTGATCGAAATTGCCATCAGTTACTTCAAGAATCCCATTGCCGGGAATCTCTTTTTTGCTAAGAATCTCTTTGCTAGCCATGCCTGCCTTTCCCTTCCGATAATTTCCGCCTCTGCGGGCGAATTGGTCTAAGTATCCTAACAAACAATTAGATGAGGATGTTCCCTATAAGATTCTGGAACCCTGTAAGCGATTGTCCTCAAAAGGGATATTAGTTCAATTGGCCCGAAGGAGCCTATACATTCTTTCAATGTTACCAAAGTGACGTGGACTGAAGGACAGCTCCGGCCTACACTGAGCCCGGTGGTAAAAGGCAGTTCTGGGGGAGGGCTGCCTGGCGTCCTGCGAAACTTGGTTTCGCAGGACGCTCGCTTTTGGGCCGCGTTTTTCCAATCTTTTTGGCGCTCGCCACCGCCATGCTGCCAATCTGGATTTCGTTGAAGCCACTTATGTTTTGAAATTTTTCATACTTGTGGGACGCAAAATGCGATAACAGTGCTGCTCGTTCTAACCTAAGAAGGGTCCCCTGCGGTTTCAAACAGAGGCCGTCCAGATGATATCCTCAAGGGTTAATAAGCCTTCATTAGAAGCACTGTCAGCGCCTCCGCGCTGGAATGAAATAGAACAAGACCCAAAAGAAGAGACGACAAAGAAATGAGCACTCAGAGCGCCGAGCTACAAATCAACGAACTGCAATCTCTTGAACGTGAACGTGTATTCGATATGTTTCGTCGCTGGGGCTACCTGGACGCCAACCTCAGCCCATTTGGCGGCCCGATTGCCAACGGATTCCCCGATCTGCGCTTGAGCGATCCGAATGCGGAAGACGCCCGCAAGATTTATTGCGGCAGCATTGGCGTCGAGTTCATGCACATTCCTCAGAAAGAGCGCCGCGAATGGGTACAGAGCCGCATCGAGAATCCCGAACCGCTGCAGGTTGACCGCCGTTGGCTCACCGAGCGGCTCCTGCAGGCCGATCTGTTCGAGCAGATTCTCCAGACGCGCTACCTCGGCACGAAGCGCTATTCGGGCGAAGGCAATACCTCGCTCGTGCCGCTTCTTGATGAGGTGTTGGAAACTGCCGCGGGCCTGGGCTTGACCACCGGCATTCTGGCAATGACTCATCGCGGCCGCCTCGGCGTCATGAAGTTGATCGTGGGCATTCCCGCACAAGACATTCTTGCAGGCTTTGAAGATGTTGATCCGCGCAGCGTCTTGGGAGGCGGAGACGTGAAGTACCACCACGGAGCCACGGGCGAGTACCATGCCCGCTCCGGAAAAACGATTCGGATGCACCTGGTTTCCAACCCCAGCCATCTGGAGGCCGTGGATCCCGTGGCGCTCGGCCGTACCCTTGCCAAACAGCTTCATGCGGGTGACAACGGCAACTTGAAGATCATGCCCGTCGTGCTGCACGGCGATGCGGCGTTTGCCGGCCAGGGGATATGGGCCGAGACCCTGAATTTTGCGGGCGTAAGGGGCTTCAACGTCGGCGGTTGCGTCCACATCATCGTCAATAACCTGCTGGGATTCACGACCAACACCAACGAACTTCACACGGCGCGGTTCTCTTCCGATTTGGCCAAGCGGCAGCCGGTTCCGATCTTCCATGTAAACTCCGAAGATCCTGAAGCGGTGTTGCGGGTTGCAAAACTTGCAGTGGAGTACCGCTATCGTTTCGGCACGGACGTATTGATTGATTTGATTGGCTATCGCCGCCACGGTCACAGCGAAGTCGACGATCCCACGATCACCCAACCGCTGCTCTACAAAAAGATCAACGCGCACCGTCCGCTTTTTGAGATCTATGCGGAGGAGCACAAGGTCGACACTGCCGACATGGCCGCCCGCTTTCGCGCCGAGATCGACGATGGCTACGACAAGGCCGGTAAGCTGGAGAAGATCCCGGTGCTGCGCCAGCTTCCCCAGTATTGGGATAAATACCTCGGGGGGCGTTACAGCCCGTCGTTCGAAGTTCCCACCGCGCTGCCGGCGGAGACCCTTCAGCGGATCACGACGGGGCTGACTTCCTATCCGCAGGATTTCGCCATTCACCCGAAGATCAAGAAACTGCTCGAGCAGCGCGAAAAAATGGGTGAAGGAAAATCGCCTCTCGACTATGGCATGGCTGAGGCCTTGGCTTTTGGCTCACTCTTGATCGAAGGTGTGCCGATTCGTCTCTCCGGGCAGGATAGCCGCAGAGGAACCTTCAACCACCGCCACTCGGTGTTGATCGATACGGAAAATCAGCAGGAGTACGTGCCGCTCAGCCATCTGTCGCCTAATCAGGCGTGGTTTGAAGCCTATAACTCCGTTCTCGCTGAGGCTGCCATCCTAGGCTTTGAGTATGGATTCAGCCGCGACTTTCCGGATGCCCTCGTGCTTTGGGAGGCCCAATTTGGCGATTTCGCCAACGGCGCGCAGATCATCATCGACCAGTTCGTTGTGGCTGGCGAAGACAAGTGGGGCTTGCTTTCCGGCCTGGTGATGCTGCTTCCTCACGGTTATGAAGGGCAGGGCCCGGAGCACTCCAGCGCCCGTATCGAACGTTATTTGCAGTTGGCGGCCAAAGACAATATCCAGGTCTGCCAGCCCTCTACTGCGGCTCAATATTTCCACCTGTTGCGGCGGCAGGCTCTTCGCCGTTGGAGAAAGCCGCTGATCGTTTTCACGCCGAAGGGAATGTTGCGGCATCCTTCTGCGGCCAGTCCCTTGTCCGAACTCACCCAGGGTAAGTTCCAGAATGTCATTCAGGATTCGGAAATCCCGAATGCCGAGCGCGTCATTCTGTGCACCGGCAAGATCGGCCACGAACTGCGGCTGGAGCGCAAGAAGCGCGGAGACACCCGCACTGCAATTGTCATGGTGGAGCAGCTGCATCCTCTGCCCGAGCAGGAATTGAAGGACACCTTTGCCCGTTACCTTGGAGCGCGGGAGTTCCTCTGGGTGCAGGAAGAACCGGCAAATATGGGAGCGCTCACTTATATTGCTCCGCATATTGAACGGTTTGCGGGAGATGCGCGCGTGCGCTCGGTCAAGCGCTCCGCCTCATCCACGCCGGCAACCGGTTCGCATACCGCGCATGAAATGGAACAGAAGACGCTCATGGAGCTGGCTTTCGCGGCTCTCTAACCCGCTATAGGGCAAGAAACCCGGAGACGAATCGATTGGGAGCTGCTAGGATCCAGCTCCCTCAAGATACGGATTTCCACGACTTTTTAAGCAAACACATTTTCAGCGAATCATAAAGGAAGGTGAATCACATGGCCCATGAAGTTCCCCCTCTGCCGTATGCCTATAACGCCCTAGAGTCAACCATTGACGAAGCCACCATGCACCTGCACCATGACAAGCACCATGCAGCCTACGTTACCAAGCTGAACGGAGCGTTGGAAAAGCACCCCGACCTGCAGAAAAAATCTGCTGAGGACCTGATTCGCAACCTGAACTCGCTCCCGGAAGATATCCGTGGCGTTGTTCGCAACAACGGCGGCGGGCACGTGAATCACACCATGTTCTGGGAAATCATGGGGCCTAATCGTGGCGGAAACCCGAGTGGCGCCATCGCCGATGCCATCCACAAGGCTTTTGGCGGCTTTGACGCCTTCAAGGAAAAATTTGAAGCCGCGGGCGTCGGTCAGTTTGGCAGCGGATGGGCCTGGCTGGTCCGCACGAAAGCCGGCGAATTTCAGATCAAATCGACCCCCAATCAGGACAGCCCCATCATGACTGGTGAATTTCCAGTTCTCGGCAATGATGTTTGGGAGCACGCCTACTATTTGAAGTATCAGAACCGCCGTCCAGATTATCTGAAGGCATGGTGGAATGTCGTGAACTGGGATGCGATCAATCAGCGCCTCTCGCACGTAGACGCGTTCTTCAAATAGAGATTTACAGTTTTCCGGCAGTTTCCAGATAGATAATACTTGGGTAATGGGCCGTTCATCGCTGCTGGATGAGCGGCCTTTTGCTTTAGGCTCTGCGCAAGAATTGCCGTAGTTTGATAGTGATCTCGACCCGGCGTCACGCTAGTCGCTGGCAAATTTTCTAAGAAGTTGCCATGCCAATTAGGCGAGCACTGCCGCCCTCCCAGACAAATCCGCACAGCGTCTTGCTCTGAGATATTCTCGAATTTGCTCTTCGATCATCCTTCTATATCCCTTGGTCTCCTGACATCTGCTCACCCAAGCTATGACAATAGCGCATCTCTTTGTACGTGATAAGCAATCCGGGTACGTGATAAGCAATCCGGAAATCGCCTCTTTCGTTGGACATCAAGTGAACAAGAATCAGCAGCTTCAGGTAATAGACTGCTCCAGAAGTGTGGCATGCGTGGCGTAAGTGCCAGGATGGAACGCGATGAAGCACACGCATACTCCAAGAGATGAAGGAATACTTAGGATTTGGCGAGTTTTCATCAGGCTGTGGAAAACTAAACCGTGTTTGAGCCTTGACATCTTTTTCATGAGGAATAAAACTCTTTGCACCTCGCAAGCAGCCCCCCTAGCGCTTGGTTGGTCCCGAAAGTTTCCCCGGCCCTCATGAAAGTGGTTCTATGGAAAAAATAGAAATGCCGGCCAGAGCAGTGGAACCAATACGGCAGCCTGAAATCTGGTCGAAACGAGCGATGCGCCATACGCTCCACATTCCATTTCGTTATCGCCTCGAAGGGCAAGAGCAATGGTCTGTGGCCGATGTGATCAATATCAGCAAAACCGGTCTTCTCTTCTCTTCAGAGCAATTGCTCGAAATCAATGCGCGCCTGGAGATTACTTTTCAAACTTCCGGCACGCCCATGCTGCATTCCAGCACCAGAAGGGCGAAGATCGTGCGCCGGGTTCTGAGCAATTGGCCGGAAACCCGTCCTGTGTTTGGGGCCAAGTTCTTCCACTAACGAAGTTGCACCCTGCGAACCCTATTGCAGCGGAAACTGAATTTCCAGCATGGAATCCAGATAAATCTCGCGCTTAGGTCCAGCAAGCTTGTATCCATGGGTGAGCATCCACGCGCGAATAGCATCGTAGGCTATTTCTGCCTGGTCGTCTTCCACTCCGGAGTAAGCGCATGCCACCGTGACTGGAGGCAGACTCTTAAGATCGTAGTAGCTTCGTCGCGGAAGGTTCGCGGAGAGTTCCACAAATGCTTCACCTTCGAGCCCACCGGAATCGGCGCAGCGATGCCATAAAACCCCGCGCAACGCTCCCATGGATCGCTCCGGCAGGGCATTCAGGAGTTCACTCTCAAATCGTTGAATATCCGAATAAGCAGCGAGACTTCCTCGGAGGGAAGCGATAGATATGGCTGGTTGACGCTTGATGACCACTGTCGCTTCTTGCTTTGATCCATGCAATTCCTGCAAGCGCAGATTGATCCATTCCAGGCGCTGCCTGCTAGCGTGGATCGACTGCTCCAGGGCGTCTTTGAGCTGTTCCAAAATTACATGTCTGGCTTTTCCCGGTTCGATCCCGGCCTTGGTCCTCTCGGTGAACCGGCGAATTTCCACCAGCGACGCGCCCATGTCTTTGAGCTCGGTAATCAAAGCCAAGTCTTGCAACTGCTTTGAAATATAGAAACGATAGCGCGTTCGGGGATCGATTCCGGCGGGGCGCAGCAACCCAATCTCATCATAGAATCGTAGCGTTTTAGGGGACACTCCCGCCGCACGGGCGAACTCACCGATCCGGTACCGCATATAAATTCCTTAATTTCAAGACTTCGGGTGAATGTAAAGGAACAATAGCACTCTTTTGGCCGCTCCGGAAACGTATTTGCAAGCCTCCTTTTCAATCGGCTCACCGATTTCAAAGGCCGCAAATAGCGATCGGAAACACTTGCTGCCTAAACCCAAACTTCCCGCACAAATGGCTTGAACCTTCCCCCTTGCTGGAATGTTTCACTGGGCATGAGGTAACCATGACACATTTACGAATCCCAGTATTTCTTCTCTCAATACCCCTCTTACTCTCCATCTCCAACGCGCAGGAGACTGGGAATGTCGCTCGCCTTGTGGTTTGGCAGGCAAAACCAGGCATGACGCGAGATTTGGAAGAGGGTTATAAAAGGCATCTAGATTGGCATCGTAGGAACAACGATTCCTGGGTATGGAGAGGATGGACGATCGTTTCAGGTGAGCACGACGGCTACTTTGTCGACGGAACGTTCTTCCATACCTGGACAGATCTTGACTCGCCGGTTTCTCCGGCCGGCGACGCCGCAGACAACGAGATGAACGTTTTTCCCTATGGTGATGCTCGCGCCGCCATTTATGAGGCTGTTTCTACCCTTTCAAACCTCCGTGCAGTGCAGATGGATTCCCGGTTGCTCACCTTTTGTCATTTCCAGGTGCGCCCTGGCGGGGCTGAAGAGTTTGAAGCGCGTATTGCAAGGGAGCTTAACGATAGTCCGCTCCCGCACATCTTGTTGCGTCCAGCCATCGGAGCCGGCGAATATATCCTGCTGCTGCCTGCCCAGAAAATTTCGGAACTTGCCCTTCAGACGGAACTGACCAGAAAGCTTCTTAGAGCTTCGAGCAAAAGCGAAAATCGTGACCCGTTGGTCGAACACTTCCGAACCGAGCTAGCGGTCTATCGCTCTGATTTGAGCTACATACCTGGAAAAGCGAAATGAAGGGATGGCTGTGCCCGGCAAGAAATGTTTTCCAAGAAACGCTTTCGACGCCAACGGGTTTATGCCGATTCATGCGCAAAGCCGCGCCGATCATTTCTATTTCGATTGACCCTTGCGGTTGAAAAGCCCGATAATCAAAGTCTCTGGCCCGAAAGGCGCAAAACGAGATGAGGTGTGTCAATGGCTTACGAAAGCGATCAGAAATCGAAAACGTCCTTCCAGGATTTTGGGCGCAAGTTGGACGAGGAATTCAGCGGCGCGGCGCACAAACTGGAGCACGAGAGCGAAAAGGTGATTGCCTATTTGAACGACGAAGTGGTGCCCGCGGTGCGAAACAATTCCAGCAAGGCATTGCGCGTAGCGGCCGAAAAGCTTTCAAAGCTTGCGGAGTTCATGGACCAGTCTCGCTCCAAGTAGCGGTCCTTCTTTATTGCATCTTTTTGCTTGCGGGCTGCGGATCACATCGGCAGGCGGCAAAGACGAATCTTCCGCCTCCGCCTTCCGCGCCTTCTTCCGCTGATCGGCAGCCTGGCACAGCCACTGCGCCAGCGGAGACCACCGATAAGCCTTCTCCGGCGGTCCACCCTGGAGCGCCGGCCTCGGGCAAAGAAATTGTCGTTCCTGCAGATGCCAAATCCCTGTTTACGGAAACAGGATTGGCTAGCTGGTACGGCCCGCATTACAACAAGCGTCCCGGAGCGAACGGCGAAGTTTATGACATGGATGCGATGACGGCTGCACATCGCACCATTCCTCTGAACTCTACGGTTCGCGTTACCAACATCAAGACCAGCCAATCCGTGCTTCTTCGAATTACAGATCGTGGACCGTTTGTCAGTGACCGAATCATCGACCTTTCAAAAGCCGCCGCGCAAAAGCTCGATGTTTATCGGGCAGGAACTGCCATGGTTAAGGTCGAGGTTCTGGAGTCGCCAGTACCGCTTCTGCAAGGAGGCAGGTGGTGCGTCCAGATCGGCGGTTTCAGAGATACCCAGGATGCGGCGAAACTCAAGAACAATCTGATGCGCAGGTATCACACCGCTCAAGTGCTGCAATTTAGAAGCCCGGTAGGTGAAGACTGGCTGCGGATTCGCGTGGCTGACGATGATAAGCAAAGGGCTGAGAGCCTGATGAAAGAGACTCACACCGACGCAGGCATGTATCTAGTTAGGCTGGATTGAATCCAGCCTTTCTTTTGCAGCTTGGTCGAACCTTCATCGTTTGTGCTGGCAGCGACTATACCCCCTTGAGCCAGTTCGGCATTGGCTTGCCATCTCTAAGTAATCCCAGAGATATAACAGTACGTCCCGCCGTTGGCTACCCCGCCGTTTGCTACTATGTCCGTCTATGACCGATTGTCTTTTTTGCAAGATCGTTGCCGGAGCAATTCCGTCCAAGAAGGTATATGACGATGAGAAAGCTTATGCCTTTGAAGATATCAGCCCCCAGGCGCCGACTCACGTCCTGATCGTCCCGAAGAAACACATTGCCGGTTTGAAGGAGGCGGAGGAATCCGATGCTGAACTACTCGGCTATTGCCAGATCGTGGCCGCGAAGATCGCTCGGGAGAAGAACATTGAGAACGGTTACCGGACGGTCTACAACGTAGGTCCAGGCGCAGGACAGACTGTCTTTCACCTGCATCTGCACATGCTGGGAGGAAGGCCGCTCACCTGGCCGCCCGGATAAAAACCAACGAAAACTCAGAATCGCGAAGCGGGAGAAGAGGGCAACGAATCCCGGTTCACCGGCTCGGTGAAAACTCCGACATACGCACTTATTTCGTCGAAAGCTCTGATTGGTCGCGTTAGATTTCGATCGTGTTAGACGCGATTGAAGTTGTCTTCGGTCTCCTCAGTAGCGCCGTGGCGCCGCAACAGGCCAGGAAGATTTTGGGAAAATGCGGAGCGAGGCATGACCACGTCACAACCGGCTTCCTGAGCCTTCATCTTCAAGTCTCCCTGAACGTGAGACACAAATCCCACAACCGATGTAGCTTTCTTAAATTTCGATTTTAATTTTGGGATAAGAGCCAAGGGCTTGATGCTGTTGCTGTTAAGGTCCACGATGACCAGGGAGGGCTTGTCTTCGGGATTAGGGCCGCTCTTCGCGACAATGTCTTTTTCGCTCTTCACGAACTCAACTTTCACATTGAGCTTCCGCCCGACCTCTTGAATCTTCGCCAGGAAGAACAGATCGTCGACCAGAGCAAAGATTCGTGCCGGCGCATCTTCACGGGGTGGAAGCGGCGTTAGTTCCTGGCTTGCCTGCCCGTTGCGAAACCGTCCCGGCCCGCCAGAGCCATTGCCCTGGTTGCGGTAACTATGATCCATCGGTCCCACGAAAACGTTGGTGCGTCGTTGCCCGCGGTTGTTTCGATTGTTTCGATTGTTCCGGTTGTTTCGGTCTTGAGAACCGGGGCGGCCTTGGCCTTGTTGGCCGTTCTGCTGTCCGTTGCTGAAACTGCGCTTACGACGCCGCGGCTTTCTATTGGCGGGATTCTGCTGCGGCTGATTGAATGAATCGTTCATCTGATTACCTGTTGTGAAATTACGCTCGCTTGAGGGGGTCTCCTCGATGGGGAAACCATGATGTTCGGGAAAACCTCTTTAAACGCAGCCTGTCTGGACGTTCCGGCTGAAAACCTTCTTTTCGTGAAATCTTCTCTTAAATGGCGTCTAAGCTCTCGGGCCAGCGACCGCATAGAATGTGCGGCTTTTTGAAGACAATCTGATGTTACCACACACAGACTTAGGACAAAACCAAAAAAGGTCAAATGGTTCCTCGAAGAATTTGTGGCGGATAACGTGAGGCTAATCCTATAACCCTAAGCAACCTAACACCTGATCCAAAAATTCCAATCTTCAAGTTCCAAATCTTCGGAGCTCGGGCCCCTGTGGAGCCTGGCCCCCGGTTGAAGCCTTGGGGACACCATCTTTGGCGCAGAATCGCGGTACATCGGGCTGATGATCGATCTGTGATCTGTTGATGATCGCCCTGCCGTGCCGATTTAGCGTGCTCTGGCTGTAAACCGGGCCAAAATTCGATCAGGTAGATATCAATTCAAGGGTAAATAAATGCTCAGTGGTGGGCGCTATAGGATTCGAACCTATGACTTCCACCGTGTGAAGATGGCACTCTACCGCTGAGTTAAGCGCCCACAGCGCCTTTCTGGGTGGATCTGAAGCATTCTACAACAGCTCTCGGATATTGGAAAACCTGGAGGTGCGAAAACGCATGACATAGAATAAACTTCCTTTACAAAGGCCTGCTGCCTGTCCACCTGCCTTGCAACTTTTTGCTGGCCGGAGGGTTGAAAAGACCATGAGCAGCGTGGCCTTGAACTCTGGGTTGTTCATGCCGATGGCTACCGAAAAGGCGCAGGCCATACCGAATGGGGCAACGGGTCCGGTGCGCTATGAGTCGTACACGGACGCGGAGGTCATGCTCCTGGCCGGGAGCGACGATAATGCCGCTTTCGACTATCTGGTATGCAAGTACCATCGGCCCATGATCGCTTTTATGTACCGCATGTGCCATAACCAGGCGCTTGCCGAGGAATTGGCCCAAGAGGTTTTCTTGCGCGTGTATCGTTCGCGTAAGAGCTATGCGGCGGAGGCCAAGTTTACGACCTGGCTATACCGTATTGCTACCAATCTCTCGGTGAATCATGCCCGCGACAATAAGGTGGAGCGCAGCGGTAAGGTCGTGAGCCTGGATGAACCGGACCAGGAGACAGGAACGGTCCCGGATGTGGCCGACGCAACCTTGAACGTGGAGCAAAATATTCTGCGCCAGGAACGTCTGGCCGCCATCAAAAAACAGGTGTTGGAACTGCCGGAGAAGCAGCGCGCCGCAGTTTTAATGCATAAATACGACGGAATGGATTACCGCGAAATTGCGGAAATCCTGAAGTTGAGCGAGTCCGCCACCAAGTCACTGCTGTTTCGTGCTTATGAAACATTGCGCGAACGGTTGAAGGATTTTGTATGAACTGCAAAGACATAAGGGAAAACATGTTTGAGCTGATGTCCGCACCCAGCGATCTGGCCGATCCTGCGGCGATGGCTCATGTAAAGGAGTGTAGCGGCTGCGCTGGCGAACTGGCCTCGATGCGCGCCACTATGAATCTGCTGGATGAGTGGGAGGCGCCGGAGCCATCGGTTTACTTCCTCAGCCGGTTTCAGGCGAATCTGCGGGAGGAACGGGAGAAGCAGCCGAGAAGCTGGTTTGCATGGCTGCGGAGACCGGTCTTGGCTCTGACAATGGTTACAATTGTTGCGGCTGGAGGGATCTTCTACCGCAGCTCGATATTCGATCCTCCTCCTCCGCCCGCTCCGGGTACGGCGGTGGCCGATTTGCAGGCTTTGGAAAGAAATCACGACGTTTACGCCAGCTTCGATTTACTGGACGAGATTATCGACCAGCCGCAGCAGGACGTTACAGATTAACCTTGGGGGCCAACCTTTGTGTTTGGGATCAGAGTTGCCGGGTTCCTGATTGTATTGAGCATGGCGGTTTCCATGCCGCGCGCTTTGCACGGCATGGAGGCCAACGCCGTTTTGGCGGTTCCGGCTCCTCAGGATCAGAACCAAAACCAGAAGCCCCCCTCAAACCACCCTCCAGTTTCCCCAAAGCCTAGGCCCACCCAGCCTGCGGTGAGTCCTACCCGCGACCAGGGAAAGTGGCTCAATCAGCATAAGAACCTGCCCGCCGATCAGCAGGAAAAGGCGCTGGAAAACGATCCTGGATTCAAGAAATTATCGCCGCCGCGCCAGGCGCAGCTTAGAGCCCAGCTCCGCAAGTTCAATAGCTTGCCCCATGACCAGCAGGAGCAAATGCTCAAGCGGATGCAGTTTATGGGCAGCCTTCCGGAGGAGCAGCGCAACAATGTCCGCCAGGCCCACCAGCAGTTCCAACAGCTTCCTAACGACCGGAAACAGGTCGTGAAGCAGGCATTGCGGAATCTAAGGCAATTGCCTCGCGACAAGCGGCAGCAGGAGTTGCAGTCGGAGAAATTCCGCTCTTCGTTCTCCGATCAGGAGCAGCAAATCCTGCGGCAGCTTGCCGAAATCAATCCGCCGCAGCCGAAGCAGGAGCACCCGGCCCCGAGTCAATAGCCCCGGCACTGCAAGATCCTTGAGCACCTTGCTGCGTCAATCCAAATAGAAAACTTGCCTTTTGATCCCCTGTTCCCTGCGATATTTGAATTGCAGGAATCGCCAATAGATATGGCTCTCGACCTCTTTTCCCGGCCGGCGGCTATACCCTATGCCTACTGATAATTTCAGATCTTTGGGCATTAGGGCATATTGCGCATCCAAGTCGTCTTTCGGCGTCCAGGCAAATGCGTAGCTAATACGACCGGTCTCACAAAGGGTAGTAAAGAGCACTCCAAGCTCTTGGCGCATCCCCTCGTCGAATATTTTGCGAACAGATACTTCGTTCTGAGGGGAGACAGGTGTTTTGACAAATATTTCTTGACTGCCGCTTAGAAGAACATCATCGGGTGTCACCCAAATCACACTTGAGGGATACCCTTGATTCGCCAGGAATTCCTCAAACCGCGCAAGCGCCTCGCCAAAAGTAAGATTCATCGAATCTAGAAATAAAGATCAAAGGTTCAAATTTGGAGGAAAGGCAAGATCCAGCTAATTCATGCGCGCCATCGAGCGGCGCAGCGAGCGTGCGGTTTGCAGGATTTCTTCCATATCCGGGGCTTCAGGAGACATCTTGAGGTAATCTTCAAAATCGGCCAGCGCCCCGCTGTAGTCGTCAAGGTTGTAGCGCAGCACCGCCCGCTGCTTTACATCTTCCGGTGAGCGCGGATAAATTGCGAGCAGCAGATTTGCTACCTGCAGGGCCTTCCGGAAGTTTCTTTGGGTGAGGTAGATCATTTTCAAATTGTTTAGCATGCGGGTGAGCATCTGCCGGCGGGTTACAGGCGCAAGAAACTCCGGACGCAGCAATAATTGGCCGGAATAAATTGCATCCAGCCTTCTTTGGCAGTCTTGCTCGGAGACGATTGCGCCATGCTCAAATACGTCGATCAGGATGGGGCTTCCGCCGATGTCGTAATGCTTGACCATGAAATGACTGGGCATTCCCACGCCGAACAGGGGAAAGCCGACCCGGCGGGCCACTTCCATATAAACCAATGCCAGGGTAATTGGGATACCGAGGCGCCTGTCTAGCACGTCGCTCAAGAATGAATTTTGAGGGTTGTAGTAATCCGCGAGATTGCCGCGAAATTGCTCCTCTTCAAAGAGAACCTCGTTCAGAGCGGCGATGCTTTGCGCCGGATCACCCGGTTCTTTGATCTTCGCCCCAACTCGTGCAGCCAATGCTTGAAGCCGGCGGACATACACTTCGGAATCGAGGCTGGGATATTCAACGCGGGCAATTGCCAGTGCGGCGCGAAGCAAATCGATTCGCTCATCGTCAATCTCCAGGCGAACCAATTCAGCAAACGCCTGAACCACAGTTGGAACAGCCGGCGCCACAATCAAATTGTAGCCCTGTTTAGGGTGCAGCGAAAGTCTTTTGAGGAAGGCCGCATGGACACGGCCTTCCTCAATAAAGCGGAGATTTTCGTCCAAATTTAGAAGGTATATCCAAACTTCGCCACCACCGTTCTTGGAGCCATGAAATGAGTGCCGCTGAAAGTGGAAAGGAAGTTATACAAACCAACTTTATTCGTCAGATTGATGATCTGAACGGATGCAATAAAGTGCTTGCTGTTTTCTGTATGAAAAAGGTTGTCCGATCCAAGCCCGAGATCGAGTACGTTGCGGGGCTTCACGCGATCGGGATTGTGATCGTCGTTTTCTGTACCGGTCTGCGGCAGCACCAGCAGCTTTGAGGTCCCCACGCCGCAGGGAGTCGATGGATTGAATGGGTTGGCCAAGGTAGCAGCTACGCCATTGCATGCCAGGCCAAGGGTCACTTGCTGGTTGGGCGTAAGAGTGAGAGCGGATGCCACATCGGGAACGCCGCTGACCACCAATCCGCTGTCAAATCGCCAGATCCAGTCGAAATACTCGGTCCCTTTTGGCCGCTGATAACGGAAGTTCAGCGTGTTCTGGAATGCCTGATCGTGATCGATTCGGAAGACTGCCGGCGGCACGGCTGCGGTGATGCCACCCGTCTCTGGCGGGAAATACCGGGCTCGCGTATGGCCAAAAGTGTAGTAGGCCTGAAACCCGTGAATATTGGTGGTGCTCACTCTCCCCGAAACTCCGTCGAGCTTGGAGTTGTGCCAGGCAATCGGGAAGGTGATGGTGGTTCCCAGAAGAGCGTTGAAATCGAAGGCGTTGTGAGTGTACTTCCAAAAATAATCGGCATCCACCAAGAGCCACTTGCCGATGGCCTGCTGCAGTCCGCCGTTAAACTGATTGCGAAAACCGGGCTGAATGGGAGTCTGGCTGGTCGCGCCGAAAATGTTCAACGCCAGCCCATTTCCGCTCGAGAGCAGCAGGTTCTCGTTGAACGGCGTCTCCAGGGTGCGGGAGTAGCCAACCCGCAATACGGTTCCGGTCCTTTTGAAGTTGTAGGCAATGCCCACGCGCGGCTCCGGCTCGCTTTTGGAGACCAGGCCGTCATAAACGTCACCGCGAATCCCTACGCTAAAAAGGAAGTTCCCGGCCTTAATGGAATCCTGCGCATAGAAGGCATACTGGTTGATATTGTGCGTGCCGTGAAACCGGAAAAGGGCTCCTCCCCGCGTCAAATCGAAGGGTAGGAATGCAGGATTGAAAAACGATGCAGGATTATTCGCCTGCGTATTCGGTATCAAACCGCCTGTGCATTGGCCCGGATCGGTGAGGGCAGTGTTCGCATCGGGAGTGCCATCGGCATTGAGGCAGGGCGCATTGAAGGTGGGACTCGTGGCACCAATAGTGAACTCTTCCAGCAGGCGGGTTTGCTTCATGTCGATGCCAACCTTGAGGGTGTGGCGCCCAACCGATTTAGAAAGGTCCGATTTGACTCCGTAGTTCAGCAGATGGCGGTTCTGTCCTTGTGTGGTGGGCTGGTCCGCAAACGTGCTCTTGCTCGGATAATAGTCGAACTGGTCCTGGCGCACATAGGGATTGATAGAAAGCAAGGTGCTCTGATTGAAAATGTGTTGGTAGCCCGGTGCAATGCTCCAGGTCACAACCTTTTGCCGTTGATCTTGGCTGAGAGCGCCCAGAGTGTCGACTTGGTCCAAATTGTTGGGAATCTGGATCCAATTGCGCGCGGTAAACAGGTTGAGGTGAAGAATGTCGTTCGGGGTAACCTGCCAATCGGCGCGGTCGAAAAGAGTCTCGTTATTGCCGATATCGTGAATGGGGGCAAGCTCGGGGCTATCGAGAAAACGTCCGCTCCTTACCCCGTCGGCGGCGAAGAAGTTGCCGTATTTGTCATTGCCCCAACCCAGGCCAACGCTGCCGGTGGCAGTGCCAAAACTACCGTAGCTTCCGGTGACATTGCCGAACACCTTCTTGCTGCCCAGGCCGGAACGGGTCGTGACCTGCGCCACCAGGCTGGTCTTGTCCCCAAATTCGGCGGTTACCGCGCCTGTGTCAAGCTCCATGCTCTGAACCGCGCTAATGGGAAGCTGGGTTGAAAAGACCTTGCTTTGCTGATCGCTGATCGGCTGGTTATCGATGACAAAGAGAACCTGGGCATGGTCGCCAAGCGGATGAAAAAAGCCGTTGCCGTCGGTAGCCACTCCGCCCGTGCTGTTGATGATCGCTTGGCTCAAACCCGCTCCAGGATCGAAGATCGGAAGCTTCTCGATTTGATTGCGGTCGGCGTCGGTATGAGCCGTTGTGTCGACTTCAAGAACGTCCTGGTTGCCCGCTTCGACGTTCACCACGGTCTGGGAAGCGGCTAGGCCCAGTTTGATCGTAAGTTGTACCGGAAGCGCGCCACGGACCGGCACATCACGGGTGTATACGGAAAAATTTTCGCTTGTAACTTCCAGGTGATAGGGATTCGGAGGCAGATTTGTCAGCTTGAATGTGCCATCGTCTCCGGATTTTACCTCCTGAGAATATCCGGTAACCGCGTTCTTTACGCTTACCTTGGCGCCAGGTACAACGGCCCCGGAAGGATCGACAACGGTTCCCTGAATCGTTCCCGAATTGCCCGACGATTGTCCTGCGGCGGTATAAGAAAGTACAAGAGACCCAATCAATAAAAGGGTCGATAAAGACAATATTCCCCTCAAAGAAAAACGCATAGCTCCTCCATTGAGCGCGATTGAGTTGTGCCTGAATGAGATAGTGCCGACAGCTATGCGCTTGGAGGAGGTCGAGAGAAAAGAGAGGGAGATTCAAAGCTCGATTTCGCTTCACGCTCCACGGGACGGCATACATAGGCCGTGGTTGTGGGAGCGATGTCCAGGTGGCCGGAGAGGATGACCGGGGAAACCGCATTCAGCACCGTGCAGATGGTGCATGGCTTGGCCGTGCCATCCAGATCGTCGGAATGAAAATGCAGGGTTTGGACCGACGTGAGAAAGACAAATAACGTGAGACACAAGAGTACTGTCCAGCCTCTGGCTGGATTCCGGAACGCCCTCTTGAATGCCTCAGAATTCATAAATAAATGCTCGTAAATCTTATATTAGAGCACACGAGTATAGCTTAAAAGACGGATTAGAAAGAGATTTGTGAGCACCCACGATCTGTTGCTAAGCTCTTGGAAAGCATTGCCAGGGTGTGAATCAATCCCGTAACTCGTTAACTCGATGGCTCAAATGCCCTTCGTAATGCTCGAATAGTTCGCCCTAGAAACGGCTCTTTTCGCTTAGCAGTAAAAATGATTTAGATGGTAAAAATCCTTGCTCAATCACGGCAATTCTCATCGACGCATATGAAGACGCATCGAATTCGAGCTAAAACGAACATACAGCGAAAATAAACGCGCGAGCAGAGGCATTTCTTATTGAATGGTGAGCAAAGGCCGCTGGATCTTTCCATGCCACTCCTGCAGTGAGCGGACATTGATCTCGTTGCGTTGCAACGCGGCAATACCCTCTGCCGCCGCCCATGCGGCCGCCATGGTGGTAATAGTCGGAATGCGATGCATGACAGTCGCGCGGCGTATGGCTTTGTCGTCAAACCACGGCTCCAGGCCCTGAGGAGTATTGATGACAAGCTGAACCCTGTCGCCCTTGATCAGGTCGACAACGTGGGGCCGTCCCTCTTTGACCTTATAGACCCTCTCGACCAACAATCCGGCTTTTTCCAGGTCTGCGGCAGTGCCATGCGTAGCCACGATCTTGAATCCTAGATCGACAAACCGCTTTGCCAGTTCGACCGCCTCGGCCTTATTGCGGTCGTTCACGCTGATAAAAACCGTTCCTCCCGCAGGAAGGGACTGCCCGGCGCCAAGTTGAGCTTTGGCAAATGCCTCGCCAAACGTTTCCGCCGAGCCCATGACTTCGCCGGTAGATTTCATTTCTGGGCCTAATACCGTATCCACGCCTGGAAACTTGGACCAGGGGAATACGGGCGATTTCACAAAATATCCAGCGCCGGGAGCGAGATCGCGCCCTTGCGAAACATTCTCCGGCAGGAACTCACGAAGTTTACGTCCGGTCATCAATCTAGCCGCGATTTTTGCCAGAGGGACTCCCGTGGCTTTCGAGACATATGGGGCCGTCCGCGAGGCGCGCGGGTTCACCTCGATCACGAAAACTTTCTCATGTTGTACGGCAAACTGAATGTTCATCAGTCCTATGACTTTGAGCGCCCGCGCCAGCTTGAATGTGTACTCGCGAATCGTATCCAGCACCTGTGGACGGAGATTGACTGCCGGAAGCACGCAGGAAGAGTCCCCGGAATGGATGCCGGCTTCTTCAATGTGTTGCATGATTCCGCCGATGACAACATCTTCTCCATCGGAGAGCGCGTCGACATCAACCTCGATCGCGCCTTCCAGAAAGTGGTCGATCAAGACCGGGCGCTCGTGGGAATATTCAACCGCTTCCTGCATGTAGCGGACGACACTCTCGTCATCGTAAGCAATGACCATGGCGCGCCCGCCCAGCACGTAGGAGGGCCGGATGAGTACCGGGTACTGAACCTTCTTGGCGCCTGCTACCGCCTCTTCTACGCTTGTTGCCATTGCTCCAGGAGGCTGAGGAATATCAAGTTGCTCCAGCAGCTTGCCGAATCGCTTGCGGTCTTCCGCCAGATCGATCGACTCCGGAGAGGTGCCGATAATCGGAACGCCGGCGGCCTTCAGGGGCAGCGCGAGATTGAGCGGAGTCTGTCCTCCAAATTGGACGATCACGCTGGCGGGAGCGCCACCTTGCGTTTCATGTTCGTAAACTGCCATCACGTCTTCGAAGGTAAGAGGCTCAAAGTACAGGCGGTCGCTGGTGTCATAATCGGTGGAAACCGTCTCCGGATTGCAGTTGACCATGATGGTTTCATAGCCATCCTCGCGCAAAGCAAACGCAGCGTGGCAGCAGCAATAATCGAACTCAATCCCTTGCCCGATTCGATTCGGGCCGCTCCCCAGAATAATGACTTTCTTCTTCGCGGTTGGTGGAGCTTCATCCTCTTCCTCAAATGACGAGTAGAGGTAGGGAGTGTAGCTCTCGAACTCGGCGGCGCAGGTATCAACCAGCTTGTAGATGGGCCGAATGCCATGTTTGCTGCGTAACTGCCGGGTTTCCTCTGCGTCGCTCTTGATGGAAAGCCCGACCCGCTCATCCGAGATGCCCATTCGCTTGGCTTGCCGCAAAAGCTCCGGAGGAAGGGTCTCCAGCGTGTACTGCCCAAGCTCAGCCAGCATGTCGGTGATCTCCTTCATCTGGTAGAGGAACCACGGATCGATGCCCGTCATCTTATGCAATTGTTTGGGCGTCATTCCCTCAAGCAGCGCATAGCGAAGGTAGGTCATCCGCTCCGGATGAGGCGTTACCAGCCGCTGGGTCAAGATGCGTGGCTCAATTTTTTCTGCTCCCACTTTTTTGCCGGTCTCCAGCGAGCGTATGCCCTTCATGAGAGCTTCTTTGAAGGTGCGGCCAATGGCCATGGCCTCGCCCACTGACTTCATCTGCGGCCCCAGGCTTTCATCGGCTCCGGCAAACTTCTCGAACTGCCACTTCGGAATCTTGACGACTACATAATCGATGGTCGGCTCAAAACAAGCCGGAGTCTTGCGGGTAATGTCATTGGGAATCTCATCGAGGCGGTATCCCACCGCCAATTTGGCGGCAATCTTGGCAATCGGGAATCCGGTAGCTTTGGAGGCAAGCGCCGAGGATCGCGAAACTCGTGGATTCATCTCGATGACTACCATACGTCCGTTATCGGGATTCACTCCAAACTGAATGTTGGAGCCGCCGGTTTCCACGCCGATCTCGCGAATCACGCGAATGGCCGCATCGCGCATTGCCTGATATTCGCGGTCACTGAGGGTCTGCGCCGGGGCTACTGTGATCGAGTCTCCGGTGTGGACGCCCATGGGATCGAAATTCTCAATCGAGCAGATGATGATGACGTTGTCCGCAAGATCGCGCATCACCTCCAACTCATACTCTTTCCATCCGAGCACCGATTCTTCAATCAGCACTTCATGCACCGGTGAGAGATCAAGGCCTCGCGCCAGAATTTCCAGCAGCTCTTCCCGGTTGTAGGCGATGCCTCCTCCGGTTCCGCCCAGCGTGAACGATGGGCGAATGATGACGGGGAACCCGATCTTGGCCGAAAAGTCCAAGCCATCTTTCAGATTATTGATAAGGGCGGACTTCGGCACGTCGAGTCCGATCTTAATCATGGCGTCCTTGAACAGCAGCCGGTCTTCCGCCATTTTGATTGCCCGAAGCTGAGCGCCGATCAATTCAACGTTGTAACGATCGAGCACGCCGCTATCGGCCAGCTCTACGGCGAGGTTGAGCGCGGTCTGTCCACCCACTGTAGGTAGCAGCGCAAACTTGCCCTGTCGTCGGCCCATCATCTCCGATTCTCGCCGGATAATCTCTTCCAAATAGGACTTGGTGAGCGGCTCGATATAGGTTCTATCCGCCATCTCCGGATCGGTCATAATGGTGGCGGGATTGGAGTTGCACAACACCACCTCGTACCCTTCACTCCTCAGGGCTTTGCAGGCCTGTGCGCCCGAGTAGTCGAATTCAGCCGACTGGCCGATCACAATCGGCCCGGAGCCGATAATCAGAACTTTCGAGATGTCATTACGACGTGGCATTGACTCCCTTGCCCTGCTGGATTTTCTTGTCTTTTCTTAGTTGTATCTCTGCGCGGTACATCCGGTTGGCGCTCTTGAGCGCTCGCCGAATCCGTCTTGCTTTCTATTATGGAAGATCGAGCTTGTTGCGATGAATGATCTTCGCAATTTTCTTTTCATCTTGAAGAATCGTGCGGTAGACCCAGCGATAGTGATCCCCCGCCCAAAACTTCATCAATTCCGCAGTCCGCGCCTCTCCTAGCAATGCGCGGTCCGCCTGCATCTCAAAGTAGCAAACGATCAAGTGCTCATAGGTGGACTCTTCGCTGATGGCGCCTTCAGGAAATCCAACGGGAACCTTGGGATAGAGTTTCTTCAATTCGCCCACCGCGGCTTCAGTCTGCTCCCGCTCCTGGGAAAGCCTCCAGTGAAACTGTTCATGAACATAGGTCGAAAGCAGTTCGTCGTCTGAATCCAGGTGGCGGGTACTCAAAGTGAGGACCGGATGGCTGTGGGGAATCGCGCCCTCTTCAATGATGATCGTTTCAGTTACCGTCCATTTCTTGAGATCGTAGGTGTGAAGAAGCTTTTCTAGTTGAATCTTGGTCTGCTTTTCCCGATCGCTGCCCTTCTTGAGTTGGATATCGATGCTGGAGAACGCCGGAAGAGAAGCGAAGAAAAGAGAAGCGAAGAAAATCACAAGAATGGCCCAGGCGCGGCGTTGCAGGATGCCGTGCTGGCCGTGCATTGCTCTCATATTTCTCCTTGGTTGGGGGCAATTCTCGCTCTGACTCGAGGAGTTTGTCAGTGCTTCTAGGTGTACGCTTGCGATACCTCCAGGCGCAGAGACAGCTCAGTCATCGTTGGTTCCGCCGCTCGAATGCCCACTTGAGTGCAGACAGGCCAGGGGTCGATCGGCGTTCTGTTATTTTCTTACTTCTTCCACTCATTCATCATCTTCAGGAAATCCTGAAAGAGGTAGTGAGAGTCGTGCGGGCCGGGTGAAGCTTCAGGGTGATATTGGACGCTAAAAAGCGGAAGGGTGCGATGACGCAAGCCCTCCAGCGTGCCGTCATTCAAATCGATGTGTGTCTTCATGACCTCGGACTCTTTCAGGGAGTCCGGATCGACGGCAAAATTATGATTGTGAGCGGTAATCTCAATCTTTCCAGTCTCCAATTGTTTGACCGGATGATTGCCGCCATGATGGCCGAACTTAAGTTTGTAGGTCTTGCCGCGTAGCGCCAGGCCGATTAACTGGTGTCCCAGGCATATTCCAAAAACCGGCGTCTTGCCCATCAAAGTGCGGATGTTTTCGTGCGCGTAGGTGCAAGGCTCGGGATCGCCGGGGCCATTGGAGAGAAACACCCCGTCTGGTTTCAGAGCTAGGACATCTTCGCCGCTGGTCATCGCCGGGACAACGGTAACCCGGCATCCTTCGTCCACCAGCATTCGCAGGATATTGTGCTTGATCCCGAAATCGTAGGCGACGACATGATGCCCCTGAGCCTGGTCCTTTACCACAGCCATTTCCGCCGGCTCATGGAGCCGCGTTCCGGTTTCCCACTCGTAACGCTGCTTGGTGGAGACCACCTTGGCCAGATCGGAGCCGTCCATCTTGGGAATGGAGCGCGCTTTGGCGATCAGTTTTTCACGGTCCGTTTCGATGGATGAAATCACGCCGCGCATCACGCCGTGGGTACGGAGATGGCGCACGAGAGCTCGGGTGTCAATGTCCGCGATAACGGGAATTTTATATCGTTCCAGATATTCGTCTGCTACTTGCTGCGAGCGCCAATTCGAGCTAATGGGAGAAAATTCCCGCACTACGAGACCTTCGATATAGGGCCGAGTGGCCTCGTTATCTTCAGGATTGGTGCCGTAATTTCCGATCTGCGGGTTGGTTAGAACAACGATCTGGCCTGCATAAGAAGGATCGGTAAAGATTTCCTGGTAGCCAGTGAGCGAGGTGTTAAAAACAACTTCTCCGTAACATTCGCCTTTTGCGCCATAGCCTTTTCCGCTGAATACTCTTCCATCTTCCAGCGCAAGGAGTGCCTGCATCTCGTCTCCCGGGTGTGGATTTTAAAAATTTTATCACGGCAAAAGCGCCGAATCGCTGTTGCTTTCTCGCAAGTTGATATGCATCGAGTATTTCAGTTTTATGCAAACTTCTTGGGTACTCTCTGTTTTTTTCGCAAGCTTGTTGTCTTCTTTTTTGACGCCTCTTCTTCAGACCGAGCAGAAAGTTATGCAAAGTTATAGGCGGGGCCGAGACTCGAAAACAAGCACGATTCTCATGCTGAAATTGCGACGGAAGTGAAAAAGAGAAAGCTTGCAGCGAAGGATGCTATCGCAGCACGCCAACCTTCTCGAAGGGCCAGTAACCGAAGACGGCCTTGCCATAAATGTAGCTGCGGGGTACCACACCAAACTCGCGGCTGTCATTGGACATCGAGCGATGGTCTCCCATCACAAAGTATGTGTCGGGAGGAACGGTCTCCTCCGGGTAGGAGCGGGAATCCAGAAACTGCAAGGGGACGTAAGGCTCGGGCGTGAGGCTTCCATTCAGGTAGACGCGGCCTTGAGTTACCTTCACCCGATCGCCCGGCAGTCCAATCACGCGTTTGATAAAGCTCTTGCGCGGATCGCGAGGATAACGAAAAACCACGATATCTCCGTGTTCAATCGAACCCAAGCGGTAGACGAGCTTGTTAATGAAGATCCGCTCCTGGTCTTCAAGGCCCGGTTCCATGCTGCCACCTTCAACCTTAACCGGCTGATAGACGAAGAGAATAATGAAGAGGGAGATCACCACCGAAAAGAAAAGGTCGCGAATCCAGGAATGCAGTACGCCCATGCCCCGGTCTTCCGGACTCGAAGCGGGCGGACTCGAATCCGGCGGGCTCGACGCAGGGTGTCTCAGCGCATCGTTTAGGGTGCTTTCATCCTGTTCGGGCATGGCGCTTGCCTCTTCTGGGGAAAATTATGCAACTGAATTGCCCTTGAGATCGTCCCGCACGAATGCCCAATTGTAGAGTAAAATATGCGGTCATGAAACGATTTCTTGGCATAGTCGCTCTCGTTTGTTCTGCTGCAGTGAGTCCTTGGGCATTCCAGCAAGGGGCATCCACGCCTTCAGGCGTCCCCGCCTACCACGATGCTGCACCAGGCAAGGGGGAAAAACTTCCTCCGATTATGACCCAGAAAGAGCTTGCCGATCAGGGTCTCACTGCCCCAGCCCAGCAGGAAGCCTACAAAGCGGCCGCCAAGTTGCCGGCGGTGATGCACCAGCTTCCTTGTTATTGCTTTTGCGACCGTCATGCCGGGCACAACAGCCTCCATTCTTGCTTTGAAAGTCCCCATGGCGCGAACTGTGGTACGTGCATGGCAGAGGCTCTGTATGCTTATCAGATGAGTAAGAAGGGTTGGAGCGTGAAGATGATCCGTGACAGCATTATGAAGGGCGACTATAAGACCACCGATTTGCAGAAGCCTGAGCCAGTGCTGTAATTAGCATCTTTCGCTGTGCAGTTGACGCGTCCTTAATTTGTGCGTATAAAAAGGCTGTTTCCCCTTGTATTCTGTGAGTTAAGGGGAGTAGGTCATTTGCATTTTTCCACAGCCTTGGTTTGCCGCTCTTTGGATTTTCGCCGTAAGGACGCATCAATATGAAAAAGAAAGTGGCAGCAAGCGTTAAACGTTCAATTCCTAAACCTAACAAAATAAACACAGTTAGAAGCGTAAATACCATGACTGCGAAGAAGCTCTCCGCCCCGCAGCCTAAGCCCTCTTTCAAGGAAGAACCAGGTTTTGCACAGGCTGTGCAAAACTACGAAGCTGGACTCAAGGCCCTGCAGGAACATAAATTCGACAAGGCCAAGTCCCTTCTGGAAAAGCTAGTTTCCAGCGGCCCCAGGGAGTTGGCGGATCGCGCGCGGATGCACCTGAATACCTGTAATCAGCAGCTTGCCAATAGCGCCACCAGTTTTAAAAGCGCCGACGAACACTTCGACTACGCCGTGTCGCTTCTGAACGGCGGGCAGTACGACCAAGCCCGTGTTCACATGGAAAAGATTCTGAAGCAAAATACCAAGGCCGATTTTGCCCTTTATGGCTTGGCTGTCTTGGATTGCTTGACCGGTCAGGTGGAAAGCTCTTTGAAGAATTTGAGCGAGTCTATCCGGCTCAATCCGCAGAACCGTTTTCAGGCG
The DNA here is from genome assembly GCA_035295685.1 of Candidatus Angelobacter sp. GTDB lineage: Bacteria > Acidobacteriota > Terriglobia > Terriglobales > Acidobacteriaceae > Angelobacter. Next base: position 33,495 of record DATGIO010000193.1, read on the forward strand.
CGAAACGACTCGGATTTTCAGAACATGGCCGACGATCCCCGCTTTACCGAATTGCTTTATCCCGAGCCGGGCGAGATACCCTCAGCAAGCGTAGAGAAAAAACAGTGACCTAGCGTTCGATTCAAGCACATTCCATGTGTCTGAAGAGTTGAAGAATTGAATCGCGGCGAAAAGCGGGGTAAACGTGTTAACGTAGGGCTTAATGCAGCATGAACCAGAAACGCAAGGGGCTCCCAGCCCAGCCTCGCATGCACTTCGCGTTGTTGCCATCGGCGGCGGAACCGGTCTTTCCACATTTCTCCGAGGATTAAAGCGCTATACCCTTCTGCCGGGTGAATCCGCTCCAGCGGCGCCATATATATCGGAACTTACAGCGGTGGTAACCGTAAGTGACGATGGCGGTTCGAGTGGACGCCTTCGCCGCGAGTTGAACATTCTGCCCCCTGGAGACATTAGGAACTGTCTGGTCGCTGTTTCAGAAGACGAGAACCTTATCTCCAAACTCTTTCAGCACCGCTTTTCCGGCACCGGCGATCTCGAAGGCCACAGCTTTGGCAACCTCTTTCTTGCGGCCCTCACCGCACTGACCGGCGATTTTGCCGAGGCCGTCAAGCGGGCCTCAGAAATCCTTGCCACACGCGGGCACATCCTGCCCGCCACCTCGTCCGATGTTCGTCTTGAAGCGATCATGGATGACGGTTCGCATGTAAGGGGCGAAACGAACATTACTGCCAGTGAGAAGCGGGTGGTCGAGCTTCGCCTGGTTCCCGCGGATGCCAAGCCTTTGGCGCAGACCCTGGAAGCGATTGCCGAAGCCGATGTGATCACGATTGGCCCGGGATCGCTCTTCACCAGCCTGATTCCCAGCATTCTTGTGCAAAAGATGCCGGAGGCCATCGCCGCCTCGCGGGCAGTGCGGATCTTCATCTGCAATCTTATGACAGAGGCCAATGAGAGCTTGAATATGACCGCCTCCGATCACATAAAAGCCATCTATGCCCATGCGGGCCGCCCTATCTTCGACTACGCGCTTGTAAACGCCGCCCCGGTTTCAGCCCACATGAAAGAAAGGTATGCCGAGGAGGAGGCGAAGCAGGTGGAGTGCGATTCAGAGGAGATCGAAGCTCTCGGAGTCACCTGCATTACCGGCAATTTTGTGGAGGAGCAGCACTTCGCTCGCCATGCGACTGATCGGCTGTGCCAGGAATTGTTAAAACTCGCTGCCGCGCACAATCGCTCTTCCCGGATTCTTCCTTCGAGCATTCGAGCCTTACTAGCGTAGATGCGTCTACGGTCCACGATTCAAAAAGAAAGCCGCGCAGAAAAACGTGCGGCCGGGATATGGTGGTGCTGGAAACACTAGTAAGATGATGGCTGGATGCCTACCCAAAACATCAGCCCTGAATCGTTAGCCATCGTCATTATGGCGGCCGGCAAAGGCACGCGTCTCAAGTCCAAACGCCCTAAAGTCCTGCATGAGATAGGTGGGCAGCCCCTGCTTCTTCATGTGATTGCGGCAGCCGCCCAGGTGGTCCCATCCGAAGATATTTATGTAATCGTTGGCCACCAGGCCGATATGGTGCGTGCGGCAGCGGAGCATACCGGCGTCAAATTTGTGCTGCAGGCGGAGCAGCGCGGCACCGGTCACGCGATGATGTGTGCAAGGGATCAGGCTTCGTGCTACCGGCAGATCTTGGTTCTTTCGGGAGATGTGCCGCTCATCAGAACAGAGACGATCGCTGGCCTGCGCGATTTTCATCTGGCCAAGAAAGCCGCCATGACCATCTTGACTGCCGAGCCCGCCGAACCGTTTGGCTATGGCCGTGTGATAAGGGATACAGAGTCAAACGATCGAGTAACCGCGATTGTCGAGCAGAAGGCCCTTAACGAGGCGCAGCAGAAGATTCGCGAGATCAACTCCGGCATCTATGGCTTCGCCACCGCACCGCTATACGCGCATATTGATAGGCTCACTTCCGACAATGCCCACGGCGAGCTTTACCTTACCGATATGGCGCGGATTCTGATGCAATCCGGTGAACCTGTAGTCGCGGTGAAAGCAGCCGACGCTAACGAGATCTTGGGGGCTAACACTCTGGCGGAGCTTGCTTCGCTGGATGCCGATATGCGCGCTCGCAAGTGCAGCGAGCTGATGGCTTCAGGTGTTTCCATCTACCGGCCTGAGACCTGTGTAATCGATTCCGCCGTGGAGGTCGGAGCCGATACCATCATCGAGCCCTTTGTGCAGCTTCTCGGAAAGACGCGGGTAGGATCGGATTGCCGCATCCGCTCGTACTCTGTGATCAGCAACTCCCAGATCGAAGATCAGGTGCTCATCCGCCCAGGCTGCATTATCGACGGTGCTCATATCGCATCGAAGGCCTTGCTCGGGCCATACTCACATCTCCGCGCCGGCAGCGAGATCGGCGAAAGCGCGCATGTCGGTAATTTTGTGGAAACGAAGAAAGCCAAGCTGGGCAAAGGCTCGAAAGCAAATCACCTCGCCTATCTTGGCGATACGGAGATTGGCTCAGGAGTCAACATAGGTGCGGGTACCATCACCTGCAATTATGATGGGCTGAAGAAACACGTTACCGTGATTGAAGACGGAACATTTGTTGGCACCAACTCGACGCTCGTGGCCCCACTTCGTCTTGGAAAAGACTCGTATATCGCCGCCGGTTCCACCATCACCCAGGATGTTCCCGGCGACTCTCTGGCTCTAGGGCGCTCCCGGCAATCGGTTAAAGAGGGCTGGGCAAAGCGCCTGCGCGAAAGCCGTGCTGAAAAAAGCCGCGCAGAAAAAAAATGAGAAGGAAAGCGCCTGCCGCCTGATCGGCGGAAAAGCTTAGCCCGTCAATCCTCACTCTTTGAGGCGCAGGCTCGTTGTGCCCCGAGTTCCGCTTGTAACCCAAGCCCCTTTGTGACATCCCATCTATTGGAACGGCCATCTGATTCCACTAAATAATCAAAAAAAGGAGAAGGACACATGGCCAACCTGAACCGCTGGGATCCCGTCACCGAGCTGACCTCAGTGCAGGATCGCCTCAATCAATTTTTCAACCAGACGGTCGGCGGCGTCGCGCGGGGCCTGGAACGCTCTCTGAACACTGCCAACTTCATGCCGCCCGTCGATGTCTATGAAGACGAGCACAACATCGTCCTTCAGGTGGAAACACCGGGCATGGACGAAAAAGACATCGATATACGCCTTGATAATAATGTTCTGACCATCAGCGGTGAACGCAAGCTGAAGAACGAAGAGAAAAAGGATAACTTCCATCGTATCGAACGCGAGTACGGCAGGTTCACTCGTTCGTTCACCCTGCCAGGCTCCGTAGATCCGGAAAGAATCACCGCCGAAGCTGAAAACGGCATTTTGAAAATTACCATCGCGAAGAGCGAGAAATTCAAATCGAGACAGATCAAGATCGGGGCTTCCAAAACTCTGCCCGGAAAAGAAAAAGTAGCCTGAAACATTGTAGGGATGGCCGCGTGGAAGCGCGGCCATCCCCGCAATACTATCGGCCTGCTCTAGGCCAACCCTTTCTCTCTACATTTTTTTTCAACTAAGCTCATTCTATTTCGACGGGCCTTAACACCGGCGCTAGCCATTGCTTTTAAACTATCTGTCGCACAGGAGGCCCTATGAAATTCCACACCGAATATCTCACGTTTAATACCAAGGAGCACCGCGAGTACGTGCACATTACGCCTCAGGTCGAGGCCATTGTGCGCAATGCTGGAATCACGAACGGAATGGCTCTGGTATCGGCCATGCACATTACCGCCGGCGTTTACGTGAACGACAACGAGGAAGGCTTGATTGAGGACATCGACCAGTGGCTGGAGAAATTAGCGCCCTTCCGGAAGGACTACCAACATCATCAGACTGGCGAAGATAACGGCGACTCGCACTTGAAAGCCATTCTCGTGCATCACCAGGTGATATTGCCGGTGACCAATAAGAAGCTGCTTCTCGGCACCTGGCAGCGGGTCTTCTATGCGGAGTTTGACGGACAGCGTTCCAAACGCGTGCTGGTTGCGGTGATGGGTGAATGATCCAAGTGCTCTACCCTTGTGAGAGAAAATCCCCAAAATGCGGCCCAAAAATATGCCAAAGAGCTAACGGACTAAGAATCAAAAAACTCTGGTCACAGGAGCCACTTGTATCTGTGAACAAGGTTCCCGACTGGGATGCGGCCCTCCCAGTCAGGATACCCAAAGCTACCGGAACCTCAATCTACTGCAGCAACTCCGGCCGTCCGTTTGTTCCTTGCGGCGACGCCGGCAGCTTGAGCGAAAGCCCCGTTTCCCCTTCGGCCGCCAGTTCCCCGCCAATGGAGTAGATCATCTCCTGGATGTGCATCATCTCTTTTCCAAGCACGGTCTTGAGATCAGGAACTGGGCCGGGAGACATATCGCTTGCCCTCCAGCGAAGATCCAGGCTGCAGCGCGCTCCTTTGACTCCAGCAACCACCGAGAGTGTAAGGGGCCGGGTATTCTTGCCCACCAGCTTGCCCATAATCAAAACTAGAAGCTGCCGGAGCACCGGGCTGCTGGTGACCTGGATTGAGGCGCTCCACTGCCGGTCGAGCGTCAGCATGCCGGAGTGAACTAGTTCAGTGAAGTCGTTAAATACGTCCTGCAGCAGTGACTCAAGTTGAGTCCATGGGCCGGCGGGCGTCGAAATTTCGCGCACCAACGAGGAAATCGTCTTGGCCAACGCAATCGCGCGATCCGCCTGATGCTCGATATTTTTCAGATCGGTGGTTTGCACCGAGAGGGTTCCGTTCCGCATGGAGACGACTTCGAGGAAGCAGCGAACGCTAGTCAGCGGTTGCGCCAGATCGTGAGCCACCGAACTGACGAGAGAGCGCCACGGCGTCTGCTGCACGATGATCGGCTCCGATGAGCCTGTCATCGACTGCTGCCCTTGGTTCGAGTAGCCGTTGGAGCCCGTTGATGGATTGGCCCCTTCACTGCCTCCATTGGCGGTTGGCGCTGACCGGCCCAATTGATAACCCAACCCGCGCTTCGTGTAGATGAGCTTTTCTTCGGTCGGGAAGTCGATCTTCTTCCGCAGGTAGTTCACATAGACGTCGACGAGATTACTGTCAGTCTCTGGCTGCAGGCCCCATGCTTGTTGCAAGAGATCCTGGCGGCTGACCGTGTTGCCCGCGCGGCGCATCAGCAGGTGAAGCAGCTCAAATTCTTTAGGGCTGAGTTTGATTTCGCGGTCCGAACGCGTCACTCGGCGCAGTGCTGGATCAAGTTCTAGGTCTTCGACTCTTAAAACATTCAGGGACGGATCTGCTTTGCGCCGCAGCAGTGCATTGGCCCGTGCCGCAAGCTCTTGAAATGAAAATGGCTTGGTCACGTAATCATCGGCGCCTAGATTCAGCGATTGAATACGGTCCGAAACCTTGTTTCTGGCGCTCAGCACCATCACAGGTGTCGAAAGTCCTTCGGCACGCAGCTTCTCCAGAAGCTTAAGGCCGTCTGTTTGCCCAAAATTCAGGTCAAGGATAATGAGCTTGTAATTCTGACGCCGTAGTTCAGCCAATACGCTGTCTTCATCAAGGGCGGTGTGGACCGAATATCCTTCAGATTCCAGTGACTTAGACAGAAACGTCGCCAGGTGGACATCATCATCTGCAAGTAGTATCGACATCAATGCACCTCCCAAATCCCCAAAATTGCCACAAAGATTAGAACCAGGGCCGACAAACATTAGAAATGCCGCTCACTAGAATGCAACAATTCCTACCGAAGTATTAGAAAAAAAACTTAAAAATTTCGGCCTTATTCCCATTTCGGTATTCTTAAGGCCATGTCCAATTAGGCTGTGGGTGCCACGGCGAATCGGCCCATCTCGGCCTGTAAAGTACAGATTAATATGTATTTATTATGATCTCTAATCTTGTGTTTAAGAATCTCTAAAAGATAATTTTGTTAAGAATCAATAAGATCGTGTTTCTTGATTAGAAAACCTCTTTAACCTAAATGTCACAGTCCGACACTTCGGGTTTTAGGGGGGACCTAGCCCAAATGTCGCTTACCGGCCTCGAGGTTTCTGCAAGAAAGTTCGAAAATCCCCTCCCCTATGCCACGCCGTGGCGCGTTTGCGCTTGGATGGAATCTCAAAGCTGAGATAGAAGCGCTTCCAGCGACGGTGGATCCAAGGAATCAAGAACGCGATGCTGGCTTTAGCCTGACCCCTAACCAACGAACGCCCAAAAACTCCCAAAGAGGTCGCAAAGAAATGCACAAAAAAGAAATAAGAATCGTTGGAACCGGCGATAACTTCGGTGATCATGCCATGGATTAGGATCGATGATTCGTGACCAAAGTTTTTTTCGTAGCTATTACAAGATAAGGTATTGAGCAGTTAGATTTTAGCTTCACCTGCCGATCATCCTCTGACATTCATACTCCAACAATTTCATTCAATATTAACGATTTGCTGATTGAATTGGGGCAAGGAAAAGGCATCGCGAATCGGATCGTTTTTTGCAGAGCATCGGTTCTCAAAAACTACGGAGTAACTCCTGACAGGAGGATGTCCATGCCAATCAGCCCCCAGCGTTTCAGAGATCTCCTTAAATCTTGTAGTTCTTTTTACTTGATTGCCACTAGCCTGTCGCTGCTCTTCTTTACCTCATGTAACTCCGATATCCAGAAGCCCAATTCCGCAGGCGCCGAGACAGAGACTCCTTCCGGCACCCTGGAGCTGGTTTTCACCTACGGCTCGGAAAAAGAAAAATGGATCACGGCCGTGACCGATGCTTTCAACAGCAGCCGTTCCAAGACCAAGAGCGGCAAGGCGATTTTTGTGCGGGCAATTCCCGAAGGTTCTGGCGAGAGCATTGATGAACTCTTGGAAGGAAGACGTCATGCTCACATTACCAGTCCTGCGTCGGCGGCATTTATCAAGCTGGGGAACGCCCAATCAAGGGTCAAGACCGGCAAGGATCTCGTGGGCAATACCGACAATCTCCTGCTCTCGCCCGTAGTGATTGCCATGTGGAAGCCGATGGCGGAAGCAATCGGGTGGGGCAAAAAACCGATCGGATGGGCGGACGTTCTGGCTCTTGCTCACAACCCAAAGGGTTGGGCCGCTTATGGTTTTCCCCAATGGGGCCAATTCAAATTTGGCCACACACACCCGGAGTTCAGCAATAGCGGCTTGATCTCCGTGGTTGCAGAGGCCTACGCAGCATCAGGAAAAACCTCCGGGCTCACGGCGGCGGATATCGCCAAACCTCGCACGGCAAAGTTTGTGAGCGATATCGAAAACTCAATTGTCCACTATGGCAGTTCGACCGGATTCTTTGGCCGCAAGATGTATACGAACGGACCACAGTATCTTTCCGCTGCCGTGCTCTACGAAAACATGGTGATTGAGTCCTATGGACAGGCGAACATGCAGTTTCCAATCGTCGCCATCTACCCGAAGGAAGGTACTTTCTGGAGCGATCATCCCATCGGCGTGGTGGAGCGCGAGTGGGTCACCCCTGAGCATCGTGAAGCGGCCAAGATCTACATTGACTATCTCCTGGCCCGTCCTCAGCAGGAAAAGGCGCTGGCCTTCGGCTTCCGCCCGGCGGCGGTCGACGTGCCTCTCGCCGCTCCCATCGATGCCGATCACGGCGTCGATCCCAAGGAGCCCAAAACGACCCTCGAAGTGCCTCCCGCCGATGTGATCGACGCAACGATGAAGCTCTGGCAGAGGAACAAAAAGCACTCCGAGGTTGTGTTGGTGCTCGATACCTCCGGCAGCATGCAGGAGGACATGAAAATGGTGAACGCCAAAATGGGGGCGCGCCAGTTAATCTCCATGCTTGGCGATGAAGATGTCTTCTCCCTGGAGCCTTTCAGCACCAGAATCAATTGGGCCATGCAGGATCAAAGCATGAAGGTGGGACGCGATGCGGTGCTGAGCACTGTCGATTCGCTCATTGCCGATGGCGCAACCGAACTCTACGACGCAATTGACGAGGGATACAGCCATCTTGCTTCGCGCCAGGGACAAAGTTCCAGAATTCAGGCGGTGGTCGTGCTGACCGACGGCGAAGACACCAACAGCAAAATGAAACTGCCGGAGTTGCTGGCGCGGCTCAAATCGGGCGAAGAAACAAAAGGCATCAGGATTTTTACGATCGCCTATGGCCGCGATGCGCGGCAGGACGTTCTCAGCGGCATTGCCGATGCTACCCAGGCCAAGTTCTACAAGGGCACACCGCAAAATATCGTGGACGTATTCAAAGACATCTCGACGTTCTTTTAGAAAGAAAATCCTACCAGTGAGGCTCCAAATATGAGCGGCGCCACCAGTGACGGACCTAAATTAACCGGCGCGGGAAAGTTTCTGATTGTTGTCTTTATCCTTGGTTGCCTTGGCGGGGCATTCTACTTGTATCGCGGAAAAACGAAACTTGGCAATGCCAGTGAGACATCCTCAGCATCTTCCGGAATCTTTGCCGGCAGCGGCGTGGAAATCGGAATTGCTTACGGCACCGAGAAAAAGCGCTGGCTGGAATGGGCGGTTCAGGAATTCGCCAAGACCTCGGATGGCAATCGTATCAAGGTCAACCTGATTGGCTTGGGCTCCCTCGAAGGCGCGCATGCCATTTTGTCCGGCGATAAAAGGATTAACGTCTGGACTCCCGCCAGTGCAACCTATAAAGACGCCTTCATTCAAGACTGGCAGGTGAAGTACAACACGAATCCCATTCTCAAAGAAGATACACTGGCGCTTACACCGATGGTCTTCGTCATGTGGGATGAGCGCTATCAGAGCTTTATCCAGAAATACAAGACCGTATCGTTTTCTACGGTCAATCAGGCATTGCAGGAAAAAAGCGGATGGAGCGGCATCGCTGGCAAGCCGGAGTGGGGACTTTTTAAGTTTGGCCAGACCAATCCCAACGAATCGAACTCCGGGCTGCTGACGATCGTTCAGGCCGCATACACGTATCACAACAAAACCAAGGATCTTTTGCTGCCGGATATTCTCGATCAGGGTTTCCAGCAGTGGCTCGGGAAAATGCAGCGAGGGGCCAGCGGCTTCTCCAATAGCACCGGCAATATGATGCGCGAAATGGTTTTGAAAGGCCCGTCTACGTACGATGTTCTGTTTGCCTATGAGGCGGTAGCCATCGATTATCTCAAGAATGCCGAAGGGCGGTGGGGCAAGATTCGCGTCGTCTATCCGGAATACAACGCCTGGAACGAAAATCCTTATTACATCCTGAATGCGGACTGGAGTTCGGCGGAGCAGCGCAAAGCGGCGCAGGCTTTCCTTAATTTTCTTCTCTCCGATCCGGTCCAGAAGGAAGCACTGAACCATGGATACCGGCCGGCGAATCCTGCGATCCCTGTGAAGTTCCCCGAGAGCCCGTTTGTCCAACTGGCAAGCTCCGGGGTCCAGGTGGACTTGCAAAAAATTTGCGAGCCGCCCAAAGCGGAAGTGGTGAATAATCTGCTCCAGGTCTGGCAACGAAATCAGGGAGACCGCTAGAGCGTTTCCGAAAACGCTGTAAAGATTGAAGACGGGGTAGCCGCATTGGCCAAGGAGGGCCTGTATGTTCAAGAGGATGTCGAATCTGTTTCGAGGATTTCTCGGTCTGTTCATCTCAGGTTTGGAGCGGCAGAACCCGGAAGCGCTGCTTGAGGTTGAGAAGGAAAATCTCCGCAAGCAGATCGCCCGATACAATCAAGGTCTTGCAACCCACGCGGGCCTGTGCGAACGACTGATCGGTCAAATCAAGAAACTGGAAAATGACCAGCGCGATCTGCGTGCGAAGGCCTCGGCAAACCTCAAAGCCGGCAATCGCGATGCCGCCGGGCAATACGCTCTGCGCCTTCAGGTGGTCGATAGAGACTTAACCGAGAATCGCAGCCAGTTGGAGCAGGCCGAAGGAACTTACAAAGATCTTGTAAAAGCCCGGGATGTCGCCATTACCTCCGCGCGCGCCAAGATCGAATCTCTAAAAGCCGGCATCAACGACCTGAAGGTCAAGAAGGCCCTTGCTGAGCTTACCGAAATGGCCACCGGCATGGTCAGCTCGATTGGAGGTTCCGGAGATACGCTGGACCGACTTTCGGAGATTGTTGAAGATGAGCGCACTAAGGCCGCCGGCCGCGCCCGCGTCGCTCGCGATAGCATGGACACCACCGAGGTAAAGATTAAAGAAAGCGAGCAGCACGCTCTGGCAGAGCAGGCACTGGCGGATTTTGCGGCCCACGAGGGGCTTGCTCTTGACCCGATTGCATCAAGTGCTCCAAATGGTTCTTCCACCGTAAAGTCCATGGGATCGACGCCTTCTTCCTCAACCCAGTCAGGAGGATAACCCCGTGTTTCGCTACGTGAAGTCGGCCTTTCTCGTGCCGGTGAATATTCCCGGCTTGGGAGGCATACCCCTGAACGTGTTGGCCGCGGCTGGTTTCTGCATCCTTGGCTTTGTCGAGCCGAGCCTTTGGTTATTGGGGCTGGGGCTGGAGACGACATTTCTGGTTTCGCTGGCATTCAATCCCCGGTTTCAAAAGTGGGTGGATGCCACGAAACAGCTGTCCTCCGGCGACGATACCGTTCAAAAGCGGATGAATCTGATCCGGGCACTGGCTCCGTCGTTGAGGGATCGGTTAAATGGCTTGCAGGCGCAGTGCTCAAAGGCCATGGAGTTGTATCGAAGCTCCGATGCGGAAGGGTATGTTGTGGAAACGGCCTTTCAAAATCTCGATAGCCTCGGATGGCTCTATCTGAAACTGCTGGTTGCCAAGCAGAATCTGGGCAATTCGACGGGCGAGAGTGAAGAGTCTCTTTCGCGGAAGATCTCCGATTTGCAGAAGTCGCTGGAGGAAGGAACGGACACCGAGGCTCTTCATAAATCCAAGACGGCGACTCTTGCCATTCTCAAGAAACGGCTCAACGTCATGCGCCACAAAGGGCAGATGCTTCAGGAAATTGACAGTGACCTGATGCGCCTGGAAGCACAGGTTGCGTTGGCGGTGGAAAATGCCTCCGTGGAAGGCAAGCCCCAGGCAATTTCAACCGAAATTGAACTGGCAAGCGATCTCGGCGGCAGCTTGTATGGAGAATCCGAGTCGGCGATCGCCGATCTTGAAGAGGCCTACTCTCACCGAGGCGGCTCACCGAAGATCGCTGGCCCGGAAAGAGCCTGAGTGATGGATTCTGGCGTGAGCATGAAGATCAATGAGGCTTTGCCTGCCTGGGCGCTCGAACTGATTGGCCTCTATGAGAGTAATGCCGCCAGTCAGTTCATCGTTTATGGCAATGTAAATGACCGACTGCTGATTCCCGCCGCGGGAAAAACCACTATAGGGACGCTGCAGGACTTTCTGCTGCAGAACCTGCTTCCACGTTTTGATGTGGTCTTAAGTTACGACCTGGGAAACGGCATCCGCGTGGAAAAAGGCGGCGAGATATTTTCCCAGTGGTCGTACGTCAAGGAAAACTCTCCGCTGCCGCGCAATCCTCGCCCGGCCGTTGAAGTGCTGACTCATTATTTTCGTTATTGCGCCAATCTGGCCCGGCTGGGCCGTGGAAATATCCAGGTAGGATGCCTCATCAAGCACGCCGATCTGCTGATTCCGCGCATGTCCGGCGCATTCGATTACGACCTGAGCGCCATTGCGACGCTGATTCGAGACTGGGCCAACGATAGCCTCTTGGCCGACCATGCCCTAGCCACATTTCTCATTACAGAGAATCTGAATGACCTTCATCCACAGGTGGCCAATAACCCTCGTACCGCGCATATCCGCCTGCCTCTTCCTTCATCCGAAGAGTTGAAAGCGGCGCTATCGGCGATGTCATCCCTCTTCCCTTCTGCTCTGGCCAAGTATGCGGACGACCTGGATGCGCCCGCCGCTGAGTTGGTTGGGGCCTCTCTTGCTTCCGTCGAAACCATGTTGAAGACCCGCGAGCATGGCCGCCAGGCGCTCGCGTCCAGCGATCTCTCGTCTCTCAAGAAGCAGCTTGTCGAAAAGGACTGCAACGGACTGATCGAGTTTATCGAGTCAAAGCGTACACTCGACGATCTTCATGGGCAGGCAGCCATCACGAGTTGGCTGCGCCAGGATATCGCGCTGTGGCGCAAGAACGACACTGCCGCGCTCCCCAAGGGGTATCTGTTCTGCGGACCGGTGGGAACAGGCAAGACCTATATGGTGGAATGCCTTGCGGGAGAAGCAGGAGTACCTGTCGTAAAGCTCAAGAACTTTCGCGATAAGTGGGTTGGCAGCAGCGAAGGAAATCTCGAGCGGATCTTTCGCCTGCTTCACGCCATGGGCCGCTGCTACGTTTTTATCGATGAGGCCGATCAGGCTCTTGGGAAAAGAGATTCCGGCTCCGGCGATTCAGGGCTTTCCGGCCGCCTCTACTCCATGATTGCCGAGGAGATGGGCAACAGCCGACGCGGCGCCATCATCTGGGTGCTCGCTTCCAGCCGTCCCGATCTGATTGAAGTGGATCTCAAACGCCCCGGCAGGGTTGACGTGAAGATCCCGCTGTTTCCCACCGCTGATCCCGAAGGAAGTTTCGAGCTTTTGCAAGCTCTGTGCCGCAAGCGTTCGATAACTGTCCCCGATGAGATCTTTCCGGAGATTCGCAATCAAATGCCTATCTTACTGACGCCGGGCAGCGCGGATGCTCTTGCAGTCAGGCTTTACCGCCAGGTGAAAACCACCTCGGAAAGTACGGAGAAGTTATTGCGCCGCTGCCTCGCGGACTACCAGAATCCCGTACCGATGGACGTCATGAAGTTTCAAATTCAGCTCGCGGTTTCGGAAGCGAGCGACCTGGCGTTTGTTCCAGCCGCCTTTCGTGTTTGATCCTGGATCCTCTTAATGAAAGTCATGGGATGAAATTTCAGCGGCGCTGATCCGAAGCGGAAATATTCTCTTCGCCAGCAGATGGACGATTCCATCGCGGTTCTGAATGACTCCCTCTACCCTCAAAAATCTGTTGCCGAGGGCCGTGGACCAGTATTCCCGAAGGATATCCGGCATTACGACAACATTGGCAAACCCGGTTTCGTCCAGCAAAGAGATGAACATGATGCCTTTGGCGGTTCCGGGACGCTGGCGGCTGTCCACCTGTCCTGCGGCAATCGCAAGCGTGCCGTCGGGAATTTTGATCAATTCACAATTCGGCCTGATGCCTAACTGAAGCATCTCTTTGCGGCGGTGCGCCATCGGATGCGCTCCAATGGTCAGGCTCGTTGCATGATAGTCCGCAACCATGCGCTCCTCCATGCTCATGGCGGAAAGCGGCGAAGCGGAGTCGCTTTCGATCACGCCCTCCAGGAGTGGATGGCGATTCCAGCCGCCATATTTCTGTACCTGCCAAAGCGCATCGCGTCGGTGAAGCGAGCTTCCGCCCTGGCCTGGGACGTTGTTGAGCGCGCCCGCGCCTGCCAGCATCCGCAGAGCAGGTTTTTCAAGGCTGGGGACTCTTCGGCATAGATCGGAAATCGCCCGAAACGGCTGAAGGCGCCGCTCCTCTACGATTTTCTCCGCAACGGGCCTTTTCAATCCCCGGATATAGCAAAGGCCGATGCGGACGACAATCTCATTCTCTTCATGCTCCAGAGTGCAGTGCCAGTCGGATGCGGTAACGTCAATCGAGCGAAACTTAACGCCATGCCGCTTTGCGTCCTGCACTAAAGTAGCCGAGGAATAAAATCCCATGGGTTGGTTATTGAGTATGGCTGCCGTATATACCTGCGGATAGTAAACTTTGAGATATGCGGTGGTATAGGCAATGGAGGCAAAGCTCGCCGCATGCGACTCCGGAAAGCCGAAGAGCGCAAATGAGGTAATGAATTGCACGATCTCATCCTGGGCTTGGCCGGTAATCCCTTTTTGACTCATTCCCGCACGCAGCTCAACCTCGATTTCAGCCATCAATTCTTTCGATCGCTTGTGGCTCAAAGCGCGCCGTAGGGCTTCAGCTTTCTCTGGGGAAAAATTTGCGCATTCCATGGCGACACGCATCGCTTGCTCCTGGTAGAGCAGGACGCCATACGTACGTTCCAGAATTGGCTCCAGGAGCTTATGGGGAACGCTCACCTTCTCTTTTCCTTGCCTGCGCCTCAGGTAAGGATTGGTCATACCGCCTGTAATGGGGCCGGGACGGATAAGCGCTACCTGAGCCGTTAGATCTTTCCGCGTCTCCGGATTGTTTCTGGGGAGGGATGCCATCTGCGCTCTGCTCTCTACTTGAAACATGCCAACGGTGTCGCCTTTGGCGATGGTCTGGTAGACCTTGGGATCTTCCGGCAGTTTCGCGGGATCGAACTCTTCATGGTGATGGATACGCACAAGTTCCTTCGAGTCGCGCACAGCGCCAAGCGCGCCCAGGCCCAGCAAATCGATCTTGACCAGTCCCATGCTCTCTGCCCCTTCCTTGTCCCACTGGCAAACGGTGCGGTCCTTCATGGTTGCCGGTTCTAGCGGAACCACCGCATCCAGTAGTCCTTGGCAGACAATCATGCCCCCCGGATGCTGCCCAAGATGGCGAGGCATGTCCTGGACGCGTTCGCATAAGGAAATAAAGTGGCGAATGCGCGGATGGCGAACATCCAGGCCGGCCCGGCCAAACTGAACTTCCGCGGGATCTTTGGAATCCTGCCACTCCCACGCCGGCAATAACTCCGAAAGCTGGTTCAGGGTTTTCGCGTCAAAACCCAGAATCTTCCCCATTTCACGGGCGGCAAGCTTGGGGCGGTAGGTGATGATATTGGCGGTCATGCAAGCCCCGCGCGCCCCATAAATCCCATAGACGTGTTGAATCACCTCTTCGCGGTCCGCGCCGCTCGGCAGATCCAGATCGATGTCCGGCCATTCGCCGCGCGCCTCCGATAAAAACCGTTCAAAGAGCAGCTTCAGTGCAATTGGATCGATGATCGTGATACACAAGCTATAGCAAACCACGCTATTGGCTGCGGAGCCCCTGCCTTGGACAAAGATATTTTTGCCCTCACAAAATTTCACAATTTCATGGACAATCAGGAAATATCCGGCGAGTCCTAGCTGCGCAATGAGTCCTAGTTCTTTGTTCAATTGCAACTGCACTTCTTCACCGATGGTTCCATACCGTTTGACGGCCCCCTCATAGGCAAGTTTGCGTAAATGAGAATCCATCGACTCGCCCGCTGGGACAGGAAACTTCGGAAATTCATAACCAAGGTCTTCGAGGGTGAACTCCAGGCGGCTTGCAAGTGCAGCGGTGTTTTCAATCGCTTCCGGCAGATCGGAGAAGAGGCTGGCCATCTGTTCCTGCGTTTTTAGATACCGCTCTGCATTGGCGCTGAGCAGCCGGCCTGCCTCTTCAAGAGCGCATTTGTTCTTGATGCAGGTGAAAGCATCCAGGACTTCGCGGTCTGTTTCCGCCGCATAGAGAACGCCATTGGTGGCCAGAATGGGAAGGTGTATCTCCTTGGCCAATTCAATCGCCGCGCGGTTTCGAGACTCCTGATCGGCCAGAAAATGCCTTTGCAATTCGACGTAAACATTGTCTGCGCCAAAGATGCTTTTAAGCCTCTCCAGCAGCCGGCGGGCCTCTTCTTTACCTCCGGTTTGCAGGGCCTTGGCAAGCGGGCCATCCTGATCTCCTGTAAGGCAGATCAGGCCCCGAGCGTGTTGCTCAAGCTCGGCAAAGCTTGCGGCCGTGGGCGTATTCTTTTTGGCCCTGAGTTTCGTGGTAGTGATTAACCGGCAAAGATTCTGATAACCATTCTGCTCAGCGGCCAGAAGAGGATAGTAAGACGTGGCCGCGCCCGGAGTCTCAAAAGCGCTCACCTCCGCTCCCACATAGCCTTTGAGCTTTTTGTTTTCCATCGCGTGGTGGAAAAATGGAGCGCCATAAACGCCATTCCGGTCGAGTAGCGCCATGGCGGGCAGGCTCAGCCCGGCGCAAGCCGCTGCGAGTGTATCCGGATGCGATGCGCCTTCCAGAAAGGAGAATGCGCTTCTCGCATGTAGCTCTACATATTGCATTTCAAAAAAACCTTCAATCGAATTTTCCGCTCACAAACCAAGCGTTATTTTCCAGATCCCGATAGATCCGGAAGCAAGAGATTCCTTCCGCTGCCTTGAGCTGCACATCCCATATCTCGCGCCGAAATTGCCCCTGCCACCAACTCCCTGAATACTTCCAGGGGCCGGAAAGCTTTTCGACCTCCGATGAGATACCGGCAAAGCTCAGGTGTGCGGGCCTGCCTTCTTTCAGGACGATCCGGGCCTCTTTCGGAGGCCGGAAGATCCGCAGCAGATTTTCTTCCCGTTGGCTCGCGATCTTGGCTTTACGCTTGCGGCCTCCATCTGTGAATGGAAGAACCGTGAAAGCATCTGGCCTTGGGGAGTCTACAATCCGTGGTGTCCCTACGGTGCTCCTGCCCGAATTGTCTTCGGGGCCTACAATCGCCCGCAGCTTGGCTTCGAGCAGCTCCGCTCTCTCCGGTTGCGGAGCGCTGCGGATAAACAGGTTCCCCTGAGTCAATCGTGGCTTTGCCGGTGTTGCCCATATTCGAATTTTCTTGATCGCCGCGCTCGGGGGATGCGCTTGCAAATCGAGTTGAATGAGGTTCAGCAGCATTTTTTTGTCTTGCATGGGAACCGGCAGTTTGATGATCCGATAGAAAATCTCAAACTCTTCTTTCTTCGGCATCTGCCGGATGTCGCGGCCCGGATTTTTCTCTAGAGCGAGCTCACAATGAAGTTCAGAGACAAACAGCGAGTAGACGGAGAGCTTGGTCAGGAGTTGATCGAGCAACCGGTTCACGACGAAGAGCAGGGAATCAAGCAGTTCAACCGCGTCTTCCAATTCCAGGCTTTCTTCGAACTGCAGCGGCGCCTCGAAGGCTCTTAACGTACGCTCGGCTTTTCCGGACGCCAGCATCTTCAATCGTAGTCCGTCCTGGCCTAGTCGTTCGGAAAGCGGTACCGCCGGTAGTTCGCCCAGGCTGCCGCAGGTGCGAATGCCCCAGGACTCCAAAATTTCCATCTGCTCCGGAGTTGGTGAAAGCGCCTCCAAGGACAAGGGCGCAAGATATTCTCTTTCTTTGCCGGAAGGAATGACCGTGATCCCGGCAATTCCCTTGGCGGCGATCAGCGCCGCGTCGGGGTTTGTGGCCATCGCCAGGTGGATCTTCAAACTCACGGCGGTTGTGCAGCGCATGATTGCCTCCGCCACGTTTTTCGGAGGGCCGAATAAGCGATCCAGGCCGGTGACATCGAGTGTAACCGCGCCCCGTTCCGTCGATTCGAATTTTGGCGAAAACGACGAAGCGCACTCAAGAAGCGCATCCTGTGCCCAGGCTTCGTGTTCCCAGGATCGCTCCACCAGAGTCATCCCGGGAAACTGCTCCGCCTGAGCTTTGCTGATTCCTGGATCGACGCCCATCGCGGTAGCTGCATCGTTGCAATCGATCACCCGCATGGTGCTTTCAGGACCATCCAGCACCGCGATGGGTAAGCGGTCGGCATAGCGCAGCCCGCCTGTTTGAGTCCTGGCGACGGACTGGGCGACAAAACGCGGAGCAAAAAGACAGGCAAAGAGCATAGAAGGCCTTACTCAAACTTTCTTGTGGAAGTGAAATGAAGGCGCGCATCCTGGGAGTTTTTCTTCTTATCGCGAATGCGGCTTACGTCCGCGGAGCCGGCAAAACCGCTCAGTGCAACAGCGTATGTGGGCGCATCAAGAACGGTTGTAGTCCAGCCTGCTTCGCATCCTGCCAGGCGCAGGACCAGGGCGCTGCAGGTTCCCGACACCGGAGCAGGCGTGCAAAAAACCAGTGCCGCCTTCAGGTTTTGTGCGACAAAGCGAAAGCGGTGCCAGACATCGAGGTGGATGCGACGCGCCAATTCCTCGGCTACGTCCCCAAGATCGGCCACGATCAACCCAAAGCCGCAGTTTGCCCGCAAGATCAAGTCGGTAGCTTTAAGCGCCTGATCGACTCTGCCGAGGTAAGGTTTTCGATGAGGCTGTTCCTGGCAGCGCACCCATAACAGGCGCTCAAGGAGCACCCCCGAGGCTTCCGCCCAGCGGGCGTTGAATGTGTCGTGGCAATCGATCAGCGCGCAAAAATGCTCCTTGCTGGCGCCGGCGAGAAGAGAAATAAGCAGAGACGAAGCCCCGCTGGTCAGCTTCGGACTCGTACATATCTCCGTAATGGCTCCGCAGGGAATTCCGCCAATCTGCTGGTCGATCGCCTCAACTCCCGTTGGGATAACAGGCAGTTCCACCTGTGGCCGAAGGCCGAGCGGCGCTGAGTACCGCTTGGAAAGGCGTTCTTCAACCTGGATCTGGATCTGGATTGCGTTGGCGGAAAGCATAGGCATTCGGTGCGCGATTATTTTCGCTTTTTATTCGCTATCGATAATCGTAAACTACACCCAGGCCTGGGGCGCTTGTCAACCGGCTTTCCCGGCTTCAAATCGTAAGCTATTGAGCGGTCAATGAATATTTATGTCGGAACTGCCGGATTTTCCTACAAAGACTGGGAAGGGATCGTCTACCCCAAAGATCTCAAAAAACAGAAGCTGCATCCGTTGGAATACCTGGCCCGTTTTTTCGACTGCTGTGAAATCAACACCAGCTTCTATGGCCACATCCGGCCTCATTCCGGAAAAGAGTGGTGCGACAAAGCGTCTGCGGTGAATCCGCACTTTCAGTTTGCAGCCAAATTGTTTCAGGGCTTTACCCATGTTCCTCAAGGGGTCAGGGCCGCATCGCCCTTCAACTTGGCGGTGAGCGCAGAAGAAGAAAAATTGGCGCGTGACGGCCTTGATTCGATTGCGGCGGAAGGCCGCTTGGCAGCGGTCTTGATCCAGTTTCCAATTTCGTTCAAGAACCAGGACGATACCCGCGACTATCTGTTTAAGTTGATCGAGAAATTCAAGACATATCCGCTGGCCTTGGAGATCAGGCACGAAAGCTGGAATGACGAAGAGATTCTTTCCAGGCTTTCAGAGCGGGGAGTCGGCTTCTGCAACATCGATCAGCCATCGATCGGAAAGTCATTGCGCGAGACGGCCCATGCCACTTCGCGCATTGGGTATGTCCGCCTGCATGGCAGGAATTACAAAGAATGGTTTCATGCGGAACGCTCTCATGACCGCTACAACTATTTATACAAACCTTATGAGCTCGAAGGATGGCAGGCAAAGATCGTAAAGATCGGTGGCAAGGTCGATAAAACGCTGGTAGTAACGAACAATCACTACGAGGGAAAAGCGGCCGTCAATGCGCTTGAGCTGAAAAAGATGCTGTCTGGAAAGAAAGTCAAAGCGCCTAAATCGCTCGTTGAGCGGTATCCGGAGCTTGGAGATTTTGCCGAGCCGGAAGATTAAATTCCGGAAATTGGAGACTAAAAGGCTAAACGATCTTCCGGCTTCGGCTGTAGAGATTGATCGGAACAACATCTACCGAAACAACAAGGACGCATATTCGGTCAGATTGCGTCTCCAGACCAGCCATGTATGCCCGCCCGTTGTCTCGATGTCCGCATGTTGCACGCCCTTGGATGCAAGCCACTTTCGGAGGTCGCGGTTGACTGTAATCAAGCGGTCTTCCGTGCCACAGGCAATCCACAAGAGATGAAGCTGTTGGTTTGCCTTGGCGTCCAGCGACGGAAAGTCTGTCTGAAACCCTTCCGGAAGTCCGCCCGCGCTGAAGGCCCCGATCCAGGAAAATTTATCCAAGTGATTCAATCCGGCTAACAGCGATTCCGAACCACCCATGGAGAGCCCGGCGATGGCTCGCGCATTGCGATCTTTGTTGACGCGATATTCGGCCTCAACTTGGGGAATGACTTCAGAGAGAAGGGCGTTCTGGAACTTATCGAAGTTGCGGTTCCGCAGATCGTGATTGCCCCAGGCGCTTACCCCGGTTCGCACAAATTCCATTGTGCCGTAGCCAAGGGGCATCACCACGATCATCGGCTTGGCCTTTTGCTGCGCGATAAGGTTGTCGAGAATCACATTCGCGCGTCCAACGGCTGTCCACCCGTCGGCGCCGTCGCTATAGCCGTGCAGCAGGTAAAGGACCGGATAGGTTTGCTTGTCAGCCGGGCTGTATCCCGGCGGGGTATAGACGTAAAAGTCCCGGCTGTCTTCGGCGATTGCCGATTTGTAGTAGTGATGATGAACCTCACCGTGCGGCACATCGTTTAACTCCCAGGAGAGCGAAGCAGGGCCCGGAATATGGACTACACTTTCCGTGGACATCAGATTTGGTTTGAACCAGGGATTCAAAGAATCGATTGCATGCACGCCGTCCACGATGAATGAATATCCATAGTAGTCCGGAGCGAGTGGAGCGGTGGTGATGCTCCAGACCCCGCGCTCGTCTTTTTCCATCGGCGCCGAACTTGCTCCTTCGCGCGCAAGCTTGACCTCTTTGGCATTCGGAGCCTGCAAGCGGAAGGTAACGCTGTCGTCTTCATGGATTTCGGGCGAAACTACCCGAAGCGGAACCTGCGGCGAAGTGGTCTGCGCAGGGGCAACACATAAGAACGACAGAAGGATGCAGAAGCACAAAAGCAATTTCGGATAAGGGAATCTAATCTGCATGAATCGAACTCCTTAGGTAGTCTTGGTTGAATCTTCCGTCTCTCTGTTTTTCGTAGCATGGACTGTTGCAATGGCCCGCCCTGTTTATTTCTCAGGCTTCCGCAGATGCCGCAAACGCTCCACTTCGCCGCTGTGCCCTGCGGCTTCCCTATTCCGGATAAGATCTTCGCGGCAAATGAAATGGACATCCACCCCCGACAACCGCCCTAGTATCCGATGCACCCAGGCATCCTGGAAGCGAACGCCATCGATCTTCGTAATGATGTTAATTCGCGGGATATCACGCCCGATCGGGTAGGTGATATCGTAGCTTGAAAAATCCTCTGCCGTTATCTGGTCGGTACTCAGCGGTGCGCCCGACTCTGCTAAAGCCGAATACACGCGTTCTCCATTCTCCGGTGCATTGCGAATCCAGATATCCAGATCCTTGGTGAACTGCGGTCCACTATATTTCATGACCGCATACCCGCCGACCACCAGAAATTCAACGTTGTGAGCGTTGAACCGCTGTAACATCTCGGTGAAATGTGGGTTGTGTTCCATACTTTTCTTTCTCCATACAGATCATTTCCCAGGCGGCCGCAAAGATCGCGTCATCGCCCTGAGTCTGCCAGAAGTCAATATCAAATTGCTGATCGGCAGAATGCCCACGCACCACGCGCGTCCAAGATCGCGTCTTTGCCTATTTGTTCCAGTCTTTGTCAATCGAGCGCCATTAGGACAGCCTATCTCTCTCCGTGCGGTGGCTTACCTTTCTACTACGCGTTGTGGCGATCGCTCCACCTTCGTTATCTTTCAAATTCCACTTTGTAGTAGAAGCTTTCCAGCCGGTCTCAATGCGGGGATTATAACTCCCGGCAATGAAGGGTCCTTTCATCAACAAAGCTTAAGAAAAGGCCTTGCCCCGGCTGACGGCGCAAAGTTTGAATGCTGCGCATTTGCGCCGGCCGCTTTTCCATCATTGCGATCATTGAGCCGCGTGCCGGCCTTACTGCCCTTCACCAGCCATCACAAAATGTGAAAGCTTCCACGAGGCCATAACCAGGGTTTCGATAGAAGAAGTAGAGAGGCGTCTGGATCGGAGTTGGGCGGCAGGAATCGGTGCGGGCGTGTTCAATAACAATAGGGGGATAAGAATCTGGTGTACCGCCACTACACGGACGCGCAACGCGATTCTTGCGAAGCTCCGGATTCTCTCGAGTAAGGCCGATGGATTACAACGCCCAACGAGCTTTGAAGCTTATTCCTGTGATCTGAAGGCCCCAAGATCTTCAGGGCGAACCGTAAATTCGATATCCGGGTAGCTTGGCGCTACTTTCAAAAGCCCTTTGCGGGAAAGATCCTCGGGAGACTTAAGGACTTGGCGTGCTCCATGGGAATCGGCCAGGAAAAACATTAGTGCCGCCTCATTGGAGAGCGTAGACCATAAAGGATCGGCGGAGAAATCGGGCAACGTGGCAACGAATGTTCCGTCAGACCCGACGGAAGTTTTTGTAAGGAAGAAAGGAGAGATGGAGACTTCTGAGAGGCCGAAAAACTGCTTGGCCCAACTGCACTCGTAAAGCGCCTCTACGTGCAAACTCTTTTGTCCAGCATCCGGCGTTGTGGTTTTACCCCGAAGCTCGATCTGGGGAAGCTTCGTGCACTGGAACTCAGCTTGTCGGCTGCTGGCAGCAAGATCGTCGATGCTGATGGTTGCGAACTGGCAGTCGGGGGCGTACAGAATCGCCTTAAAGCCCTTGGCCACTTTGCCCTCCTGCCCGGTCTTGATAAGAATCTTGTTCTCATCGTTCGCGGCAATCGTGGAAGACTGACGGATTTCGGAGCTGCCGGTTAAAAAATAGCGCACCTGAACGTCTTTGGGCGAGACAGGCGCCGCCACCGAGATAGTAAAAACATTTTCGTCGGTGTTGCTCTGCTGGGCAAAGCAAGGGAGCAGGAAAGTCAGGCAAGCGAAAAGAGCAAGTCGGCGGTACATCATCTTTTGCATTATCGCGCAAAGTCCATAAGTTTTAAATTTTTTTTGGCTCCCGCGGCTCCTCGTTATCGCGTTATCGGAAGATACGCCGAAAAACCGGGCAGAAGCACATGATGAAATCATATAGAAACGCTGCAAAAGCTTATAGTTGCCAGGTTTAGCCTAAGAATTGCCTTGACAAATGAAGAGAGCAGAAAGCAGAGTACTAAGGTTACTGCCCGGTACTCCCATGCAAGCGATAGCCAAATACCCCCAATTTGCGTCGCTATTTGCGGTCTGCATGGATGCGGTTTTTTTAGGAAATAAGGCTTCAAGGAAGAAAGACTAAGGTTCCGAACCAAGGTAGATCCCAATTACTCCAGTCGATAACTGCCCTCCCGACCCGATGACTGAGGTCCGGTGGAAAGTGAGGCCCAAGCTCCGTGAAAACTATTTCGCATTCGGTAACTGCTGCGACGCCGCGATGGTTTTTCCAGACCATGCCCTCCCTGCCCTTGTCCTCTTGGAAACAGGCAGTCGGCCTTTTTGCAATATTTGGTTTATTCATCGTAGCGCGCGCCCAGGCGCAAGTCGCGCCGCCAACGATCGCCAAAGCATTTAATCCTGGCTCTATTTCGGTGAATAACAGCACGACTCTTACGTTTACGCTTACGAATCCGAATGCATCAACGGCGCTAACCGGAGTCTCTTTTTCGGACACACTTCCCAGCGGGCTGATTATTGCCAATCCCGATAGCCTTGCCGGACAGTGTGGCAGCGGCGTAATTTCCCCCTCTGCGAACAGCATCAGCCTTGCGGGCGGTAACCTCGATCCCGGGGGCTCCTGTACTTTCTCGATTGATGTGTTGGCTGTTTCCGGCGGGACGCAGGTAAATACCACGGGGCCCGTAACCTCAAATGAAGGTGGAACCGGCGGAACTGCCTCTGCGACTGTTACGGTGCTGGTTCCCGATTTGACGATTGCCAAAAGCCATAATGGAAGCTTCCGCCAGACGCAGACCGGCGCAGTCTATACCGTTGTGGTGAGCAACTCTGGAGGGGGCGACACAAGCAGCCTGGTAACGGTCACGGACACGCTGCCCGCGGGGCTCACGGCTACCGCTATTGCAGGAACAAATTGGAGCTGTAGTTTGCCTCCCAATCTGCAATGCTCGCGCGGCGATGTGCTGCCGGCCGGAGGCAGCTTTGAGCCTATTACTCTTACGGTGAATGTCGATCCCAATGCCGCTCTTTCGTTGACAAACGTAGCAACGGTTTCCGGAGGTGGAGAAGTAAACACCGCGAATGACACGGCGTCCGATCCCACCACGATTATCGCGGTGAGCGATCTCGCAATTTCCAAAGCCCACACCGGCAACTTTACTCCTGGGCAAACCGGAGCGAACTACACGATTACGGTAAGTAATGTTTCCTCGGGCCCGACTGTGGGTACTGTGACCGTTGTCGATACGTTGCCCAACGTTCCCAATACTCTGGTGGCAACGGCCATGAGCGGCACAGGATGGTCCTGCACGCTCAACACGTTGACCTGCACTCGCAGCGATGTGCTTGCGGGAGGCGCAAGCTATCCCCCAATCACATTAACGGTAAATGTCCCCAACGGAATTCAGTCAAATGTAACGAATACCGCCACGGTCTCGGGCGGAGGCGAGGTTAACACAGCCAACGATACCGCTACGGATCAAACTCATATCGGCGGGCCCATACAAATTGCGGCATTGGCCGGCAATCTTCAGCTTGTGCGAGGCAGCACAACTTCCACAGTGCTCACCGTGAATTCGAGCAACGGCTTAGGAACGCTCACATTAAGCTGTAGCGGATTGCCGGGCTTTGTTGGCTGTAGCTTCGATCCTCCATCGCTCAATCAGCTCACCAGCCAGGTGACTCTCAAGGTTACGGCTTCCACGCTTGCTTTTGCGAGGCCCTTGGGTACGGGCAGGAATCCGCGAATCTTCGCCATGGTCCTTCCGCTGTTCGGATTGCTGGGGCTCGTCATGATGCAACCGGAGCGGCGGAAGAACAAGCGCCTGCGGAGATTGCAGATGGCGCTTCTGTTGGGGATCGCATTGCTCCTGGGCTTGGCAGGCTGCGGCAGCAATCTCAAAAAATCGCAACCTGGAACCTTCTCAATGACTGTGACCGCGACAAGCGCAAATGGAACTTCAGGCAGCACCACCATCAATTTGACCGTTCTCTAGGTCGTCTAGGTACGCTGCGGGGGAGAATATAAAAGATGCCCGGGTCTCTTCAGGGGCATTTGCATCTCCCCTGCGCGTTTTGGCGTCAGGAGTTGTAACCGCAAATCAAGGGCGGCTCCCACAAGAAATGTTACTTTCGTAATGGGGGTTGAAATCCTAAAATTCTTTAATTTTTCCCAGTAGATATCGATTTGAACCTAAAATACTGCTGCTATTTGAAAGCGTAAACCCCGCGTATCTACAGGCCGTCACAGATTTCAAGAACGTAGAAAAGCGCCCAAGAGTATTTCCAGCGCGGGTATATCCGAGGGAATCAAAAGTCCACCTGGATATTGAGCAACGCTGGAAATGCTTATAAGTGTAAGGGTTCGCAACTTTGGAGCGCAGTATTGAAACTTCCCTGTACATCATTGCTAAGGATCGTCTTTGTGGCTTTGGTGTGGGTGGTCCGGGCGTGGGCCGCCGACGGTAGTGAGAATCCAGTCAAACAATATGTGCGCGATACATGGGGTGTCCGCGAGGGGCTGCCTCAGAGCGCTATCGCTGCCATCCTGCAGACCCGTGACGGCTATCTGTGGCTGAGCACGCACGAGGGGCTTGTTCGTTTTAACGGACATCAATTTAAAGTTTTCAATGAAACAAATGTTCCCGAACTGCGAAGCAACGTAATAGGCGCGTTGCTGGAAGACCGGCAAGATGGCTCTCTATGGATTGCCACT
>DATGIO010000194.1:0-2938 GCA_035295685.1 Candidatus Angelobacter sp.
CGATCCACTGGCGCAATTCCTCAAACTCTTTCGAGGTAAGCGCTCCGATAGCGCGTTCGATCTCTTGAACGGTCATGTGCGGTAGTGTTACTTCTTCGCTGGATTTTATAGGGACTAGAGCGGATTGGTGAAAACCCATCCAATCCCCAATTTCATGTTCGCCCGACGAAACTTAACACTTAAAGAAAGCCGCTGCGGGCATTGTTTTCCACTGCAGCGGCTCTCCAACAGAGATGCTCTCTACTCGATTTGTCGAGGTCTTAAGATTTGATGAAGTCGAGCAGGTCGGCATTGATCTGGTCGGCGTGTGTGATGGGCATTCCGTGCGCCAGCCCGGCGTATACCTTCAGCTTCGCATTCTTCACAATTTTTGCAGTCAGTTCTGCAGAATCGCCGATCGGCACAATCTGATCGTCGCCTCCGTGCATGACCAACGTGGGCACATCTATTTTCTTAAGATCGTCGTTGAAATCGGTTTCCGAGAAAGCTTTAATGCAGTCATATTGTCCCTTGATGCCGCCTTGCATTCCCTGATACCAGAAGTTCTCGCGCACCCCTTCTGAGATCTTCGCTCCGGGGCGGTTGTAGCCGAAGAATGCCATGGTCAGGTCTTTGTAGAACTGCGATCGATCCTTAACCACGGCCGCGCGTATGTCATCGAAAACCTTGATTGGAAGACCACCGGGATTTTTGGGGCTTTGCAGCATGATCGGGGGGACTGCGCTGATCAATACCGCCTTGGTCACACGCTTGGACCCATGCCGGCCAATGTAGCGCGCTACTTCACCGCCGCCGGTCGAATGGCCGATCATCACCGCTCCTTTGAGGTCGAGCGCCTCGAAGAGTGCGGCCAGATCGTCGGCATAGGTATCCATCTCATTGCCATGCCACGTCTGGTCGGACCGCCCGTGGCCCCGGCGATCGTGCGCAATCACGCGGTAACCGCGCTCGGCCAGGAACAACATTTGCCCGTCCCAAGCGTCCGCATTGAGCGGCCATCCATGAGAAAAGGTGATGGGCTGCCCTTTGCCCCAATCCTTGTAATAGAGTTTCGTTCCATCCTTCACGGTAATATTGCTCACTGATCGATCTCCTTTTAGGAAATAACTAACCTGGCTGTGGCCCGGCCATTTCTACGAAACTAACTCTTGCCGTTAGCCAATTGCTCATGTTGAGCATCCGGTTCGCATTCTGGACCCGATTACAATAATTTAAACGCCGAAGCTGGATCGCACACATAACCAGTGAAACCAGAATCTCTATATATAGGACTATTGGAAAACTCTTAAAGATGGCCGCCAAAATGGGGGGGCCAAAATAGCTCTTTTGGGTGTAGGGACAATCCATTGCTTTTGGCTTATGCTGAATGAATCGGTGAAATGCTCGTAGCCTCACACGGCACTTGTATCTTGAGGTTCGGGATGCCCCGATATTTTTCGTATAAGGGAGCGTACTCATGTCAACCAAGTCCGAACTTATTGCCCGGCGGGAGGCTCCTCTCGCCACGCCATCCGATATTGAGCCGGAGTTCGTGAAAGACATCTCCGGCGGCCTGAATGCCCTGCTTGCCGACCTGTTCAGTCTCTATTTCAAGGTGAAGAATTTTCACTGGCACATGAGTGGGCCCCATTTCCGCGACTATCATCGTCTCCTCGACGACCATGGCGACCAGATTTTTTCCATCACCGACGCTGTCGCGGAGCGCGTCCGCAAGCTGGGAGGCACAACCATCCGTTCGATCGGGCACATTGCCCGCCTTCAGCGGGTTGCGGACAACGACGCCGATTTTGTGACGCCCGAGGACATGCTTAGCGAGTTGCGTGAGGATGAAAAGGCTTTGGTTCTACGGATGCGAGCGCTGCACGAACTCTGTGACGAGGCCGGGGATGTCGCCACGGCGAGCCTCCTGGAGAACTATATCGATCAGGCCCAGCAGCGTAGCTGGTTCCTCTTTGAAATCACCCGATCCTAAGGCATCAGCAGACACCAGACACTAAGAGCGCGGAAACGCGAAAGGCGGCGGGGCGGCCGCAGTTCCAATCTCCTCACGGCTGCCCTGCAAAAAAAAGTCGCACCGCAAAACAAGGGATTTCTTCCAACCCCCAGGCGCCTGCCAGCCAACTCCGAACGCAACCCACTTCCAGCCGAAGCTCCCTCAAACCCGTGAGGGATTATCGGCGACGCGGAAACACAAAGATCGAAATACAAAGATCAGCGATCGATGAGCCGAGGCGCATGTTGGAAAAACAGTCGAGGTATCAAGAAAGGCAATAATCGGAGGATGAAAGGGGATACGCGGAGATATCGGGTTAAACACGGGTGAAATCGGCTCATCCGGGGCGGTCTGCGGTTTCCGCCCCTATCGAAAAACGTGCATTCGTAACTTGTAACGTAGAGGCTGCCGCTACTATTCTGCCGCGTTCATCCATAACATAGACATCTCCCCAAAATGCCTTTGAAGGGTTGTTCAAGGAACTACGTGCTATGTGGCGAATTGTGGCGGTTTGCTTTGTAGTGTGCCTGTTGGCGTCGGCGGCCTCGGCACAAAATGCCGGTTCGGCGGACCAGGCGGAGATCATCAAATCGCTCATGCTGGAAGTGCAGGAGCTAAAAGCCCGGGTTGCGGCCCTGGAAGCTGCGAAAGAAGAAGGAAAGAAGGAGGAAGGCAAGCAAGGGCAGCCTTCACAGGCGCAGGAACAACCGACGCGCGATGCCGCGATTACGGCACAAGCCAAGAAACCGGAAGCTCCTTCGGCTGCAGCGCAATCCACTGCGGCGCAAGCGACTACGCCACAGCCAATGAATCCGGAGCCCTCGCCTTTTGAAGTTTTTCCCGGAATCAGGCTGCAGGGCTTTGGCGCGGTCAGTTACATGGCTTCCGACGCCAATCCGGCCGAGACCGCATTCTTTGGCTTCCGCAACGGTCCTGGCGGCAGCT
>DATGIO010000195.1:0-25287 GCA_035295685.1 Candidatus Angelobacter sp.
AGGTTGAACAATCATGAACAGACTCAAACTTGCCGCGTTCCCCCTACTTGTTGGTTCGATCTTTTTTTCACCAACGCTGCGTATGCACGCACAAACCATTCTTACCCTGCCTGAAGCCAGCCAAAGCGCCAAGGTGGTGCAGCGAGTCGGCGTGACCGACATTACCATCACCTATCACCGTCCTCTGGTGAACGGAAGAAAGGTTTGGGGAGGCATTGTGCCCTATGGACAACCGTGGCGCGCCGGAGCCAATGAGAACACGGTTATTGAATTCAGCGATGCGGTCACCATCGAAGGAAAGGCCCTGCCCAAAGGGGCCTATGGCCTGCACATGATTCCCGGCGAGAGCGAGTGGACGATTGCCTTCTCGAAAAGCACAACCTCGTGGGGCAGCTTCAGCTACGATCAGGCCGAGGATGCGCTGCGCGTCACCGTAAAGCCCCATCCGGCCGAGTTCCACGAAGCCCTGATGTACGAGTTCGACGACGTAAAGAAAGACTCCGCAGCCGTGA
Organism: Candidatus Angelobacter sp.; assembly: GCA_035295685.1. Taxonomy (GTDB): domain Bacteria; phylum Acidobacteriota; class Terriglobia; order Terriglobales; family Acidobacteriaceae; genus Angelobacter. The sequence goes on from DATGIO010000195.1 coordinate 513, forward strand.
CCCTTCTGTGGGAAAAACTGGCGGTGCCCTTTACCGTTCACGTCGATCTGCTGGAAACGGTACAGCAAAGCATGAAAAACCAGCTGCGCGGTAGCGCGCAATATGTCTGGGGTGGATGGGACGAAGCAGCCTCCTTTCTTCTCACCAACAAAGGCAATCTCGACGACGCCCTGAAATACGAAAACAACTCCATCCAGGCCGAAGAGCGCTTTGAAAATCTCCTGGGCAAGGCCCACATTCTCGAATCCCTGGGACGCAACGACGAAGCCAAAGCGCCGCGCGACAAAGCCCTGGCCATGGGCACCCCCGTGCAACTCCATACCTATGGACGCCAGTTGATGGTGGCCGGAAAGCAGGACGAGGCCTTCGGAATTTTCCGTGTCAACATGAAGAAGAATCCCAACGACTGGACGGCCCACAATGAAGCCGCCCGCCTGGCCTGTTCAAAGGGAGACTTCGACGGCGCAGCCAAAGAGATGAAGACCGCCGCCTCCGTCGCTCCGCAGGCATTCAAGGGTGCGCTCGATGCCCTTGCCAAGCGCCTCGAAGCCAAGGAAGACATCAACCGCTAGAGCGGTGCCCCAGCACCAGAGGCGGATGGGTGGCCCGCCTGGTTCTTTGCCTGTCTCGTCGCCCTCCTGCCGAGTGGGTGCCCCATCCTTTGCGAAGAGCGCGCTTTGGCTTTTGCGCTCGTAGCAAAGGGTGGGCTATTTGATAGTCGAACCCTGGTTTGCTAACTCCAGGCCTTCACTTATCCCCTGACAGATAGCCCAAAAGAGGTGGGCCCCCCGTCCTAACTCCACGCACACAGTAATACGACACGGCGGGCAATGCTTGCCTTTGCATATTCGCACATCATTAATTACGGTTGATGGCATAAATGAAACTTAACGCAGAGCAAGAATGCGACAACCTGATGAATAGCCTCCTGCCGACAGCACAGAACCTGTTGAGCAAGTACAAAGGATTCCATCCTTACGGTGGGTTTATCGAACCCAACGGTCAAATCAGGCATGTCAGTGTAAGGGATGAGACGACCGAATATCCTGACGCCGAAGACTTGATAGAAACTTTGGAGAACCTATTCAAGAAGAAGGCTTGCGCCTACACATGCACGACCACTGCGATCATCTGCGACGTAAGGGTGAAAATGCCTGGTAGCGAGCAGAAACGCGACGCAATTCGAGTGCGGCTTGACCATGAAGAAGGATACTCAACGGAAGTCTTCTTTCCGTACGAAATTGTGAAGGATGAGATATGTTGGGGTGAGATCTTCGCTCACGAGGGCAAGAATTTAATTTTCAGAGATCGCAAACTGCAGTGAACCAAGAATCTGCCGAGAAATACGAGAGTTTGTCCACGTCAATACATCAGAACCACAATCCCAACTAATCTGCTTTAGATACGGATCTATCTGCCCGCTCTTCTCTGTGACCTCTGAGCTTTTCCTCTGCGACCTCTGTGGTAGCGCCGCAGGCACCCGCTGAGCGCTGACGGCCGACCACTAATACATCGGAAACGACGTTGCCTCCAGATCGAGTCCCAATTGCAGCTTCGCGGCCTCAGACATCCTTCCCGGATTCCACGGCGGATCGAGCACCAACTCCACTTGCACGTCTTTCACAGTTGGAATCTTCGAGAGTTTGCGGTGAATGTCCGACTTCAATATGTCGCCCATGCCACAGCCGGGGGCGGTCATCGTCATCTTCACGTCGATGTTGTTTCCATCGGCCTCTGGCTTGATCTCGCATCCGTAGATCAATCCCAGGTCCACCACGTTGACCGGAATTTCGGGATCGTAGACAGTCTTCAGCTCATCCCAGACTAGCTTTTCGCTGAACTCTACCGGAGCCGAGGGTGCCGTGTCCGCTGCGTCGTTGCTGATTCCCAAGGCGTCTGCATCTTTGGAATCGACGCGCACCATGTAGCCGCTGTTGGTCATCACGGTGTAGCTGCCGCCCAGGGCCTGCGTCATGCGCACCACGCTGCCGGCGGCCAGGACGTGCGGCCTTCCACTGGGAATCTCGGTTGCGGGGCAATCGCGGGTGAGCGTAATTGGTTCGTTAGTTTTCAAGATAGCTCCTTTGTAGGTCTACCCGGCCCTGCTATTCGGTCGAGATTGCGTCTTGCTTACCCTGAAGCGCGGCGCGCAAAGTATGCCACGCGAGCGTAGCGCATTTCACGCGAACGGGAAATTCTGAAACGCCGGCAAAGACCGCGAGCTTGCCCATCTCTTCCTGTTTGCCGCTTCCGCTCGTAACCAGCGCGTGAAATTTGGCGAACAATTCGTCCGCCTCGGCGGTACTCTTGCCCTTCAGGCTCTGGGTCATCATCGAAGCCGAAGCCTTGGAAATCGCGCAGCCCGAGCCTTGGAAACTGATGTCGCGAATCGCGCCCTCTTCAATATCGAGGAATACGGTGAAGTGGTCGCCGCACAGCGGGTTGTAGCCTTCCGCCTTGTGATTGGCCGACTGCATCTCGCGGTAGTTGCGCGGCGCCTTGCTGTGCTCCAGGATGACCTCTTGATACAGGTCGCGCAGATCGGACATTACCCCAATACCTCTTTTACTTTTTGCACACCGGCCGCCAGCGCATCGACCTCCGCGCGCGTGTTGTATAGGCCAAACGAGGCCCGCGCCGTGGCCGGGATGCCCAGCCGCTGCATGACCGGCTGCGCGCAATGGTGCCCGGTGCGGATCGCGATGCCCTCATGATCGAGAATCGTGCCGATATCGTGCGGATGGATTCCATCCATCACAAAGGAAAGCACGCCCGCCTTTTCCTTAGCCGTGCCGACAACGTGTACGCCGGGGATGCTCTCCAGCTTTTTCGTGGCGTATTCAAGCAGGTTCCGCTCATGCCGCTCGATTTTGTCGAGCCCTAGTTGCTGCACGTACTCAATGGCTGCGCCAAACCCGATCACTCCGGCAATATCGGGCGTGCCCGCCTCAAACTTGTACGGAATGCGGTTGTAGAGCGTTTTTTCAAACGTAACGGACGCGATCATGTCGCCGCCGCCCTGGTAAGGCGTCATGGATTCCAGCAGCTTGGCCTTTCCATACAGCACGCCGATCCCCGTGGGGCCATACAGCTTGTGGCTGGAAATCGCGTAGAAATCGCAATCCAGATCCTGTACATCCACCTTCAACCGAGGGGCCGCTTGCGCCCCATCCAGCAGCACGGGAATGTTGTGCTTGTGGGCCATACGGATCATCTCGCGCACCGGATTGATGGTGCCCAGGGCATTCGCAAGGTGGGCAAGCGCCACAAATTTGGTCTTGGGGCCGAGCAGCTTTTCGTACTCTTCCAGAAGAAGTTCGCCCCGGTCGTTCATCGGAACCACCCGCAGCGTGGCACGTTTCTCATCGCAGAGCATCTGCCACGGAACGATATTCGAGTGATGCTCCAGGGCGCTGATCACCACCTCATCGCCCTCTCCAACGTGCTGGCGGCCATAGGTCTGGGCCACCAGGTTGATGGCCTCGGTTGTGCCGCGCACAAACACGATCTCATTCGGCGATGCCGCATTTAGAAAGTGCTGGATCTGCCCGCGCACCTTTTCATAAGCTTCGGTAGCCCGCTCCGAAAGTTGATGCACCCCGCGATGGATGTTGGAGTTGTCCTGGTGATAGTAGTTGACAATGGCATCGACCACCACTTTCGGCTTCTGCGAGGTGGCGGCATTGTCGAAATAGATCAATGGCTTTCCATGCACCTTCTGGTGCAGGACCGGAAACTCCCTCCGGATCGCCTCAACGTCAAAAATTGCAGATACACGACTCTTCTCAGGCTCCGTAAGCGTACCGGAGACCGTTTCTGCGTGTGCTTTTGCCGATGTGCTCATCCGATCTCCTCCCATCTGCGCCCTTCGTCCCTGCGCTCGTCTTCTTCCTTGCCTGCACCGTGCGAGCCCGTCCCGATCTGAGCATCGCCTTCTTCACCTTGTCCATGCTTGCCACCGGCTTGAACCGTTGCCAGAAGCGATTCGGTCACTAGTGTTTCAAGATGATCGCGTAGCGGGCCGGGATTCATTCGGTCAAGCGATTCATTGGCAAAGGCCAGCAGCAGCATGCGGCGCGCCGACTCTTCGTCCATGCCGCGGGAGCGCGCGTAAAACAGCGCATTCTCTTCAATCTTGCCGATGGTGGCGCCGTGCGTGCACTTTACGTCGTCGGCATAGATTTCCAACTGCGGCTTGGTGTCGATCTGCGCATCGTCGGAAAGCAGGATATTGCGATTGGTCTGCTTGGCGTCGGTCTTCTGCGCGTCTTTATGAACAATGATCCTTCCGTGAAATACCCCGTGCGAGCGGCCCCCGAGAATGCCGTTGTAGAACTGGCGGCTGTCGCAATGCGGGCTGGCGTGTTCCACCAGCATGTAGTTGTCGATATGCTGCCGCCCATTCCCGATAAACAGGCCGTTGATCAGGCATTCCGAGCCCTCTCCGGCCAGCACCGGATGAACGTTGTTGCGCACAATCGCACCGCCCAGCAGTAGCGAATGCGACGACACGTTGGCGCTCCGCTCCTGGTGAAGCTGCAGCGTCGAAACGTTAAACGTCTTGCGGTCTTCGCGCACCACCATGTAGTGCGAAACCACGGCGTTCGCTCCGGCAATCAACTCGGTGGCCGTATTGGAAAAGGCCGCGCTGCCTGCATCGCCGTTACTTGCGCCGCCTAAGCTCACGTAGTCTTCCACGACCGTCGCCTGGCTGCTCTCCTCTGCAACGATCAGGTTGCGCGGGCTGGTCATGACCGGCTTCTGCTCGTTCGATACAAACAGCAGATAAACCGGCTGTTCCAGAACCACGCCGCGCGGAATCCGAATCACCGCGCCATCTTCAAAAAATGAGGTATTGAGCGCGCTGAAGGCATCCCGCCCGAATTTGAAATGCCGCGCCAGGTGCGGCTCCAGCTCCTGCGGATTGCGGGCCAGTTCCTCTGCCAGGCTCCCAACCTTTACGCCTTGAGGAAGGCTGGAAATTTGGGACAAGCCGGGAACAAACCGTCCATTCACGAAAACCAGGCGGCACGGAAAGTCGAGGATGCGGAAGGGCTCCAGGTCTTTCGTGGTCAACCCCTTGTGGCCATTGTGGGCGAGACCGAAAGGCGTCTTCGCAATGGCGCTCACGTTGGTGAAGCGCCAATCCTCGTCGTGGGTGGTTGGAAAACCCGTCTGGCAAAAATGGCCGAAAGCCTCCTGGCGCAGGGAGCGCAGCCATGCAGGTTGTGCTCCGCGCTTGTTCAATTCTTCAAACGCCGCCAGATAGCTCTCCGGGGCTTGCGTCGCAGTAATCACGTTTCTCCTCAGTTCTCTTTTAGCCGTTTTTTTAAGCCGATGGCATCTCGTAGGCGAGATGTCAAAGTCTGCAGATGTCTCTCGCTACGATTTCTTGAGACCGCTTCGGCTATGCGTGTTTGAGACGTTCTCTAGCTATACGCACTCGCACTTCAAAACTCGCTTGCTCTCGTGCGGGCTCACTTACACCCAACAACAAGTGCCCCACAACTTGTGGAAGAGCGGCCCTTAGGGCCGCGTTATCGCGGCCCGATCATTCAGGGGCTTTAGCCCCTTGTGTCTTAACGGACGCCCGCCGGTTCCGGCTCCGTCCAGCTATAACCCTTCTGCTCCAACTCCAGCGCTAACTCAGGCCCGCCGGACTTGGCAATCCTGCCGTTGACCAGAACGTGAACAAAATCGGGCACGATATGGTCCAGAAGCCGCTGATAGTGCGTCACCAGGAGAATCGCCCGGTCCTTGCCCCGCATGGAGTTCACGCCCTTGGCCACAATCTTCAACGCGTCGATGTCGAGGCCGGAATCGGTCTCGTCCAGAAGCGCCAGCTTGGGCTCCAGAACGGCCATTTGCACAATCTCGTTGCGCTTCTTCTCGCCGCCGGAAAACCCTTCGTTGACGGGCCGGTTCAGGAAACGCTCGTCCATCTCCAACAGCCGCATCTTCTCTTTCACCAGCGGTAGGAAGTCCATGGCGTCCAATTCATCCTGGCCGCGATATTTGCGCACGGCATTGACGGCGGCGCGCAGGAAGTAAGCATTGCTGATGCCGGGAATCTCCACCGGATACTGGAAGGCCATAAAGACGCCTTCGCACGCGGCCTCTTCCGGCTTCATCGCCAGAAGATCTTTGCCGTTGTACAGGACCTCGCCGCCGGTAATCTCGTAGCTCTCGCGGCGCGCCAGCACCTGCGCCAGCGTACTCTTGCCGGAGCCATTCGGCCCCATGATGGAATGCACCTCTCCGGCGTTGACCGTGAGGTTGATCCCTTTCAGGATCTCGTTGTTGTCGATCTTGGCGCGCAAATTCTTAATCTGTAACATGCTCATCTCTTCTTATCCGACGCTCCCCTCTAAGCTAATGCCCAGCAGCTTCTGTGCCTCTACGGCAAACTCCATCGGCAACTCGCGGAAAACCTGCTTGCAGAAGCCGTTGATGATCATGGAGACGGCCTCCTCTTTCGAGATGCCGCGCTGCTGGAGATAGAAAATCTGGTCCTCGCCGATCTTCGAGGTGGAAGCCTCATGCTCCATGCTCGAACTGGCATTCTTTACCTCGATATACGGAAACGTGTGGGCTCCGCACTTATCGCCGATCAGCAGCGAGTCGCACTGGGTATAGTTGCGCGCCCCGGTGGCTCCCTTCTGGATCTTGACCATGCCCCGGTAGGTGTTCTGTCCATATCCGGCGGAGATGCCCTTGGAAACAATGGTGCTGCGGGTGTTCTTGCCCAAATGGATCATCTTGGTGCCGGTGTCGGCCTGCTGGCGATTGTTCGTCAGCGCCACCGAGTAGAACTCGCCAATGGAGTTGTCGCCCTGCAGGATGCAGCTTGGATACTTCCAGGTAATCGAAGAGCCGGTCTCGACTTGCGTCCACGAAATCTTGGAGTTCTTGCCCGCGCACTTTCCGCGCTTGGTGACGAAGTTGTAAATCCCGCCCTTGCCTTCCTTGTCGCCCGGATACCAGTTCTGCACCGTGGAATACTTGATGGTCGCATCGTCGAGCGCCACCAGTTCCACCACTGCGGCGTGAAGCTGGTTCTCATCGCGGATCGGCGCGGTACAGCCTTCCAGGTAGCTCACATACGCACCCTCTTCGGCCACGATCAGCGTCCGCTCAAACTGGCCGGTCTCGGCGGCGTTGATGCGGAAATACGTCGAAAGCTCCATGGGACAGCGAACACCCTTCGGAACAAATACAAACGAGCCGTCGCTGAAGACTGCCGCATTGAGCGCGGCAAAGAAGTTGTCGGTGTAAGGAACCACCGTGCCCAGGTACTTCTTCACCAGGTCGGGATGGTTCTGCACGGCCTCGGAGAACGAGCAGAAGATCACGCCCAGCTTCGACAGCTTGTCTTTGAACGTCGTGGCGACCGAGACGCTGTCAAACACCGCGTCCACAGCCACGCCCGCCAGCCGCTGCTGCTCAAGCAGCGGGATGCCCAGCTTCTCATAGGTGCGGAGAATCTCCGGATCCACCTCATCCAGGCTCTTCAGCTCGGGCTTTTTCTTCGGAGCGGAGTAATAGACGATATCCTGGTAATCGATGGCCGGATACTTCACGTTCGCCCACGTTGGCTCGGCCTGCGATTTTTCCTGTGAGGCCCAATAGCGGAAGGCCTTGAGCCGCCACTCCAGCATGAACTCCGGCTCATTCTTCTTGGCGGAGATCGCGCGGATGGTGTTCTCATCCAGCCCTTTCGCCAGCCGGTCTTCTTCCACCTCGGTGACGAAACCCCACTTGTATTCCTGCTTTGTCAGGTCTTCAATTTGATTGATTGTGCTCATCTCGCTCCCTCTGGTCCAAGGCTGATCGACGGAACAATCACGCTCCGGTTGCGCGCCGCGGCACGGGGCATCCGTCGATTCAAGTCCGATAATGTGACCTTTTCCAGTGCTTCCCGCAGTGCATCGCCGATCACCTGGGAATTCAGGCGGATGGCGCACGAAGGCTCCATCTCGCAGGAACCGGGCTCTGTGCTGCACTCGGTGAAGCCGATGGGCCCTTCCAGGGCCGCAATAATGTCTGCAACGGAAATCTCGTCGGCATCCTGTGCCAGGCTGTAACCACCATGCACACCGCGCTGCGAAGCCAGCAGACCGCGATCGTGCAACTCGCGCAGAAGCTTGCTCACGGTTGGCAGCGGCAGACTGGTTTCTTCGGACAGGCTGCGGGCCGTATGCTGCGTGTGCTCCGGGCTGCGGGCAACGTGGGCTAGCAAAACGATGCCGTAGTCGGTCAATTTGTTCACTCGAAACATAGGCTTCCTCGCGGCGTAAGCCGCCATGAAACATTACAAGCCGAATACAATACCGATCTGGTCTTATATTAACACCCGGCTAGGGGTTTTGGCCGGGAAAGTGAAGATGCCCATCCAAAGAATTTGTAGGGTACCCGTCCTTTGTGGAGAGCGCAGGTTCCGCTTTTGCGCTCGGAGCAGAGCGTAGGCTCCCGCAACAGTTAGACCGGTGCGGCTAGACCGGCGCAGTTGGACCGACCTGCTACAAATACAATACCAATTTGGTCTTATATTAACGCTCAGCTAGGAATTTAGCCCGGCGAAGTGAGAGCGCTCCATCCAAAGAGTTTGTAGGGGTGCCCCATCCTTTGCGTAGAGCGCGGTTTGCTTTGCGGTCGAAGCAATGTGTGGGTTAACCAATCAGAATGTCCTTCCTCCTCATCAAAACCATAGTCGCGACCCACTGCAGAGGAAATACCGCTCCGAATTTTTGAGCGAACATACCGGCAATTGAGATGATGATGAGGTGAATCGATGAATGCCCTGAACACCTTCGGCCTTTTCGCCGTGACGGTGATGCTGATCTTCTATGCTCTCGAAGAGCGCAGTCCGTGGTTTATCTTGGCTTTCGCGTTTTCCTGCTTGCTCGGTTCGGCCTATGGCTTTCTGCAAGGCGCCTGGCCTTTCGGGCTGGTCGAGGTCGTGTGGGCGGTCGTCGCAGCGCGACGGTGGTGGTTGACTCAGAATCTGAAAAGGTAACGATGATGGCAGACGAAATTCCTCGTCTTGCTGGCCGCCTATCCCACCGTCGACTCTCCGGAATTCTCCCGCTGAAAATCCACAAGATCGAATTCGTGTTTTTCCGTGCCGTGTTTTCTACGTTAAGAACGGCAATCAGCCGCTAGGGGTATTTCTTCAATTCCCTAACGGCTGATCCCTCTGAATCCCGTTTAAGCTGCGATTTTTTTGCCCGTCAGCTTGGCAAGCTCGCTCTTGGCTCTCTTCTCGGCCAGTTCGCGAGTCTCGGCTTCGCCGGAGCGAAGAATGTGCTCCACCGGGTGCAGTTCATACAAGGTAAATTTCCAGTTGAGCCGCACCTGTGTGAGCGGGTCTTTTGTCTGTTCAAGGTCATAGGCGTAATTGCCTTCATGAATTCGCATGAAATCTCCAGTCCTCCATTGATGCTGCCGGAAGGTGCGAGGTTGCGGAAAAATGAAATCCTTGCAATCGCCGGAGAGCAGCGGGAAAATAAAGAGCGCTTCATGAAACGGTACAATCGGTTACGTTCGCGGAATCGTGCCGATTCGATCTGTACAAGGGTTCAGGCCGTTGCACCTGATAGCGCGTAGCGCACTCCCGTAACGACTCCGAAGATTTTCCAGGGCCGCATGCGGGGAGTCATGCTAAAAAAACGGGAACAGCCCACGTCAGAACAGTACAGGCCGATAGCGCTCCGAAACGTATCGGAGACTCAACAGTAGCCGCGCTGTCCAAACTCCAGATCCCACTAAGCCAGGCGCACGGAAATCCTGCCACACGAAAACGCTCGATGCAGTGGAACCACCGATTCGGCTTAAGGGTCTTTTTGCTATGCTTTTTCCCATGAATTTTGCCTTGGCGCGAAAAAAGATCGGCAAATATCTGCCCGCCACTCCGGTGCGCGTGAGCAAGTATCTGGGAGAAATTGGCAGGTGCAAGGTGTACCTAAAGCTTGAAAACCGGCAGCCCACCGGATCGTTCAAAGTTCGCGGAGCCTTCAACAAGATACTCTCGCTCACCAAGGCGCAGCGTAAAGCGGGCATTGTCACCGCTTCCAGCGGAAATCATGGCTTGGCCGTGGCCTATGCCCTTGGCGAAGTGGGAGGGAGCGGGCAGGTCTTTCTCCCGGTGAATGCCGCGCCCACGAAGATCGAGAAGCTGAAGAAATTCAAGATTCCCGTGGCCTTTCACGGTGATGACGGCGAGCAAACCGAGACCCATGCGCGCAAGATCGCCCGGCAAAAAGGGCTGGTCTACGTCTCGCCCTACAACGACGAAAAAGTGGTCGAAGGCCAGGGCACGATTGCAGTGGAGATGCTGGAGCAACTGAAGAACCTCGATACGGTCTACGTCGCCGTGGGCGGAGGAGGCTTGATCGGAGGCATCGCCATGTACCTGAAGTCCCAGCGCAAGCCGGTGCGCATCGTGGGCTGCCTTCCCAAGAACTCCGACGTGATGTATCAGTGCGTGCAGAAGGGCCGGATCGTGGCCACCAAGATGAAGCCTACCCTCTCCGACGGCACCGCCGGAGGTTTGGAGAAGGGCTCAATTACCTTCGATCTCTGCCGCAAATACGTGGATGAGTACAGGATCGTCAGTGAGAAGAGCATCCGCGAGGCGATTCGCGTGATGTACCACCAACAGCGTATGAAGATCGAAGGCGCGGCCGGAGTGGCCGTCGCCGGGTTCCTTCAGGATTCAAAGAAGGTGAGCGGCCAGACCGTGGCGATTGTCGTATGCGGCGAAAATATTGCTCCGGCGGAGTTGCGCAAGATCGTATGAGTTGCCCCGGCCCGCGATTGACAGGGGGCTGAAGGCCAAACACTTCATTCCACTTGATTCTTGGCGCTATTTCAAAATCGGCCGGAAAATCAATGCGAAATCAATAGAAATGAGAGAGCCCCTCGAAGGCGCGCAAGCATGAAGAACGCAAGTATGAGCATAGAAGTCCGCGAAAAATTAATGCCGAAAAGCGAAGTGATAAGATACCTGCCGCCTGATCCCGCGGGCCTCAGCCCATCGAAGAAAATCGCAGGCGGGAAGTTCCCGTGGAAAAGATCTCGTGGAAGAAGATCTCGTAGAAAAGATCGTCAGAATAAAGATCGTCAGAATTAAAGATCGTCAGAGTAAAGACCAGCAGTAAACCCGCAGTCATAAAAGGCCCACAGCGAACATAGGATACCGCCTCGATTGCAATGACAGTTTTGACGGGCAGGCAAATTCCATCGCTTATCCCAAACAAGGAAGACTTTCTCGAATGAAAAAACTGATCTTTCTGCTGCTAGCCGCACAGACCCTTTTTGCCCAAAACGCCGCCAACAAATCCGAGGCGCCCGAGCGGCATGAGTTCGTGATCTCGAACTTCAAGACCGAAAGCGGCGTAACTCTACCGCAGGCGCGTGTTGTCTACGGCACTTATGGCCACCTCAACGCCGACCACAGCAACGTGGTCCTGCTGCCATCGCATTACATGGCCAACTTCCACGGCTACGAATGGCTCATCGGGTCGAATCGCGCGCTCGATCCTTCGAAGCTTTTTCTCGTAGCCACTGAATTGTTCGGCAATGGAAGCTCGTCGTCGCCCAGCAACACGCCGGAGCCGTTTCACGGCCCGCGCTTTCCGGTCACGACCATCCGCGATAACGTGGAAGCCGTTCACAAGCTCCTCACCGAAGAGCTCAAAGTCACGCACCTGAAGGCAATCGTTGGATTCTCGATGGGCGCGGAGCAAGCCTTCCAATGGGCCGTAAGCTATCCCACCTTTACCGACAGAATTGCCGCGACTTCCGGGACAGCCAAGGCTTACGGGCACGGCATCGTCCGTCTGGAAAGCGAGATTACAGCAATTACCACCGACGCAGCCTTCCAGGGCGGCGACTACAAGACCCCGCCGGTCAAAGGCATTCAAGCCTTCGGAGCCGTGTGGCTGGCCTGGCTGTACTCGCAGGAATGGTGGCGGAAAGAATTGTGGCGCACGGGCCAGTTCGCCGATAAGAGCTTCGACGAGATGCTTGCATTCCGGCGCGCGCACTTCCTGGATCAGGCTGACGCCAACGACCTCATCCTGCAGATGCGCACATGGGAGCAGCACGATGTAGGCAAGACTCCCGGCTTTAACGGCGATATCGAAAAAGCCCTGGGGTCCATTAAAGCGCCCATTCTCTATATGCCTTCGGAAACCGACCTGTATTTCCCTGTTGGAGATGCGCGGTACGAGGCAGCTTTCATCCCCGGCGTTACGCTAACTCCAATTCCGTCGCTGTGGGGACACACCGCGGGTGCGGCCAGTAACCCTGCCGACGCAAAATTCCTGAACGAGAAAATCGGAGCCTTCCTGGCCGCGGGCAAATAGCGAGAAACCGGGGCGAATGACTTTTGCGTTAAGAGCCGTTCGCCCCGAATACCGAATTGCTTAACAGCCGGGACCTCCAAAAATCACTTCTGCCAGGGGCATACGAGCGTGAACAGACCTATTGTCGTAATGATCGTCACCGGTATTGCTTACCTTGTGCTTAAAACACTTCATCTGAACCTTCAGGATAGCGCCACCAAGGAACTGCTTGAGCACGTCCAGCCCGAGGTTACGACGGCCGTATCGGTGATTTTTTTGGCTGCCCTCTTCTCCTGGTTTTTGGGAGAACAGGTAGAAACAATGTTCCGGCATATCCGAGGCGATTTAAGAGAGAAAGCGGAACGTTTCAAGCCAACGCTTGAAACGAATTTACAAAAGATCTCCCAGGACATCCGCGGCGGTATCGAAAACAGCATGTTGCCTTTGAACAACACGATTGCCACCGGGCTCAACGGCATAGCAACGGCGCTGGCGGAGGCGTTTTCAGATTCGTTTAAAGATTTCTCCCTCAAAGGCGTGTCCAACGATCGAGTCAGGCAGGGCCTGATCTCATCAATGCAGAGTGAAGAAGTGCGTGAATTGGCAGCGGCCGGGGAAATCAGAAGAGCCGTCACGCAACTGAATCAGATTGAGGAAAATACAGGCTTACCTCCGGAGCAGGTAAAGCTTTTGCACGACCGGATTGCGCTTTTGATTCTTTCCCATGAAATCACCGATTGGCTGGAAGCCCTGGTTTTACTCATTCAGAATAAAGAATTACAGTCCCCCAACTATTACATTACGTTGGCATATAACTTTTGGTCGGTAAAACTATTGGACCGGGCCATTGAACTTGCGGAAAGAGGCTTGGCGCTTGCCAGAGAAGTGAAAGATGAAAAGCCCATAGCGCGCTTTGAGAACAGCCTGGCTTATTACTACGCGGATGCTGAAAAGGGCGAGAAGGAGGAGTTGGCAAGGAAGTATGCCGAGGAAGCCGTTCGCCGCCGTCCAGATGAAGCAGCTCCCTTAGATACATTAGGCTTCGTAAAAATTACGTTTGGAAAAATGCCGGAGGAAATCCTCGACGGCGTGAAGGACTGCAGCAAAGCCTTGGAATTAGGAAACGACTTCGAGCTTTACGCGAAACACATTGCCCGGGCAAATGTTCGTCTAAAACAGCTCAATCCACCAAGCCCTGATCAGGGCCAGAGTCTGACAAAATAAAGCTACAACCCTCTAGTCCTTGGTCTGGACCGCGCATGATGCCACCTCCGTCAAGAGAGAAAGTTTAGACCGTCCGCTTACCCTTGGTCAATTTCTTTTACGCCTCTCAAACTTCACCCAATCATTAGATGCCTCTTCCAGAGCCAACGGCTCGCACCTAAGTCTTTTCTTTTCAATGTATTTTTGCGCATCGCCTTGTTGAGCCACTTTGTTTCAGCGATGAGACGGCTTAGCGAGGAGACTCGCCTTTTGAACTCTTGATGCCGCTAAGGCCAGACGGGACTCCTCGCCGTGTTCGTTTTCTTCCTCTTGCTAGCCTTGCAATTGGCCCGACCTTTTGTCAGGCACCCCTTCGGCGTTCAGTGCCCCTCGACGATCGGCCTTACCTCGATACAGCCGGTTTTGGCCGTAGGTATCCGGGCGGCGATGGCGAGGGCCTCATCCAGGTTGTTGACGTCGATGAGAAAGTACCCCCCAAGCTGCTCCTTGGTCTCCGCGAAAGGGCCGTCCGTGACCGCTTGCCGGTTGTTCCTTACGCGCACGGTACTCGCCATCGCGGTCGGCTGTAACTCATGGCCTCCCTTGTACTTACCTTCCTTTGTCAATTCCTGGATCAATTCGTAATATTGTTGGTAAACCTTCTCTTCCTCAGGCCCGTTTAAGGCTTCCCTCTGACTATCCGCTTGGTAGATCAGTAAAAGGTATTCCATGGATTTTTGCTCCTCATCATGATTTCAATCGCTTTCGAATCGTTGTGCTTTACCGGTACGACGGACCACAGCCGCAAAATCGACAGCGCAAGAACCGCTAGACCATAGATTTATTTCAAGGCCATTGAATCGCCAGCCTTGTTCGTGGCCGCGACGGCCTTGTGAATTTTGAAGTCTATAATGCGAAGCCTGCACGCGAATGAGCGGAAGCCCTCGACTCAAGCAGAACTGGATGCGGAAGTGTGGGGACAGGACATGCAACGATTACGAAGCGGGAAAAATACCCAGTTAAGCTGACCGTGGAATTTAGGGCTTAGCCCTTCTTAAGTTCGATGAGCACCTGGCGGGCAACTTCTTTGAGAGTCTCGAAAACGCCTGTTCCCTGGAAGGCGACCGCTTCAAACGACATCTCGCCTTTTCGAACCAACTCGCGTTTCAAGTCGTCAAGCGATAAGACATTCGGAAGGTCGCGCTTATTGAATTGCAGGACATACGGGATCTTGGTGAAATCGTATCCGTGCTCTTTTAGATTTTCCTGCAGATTATCGAGCGCTTCAATATTCGCGTCCATGCGCTCTTCCTGGGAGTCGGCGACGAAGACCACACCATCCACCCCGCGCAGAATCAGCTTGCGGCTCGCGTCATAGAACACCTGGCCTGGAACGGTGTAGAGGTGAAACCGCGTCCGGAACCCACGCACGGTGCCTAGATCCAAAGGAA
This sequence comes from Candidatus Angelobacter sp., assembly GCA_035295685.1. Classification (GTDB taxonomy): domain Bacteria; phylum Acidobacteriota; class Terriglobia; order Terriglobales; family Acidobacteriaceae; genus Angelobacter. The sequence continues at coordinate 15,514 of DATGIO010000195.1, forward strand.
GGAAATCGAAGAAAAGCGTACGGTCCGTCTCCGTGGCAAGGGAGATCATTTTGCTTTTCTGCTTGTCGGCCGCTTTGTCGAAAATATATTGCAGATTCGTGGTCTTGCCGCCGAGTCCGGCGCCATAGTACACGATCTTGCAATTAATCTCGCGGGCCGCAAAATTGATAAAACTCAAGACGATCCCTCACCTTCGGTCGGGCATTGCGGAGTACGGCACGACCCAAATGTCGAGCGCCGAATGCTCCGCACTTTCATTCGTTGGATGGTTGCAATTACCTCAACAAAAGAGAACGAATTGGATTGTAATTGCCCTTTTGTCTCCTCGCTGAGCAGTTCCACGCGGGCAAAAATTACGAAAGTACCATCTCAGTGCCGCTGAGGGGGCAATGGGTAGTAACCCGCTTTCGACGTCACGACAAGATTTGGACGATGAACATTTACGACAATTTCACGATAGGTGCTGGACGCCGTGGCCCGTGTGTTATAGCCCAGTGTGTACTGATTGCGCGCAACCTCCGTGATATGCGCGTAGGTTTGCTCGATCGACTGCCGATCGAACTCGGCAAAGGTTTCTCCGCCGGTCTCCGACGCATATTTAGGCAAGATATTGCCATAGCCAAATCCGGGCAAACGCATGCGATTCAGGCGATCGTAGATGGGAATCGCCGCCGTGTCGACGCCCAATGCGTAGAACGTGATGTTGTTTGAAAGAAGCACTTTCCTCACGTCGTCGTAGTGCGCGGTGCTGCCAAACTCGCGCCCATCGCTGATCACAAAGACGATACGACGGCGGACTCGCTCGCGATGGCTCAACTCCTTAGACGCGTACAGAATTGCGTCATTCAGCACAAACGCCTCCTGCGGCGGCGTGTAAACAGGCGTTTGGCCAGTCTCTACCGGTTGGCCGTTCACGATGGGACCTTGATGGGCGAGAGGGCCGCTTACCGGCATATTGCTGCCTTGCTTTCCGGTGCTCCGCCTCAACTGTGCAATCGCTCCCGCCGACACATTGCTTGCACTCGTAAATGCGGCAACCTGCTGCACAGTGGTTCCATAGCGGAAAATAGCGACTTCGTCATAAGGGCTAAAGGCCCCAAGGAGTGCACTCAGCGACTCGTTCACTTTCTTCATGGTATCTGCGGGCAGGTTGGTATCAACAATAATCGCTGCCGAGATCGCAAACGGGTCGGGGCTGAAGAAGCTCAAAGTCTGAGGAATGCCATCTTCGAGAACGGTGAAATCACGCGAGGTCAAGCCGGGAACCATGTGTCCGGAGTGATCCCTTACCGTAACCGGAACCTGGACGAAGCTTACTACTCGGCTCAAAGTGAAAAGCTTTTCCTGATTGTCATCGTCGGAACCCGGCTGTCCTGGCTTTACGGTCTCGATCGGATGATTGGGCGGCGGCCCTGCAGGAGTGTCGGGTTGTGCGTCAGGCGCAGCGTGCTGATTCTTGGGAGCAGGTTCCGTTCCGGCTGGAAAAGTATTCTCGGGCTGGGGGGTGATCTTGGGAACTGGGGCATCAGGGATACTCTGGGCTTTGACCAAGGGACTGGCCAGAACCAAAAGCCACAAGGCCTTTCTCATTTTTGAGACAAAAAATCCCGATGCAAAGTCACACATAAACCCCTCCTGAGAGACAAAACATCATTCAACCAGCATCAAACCTTAGGGAAGCTAATACAATAATTAAAGAATAGCAGAAAGAAAGGCTACTCCAGAACCATGCAGACTGTGCTTTTCCGTATCTTTGCGTCACTTTTGCTCCTGTCGTCGGCATGTCTGGGGCAAGGCGCGAGCCCAAACTCAACCCAGCAGGACTCGTCTCAAAAGGATGCAGCCCAGCAGCAAGACACTGCGCCCACCTTTCGTAAGAACGTCAGGCTGGTCAATGTTTTCTTCACCGCGAAAGATAATCATGGCAGTCCAGTTGCTAGCCTCACCAAGGAAGACTTTGAGGTACTGGAAGACGGCAAGCCTCAGACCATCAAGTATTTTGCCTCCGAATCGAATTTGCCCCTGACACTCGGCCTTCTGATCGACAGCAGCGGAAGCATGCAGCGGATGCTGCCGGAAGAAAAAGTGGTGGGAGCGGATTTTTTGCGGCAGGTGATTACAGATAAGGATCTTGCGTTCGTCATCAGCTTCGATATCAGCGTTGACCTTCTGCAGGACCTCACCCAAGACACTCATCTGCTGCGCACCGGTCTGGAAAAGGCCAAGATCAATGTGGGTGGCGGCAGTGGCGGTATTCCCGGTATTGGCCAAGGACCGATCCCCATCTCCCATCCCAAGGGCACACTGTTATTCGACGCCATCTACCTGGCCTCATCGGACGTGTTGGGTAAGCAAGTGGGCAGGAAGGCCATGGTGGTATTGACTGATGGCGTGGACGAAGGAAGCCGGCTCAAGCTAAGGGACGCTATCGAGGCGGCGCAAAAGGCCGACGTCATCTGCTACGTACTGCTCCTGAGCGATCCGCAATTCGGTTCCAACATGCACGATATGCACGAAATTGCGGAGCAAACAGGCGGACGCGCTATTGCCGTGAATCGACCCGACAAAATCGGGGATGCCTTCGAGCAGATATCCAGAGAACTGCGGAATCAATATAGCGTGGGCTACAGTCCGGAAAACGCCGTGAATGACGGTAAGTTCCGCAAGATTGAGGTCAAGTCGAAGGGACCCCGCAAGGTTCAGATCCAGGCGCGTAAGGGCTATTACGCACCGCTGTCGTAGCAGAGAACCCTTTTCCGAACAGACCCCGGATTGCGGAACCAGTCCTTACCACTGGACCGGTTTGCTTTAAGAGCGCCCTTGCCAGGATTACTCTGTGCGAGCGTAATAGCCTTTTTTGGCCCTGACTTTTAACTTCTTATCTTCCGCAACAATCTGGATCGGACGAAACTGTCCATTAGGCAGAAGATCTGTGGGTTTGTATGCGATGTAGTACTGGCTGCGCAGCTCGCCCTGAATGCTATTGAAGTCGCTGGCAAGGTCTTGCAGTTTGAACGGAGTAAATGCCTGGCCGCCGGTGGCTTCCGCAAGCATTTTCAGGTTGTGGTCGCCGGTATCCTGAATATTGCTGAGGTTGGTGCTGATGGTATAGATGATCACCTCGGCACGTTGTGCCATCTCAATGGCTTCCTGGCGCAGCACCCGGCTCTGATTGTCGTCGCCATCGGAAACCAGCACGATTACTTTCCGCACAGGACCTTTATTTTGCTGCTTCAAGAGTTTGTCGCGGCAGGCGTAATAAACTGCGTCCCAAAGGGCAGTTCCGCCACCTGGCCGAATCGAGCGAATGCCTTTTGTCAGCTTATCGAGGTCGTTGGTCGATTCCTGAGCAGTCTCCGCAATCTCATCGAAGGCGAGCACAAAGGCTTCGTCGGCCTTGGATCGAATGACCTGATGCAGGAATTCGCTGGCCGCCTGTTGCTCGAAGAGAAAGCGATCGCGAATAGAGTTGCTGGCATCAATCAAAAGTCCAACCCGCAACGGTAGATCGGTCTGCGCTTCAAATTTGATGACCTCCCTGGGTGGCTTGTTATTGTCCAGAATCTTCAACTGCCTCTGCTGGAGGTCGCTGATGAATTTGCCATGTTTGTCGGTGACCGTGAAAATCACAGGAACGATGTCAACGACCTTCTTGAACGATTCTGGGTCGGTTGGTGTGTCGCCGGTCGAGGGCGGCGTGAGCTGCTGAGAGGCGGGAGGATTTCCGGTTTGGGGAGGTGCACTGTTGGGCGGCGCACCCTGGGCCTCTGCTCCAGCGTAGCAGCCGATTAGAAAAATAATGAGAAGAAATCCACGCAGTTTCATCCTAAATATTATAGTCCTTGTGATATTCAGATTTCCTGCCTGATCTGGGCAAGAAAGTCTGTCAGTTCCGAGGGCAGAACCTGCTCGAACGAGAGCGCCCTTTCTTCGGTTGGATGCTGGAATTGGAGCGCTGCTGCATGGAGGAAGTTTCTTGGCAGAGCAATCCTGTCGCCATGCCTGCCGGCGCCTGCAATTTCATCGATTTCTCTAGGTGCGCCATAAAGCGTATCTCCGGCCACGGGATGGCCAAGCGACGCGAGATGTACGCGAATCTGGTGCGTCCTTCCGGTCTCGATTCTTACCTCTAATAGAGAAAACTTTCCATAGCGGCCCCCCATTTTTTCCAGCACTTTCCAGTGGGTCACGGCCTCCCGCCCGTCTGCCCTGCGGGTGGTCATCCGGTTGCGCCGAATCGCGTCCCTGGCGATGGGAGCATGGATCGTTCCCCGATCTTCCTTTGTCCAGCCATGGATGAGCGCAAGATAGGTCTTTTTTACCTTTCTGGAAGAAAATTGCTCCGCCAATTTACGGTGCGCTTTTTCGGTTTTGGCCACCAGTAGAAGGCCGCTGGTTTCTTTATCTAATCGATGGACGATTCCGGGCCTCATCTCGCCACCCAGCGGCGAGAGTTGCGCAAAACGGTACAAAAGGGCATTCACCAGGGTTCCCTTGTTTCCTCGATCCTCTTTACCCGAGCCAGCGTGAACCATCATGCCCGCGGGCTTGTTGATGACCGCAATGTCCTTGTCTTCGTATTTCACGTCGAGAGGGATGTTTTCCGGTGTGGCCTTTAAGGGCGGCAGTTCCACCGGACCGGCAATGACGATCTCTTCGCCACCGCGCAAGCGGCTGGAAGGCTTGGGAAGCCGTCCATTGACCTTGATTTTTTCCTGATCGACCAGTTGCTGAATTCGAACACGACTCGTGTCGGGAAGTTGAGCGGCGAGCCACTGATCGAGACGCTTACCAGCGTCCTCGGCAGGAACAGTTAAAGCCTGGGTGGATGACTCGCTAGCCACAACGATGATTTTATTACTCCGTTTTTCGACCTGCTATATCCCGGCAGATACGTTTCCAGGCGGTTTTTGCCCGGCTGGCAAGCCGCGCCGTAATTCCGATTCCCTAGAATTCCGATTGCTCTGATACGACTTTACACTTGGAAACGCCTACCCACCCGAAGTTTGCAATCAGGAAATTGCATCGAAAAAACGGCGGCAAATATTCTTTCTTGTAAGCAGACGAAGCCTGCTTTTAGAAATTGCACGGGACGCAAGAAACTCGAATCCTTGGGCCGATGTCGGAGCTTTTTTTGCGGTTCTTGCCTTTACCGTTCTTCCCCGACATGGTATTTTGAATAGGACATTCCAATTGGCTGTTCCTTTCTTTGGGACAGCTTGTTGCTTACTCCTCAGTAGCTCAATGGCAGAGCATCCGGCTGTTAACCGGAGGGTTGTAGGTTCGAGTCCTACCTGAGGAGCCATTCTTTTCAAGCATTTACATTTACCTCTTCGGACAACTTGGAACCGTTTGGAACCGTTGCAGTCCGACGCTTTGAGGCATTCGGTTGGCGCTTGTTGAAGACGAGCGGTCCCCCTGCGAGCGACTCGCCGCTGCGGGTGCGAAAAATAGCCCGCGTCCTTGAATTGATCGCCTTCCTCACGCTGGCCTGGATCTCCTGCATATAAACCTCGCCTGTTGATTTAATGCTCGCATGGCGGAGAATCTGTTGGGTATCTTTCATCGTGCCGTGCTGCTGCATGTCCGTGCCTAGAGTCCGGCGCATGACTTGAAACGTCACGAGCTTTCTGGGGATTCCCAACTTGTCCGCGATTGGATATATCCTCCATTTCAAAAAGTTCCTGCCTTGGCGCGGGACCGACTGTCCCTTTCGATCTCCACGGCCAAAAGTTGGGAACATGAGTGCATCAGGGGAATTGTCTGGACTGGCTTTGCGCCAGGCCTCAACAATTGGAATGACATCCTCAGGAATCGGGATTGCGTTTCGGCTCTCCCGCGTTTTAAGCCGCCCTTCGTAGAGATGTCCCTCGTACGCAGTGCCCAATGGCAGGAGTTTGTCTTTAACATATGACTTCCAGGTCAGGCCAAATGTCTCGCTGGTCCGGGTGGCACAGAAAAGCCCAATGCTCATCAGGCACAAATCATGCACGTCTTCGATCGAGTCGATCAACGCGATGATTTGATCCGCAGTCATTGTCGGGCGCCGGACCTCCCTGGTTTGTGGCATCAGCAGTTCCTCTGCAGGATCTTCTTCGAGGTATTTCAGCTTACGTGCCAAACGCATGATTGCCCTTACGTTGGCAAATGCATGTTTCACGATCGATTCCGAATACTCCTCAGCAAGCTTGTTGAGATGTACTTGCAGTTCAAACATGCCCACATCGCGAATCGGAACCTCCCCGAATCTCGCCACCAGATATTTGTTGATCTCGAACTCCGTTTTCTTTCGCGTTACTTGACGCCATCGGCCGCCTCGCATGGGGTTGTATTTCTCACCGACAAACCAGCCGAATGTTACGGTATCGTCTGCCTTGATATGGCTGATGACGCCGTCGAAACCATTTTGCTGCCGAATGATGCCTTGCAGCTTCTGCTCTGCTTCCCATTTGCGAAGTTCGGATTTCTTCGCCAAAACGACTTTCCTTGTTCGCTCGACCTCCTCTCCATTCTTTCCTTTTAAATAGACGCGGAACTTGCCGTACCACTTCTTTTCGCGTGTTCCCGAAAGGAACACAGTGCCCTTCTGATAGACCATCGTCATCGACAACATTCTCCTATTTGGTCCATCGTTGGTCGCGGAGAGCTTTATTGTTCATACACCACCGACTTGTTTTTTGGAAGAGACCCGTATGGTATTGAGCACAAGAAAATCTTCCACATCATGCCACCGAAACCGGAGCAAGGAACCAAGCTTTACCGCAGGGATTCTGGGCCAACGTCTAGTGGCATGATCCCGCACCCAACGTTGTGAAACACCCAGTCGCTCCGCGACTTCCCTGGGAGTTAGCAAACGTTCCTCTCTTCCCTTCCTGACTGCCTCGGCTGGCTGTGCATTTTCATTCGAGCCAGGCTCCGATTTTGAAATATTCGATTTGCCTGCGGTGCCATACATCGCGGTTTAGCCCTTTCGAGCGGTAAGGTATCTGCAACCTAGATTAGGTGTCAAAACGGTGATTTTTAGCGGGGATGGATGAGATTGGCACCATATTACGGCTGAAACGGCAATCACAAGAACTCGCCTCAGCCAGCAGTTGTGCTACCGGGAGCGTTTGGACCGATCACTAAGTTTCTTGAAGATTCGTAACCAAATGACAGGCATTTGAATTGAAAACCTGTCGTTTACAAATCGATTTCAGCTAACATCCCTTTTTTCTAACGTTTCGGTCAGATGGAGAGTTACTCCCTTGAAAGCGCTTCCGAAACAGAACCCGCTTATCGAATGAAACCCTCCAATGACAAATCCTTATCCTACGGAACGATTCTGGCCAGGGAGCGGAATCGAGCCGCGGGCGTGGCCTTTTCAGGGCTGCAAAAAAATGTGTTTCTAACGACTTAACAGGACTCGGTGGGCTGCTTAAGTTCTTGAAAGGTCGCAAGAGACAAGGTTATCTTGGGTGGAATTCTTGGGTGTGTACCGAACCAAGCACTATCTGGCGGGTAATTGTCGTCGAGCGACGGAAACTGGGTGCTGGCACAATTGGAGCTTAGGCGTAACCAGGAAACAAATGATTCCTCCGTCGATTTGCTCTAACAAAAAACTCAACATCGGTTGGCCTCCGAAAACAAAAACGGAACTGAGCTGTCATCAAGCGACACGTTGGCTGACGGGTTGTCCGGGATGCTTTTGAGGTCACTTCGCTACGGTAAGGCCCTCGAGGCGGAGACCGACGAGGATGCCATTGGCACCCCGCTCGACGCTGTCGAACGTGGCCCGCATGATTCCATCTTCCGTCTGACTGACGTGGAGCACAATATGCATCTCCCCATCCTGGTGTTTAGGGTTCCCTGCCAATCGCCGACAATTTGGCCCAAACAAATAGAGGACGCTGCAAATGCGGTAACCGCGAACATCATTGAAAGCAGTCTGTGCGCGATGATATTTTTCGTGGGATCCTTCCGGGCTTACAGAATATACTCCTGGAGCTTCTCCGCCGCTTGCTCTCGATCTGGCATCACCTTGGCACGCGGGCAACATGGCTGTCCTCTCTCAACAAAACAGATGGCGGATTGTCATCCCAATGCACCGGAAGTCCGGCGGCTATATAAGCCCGTTCCAGATGAGGGATGTGTGACAGATGCTGCCCAATGCTCGTGGCGCCGGTGGAGCCTTACGGATTCTCAGCAAGAAGCAAGGCGCTAAGGATCGTCTTGCGGATATCTTAGCGCCCAGATCCTCTGACACTCGCATTGAAACCGTGCCTGGCAGCCTAGAGTTTCGACACGGTCGAACTGTTTACATTTGTCACCCAAATGTTGGCTCCATCAAATGCGACGCCCTGCGGGAGTGAGCCGGCTTGAAATGCTGCGATTTCCGCCCCCGTGCTGGCTGAGAACTCGACGACTGAGTTTGTTCCGGGAGTCGAGATCCAGAGGTTGGTTCCGTCAAAAGCAATTCCTTCCGGCGATGCAAAGCTGAGGAATGTACCCAGATTAGCGCCATCGCTCACGCGCAGCTTCGTGACGCCTCCGCTGCCGGCATTTGCCACCCACATATTCGATCCGTCGAATGCAATAGAAAAACAGCCTGTTCCAGCGGAGAATGTGCCCAATGTTGCTCCGGCTTGCCGCGTCCTCGATCGAATCGGCCTGCTGGAGTTCGAGATCGGTTGCGGAATCGGAGGCTACTGCGGACTTCAGGCTGTCCTGGGCCAATGCGTCGTCCACATCGGACAAAGCGCGGCTTGCCGGCTTCGCATCGCTAAGCGCCGGGGCTGCGCCGAATGCGCCAACAAACATCTGGCTGATGCCGCCAATGGCTGAGATCTGCCGCCCGCGCATCTGCGTCTCGAGGTTCTGCGGCATTGGCAGGGAGGCGCTGCTCAGGTTGAGGGTAAAGATGTTACCCATCACCTGCCGGTCCTGCCGAATCATCCCCACAATCTGCGAGCGCGCCGCATTCAGCAGGTTCTGCGGAAACAGGGTGAGCTGTCGGTAGCTATTGATGGCAGAACGGGCGGTGTTGACCGCGGTCAGTGCATTGCCGATCACGCCGTTAATGAGGCTGACGATCTGTTGTGCCACGCCGAGGATGCCTCCCTGCGCCTCGGACTCGGGTGGGAATGCCAATGCCCCCACGATGATGGCAACGGCCAGCGTTGCCGCGATGGCTTTTCGGCTGCGCAGGCTGAAGACCAGCCATGCAAAAACGCCGAATGCCACGAAGTATGTAATTGCCGACATAGTTGAGATCAACTCCTTCCTTTGCTTTCCGTTTTTAGAATTCCTTGAGCAAGCAGCCAATAGAGAGTCACCGTGCGACCTCCGATTGATGTGTATCTGCCTGCTTTTTGTCCCCACCGGTCGCTGCAGCTACTGCCCCAGAAAGCTCCTCAGGTAACTGGGCCAGATCGGCGAGTCCGTGCGGAAATCGCTTCGCCAGCTCCTGATAGCACTCGATAGGCGGCCGGTCCGGGTGAGTGGCTAGAAACCAAGTCCTGTACTTACGTTCACGGGGAAACGTGGTGGCGACCCAATTCGAGAGAGGCGTGGGAACCAGGCGAATCGTCTGGGTGGTCTCCGCTTTCTCCCCAATCACGAGCAGTACCTCGCCGCTCTGGCCCTTGCGCGGCACGCCGAACCGTTGGACCTCTCCTATAGCAACTGGATTCAGGTGCAAATGCTTGATGAGCGGGGTAGCATCGCCTGACTGCCGCGCGATGATCTTGGTGCTCACGTTTTTCAGAATTCCCGGCCCGTGCGGGCGTGGCTGAA
>DATGIO010000196.1:0-27562 GCA_035295685.1 Candidatus Angelobacter sp.
TTCACCATGCTCAATCAGGAGCGCGTCCTGATCGCAGACGTGGCAGCGCTCGTTCTCACACTGGCGGCTGCGGGCTATGGCTTGTTTCTCTATCTCCGCAGGAGAAAGCGGAGGAGAACGGTGGCGCAGCCGAGATAAGGCTTTCCGTACGCAGGGCCGTTCGATGCGTCTTAGAATGAGCGGCCAGTAACGTCACTCCCGCCCTGCGATCAACGGCTGCAATCACAAGAAGCGCTTACTTGGGTACGAATACAAACTGGTCAATACCTATCTTGGCGCTCTTGGGCAACTGGATCACACTTTGGCGGAACGAGACCGTGATTTCGTCGAACTGCCGAATTTTTGCAGTTGGGCTTATCGGAAAGGTCAGAGTCTGCTTGAGCGGCGCATCCAGTTTTGGAAGCTTCTCCTGAAGCCTCTCGATCCGGGTCATGGAAGCCACAGGCTGGCTGCCGAGCGATTGCGAGGGCCAGCCCTTGCTCCGATTATCAACCAGAATCATCTCTAGAAAAATTGAGCCCGTATCGGTGTCGGCATTGCTGATCACCACCTGGATCTGGCTGCAGCAATTGAGACTCACAGGACTGCTAAATTTTTGGTGCGCTTCCATCTGCAAAGGCTGGTGATCGGATGTGCGGAGCCCGGTGGTTTCCGGCTTGCCCTGCATCTTCAAAGAACTGGCCGGTGGTTCGGAGAAAGGCGATTCGAAAAACCAATAAATTCCAGAAAAAGGGATCGTTAAAGACTTAGCAGCCGTCTTCACTAAGCCTTCAGAAGGCACGGGCGATACGGGCGCCAGCCAGACAGGTTCGGGCTTCGGTAGCGGAGAAAGGAAAACGCCGATGTAGGCGCCGTCTCCTCCGAATGCACCGGCAGCCAGAGGATGCGGCTGCTTCTGTGCCTGTGTTCCGTTCACCTTGGCTTCAGGAAAGAAGCGTTCTGCCAGGAATCGTGCGACGATCCTCGCTGTGAACGAAGAGCGATCCATCAAGACAGCAAGTGAATTCCGCTGCGCCTGGCTGCTTCCGAGAATCAGGTGCAGTAGCAGGCCGATGGAACTCAAGATCACAGCTAAAACCACCATGAGCACCGCCCGGCTCAAGGGATTACCGAGCACCGTTGGTTTCCGCTGTTCGGGTTCTTTTTCGATGGCTGGAAAGGTCCACAACAGCACACCCAGCCCGAAACTGAAGAGCACGCTCGCTGTCTCCCAATGCCCCATAAGACGGGCGAGCAGCCCCAATTGCGAGCAGAAAGAGAAGCATAGCGCGGGATGCAGTTGCCGGGGCAAAGCTGGAAGTTGCGCGGGTCCTAAACCGCCGAAAGTTGAAAGCCGCAGCGGGACAGCAGATACAGCGCTTTGAACATAAGCGGTGCGCAAGAAGAGGAAAATCATGACGATGCTGGCGGTCAGCACCATGGAAATCCCGATTTCCCAATCCGTGTTGGACGGAAAGATGATGAAAACCGGGAACCAGGCGGCTGAGCCTGCGGTACGCAGCGCGGCTTCTTGAGCAAGGCTGAGGTTTTTGCATCGCAGGATGGCTAAGCCGCCACGGACAAACGCCGCGCCCATGAGTGATATTGCCAACACTCGAACTCCGGCGGCGAAGAAAAGGTCATCGAGCGAAGACGGATGTGGCGGAAATACCGAGAACGCCATCCATGCCGCCACTCCCGCAACCAGCAATCCCGCAAATACCGCAAATTGAGAGGTTCTATGGGGGAAGAACATGCACTCTTATGAGACACCAGCAAGGAGCGTGAAGTTCCACCAACTCATTCCCATCAACTCATTTCCCTGCAACTCATTCGATGGTGGGCAGCAAATTGGTTTCGAAGAATACGTGTCGCTTATGGGTTAGATAGATCTTAGATAGATCAAGGGGCGAATCGATCCTGGCGGCCTCGTGGCCATGGCCCCTCGTGGCGATGGCCCAAGGTGTCGCCCAAAAAATTTGACAAGTGGTGTAACATAGCCGCACAAAAAATTGCATTGGAGGAGCCATGAGCGTTCGGGATACTGCATGGTCATGGAGAAGCGTTATGCCGGTAACCGCGCTGGCCGCCGGTCTGCTGCTGGCTGGGATTCCCTCGGCAAATGCCGAAAGCCGGGAAAAATGCCGCCGCGAGATCGAGAAGGCCGAACTGCGCCTTGACAATGCAATTCGACTGCATGGGGAGAACAGCCGGCAGGCTAACCATCGCCGCTTTCAACTCAACGAACACAGGGAGCGCTGCTGGACTCAGCACCACGGCTGGTGGAGCAGTCGCGATCATCGCTGGCGCGACGACCGGGATTGGGAGCGGGACGACCGCGACCATCGGAGCGACCACGACCATAGCCGCTAAAACTTGGAGCATTTCCAAACACGCCTAAGGTTTGGACGTGAGGCACCAGCAGAACCTTTCCGGCGGTCATGTTTCCGGCATATTGCTCCACGGCTTGACGGGCGTCCTTGAATGAAAATCTTGCCTGGATGTCGGTCTTTAGCTCACCGGCAAGCAACTCCTGTATCTGCCCCGCGATCCGAAGCTGGTTCAAAATATTCTGCCGGCGAAGCCAGGCGCTGAGCCAGAAGCCTTCCACATGTTTGTCTTCAAAAATAAGTGAAGCCGGATCGATCTGGTTGGGACCAAGCGACAACGCGCCATAGACCACCAAACGGCTTCCTTTGGGCTGTGCCTTCAGAACGCGGGCGGACATGTCGCCTCCCACGGCGTCAAAGCCGATGGTGGCGCCCAGCCGTTGGCATAGGTCGCTGAGGCCCTCATCAAATCCAGCATCGTTACTGTTCAAAACATGCTCGGCACCTAGGCTTCGGAGCAAGTCCACCTGTTCGGGACGCCGCACAATATTGACGACGGGAATTGAAAACTTCTGACCGAGCCGCACCATCATCTTACCGAGAGCGCTGGCAGCAGCCGTCTGCACCATGGCCCGATGCTTTCCACGCCGCGCCATATCCGCCATGGCCCAGGCTGAAAATGGATTGACCAGCATGGTTGCCGCATGTTCCATCTCGACCTTTTTTCCAAGAGGCACACAGAACTTCGCCGAAGTCACCATGTACTCCGCCCACACCCCGCTGCCGACAGCGGGATCGGCAGCGGCGCAAGCCACGCGGCGGCCTTGCATATAGCGGGCCATCATGCCGCTGCCTGCTTCCACGACCGTGCCGCTGCCCTCAAACCCAGGAACGGTGGGGAGCGCTTTCTTAAATCCGTAAAGTCCACGAATGAACATTAAGTCGGAAGGATTCACCGGCGAGGCATGAACCTGCACCAGGACCTCTCCCGGACCAGGCCTCGGAACCGGTGTCTCCACGACGGACAAGCTATTGGGCGTGCCCTCATAGTCTCGAAGCTGCACGGCACGCATGGTTGTGGGAATGGAAGCCATATGGGCAGCGATGTTAACACGGTGCGTTCTATCCACTCGTTTTTCACAAGCTCAGGATCGAGGCTGCGCCCACCAACCATCCTTCACCCCTAGCGTTGCTGGATGGCTGAGTTCGGAAGCCGCACCCACTTCCCTGACAGGAAGCGGTTCACTGCGATAGAGCTTGACTGTGTTTTGAATGATTGAGATCAGCAAGATCAACAGCATTCCAGCAATTCCGACCGTTCCTCCCACATCAAATAGCCGATAAACGCGACCCGCCAGATGAACCATCGACTTATGGAACAAAAAAACATTCCCGAATGCCAACAGCACTCGCAGTTCCGTGGGGCCCATCCTGAAATACGAAATCTTGAAATCTCCCAGCGTGTAAGTGGCGAGATAGACCTCGATCGACAACAGGAAATAGGCGATTAACAACCCACCCGCAACCAATACAGACATGTATCCGGACAACGCCAAGCCCCCAAGAAGGAAAACAGCGCCGAGAGCATCGACGATATGATCGACATAAAATCCGTATCGGGGACGCTGATGGTTGCGGAAGCGGGCCAAGGTACCATCGAGGCTATCTCCTAGCCAGTTCACGGCCAGGGATAGAATCACGACCAGCAGCCCAAGAGTGTTGGTTCGCGCCCACCAATAACCAAGGCCAGCCCCTGCCATAGCAAGCAGTCCAAGGGCCGTGAGATGATCGGAATTAATCGAGACGGGCGTTCGAGCGGCAAGCCAGGAGAGCGCCTTTCTCTCTGGACCGGCCAGAAAGCTCTCTTGAATCCGAGTAGCTGGTTGAAATTGATCGGTCGTTGACGAGACACTTTTCGACATTGCACGTTCCTCCAAATGAGTGTGCTTGCAAGCCCATCGTGCAATCCGGATGCACCGGGGACAATGCACCGCCGCTCACTCGGAGATAAAATGCAGATCATCAGCTAAATCGCTGATTTAACAACGGATAGCATCCCTATCAACCGGAGATCATCCACATCAAAATGCTCAAAATCAGCTCAGCCGACTACGCCAAGATCCGGTTTGAAGGGGAGAAGAGCTATCCAAACGAAGGCTGTGGAATCCTGATCGGCGCCAGCAATGGGGGTAACCGCCAAGTGACGCTTGTGGTGGCCTGCGACAATGTGGCCGCGTCGCCCTTGAATCGCTATGACATTCCCGCAAAACAAATCGTCGACGCCTCCAAGCTCGCCCGCGCGCGCAATGAGAGTATCGTGGGGTGCTATCACTCTCATCCCGACCACCCAGCGCAGCCTTCGGCCACAGACCTTGAGCAGGCTTTTTGGTTCGACTGTTCCTACGTGATTACGCGGGTGGCGGGAGGCAACGCAGAGGAAACGAGATCGTTCGCCCTGCTGGGGTCTATGGAAACCAAGGCGCTGGAAGGGGAAGAGATCGAGATTTTGTAATCCGATACTTCCGCAACCTGAATTTCTCCCGCCCGGGCAGAAAACGCTATAATCGTAGCGATGTTGCCTTTCACCAAACCCCTGATGCGACTCCCGCGATGTTAGCTGGGCTTGCCATTGCGCCACTCGGCGCGGCCGCTCAGGTTCTTTAGAGAAGCTTCTTTACAAGAAACGTACCGAAATCTTTGAACATCAGGAGTTTTCCATGGCGACCACAACGGTGCCTGAGACCAACACTCTCAATAATGACGAAGTACTGCGCTATTCCCGCCACCTCATCATGCCCGAGGTGGGCATGGAGGGTCAGCAAAAGTTGAAGGCCGCCCGCGTCCTGTGTATCGGCACAGGCGGGCTTGGCTCTCCGCTCGCTCTTTACCTGGCGGCAGCGGGCGTGGGCACGCTCGGCCTTGTCGATTTCGACGTAGTGGATTTTACGAATCTGCAGCGGCAGATCATCCACTTTACCAGCGACGTGGGCCGTCCCAAGCTGCAATCGGCGAAAGACAAGATCGCCGCAATGAACCCTTTCGTAAACGTTGAAACCTTCGAAACCCGCCTGACCAGCGACAACGCGCTGAAGATCTTCAGCGGCTTCGACATTATCGTGGATGGCACCGACAATTTTCCGACGCGCTTCCTGGTGAACGATGCGTGCGTTTTCTCGGGCAAGCCGAACGTCTACGGTTCGATCTTCCGCTTTGAAGGACAGGCCAGCGTCTTTGCAACCAAAGACGGGCCGTGCTACCGCTGCCTCTATCCTGAACCGCCACCACCCGGACTGGTTCCTTCCTGCGCCGAGGGCGGGGTTCTGGGAATCCTGCCGGGGCTGGTCGGTTTGATCCAGGCTACGGAAGCCATCAAGTTGATTCTTGGCAGCGGACAGTCGCTGGCCGGCCGCTTGCTCCTCATCGATGCCCTGAGTATGCGCTTCCGGGAATTGAAGCTGCGCAAGAATCCCGATTGCGCGGTTTGCGGAAATAACCCGACAGTCACTAAACTGATCGATTACGAACAATTTTGTGGACTGAGAGGGCAAGAAAAACCTGTGACCAGCGGCGTTCCGGAAATCAGCGTAGAAGAACTAAAGCAGCGTCTCGATGCCAAAGAGGATCTCTTCATCCTTGATGTGCGCGAGCCGCATGAATACCAGATTTGCAACCTGAATGGCCATCTCATTCCTTTGAACGATCTGCCGAAGCGCGTCGGCGAACTCGATCGCGGCAAAGAGATGGTCGTCCATTGCCGCTCCGGCGTGCGAAGCGGCAAGGCCGTTGCATTCTTGCAGCAAGAAGGGTTCACGAAAGTGAAGAACCTCGCCGGTGGGATTTTGGCTTGGGCAGACCGAGTCGACCCAAACGTTCCGAAATATTAAGAACTGCCGAAAATAAGGATAGAAGCTCCTGAAGCCGCAGGTACCCCTGCGGCTTCAGTGCTTTTCAGCTTGCCGCCCCATTGGCTAATACCCTTCCGTCTTTCATCATCTTGTGATCATCTTCTTGCTTCAGGCGAAAACTTCCACTATAGTGCTCTTGATGTCGAAGACCTTTGCCAATCAAGCTCACGCTGCATACCCGCTTCCGTGGGCCTTCTCCATTCAAGGCAGAGGGATTGACGTGCGCTAATCATTCATAAGAAGTAGCCATCATCGTAGACCCGCTGCCAACCGGCCGCGGGTTTTTCATTTCCGCACAAAACTTCAAAACGAAAATTTGAAAAAGAGGACAAGATCATGAGCACTCCATCTCTCAGCAAGAACAAAGCAGAAGAGACGGTTGGGACAACCACAAAAGCCTCGAGCCCCGTTCACGGCGCTACGCCCAAAAAGCTCGCAGTTCTGGGATGCGGCAAACTCGGCACTATCCTACTTCAAGCCTTTCTGGAGCGTAGGCTCGCGGAAAAGGATGAAGTCGTCGCTACTGTCCAGCATGAAGACAAGTGCAAAGCCTTATCGGAGCAATTGGGAGGCGTGCCGTTTCTGAGCGACAACCGGGCCGCCGTGGAGGGTGCGCCGATTGTACTGATCTGCGTGAAGCCCCAAGCCATGCCGCAGTTACTCGAAGAGATCGGTCCCGTTCTTCAACCAAATGCGCTAGTGATCTCCGTAGTTGCATCGACCACCATATCGATCATGCAGCAGAAGCTGGGGACAGAGATCCCCATTATCCGCGCGATGCCCAACACTCCATCGATGGTTGGCGCCGGGATGACTGCCCTGGCAGCGGCTGCTTCGGCCCGCGCTGAGCATCTCGAACTTACCAGGCATCTGTTCGAAGGTGTGGGACGAGTTGTGGTTGTGGATGAAAAACACATGGACGCCATCACCGCACTTTCGGCCAGCGGCCCGGCGTTTGTGTTTGTGATCCTCGAATCCTTGGCGGAAGCAGGTGTAAAGGTTGGCCTGCCGCGAGAACTGGCCACCACACTGGCGGCACAGACACTCTTCGGAGCGGCGCAGCTTGCTCTCAAGACGGGGCACCATCCGGCGCTGCTCAAAGATGCGGTTACGACTCCCGCCGGATGCACGATTGAAGGACTCATCGAGTTGGAGAAAGGTGGCCTGCGCGTGACCCTCATCAACGCTATTATCAAGACTACAAACCGCGCAAAGGAGCTCATGGGCAGTTAAATAAATGACGTGCGTTTTCCAGAACGGCGCGTCTACACTTTACGGCGGTGGCCCTTGGGGTCGCCTCGAAAAAATCCTAAAACCTGGTCACGGGGACGAGGCGCACTCTCCTTCACAACCGTTGCGAGGGCGGAGAGTCTATGGAAACGTTGCTCCAAGACGTTCGTTACGGGCTACGAATGCTTGCCAAGAACCCTGGCTTTGCGGTGGCCGCCGTACTGTGCCTGGGTCTAGGCATTGGCGCCACGACCGCCATTTTTAGCGTTGTGAATGCGGTCTTACTGCGGCCCTTGCCGTATGTTCAGTCCAATCGCCTGCTGAAAATCTATTCCGAGTTTGGCAGCTTTCCCGGTGGCGGCCTGCGCCGTTTCTGGGTCTCTCCACCGGAGTTTTTGGACCTGCGGAACGAAACGAAATCCTGGGCATCTCTCGACGCCTGGGTCAACGATGGTGTTAACCTTACAGGCGCTACCAACCCTACGCGGGCCACGGCGTCGCTCATCAGCGGGAGCATGCTAACGACACTTGGCGTTGCACCCGCGCAAGGCCGTCTTATTACTCCGGCCGATGACGACCCTAACTCGCCGGGAGTCGCCGATATTTCTTACGGTCTGTGGCAGCGGGTCTTTGGTGGCAGAAGCGACATCATTGGTCAGGAAGTACAGCTCAACGGGAGCAAGTGCACGATCGTCGGCGTGATGCCCAAGGGATTCGCCTTTCCTCCGGGAGAAGTTGATCCACCCGATGTCTGGGCTCCTCTACAGATCGACCCAGCCAAGCCAGGCGACCGTGGATCACACTTTCTCTATCTGCTGGGCAGGCTCAGGCCGAACGTGTCTGCGCAACAGGCCCAGACTGAACTGGACTCACTGGTCAGATACCATGGCCAGACGGGTTCGGCCAAAGAACACCACTTCGAACCTGTAAGCCACACATTGGTCAGCTACCCGCTGCAGAGTGAGGTCGTAGGCAACGTGCGGCCGGCCCTTCTCATGTTGCTCGGCGCAGTTGCGAGTGTGCTGCTGATCGCCTGCGTCAATGTCGCCAACCTGCTCTTGGCCCGCGCCGAATCCCGGCAGAGAGAAATCGCCCTGCGTACCGCTTTCGGGGCGGCCTTCCGCCGGCTTTTGCAGCAGTTTGTGACCGAGGGAATTTTGCTCTCACTTGTGGGAGCAATTTTGGGCATTGGCTTGGCCTATGCCGGACTGTACGTCATCAAGGCCACAAACGCGGGCGGCCTCCCTCGCGCCGCTGAAATCGGCATGGACCTTCGAGTGTTGCTGTTCACCTTGCTTGTATCGGTGCTTACGGGAATTGTTTTTGGGTTAATGCCTCTGACACACCTTATCGTCAAAGACCTGCAAGCAACCATGAAAGACGCTGCTGGCGCGACCACCGCCACGGTGGGTGCACAAACCTTTCGCAAGGCGCTGGTTGCCGGAGAAATGTCTCTTGCTCTGATCTTGCTGGTCAGTTGTGGGCTGATGCTGCGCGCTTTTTGGAAACTGCAGAAGGTAGATACCGGGGTCAAGCCTGACGGAGTTTTGACCATGCGCGTGACGCTGCCCGACGCCATCTACGCCGATAACCCGAAGAGAGACAACTTTTGGTACAGGCTGCATGACCGGATCGCGCATATTCCAGGCATACAGTCGGCAGCCCTCGTAACAGGGCTGCCTCCAATTCGCCGACCGAACGTCAACGATACAGACATTGAAGGGTTTGTTCCCAAAAAGGGAGGCCCGATCCAAAGCGTTGACTTCTACCAGACGGTCAGCAAGGGCTATTTTGAAACCATGGGAATACGGCTAATCGAAGGCCGATTCTTTGACGACCGTGACGCCAAAGGCGGCCCTGACAACGTGATCATCAATCAAACCATGGCCCACATGTTCTGGGGTAACCAGAGCGCCATCGGCCGGCGGATCCGTCCGGGTGGTGATCCGTGGTGCACAATTATCGGCGTTGTTGAAGACGTAAAGAACGCCGGAATCGACAAGCCAACTGGAACGGAGCTCTACCTGCCCTATAGGCAGACCCATGGCTCGGGAAACAGCAATTTCTATGTTGTGGTTCGCAGCCAGCGAGAGCCCCAGGCGTCGCTTGGGGAAGTGCGGCACGAACTTCACGACCTTGATCCATCCTTGCCGCTCTCGGCCGTTCGCACCATGGACGAGGTAATGTCCGCCGCACAATCACGCCCACGATTCTTGAGTCTGCTGCTCTCCATTTTTTCGGGCATTGCCTTGGCGCTGGCTGCAATCGGGATTTACGGAGTGCTCTCCTATCTGGTGGCAAGGCGCGTGAAAGAATTTGGCTTGCGTATGGCGCTAGGCGCTGAACGCCGGCATGTACTCGGTCTTGTCTTGCGGCAGGGTGCTGTAGTCTTGCTTGCGGGTGCCGGAGTTGGTCTCATTGCCGCGCTGCTGTTGAGCCGCCTGATGTCCGGCCTACTCTACGGAATCGGGGCCAATGATCCGTGGACGTTTGTTACCGTTACATTGACGCTGACGCTGGTAGCGTTCGTCGCCAGCTACATACCGGCACGCAGGGCAACCAAGGCCGATCCCATGGTTGCATTGCGGTGTGAGTGATTGCATTGTCCGCGCTCTTTGGGATATATTGTCTCTCGATGTTATTTTCTGTCTCCAACATGGCCATGTGCTGTCGCCACATCATGATGTGTGCCTTACTTGAGAGGCAGACAGGTTCATAAGAGACATTTCTTAAAGTTTAGCAATTATGAAACCCGCTGCCTCAAGGCAGCGGGTTTTTGATTTTGAAGCACGAGATTTTGACAGCCAATTTTCAGGAGAAACCATGAGCACGCCACAACGGTATGAGCTTAGGTGTCGCGAGTGCGAGGCGACCTGGGGAAACCAGCCGATCTCGTTTTGCCAAAAGTGCTTTGCGCCGCTGGAAATCGCCTACGATCTTCCCCGTATTCGGGAAGAAATCGGTAAAGATACGATTGCGCGCCGGGCAACGACGCTCTGGCGTTACAAAGAGCTGCTACCCCTCCCCGAGCAATTTGAGGCCACAGTTCCCGTGGGCTTCACGCCCTTGGTCAAAGCCTCCAGCCTCGGAGATAAATTCAAAACCAAGTCCCTGTACATCAAAAACGACGCAGTCTGCTTCCCTACCCTGAGCTTCAAAGATCGCGTGGTCGCGGTGGCCTTGTCACAGGCGAAGAATTTTGGCTTCGAGATTGTGAGCTGCTCTTCAACCGGAAATCTGGCAAACGCGGTGGCGGCACAAGCGGCGCGCCTGGGTTTCAAAGCGTGCGTCTTTATCCCCGCAGATCTGGAGCCGGCCAAAATACTCGGCACACAAGTGTATGGCGCGCGGATCATTCCCATCGCCGGAAACTACGACCACGTCAACCGCCTTTGCTCGCAAATCGCGGACAAGCATCATTGGGGCTTCGTCAACGTGAACCTTCGCCCGTACTACGCGGAAGGATCAAAGACCGTGGGCTACGAGATTGCAGAGCAGCTTGGCTGGCGCCTGCCCGATAACGTTGTGGTTCCGATGGCTGGAGGCTCGCTGATCACCAAGATCGCCAAAGCGTTCCGGGAGCTGACCGAGCTTGGACTGGTGGAAGAGAAGAACGTTAAATTCTTTGGCGCTCAGGCAACAGGCTGCAGCCCGATCAGTACAGCGGTAAAGGCGGGCCGCAACGAGATCGAACCGCAAAAGCCCGCTACGATTGCGCGGTCGCTGGCAATCGGCAATCCAGCAGATGGCTTTTATGCGGCGCGCACGATTGCCAAGAGCGGCGGATGGGCGGAAGACTCCAGCGATCCCGAAATTGTGGATGGCATCACACTGCTGGCGGAAACCGAAGGCATCTTTACCGAAACGGCGGGAGGCGTTACTGTTGGAGCGGCGCGCAAGTTGTACGCGCAAGGACGCATTAAGCCGCAGGAGACAACCGTGCTGTGCATTACCGGCAACGGCCTGAAGACCACCGACGCGCTGGTTGGTCGGTATGAAACCGTCGAGCCTCTGCCGCCCAAACTCGCGGCTTTTGAAGAGTACCTAGAGCGCGAACTGGCCGGAGCCAAAGCAGGAGGAGTTTAAGAATGAATGTGACCGTTGCTATTCCCACACCATTCCAGCGGCACACCGAAGGGGTTGGTCAACTCAAGTGTGCCGCTGCGAATCTCAATGAACTTCTGGACACACTTAGTACAAAATTTCCGGAATTGAAGCCTCATCTCCGTGACGAACAGGGACAGGTGCGCCGCTTTCTGAACATTTACGTCAACGATGAAGACATTCGCTTCCTGGGCGCGGGATATGCCTTCCGCGACGGCGATGAGGTAACCTTAGTCCCTTCGATCGCAGGCGGATAGATGAAGAACGCATGAAAGCTGTCCGGAAATGCGATCTGTTGTGAGATGATGAATAGGAATATCCTAAGAATCCGGTTCGCATCACTCGGCAGCGCGGCGTGATTTCGTCTTCCCCCCAACGACCTCACGAATCCAGCGATTTCGGAATAGGAAACGGCGCCTTTGGCGCATTGCCTGATGGTTGGTGCGGCCGGCACGAAACTATAGTTCAGCATGTCTGCTTCGTTATCGACGGTTACGCCGTGTTGTCCTGCCCGGCCTTTGCGCGAGTCCATCCTGCAAAACGTCCGTTACACGCTTGCCCGTGAAACGGACCGCCTTACGGCCAAGGAACTGCTAAAGCCGCTATCTCTTGCCCTCCGCGAATCGTTGATCGACCGGATGCTGGAGACCGAGCGGCAATATCAGCACCAGGATGTAAAACGCCTCTACTACCTCTCGATGGAATTCCTCATGGGGCGATGGCTGAGCGATAACCTCTGCAACCTTCGCTTGCACGACTTCTGCCGGAGCGTGCTCCAGGAGTTGGGTGTCTCCTTGGACGAAGTGCTGGAGATCGAACCCGATGCGGGTCTTGGGAACGGCGGTCTCGGGCGCCTGGCAGCCTGCTTCCTGGAGTCTTTGGCAACGTTGGACATGCCCGGCTTCGGCTACGGAATCGACTATGAATACGGCCTCTTCCGGCAAGAAATCGCCGGCGGCCATCAGCGGGAAAAACCGGACAGGTGGAAGTCGGAAGGCACCCCTTTTTATATTGAGCGGCTGAACGATCCATGTAAAGTTCCGCTCTATGGACGGCTCGAGTACACGCGCGACTCAGAGGGCAACCGCCGGCCGCGCTGGACCGATTGTAAGATCGTCTTGGGTATACCCAACGACATGCCGGTGGCCGGATTTTCCGGAAGCACCGTCAACTATCTGCGGCTCTTCTCGGCACGCGCCTCGGAGGATTTTGATATCGAGATCTTCAACCGGGGCGACTACATCCGGGCCGTCGAACAAAAGATCGTTTCGGAAAATATCTCGCGCGTCCTCTATCCTTCGGACGCGGTACAGTCGGGCAGAGAGTTGCGATTGATCCAGGAATATTTCCTGGTGACCTGCTCGCTTCAGGATATCTTGCGGAAATACCTTTCCACACATTCCAGTGTGGATGAGCTTCCACTCAAAGTTGCTGTTCAGATGAACGACACTCACCCAAGCCTGTGCGTTGCCGAACTCATGCGCCTGCTGCTCGACGAGCACGGCGTAGACTGGGACCGCGCCTGGCAGATCACGGAAGCCACGCTTGGCTACACCAACCACACGCTGCTGCCGGAGGCGCTGGAGAAGTGGCCTGTCCCGCTGATGGAGCGGGTGCTGCCGCGCCACATGGACATCATCTTCGGCATCAATCACCAGTTTCTGCGCACGGTGGCTCGCAAATGGCCAATGGACATCGACCGGCAGCGTGGCATGTCGATTATTGAAGAGGGCCCAGAAAAACAGGTGCGCATGGCCAATCTGGCCATTGTAGGCAGCCATGCGGTCAACGGCGTCTCGCGGCTGCATTCGCAACTGCTCAAAGACAGCCTGGTGCCCGACTTTGCCCAACTGTGGCCGGATCGATTCAGCAACAAGACCAACGGAGTCACTCCGCGCCGCTGGATCCTCAAGGCCAATCCCTCTTTAGCCGACCTCTTGACCAAGACAATCGGGGACGGTTGGATCACCGATTTTCAAAGGACCCAGGAGATCGAGAAATATTCCTCCGACAGCGCGTTTCAGATGGAGTTCCTGGAAGTCAAACGCCGCAACAAAGAGAGGCTGGCTCACGAAGTGCTTGGAGCCACCGGGGTTTCCATTGATCCGGGATCGATGTTTGACGTGCAGATCAAGCGCATCCATGAATACAAACGCCAGCTACTCAATGTGATGCGCATTATCCATGAGTATTTGAGCATCGTGGAAGATGGAAGCCGGCCAGGCGTGGCGCGAACCTACCTCTTCGCTGGGAAAGCGGCGCCCGGATACTGGGCCGCCAAGCAGATCATCAAGCTGATCCACAACGTAGCGCAGGTTGTGAACGCCGATCCGCGCTCCCGCGAGCACATCCGGGTGGTGTTTGTTCCGGATTACAGGGTTTCTCTGGCCGAGATCATCGTGCCCGCTTCCGATCTTAGCCAGCAGATTTCAACTGCGGGCATGGAGGCCTCCGGCACCGGCAACATGAAGCTGGCCATGAATGGCGCGCTCACGCTGGCCACGCTCGACGGCGCCAACATCGAGATCATGCAGGAGGTGGGAGAGGCCAACATTTATACCTTTGGCCTTACCCCTGAAGAGGTACGCTGGTATCGGGAGCGCAGCTGCTATCAGCCTCGCCAGCTCTATAGCGACGATATCCTTCTCCGCCGCGTGATGGACAGCCTGGGGACAGACCGATTTTGTCCCGGGGAGTCGGGCCTTTTCCGTTGGATCGTCGATGAAATTCTAGACCGTGGCGACCGTTACTTTCTGATGGCCGACCTGCGTTCGTACGTCGAAGCCAGCAAGCGCGCCGAGAGAGATTACCAGGAGCCTGCGACGTGGGCGTCCAAAGCGATCCTGAACGTTGCCCGCGCTGGAATTTTTTCAAGCGACCGGACCATCCGGGAATACGCACGGGATATTTGGGGAATCATGCCTGTGAGCGCAGACGCGGCTCAAACAAGCGAACCCCAGGGCGCACTGCAGACGTAAACCGGAAGCGGGGTTCTAACGATAGGGTTTCGTAGCCCGCAAGGCCAATTCGTGTAGGCAGACGGCAGGTGATCTGACGCCTATGCTACGAACGTTCGCGGTTGCAGCCAGATCGCAAAGCCAATTTTAGAAAGCCAGGTATCCATGGCGGCAAAGTTCGTCACAAACCTGCAAGCGCCAATCCAAGCTCAGCCGTGCAGTGTGCTACACTGATGTCTGACTTCAGTTAAGTCCCTTCTCACGTTTTTCCCAAGCAGAGGGCGCGTAGCTCAACTGGCAGAGCAACTGACTCTTAATCAGTAGGTTGAAGGTTCGATTCCTTCCGCGCTCACCATTCTTTTCAATCACTTATCGGGTTGTCAATATTGAGGCTGTGCGCAAAACGTGCCGCAGAAATTTTTACGCATCAGCCTGCGATCCATGCTTTGGTTGATTGAGGGCCGCCCGAACGACATCGACCTCGGGGTGCTGATATTCATCGCAGTTTTGAAGTCTTTATGGCCCATGACCTTCATCACCGCTTTCAAGTTGCCGGTTCTGGCGGTAATGACCGTTCCGAAATCGTGACGGCCACAATAGAGAACAAGAGATTTGGGAAGACCGGCTTTGGCTCGCGCTTCCGAAAAATGCTTTGCGATAGAACCAAGAAACGGAACCTTGGCATTTTTCCGGCGAGCCGGAAACACCCATCCTTCCGCCTTTTCGATCCCTTTCCGGTCGCAGCAACGACGGCGCAGGATTTCGAAAACCCGATCGCTCATCGGCACCGTTCTTCGTCCTTCAGGCGTCTTGCTATCGGGAATGAAAATGCTACGATTTCGCCAATCGAGATTTTCAATGCGCAAACGATAGAGTTCCCTACGGTTCCGCATTCCCGTATCCCGCATCAACTTGATGATATCTTCGAAAAGTTGAAGGCTTGACAGCCTCCATCCGCATTGTAATGCGGCAGCCAGCAATCTTTTCTCAGATTCCTCATCCAGCCTTTGCTCCCGCTCAAACTCGATTGCAAGTCTCAGCTTCGGAACCTTGCGGATCAATTTCTTTTCTTCCGCTTTGTGAAGCATTCGGCGGAGCGTCCGAATCGCGCAGTTGGTGGTGGACGCCGATCCAGGAAACGTGATCGTGTCTACACCGTCCGCTGTAATTTGATCGAGCCGCATACCTGCTAATTCCGTCTCTGAGAGAAGCCGCCATCCGTCGCGATAGTAGCTTTTTGTCGTCTCCGCCCGCCGTGCTTCCGTTACCCACTTGAGGAACTCCCGCGAGAATTCGCTAAGCAGCGGCGTCTTCTTTGGCAATGGGTCGTTTCCTTCAACAGCTTCGGCAAATCTCAGACCGGCGATCTTTGCCGCTCTGGCTTCATTTACTTCTTTCGTCGATCCTCGGAAACGTTCTCCGCGAACCGTGAAGTCGTACCAATAGAACGCTGAATCTGATTTCTTAAACAGCTTCACGAGATGTCTCCAATGCAGCCCGCACGGAACCAACTCGTATGTGCTCCTCAATAAAGGCACGGAGCACGTCCACATCATAGCGGACTCTATTGTGGATCTGGATGAAATTCGGCCCAATTCCTTCATGGCGCCAACGTTTGAGCGTCGCTGGACTACGTCCGAGGATTCGCGCCGCTTCAACTGTGTCGACTAACACCGGCAAAATATTTCGTTTTCCATTGCGTGCATCGCTCATACACTCTCCCATCCTATGAATGCGCCAGCAGCAGACCCAAAATTAGGCCAACGATCACACAACCCAGACAAAGAAGAATCACCCCGCGCATCATGCTCCAGTGCAATTTCTTCAACTGTTGGTCCAAATACCGGAGCACGTTGCCGAGCCGCTGTTCCATTTGCTGAAGCGACCCATTGAGCTTCGTGGTGAACCCGTTCTGCGGATGCCCAAACGCATCCGCAATCCCCGAAAAATCTTTCGTGGCCGATTGAAGACTAGAGGCCATGGCTCGCAAGTCGCTGGAAATTTCAGGCAAGCCGGTGGTTGCAAACGACTGCTCAATCCCTTGCCCAATCTGAACCGCAATTCCCTTCGGATCGACATTCAGCACAATTTCAGCAGGGAGCTTTCCAACCGAGCTTCCACCTTCCGGCAAAACTCAGCCGTTGTTTCCTGCGTCTTTTGAATCGCTTGAACCGCATGTTCCAGAATCCCCGTCAACGCGGCCCGTTCGACTGCGATCTTGTCCGGCGTTTCCCGCGTTACCAGGGCCAAGAAGCCCATCGCCTCACAGACGCGCAGAATTTCATCGGTGGGAGCAAGCTGCCGGAGATAGGCCAAATGCTTGTAATAGGCCTCACGCTGTTCCTTGGGTAGTAAATTGGCTATGGAATCAAACAGAGCATCGTTCATGGCAAAATCACCTGCCTCACTTCCTCAATCGAATTGAATAATTCGTTCCGGTAGGATTGCGCCCGCAGAACGAGAGAAGTCTTTTGCAGTTCAGAAACCGAGGTTTGACGGCTGGCCACTTGGCCCAAAGTGACCCCGTGATTGCGGCAGCCCGCTTCCAATTCAGGGACGCGGAACCGCATCGGGATTACAGAAGGATTGAAGATTTCACGGAACCGGCTGGCCTGCTCGCTTTCGCGCCAGTAGACGAAATTGCAAAATGCGCTGATCGAATTTTCAACCACCAGATATTCGACCCGGTGTTGGAGAGCGGCAGCCCACGACAAAAGCCCATCGACACTCGCCGGATCGTCCGTGACCAATCCAATAGCCGTAAAAGAGATTCCTAGACCAGCCACCGATTCATACATCGCATCGAACCAGCCGAAGGCAACCTGGCCTTGCGAAGCGCCCATGTCGGCAAGTAGAACCGAACAATCGCCATCGAGATAATCGATAAATGCGTCAAGGCCCGATGGCGTATGAACATCGATCTTGGGCGCTTGCGGATAAAAGTGCTTCAGACTACCTTTAACTTTATTTTCAATATCCAAGTCCAAAAGAACGCATTGAGTGTTCTGGGATAGCAGCCAATCGGCCAGAGCCAAAACGAACGTGCTCTTCCCAGTCCCGCCTTTTGAACCAATCGAAAACACAATCCGTTTCGTGCGATTTTGAGATTTCATTTTCCTTTTCTTTCTTTGGTCAGAAGCGTTAAGGTTTCGCCGGAGGTGAAGACAAACGGTTTTTCTTGCTCTGCCCGGTTCGTCCTCTTTTGTGGCCTCGCGCTAGCCGCCGATGAATTCCCTACCCTCTTACGGCGTACCTTAACGAAGTTGTGGAGCGTTGAAGGCGCAACCGCCAATCCAAGCTTTTCTTTGAACAACGCCGCGATCTCCCGGTAACGCCAGTTTTTTTCCAGGAGCGAGAAGATCAATTCCCGGTACGGCTCCAGCTTTGAGCGAGGCGCTTTTTTCGGCAATTCCTTCAACAAGTTTTGGAGACTTTCGTCCATTGAAGTTATGGTGTGGGCCGGTTTCCCGGCCCACGATTAAGCGGGGTCACTTTTTCTTAACGCTGATCACATTGCCCATCGAATCTTTCTCAACCAAATAGGTGCCATCGAGACGTTCATGGGTTTCGACCGTGCCATAAGCGCGGCCTGAGGAGTTTGTTGTTTGCGAGGCGCGGCCACTCGACCAGTCGCGCTTGATAAGTTGTTTCTTTTTGTCGTCTTCGTGATTGCTAAACCAACCCATACAGGTGTTCTCCTTTTTTGAATTTCAACTGCTCCGATGTTTTTCGATGAAGGCATCCAGCTCAAACCGGTCGAGCTGAACTCTCTTGCCGACGCGGACAACGGGCAGCGCTCGTCGGGCGATTAAGTGGCGGATCGCGCCTTTGCTTCGTCCGAGATACCGGCTCGCCTGGGCTACGTTCAGGAGCCTCGTCAGAACCCACGGCTCGTTTTGGATCAACTCTTGCAAACGCCGCTCCAGCTTTTCCGCCACTTTCGCGGCCAAGACGGCGATCAATTTCTGACTGTCGGATTGCATTTTTTAGACTCCTCGCTGTCTATTGGCGTTCACGCCGGGCTAAATAGGCCCGAACGAGATCATTGAGCAGCGAAGCGGCAAAGAGAACGAGCATGAGCAGAATGGCTATCCAGCATTCCGCGCTCTGTGGTGCATAAGGACTGACGGCCGGAGGAGTGACAATAGCGCGGTAAGTTCCGATTAAGACGAAGCCTCCGGCAACAATCATTTGAGCGATGGCTACCACCCGGCCAAATCCGAAAGTAGGTTGGAAGCCAAACCACATCGAGCCGCCAATAAGCAAAATACAAACTGCGGCAAATGCGGCCCAGCCGATAATCGCTCCGAGAGAATCGTGATGCATTCTTGAAGACAATGCCTCCACGACTCCGAGCATCGAAAAGAAATAGAGCCAGGTGGGAACGAGAAAGAGGAACAGGGACGGTTTTGAGCGTTTCCACAAAAATACGACGATGCCCAGCGTGGAGAACCGGAAGAGTCTGGACAGGATCATTCGCTCATACTGACCGTATTGCTGGTATTTCTGGAAAGTCCGGTTCATCGATTCTTGTTGGCTTTGCCGTGAAAATTGAGACATGGGGTCGTCTTTGAAGAATTCAGACATGGCGGCTTATCCTTTCTTCCGTGGAACGGTGATGACAGCGTGGCGGGTAAAGAACTTACGCAGTCCTTCAGGCGGGTTGAATTGGTCGAAGCTAACCCGCTTCCAGCGTTGATAGAACGGGAGCTTTGCTCCGGAACCAGACAAAATGGCTTCGACAATGCCGTTATTGGCGTATCCGCCGGTTTTCAAGCCACTGAACTGGCGTGAGCTCAGATCCGGTTCGGGCTGTTCAGATTCGCTCGTGTTGACGGAACGGTTGGCTCCAGCAAGCCTCGCCAGCAGTCCGCCTCCATTTGGATTGACGGTCACCGACCGGGCACGCCGTTTGACCAACACGTTGCCCAAGCTTTTCCGAGTACCACCGGTTGGTTTCGGGATCGAGGTTTTGGCAAGCGAGCCGGGTTTGGAGATTGGCTAGAAGTGAATCGACCCGAGCTTTACTGGTCGGATCGCCGCCCATTTCGGCGTAGAAGTTAGGAGTAGATTGTGTGGCGTAGAGAGTGATCCCCCGTGCGCTCCGCGCCGTCATCTGGAAATGGGCATCACTCTGGCTTGAAAAAAACTGTGCCTCGTCTCCGCTAATGACGGTCGGGCGGATCAGTTCGACGGGCAAACCGTTGGCGATTTCAGGCCGCCGTTCGATGGCTCGCTGGAGCGAGTATTTCCAAATGACACCGCTGATTTTGCCGATCAAGTCGTACCGTTTTACGGGGGCAGCGATCACCACAAGGCGGCCCGCGAGCGGATCCTCCGGACTGACGGTGAGTTCTTCAAGAAACATTTTCCGCAAGGGCCAACGGAGCATAACGTCCAATGGTGTTGAAAGGGAGATGGCGATAGAACTCCGTGTGCGATCCGACAGGGTTGGCCATTCCCAAGCGATGTACCGGCGGGCCATTTGTAGTTCGTAAGCCCGTTCGGGCGTGGCTTTTGCTTCTGCGTCCGCCAGCAATTGCAGGGAGCGGAATCGCTCTGGTTCTTCGACATCGCCCAAGTTTTGGGGGAGCGATTGGACCATTTCGAGTACCAGGCCGATGTCGGGTTTTCCAGTCGCGATCAATGAAACCAAAAGGCAATGCCGGAGCAAGGTGCGCATGGCGTCCTCGAACCAGTCGTGGCCCTGATTTCGCCGCTGGCGTGCGGAGATTTCGACCGCCTGCATAAGCAACTGGACGAGGTTTTCGACAATCGCTTTGTCGGAACCGCTTTGGTTGGCTTCGTAGGTGAGGAAATTGAACCCCTGGCCGGGTGTATCAGGAGAGAAAACAATCAGATCGCTTTCTCTGTCTTCGCTGCGGATCAGATCGATGTATTCGGAGGTCGCGTCGTTTTTAGCGACAAGAAACAGGCCACCAAATCCAGCGCGCAGAAAGCTACGAATGGCGTACTGATATGGGCCTGAGGTCTTACCGCTATTGGTCGCTCCAGTGCAGATCACGCCAGCTGTGGCCTGATCCAAAGTCCAGTTACTGCCAGGCGACCAGCGCAGCAGTTTGAGATTGCGTGGCCAAGAACTCGGGCCATCGCTGGGTTGATGATGGATGTTCCAGGTCAGGATTGAAACGGTGATTGCCACCAGACAGACGACGGCAATCAAGGTAATGAGAATTGCTTTGTGCAATCAGCACACTCCTTTGGTGAAGGGATCAAACGTCTGGCGGACAAACGGCAGGAGTGTGTTTTTAGGGCGCAGCTATGCTACGCTGATGATCAGCATAAACACTCGGGGCCGTTTCTCCGGCTACGGGTTGAATGTCGAAGCGGGCAGCTAGGCCACCGTGCAAAGTTTCCTAACTGCTCGCTGCTTGTAATAGCTGTTCTCTCGCCTTACCATGACCTCCCAAGATTAGACTGCTTCGGCAGCGTGTAACCCGCGATTCTCCATTGGTTCCGAGTTGTGCGTCAAGGGCCTTGTAACGATCTTCTGCGATTCGGGTCGGATGACTTGCCAATGAGCTGCTAATGAGGTTCGAATGAGCTTGAAACGCGAAAAACCCACCCTACCGTTTTGGCCGTGGGCAAATCTCCTCAGCAGCCAATTATTCTCAACGGCGAAAAATTGATACCTATCTCGCGAGCAGTGAAGCAGGCGAGGATCTCGTTAACGTCAATGGAAAAATATGTTTCTTTGGGAATTGTCAAGCAACACAATCATGATGGGTTCAGATACATAAATCATTCCTCCTTGAAGGATCTGAAGCGTCGCGTTCCCGTCAAATCAGGCAACGCAAAATGGGTTTCTCCGGATGGCAAGAAATATTACGCCATAACGAAGGCAGCTTCGATGTTTCAGGTTAGCCACTCAACCATGTGGCGGTGGGCGCATTCCGGGCAGAGTCTCCTTGGCTTTTCCTTGGATGTAGTCCAACTTGGCGTTGCAAAGAAGAGGGCGTTTATTGCTGAGGATTCGTTGCTCGCATTGGCACAGCTTCATCAAGAGAGACCCGGCAAGAAGCGTCGCCCGTCCCCGCGTCCAAGCGCAACATCGCAAATAAAACTTGAACGGTCTCGACAGCCTGCACGAGGCCGAAAAACCAAGCGAGGCGGAAAATAAGCTTCGCACGGATTTTTGGCTGGTGTTGCGACTTGCGTTATCATACGCCGCATGTCGGACGTAAGTTCTGGTTCCGCAGTCCAGCAAGAAATCAAGAAGATCGAAAATCTTCGTCAGAGCCACACGAAAGGTCTTACTGAGAATGAAGGAGCCTTTCTTTATCTCGTCCTCAAACTACAAATGGGGAATGGATGGCAGGGCGTTACCCAAGACGACATTTATGCATCCGGTTTTGATCCTGAAGAACTCAAAGAAAATCGTCTGAAACGGCAAGAAATTGGCCGTCTTGGCAGCGGTCTTCAAAAACTCAAGTGGGACGATGAACAAACCGCCTATCTTTGCGGCGGGGTGCGATCGCCAGGCGGTAAGGAAGGATACGCACTCCCCACAGAGGTATTCGCCACGATCCCGCGCACGATCAAGGTGGCCCTTGAAGCCCAAAGATGGAAAAAATTCCGACCTGGGTTTGAAGGCCAAATTCGCAGAGATGATTTTGTCAAAGACTTTAGCACTTCATTTCGAATTGAAATCTCAGCTGTCGAACGAGCCATCGATTTTCTGCTTGAGCACCGCTATTTTTATAGGTTCCCCAATCTTGAACCGGTCCATTTCCGGCCCGATCACCGGCTCGCGCTTGAAATGGAATATCTGCGGCGGGCCGAGAAACTGTTTCAACCGGGCATCGCTTTGCCTGAGAGCGAGTTGACGACGGCAGAGACCGCGGTGCTGGTCGAGCTTTGGAAAGCCAAGCACCTTGAGCAGGCACGCGGATTGACCGCCGACGATCTCAAAAGACGGATTGGCGCTCAGGTACCGGATATTGAATCGCTTTTACGGCAATTGGGTGACAATGGCAGAAATATGCTTGAGTGGAATTTGGCCAATCCTCTCATCTATCGTGTCTACTATTGGGTGCTTCAATGGCCTCCCGACGCTCAATTTATTTGTGACGTGATCGATCACGAAGCGATTCCACTGCCCAGAACAGCAGTCATAAAAGAGATGAGCCAGAAGTTTAAACAGTCTGCCCATCGAATCAAAAAAGACTTGTTGATATTTGCCGAAACGGCTGGGTATATCGTAGAGGCCCCCGGCAATCCGGGAAAAATTGTAGCCACGCGGCGGGCCAAAGAACACCGGCCATTTCTGGAGGCAATCGGAAACCTTTTCGAAGAATGGAAAGAAGACAACCGGGAAGGTCAAACCTGGCAGCCTACCCGAGCATTGAAAAGAACGCCGCGAGCCAAAAAGAAATTGCAATCTTCCAGCAAGAGGCGATAAGTGCTTGGGGCCTTCGGAACGAAGCCGCGGGTTGGCCGGAAGAACCACCCCGATTGATGTGCAGGCCATTTTCCGAGAATGGCCTGCCAGTTGGACTCAAGCTCCGGTTCGCGCAAAAAGCCAATCCAAGATCGGCACTCAGTGCGTCAGAATGCCCATGACAATTTTCTCAAGCAGAGAGATTTTGGGCGGTTCACTGTCTCTGGTGCAATGAGGGCAGGTGCCATAGTCCCGCAACATCTTCAATCCCCAGAACGGGCAATCCCTCGTTGCCTTAGCCATTGTTTACTCCGATTAAATGGATGGACATCACGGGGCCTGCGTGACAGACGTAAAACTCACCAGCAGGTTTGCGTCTCCGGAGTTCGGCTTTGACTGCGTTCGAGGAGAAGTAAAATGATGCTGCATCCAGTGATATTTCTCTTCCATTTCCATTTGCGCCACCGGTTCCCAAACAAACTTGCCCGAAGCGATCACCGTTCGGCTCGTATCGATCGACCCGAGCTGTTGGGCCAAAGGAGAATTTGCCGGAATGAACGTATTGGCTATCTGGGCTTGCCCGTGATAAAGACTCGGATTGCCGGTCATCAGCTCCGCCGATGTCAGATCGCGAGAGTTGCAATAGGCTAGGGAAACAGAGAAAGTCCCTTTCAACTGTGGGTCGGCATTGCGAACGATCCGGAGTCCTCCGCGCCAATCCTTGAATTCACCCGATGGCCCGATCAAGGCATACAAATCATTCCAAAGTTTCCCTTCGATCTGACCGATTTGAGCGTTAACCGCGTCGTTACGAAGATCGTTGTTCGAGTATTTTATGGAGTCGCTGAGCCGCCCGCTCTTGAGGACTGCATCGACCAGCAGTTGGCAAAACTGCTTCTGCTGCGGAGGCAGATTCATTGTTTTGCCGTCAGCTGCTGTTCCATTGGGCAAATAATAAAATCCAGCAACAGCCAATACCACTGCGACAGTGACGATGGCATACAACAGTAATCTCTTTTTCATTTCACTTTCCTTCCCGAGTTGAAAAGGGGGCACCGCTATTGAAACCAGGTCGGAGGTTTTCAGCAAATGCCCCCGTTCTTCTCCTCACCTCTAAGCAATGCATTTGGTTATAAGGGTTCAATCGTTTTCCGGCATCGTCCAGATGGACTAAAACACAAAGATCAAGCTTCGCCTGGCAGTTGCGAAATAAGTTTCATCAGCTTGATTTGGTTATTGGCTCCGGTCTTGGCGAAGACTTGCCTAAGTTGGGAGCGGACGGTGTTCCATTCCTTTTCGCGGATTTGTGCGATTTCTTTCGGTTGATATCCCTTTGCAATCAGCATGGCGACAGAAGCTTCCGCTGGAGTCAGGCCAAACAGGGTTTTTAGAGATTGCTCGCGGGATTTGAGAACAGCCTTGGGATCGGTAACGACAATCTCTGCAAGAGGAGCCGCAAAGCTCGATTTGCCGGTGTGAGGAAATACGGTAACAAAGAGATGATTCTTTCCTGAGTCGAGAACGATGCTGCCACCAGCAACGGTGTCTAAATGGGGATTGCAGGCTGTTTTGAGAAGTTTAAGAAAACGGTCTTTTTGTTTTTGGTCTGTACAGGTCAGTATTCCTGCTTCGGACTTAAGGCCATGGCCAGAGCGGAGAATTTCTTCTGCAACGGCATTAGCAATGAAAACTCTTCCATCCGCCCGTACAAGAATCAATCCCGCATCGAACCGTCCAAGTGCATCCATTGCCGTTTTGAGAGCTTGCTGGCAATCCAGCATCCTTCGATGAAGCTTAAGGGCATGACGGAGATGCCCTGATAATTGGCTCAAGAATTGGAGATGGTTTTGGCCGAAGTTCTCTTGACCAGTTTCGCGTAAACAGGAAAGCGCACCGAAGGTGTTTTGGCTGTTTTGAAGGACGATGCCGCATTGGAAGTAGAAGGGCCGGTGTCTCTTCAAGAAATCGAGGTAAAACTCGCTCTCTCGAAACGCGGCTGGTGGGCATATATCGGTGCCTAACTCGATTGTCCCTTCCTGCATCTTGCGTATGCCTGATGCCCAGGTATCGACGGAACCGTAATGTTGGGTGTAAGGATCGAAGGAATCTTAGGGCAGTCCAACACTTTGGTCGATTTGGTATTTCTTGCCATTTTCTGAATGGAAAATCAAAGCAACGCCAGGAGCTTGTACTCGTTCTGAAACTGAGGTAAGAAACGCTGGCCACAAGCCTGGTTCTCCCGCCGCTGCGTAGAGCAGCTCGACCAACTCGCTGTCATTCCGTGTTTCCGGCAATGCCTGAAGCCTCTAACAATACAGCCGTTGCGGGGGTAAGGGAATTAGCATGAAGCAGTCTGTCTCTGACAGAGCGTCATACGTAGAAGCGTTGAACGACAAGGTACTCTACCCTGATGTTAATGGGGAATGCAAGATCCTACCCAGATTCGGGAAAAACTTGGTGAGCGAGTAAGGCGGCTCAGAGAAAAGCGCGGGTGGAGCCAGGAAACTTTAGCTCACGAAACCGGCTTCGGCAGGTCATTTATGAGCGCGATTGAGAGAGGCAAGAAAGATTTGAGGCTTAGCACCCTCTGCAAGCTCGCCAATATTTTTGAAATTACGTTGACCCAGCTCATCAAGAATATTGATCTCTGATCACGAAAAGCCAAGCCGAGATAAAGTTGGCTAAAGACCGCTTATCTTCTTTTGATCCGTTCGTATTGAGGAAGTCCCAATCGCAGGCAGAGCGCTTGATAGCGAGGATCGGCGCGCAGTATCTTCCAAAAAGGCATGACATCCAGATACGCCAACCGGATATCACCTTCCCGATACGCTTCGTCTAACCATTGGAATGTTTCGGCAACTTCTCCGAGTCCAGCATGAACAATAGCCACCGCATACGGGGAAACATAGGGTTTTCGTTTTCGATTCATCAGCCGTCGCAAAATCTCCCGAGCGGCATTCTGGTCATTGGCCCTTGCTTTATAGTGAGCAAGCAGTGCAGTGATGTATTGCTGTTCGGGCCAATCGTCCAGCATTCCAGCAAAAGTCGCAAAGCATGTGTCCCAATCTGTTTTCTCACCCGAAGCGCAGGCAATTCCATAACGCGGGCTGAATGCAGTCTTAAAGAAGTGAAGCGCTTTATGCCACCGATCAATTGCGAGATCATAGCGCTTCAAAAAGAAAAGGACCCAGCCTAGCGTCGAATGAGTATACGGGGACTTCGGTTCGCCGCTAACCGACAATGTCGCCTGATCGTGTGCCTCCTCGAATCGTCGGCCGGGAACCAGAACATTCATCGTGTAAGCCGCGCGTGCGAAGGCATTCGTTGGACAAATCTTAAGGGCCGCGGCAAATTCTTTATCCGCCGCCGCAAACTTCCTCTCGAAAGCCTCCGTGACGCAGGCGTGACCAAAGTGGGCGGTAGAGATGAGCAGTGAATTCGAGCCGTCGGAGATATCAACCGCTCTCCGTGCGACTGCAACGGCGCGAGACTTAAATTCCGACGCTGGATTCTCACCCCAATAAGCAGCTTCGCAATAAGCTGCGGCCAGCGATGCTAATTCCAAAATCGATAGTGACCCGCGCCGGGCCTTCTCTTCCAAGGGATCAATGACCTTTTCCAATACGCGGGGCCCGTCCCAGCTTTCAATCGAAAATCTCAGCTCCTCGTCCAACTCGGAGGAGACGTCTCGCCGCTCGAACTCGGGTCGATAGGAACCGCGTGGAAAATTGACTAAGACCGCATCTTGCAGATCCAATGCCGAGTAACGCGATTTAAGGGCGGTCCGAATCTGATTCATTCGAACAGCCAATTGATTCAGGGTAACGCGGAGTTTTGTAGCAAGATTCGTGCGCCGGAATGACTCGACAGGCTCACCGTCAATCTCCATCCGCAGGAGGCTACGAAAAAGCTTAGAACATGCGCGGTGGTCGTCAAACGGCCCTCCAGTAGCCGTCAGAAGAATCAAGGCTTGACGCTTCTCTTCGACGGTTAGGGGACTCTCCTGCGCATGCGCCGCCATTCACTTTCCTCTCTTCGAATGCAGCCGATTGTTTTCTTAGAGAGTTCCATTTTATTTGCTCCTCCAGAAAAAGGCCGCAGTTTAATAATCTGCCGATTGAAATCGCTCATCTGCTGCTTTATTTCATGACATGAACCGTCTCATGGGTGCGGTTAGCTCGTAGCAGCTTCCCGCCCGCGACGATTGGTTGCTCATTCCGAAAGGAGTCAACCTCCAATGATTCGCCGTTTCATCCTCACGATTGTCATGATCGCAGTGGCCGCTTTTTCATTGGCCGTTCCACCGGTTGAAGCTGAACCGATTCATCTCACTCATTCCAGGTTGGCGAGTTTCAGCATCTTCTGTTTTGAATTCTGTTTCCCAAGCGACACGTTTCAGGTCTCTCTTACCCTCAACAGCGGCCCGCGTGCAGTTCCCGGCATTTACACGGTCACCATCGGGAATACGGTATTTCGTATAACGGTCAATTCCGATGGAACCATTGCCGGAGCCGCCCCGTTGAACCCGTTTACATTCACGGTGCCTTTTGGGCCAACTAGCGATCCAGGCGAATATGACGTCTCGATCTTTGCTCCGAATAATTCCACGACGCCAGTCTTTAGTCACCCGATTACCGTCACCAACGACTTGGTGTT
>DATGIO010000197.1:0-42459 GCA_035295685.1 Candidatus Angelobacter sp.
GCAAAATACGATATCGTATCCAGGACATATGGAATCGGAACGCAAACCCAACTCGGCGTCCTCCGCTCTGCAATCGCTTGAGGGCAAAACCGCCGTTGTTACCGGCGGTAACAAGGGAATTGGCTTGGCGATCGCCACGGCTCTCGCGGATCAGGGCTGCCGGGTTATGGTAGCCAGCCGTAACGTGCTGCCGAAAACTCCGAGGCGCGATACGAGCGGGGAACTTATCTCCGTGAAATGCGATATCCGCGATGCGAGCTCGGTGAAGCAGCTCTTCGCATCTGTCCAGGAACGCTATGGTTCGCTCGATATCTTGATCAATAACGCCGGCGTAGCGCATGGCCTTGCCCCCGTGGATGGAATTTCTATTGAGACATGGATGAGCGTGATAGAGACGAATCTTACCGGAACATTTCTGTGCGCGCGAGCAGCGCTGCCTTTGATGCATCCAGGGGGAACGATCGTCAACAACCTCTCGATTGCCGCCGAGCAAACTTTTGCGGGCATGTCTGCCTACAACGCCTCCAAGGCGGGCGCGCTGGGTTTCACCAACGCCCTACGAGAAGATTTGAGGAAGAGGGGCATTCGGGTGCTGGCTCTGCTTCCAGGAGCCACCGCCACGGATATCTGGCAGCAATTTTGGCCGGACGCGCCCCGCGAAAAGATGCTTTCCACGGCAACGGTTGCCGAAGCTGTCCTTCACGTTCTCGCTTTACCGGCGAACGCCACGATCGAAGAAATCAGGCTCGGGCCAGCCGCAGGGGTTCTTTAGGAAAATGAAAGCAGGGAAGTTTCTGCTCGCATTCGGCTAGGGCGAGCCATAGTCGTAGGCGAAATACCGGGTGCGGGCCGGCATAATCTTGATGAGAACCACGCCTGCGACAAATCCTCCAATATGCGCCCAGAACGCCACTCCTCCTGCTGGCTGGCGGGTTGAGAGAAGAGCGGTGGCCGTGCCGTTCAGCAATTCAAGCACAAACCAATATCCGAGCAAGAGCCATGCCGGTAGCCAGATGGGGAAGAAAATGACGGCCAGCGTGAGCACCCGTGCCGTCGGAAAAAGCGTGAAATAGGCGCCCATAATCCCGGCGATAGCACCGCTGGCTCCCACGCTCGGAATGTTCGAGTTAAAGTTGAAGAAATAGTGCGTAATGTTTGCAGCTAAACCAGTTATCAGATAGAAAATGAGGTACTGGAAATGGCCCAACCGGTCTTCCACGTTATCCCCGAAAATCGCCAGAAACCACATATTGGAAATAAGGTGCCAAACCGTTACATGCAGGAACATGGAGCTGAACAAGGGAATCAGGACGGCTTCGAGGGGCAATCTTCCGTTAAGCCACAGGTTCACATGCCGAGGCACAAATCCAAAATGAAGGTCGACAGCTCGCTGAATGCCCCAGAACCTTTCCAATAGGAAGACCGCAATGTTCAGAAGGATCAAGAAGTAATTCACAAGCGGCGGCGTGGACCGAGGCGCATCGTCGCGGATGGGCAAGAGGATCATGGGAGTGTAGTTTTACTATGATGCTCGATAATCGGGAGTTACTCAAGAGGAGGGAAATGCCGCATCCTCCCTTGGAGAGACGGGTTGCCCAGCCACTTTTTAACCTTTAAGTGTTGTAACATGAAATCTCCTCGGAAACTGTTTCGTCGATCCGCACCCAGACGCCCGCCGCGATTGAATCGAACGGAGATGAGACCTCGCGAACCGGAGCTGACCCATTTTGGACGGAGTCCTTATTGTTGACAAACCTGCCGGCATGACGTCCCACGATGTAGTGGCGTCTGTGCGGCGCATTTTGCGAGAGCGTTCTGTTGGACACCTGGGAACGCTTGATCCTTCCGCTACAGGCGTGCTGCCTT
Source organism: Candidatus Angelobacter sp. (assembly GCA_035295685.1). Lineage (GTDB taxonomy): Bacteria > Acidobacteriota > Terriglobia > Terriglobales > Acidobacteriaceae > Angelobacter. Next base: position 1,867 of record DATGIO010000197.1, read on the forward strand.
TGGTAGTGGGGCGCTTTACCCGTTTAGCGCAGTTTTATACGGAGGCAGACAAGCGTTATGAAGGCTCAATACGTTTTGGCTTTGCCACCGATACCTATGACGCCGAGGGACAGCCCACCGGCCCTGAGCAGGCCGTTTCCTTGTCGCTGGAAAGCATTCGCTCGGCAGCCGCGCGTTTCCTGGGAATGATTGAGCAGACTCCGCCGCCGTACTCGGCCAAGAAGATTGCCGGCGTACCAGCCTATAAACTGGCGCGGAAGAATCAGGAAGTCAAACTGAAACCCAAGCAGATCGAGATCAAGGAGTTTGAAATCGTTGATTGGGATGGCGATTGGGATGGCCAGAATGCACGATTCAAAACGTGGGTAAGCTCAGGGGCCTATGTGCGATCGCTGGCCCATGAGCTAGGCCAAATCCTCGGCCCTGGGGCGCATCTCTCCAGCCTCAAACGCACCGCCGTTCGAGAATTCCGCATCGAGGAAGCCCACAACCTCGATGATCTGCAAAGAGCTGCTGACCCGAGAGACTTATTTATTCACCCAAGGCTGGTACTGCCGGAAATACCGGCGGTTACCGCCGATGAGATGACTGTAGGAAAGATACGACACGGCGCGGCCGTGAACCTGCCTGAGTTTGGCAAATCCCTAATGGTAAGGACATTTGCAAACCAGACCGAGTTGATTGCCATCTGCCGCCGGATCGCCGGCACGCTCTTTCAGCCGAAGATTGTGTTGGTATGAGGAGCGCTGATCAAAAAAACGACACCGTCATTTGGTGTAATCGTCATTAAAGAGATCTGCCAGGGAAATGGAAAAACTTGTAGGCGCGTCGAGTATCTCGCGATCTTTCACTTCGAGAATGCCGCTAAGTTCGTGAATCCCGTTTTGATCGTGAATCACCGCACGGCGCAATTCCGGATAGAGCAGCCAGACCAGTTTGGAGCCGGCATCCAGGTACTGATGAACCTTTAAGAGCATGTCTTGAGCTGAATTGCTGGGAGAGATGATTTCGACCGCGAGTGTGGGACTGCCTTCAATTGGGGACTTACGAAGATCAAACCCTTGCAGTTGGTCGTTCCTGAGAAAAGCAATATCGGGCTTTCTAACGGTGGTAGGAGCCAAGCGGAAATCCGTTTCGTCAAGTACCAATCCTAAATGATGGGTCGATACGTAGAAAGTGAGAGCGTGCCGGAGCCGGTATCGCACGATGTTGTGGAGTGGAGAGGGAGATGGAGTCACGAGCAATTCTCCTTCAGTTAATTCATAGCGTTCATCGTTGTCTGGGAGCAGCAAAAACTCGTCAAAAGTCAGCCTTGTGGATGTGCTCATGATTGACCTCTCACAAACCAGCGGTCTCCGTTTCAAAGAATAGCATTTGCTTCCGATGTCAGAGCCACCCGGTTTGACCTTTCCGGCACACCCCTTAAATGCGCCTCAGTCCGGCTACCTCACTACCCATTATCAATGTCCGATAACGGATATTATGTTAAATATTGGTTGAGGGTTCGTATTTCCAGGCGTCCCACATGCCTTGATCTCTTAAGGAGCGGTGGGTTCCGGCTCCGCTGCCAAGATGCGGTTCAGGTCTTCCCTGAAGCGCTGCAATAACAGCACGCGCTCCGGCGTGGCTTCAAGCACTTCGTCTTTGTGAACGAAGACCTTCTTGTCTCCACGATCGACCAACGGGCCAAGACTTTCCCCCATGCGCCAGCCAACATTGCCGAGTACACGAAGGCCCTCCGCTTCTGCGGTTACGAATGCCATGCAATCATTGCGAATGATTCCGATCGCCTTGGGAAACCGTGGAAAGGTTTGAAGATCGAAACCGGCTTGATAAAGCCGCTGGAGTTGTTCGGCTGGGTCCTTCATGAAAGAGTTTTTTGAGAAATCCGAAATCTCGGGATTCGTGGCCTCAGCGCTTAGCTCTTTGCAAATAAGCTCCCTGCAAATACGCCGGGCACTCAACGGATAGATCACATCTTGTATCGGCCGAGGTCCTCGTCGTTTAAACCCTCGAGCCACTTTCGGAGGTCTTCGGCGGAAACGCGGTCCGCAGGTGTGGAGGCAAGCTTGGAGTGCTTCAGCACTTCATCTTCTACGTAGATCGGGCAATCAAGCCGCAGCGCCAGCGCCAGCGCATCGGAGGGCCGCGAATCAATGCTGATCACCTTGCCGTCCCGTTCCATCCAGATCACGGCAAAGAAGGTGTCATCGCGCAATTCGTTGACGACAACCTTGTGGACATGCGTGTCCAAACCGATCAGAAGGTTTTTGATGAGGTCGTGGGTCATGGGCCGGGGCGTGGTGACTTTTTCGATCTCCAGGGCGATGGCGTTGGCCTCGTAGACTCCTACCCAAATCGGCAATACTACGTCGCTGCCTACGTCCTTCAGAACCACAATGGGCATGTTGGTCACCGGATCCATCATTAGCCCCCGAATCTTCATTTCCACTTCCATCATGACCTCCCTACCGCGCCATTTCACCCACCAAACTGTTGGGAAAACTCTTGAGAACGAGAACATTAACATACTGGCCAGCCTCAGGCTGCATTCCCTCGGCCGCCATGAAATTCAAGGTAATATTCTGCGTGGTGCGCCCCACGATCTGTCCGCGCGCTTCGTTTTTACCCTCAACCATTACTTCATAAATATGCCCTACGCGCTTCTCGTAGTTAATTCTTTGGATCTCTCGCTGCCGTTCTTGCAGCACGTGCAGGCGGGTCGATTTTTCGGCTTCCGAAATGCTATCGATCATTCCAATGGCAGGCGTGTTGGGCCTTGGCGAGTATTTAAAACTGAAAACCCCGTCGTATTGCGATTCGTGCAACAGAGCGATGGTTTCCTCAAACTCTTCCGCCGTTTCGCCGGGAAAGCCCACGATCACATCGGTGGTAATGGAAATTTCCCGCCTGGCGCTTTTGATCCACCCAATCTTTTCGAGATATAGCTCGCGGGTGTATTCGCGGTTCATCGCCTTCAGCACCCGCGAAGAACCGCTTTGAACTGGAAGGTGAATATGGTCGCAGAGGCTCGACGAGGCGTCGACTGCATCGACAATATCTTTCGTGAAGTGCCGGGGATGAGAGGTTGTAAAGCGCACGCGGCGGATGCCTGGTATCTCGCCGACCGCAAACAGCAGTTCCGCAAAGCTGTGCTTCCCTAGCGGGTCGTGATACGCGTTCACATTCTGCCCTAGAAGCTGAATGTCGGTGTAACCCAAATCGGCCATTTGCCGGGCTTCCGCCAGGACCGAGTCGGAGGTTCGGCTGCGCTCTTTGCCGCGAGTGTACGGCACCACGCAGTAGGCGCAAAACTTGTCGCAGCCTTCGATGATCGTGATGTATCCGCGATGAGGATTGCTGCGTGCGGTGAACTCGGTCTCAAACGTCTGATCGGTCTCCCGATCGTCGAGGCCGGTCACGCGGTTCTCGCCGGATTCAATCTGAACCAGCATCTGCGGCAGATTACGGTAGGAAGCCGAACCGGCAACCAGAGAGACCCATGGAGCCTTCTCAAAGATCTTGGCGCCTTCTTGCTGGGCCACGCATCCAAGGACTGCAAACTTCTTGCCTTGTGCCCGGAATTTTTTGTAATCCTGAAGGCGATGAAAAACTTTTTGCTCGGCTTTGTCGCGGATGGAGCAGGTGTTGTAGAACACCAATCCGGCCTCTTCTACGGTCTCCACCTGCCGGTATCCCTGCTGGATGAGGGTCCCGATGACTTTTTCGGAGTCGTGGACGTTCATTTGGCAGCCGAAAGTCTCGATATAAAACGTCTTTTGCGAATTTTCCTTCACTTAGCAAAGTATAGCGCGCCCGGCAATCATTTTTACCCGGAGATTTAACAAATCCTGAAAGTAGAATTGTGGACATTTGCCATGCAACCCGACGAAAGAGACATCTGGAACCGAAAATATCGCGAAGCATTTCAAGAGCCGCAAAAGCCGGACGCGTTTTTTCTCCAGGCTTATGACGAACTTCTGGAGCCTGCACCACCGGGCCGTGCGCTCGATGTTGCGGGAGGCCTTGGCCGCCACGCCCTGTGGCTGGCTGAGCGTGGATGGCGGGTGACTCTCGTGGATATTTCCGATGTGGCGATGGAGAGGGTTCGAACACAGGACGATGCGAGAGGGACGCTTTCAAAGATTGAGACCAAGGTGGTGGATCTTACATCTCCGTCAGTAACTGCCGGGATCGAGTTGGGCCGCGAGGGCTACGACCTGATTTTGGTGTTCTTGTATCTTCAGCGCGATCTCTTCCCTGCTTTGATCGAGGCGCTCAAGCCTGGCGGGCTGCTCCTTTACAAAACCTATACCGCCGAAGGCCTCAACATCGGCTCCGTACGCGGACCTCACAACCCGAAATATCTGCTCGCGCCCGATGAATTGCGGCAGGCGTTTCGCGAACTGGAGATTCTCCAATACCGCGAAGAAGGCGGCGTTGCGGAGATGATCGCGAAAAGACCTTGAGGCCCTGACGTTGGATTGTTCAGAATGTTTCGATTTGGGACGGACGATGACCACAAAAGAAGCAATCCTCGAAGTGCAGGAAAAGGGATATTGTGTGCTCCGGGAGCATTTGCCAAAAAACGTGGTCGAGGCTTGTAAGAACGCATTTTGGCCGGTTCTTCTCACATATCTTGAGAAACACGGCCATGAGCCTAACCGCGGACCTCATCGCCATTTTCTTCCGATGCCATTTGATCTGCCGTGCTTTGCGCCGGAGTTCTTCTTTGATAACGAGATTCTTACCATTGTTCGTAGCGTAATGGACGAGCGCGTCGTCGCTGACCAATGGGGCTGTGACGTACCGCTCCGGGGTTCGGAGTACCAGCGCTTTCACGTGGATTATCAGCGCCCTTTATTTGCGGAAGCTCCCGATCTTTCACTGCCTCCCTATATCCTGATGATCAGCTTTGGCTTGGTTCCGATCACATCTGAGCACGGCCCAATGGAAATCGCACCCGGCACGCATCGCATGACGCGCGAGCAGGCGATGCGGTCGGTTGAATGCAATGCAGGCGCGTTCTTTTCGGTGCCGCTAGAAATCGGCGATGTACTGATTCGCCATCCCTGGGCATTGCATCGTGGCACTCCCAACGTGACGGATACGCCGCGAGCCCTTGTAACCGTGCGTTATGTGCGCCGATGGTACGCCGATACCAGTCGAGAGGTGAATGCAATCCCAAAAGCGCTTTGGCAATCGCTGACGGCCGAGCAGCGAGAGATCATGCGATTTCCGGTCGAGAACTAGATCGATCATCACGATGGCTTGCCCTGTTCATGCCCCATCTGTCTTAGGACTGTGGGACTGTGATCTTTCGCGATGCAGGATGGATGTTACAATCACGCCTGTCCTATGGCGAACGAACCACTCACGAACAATAACGACGCGGCAGGAAGCGCGGCTCAACCTGCCAAGGGCCATCATCACCGGGAGACAAAGAACCACTGTTTCGCATGTGGCAAGGACAATCCCGAGGGGATGTTTCTGGATTTTCATTTTGAAGGCAGCGAAGCGGTTTGCAACTTTACGCTCACTCGCCGCTACACAGGCCCTCCGGGACATGCGCACGGAGGAATTATCGCTACCATCCTGGATGAGGCCATGGGCAAGGTCAATAAGCTTCGCAGTGTGCTGGCGCTCACCAAAGAAATGAGCATTGAATATCTAAAGCCGGTACCGTTAGAGAAGCCTCTGGTGGTGGTTGCCCGCGAACGCGAGATTGAAGGACGAAAACACGTCAATGTTGGTGAAATTAAGAACGCAGCTGGCCAGGTCCTTGCGCGAGGGACAGCTACCTTCATTGCAATCGATCCCGAGAAGATGTTCGGCCGATTTGCCGAAGAGGTGATGAGTCCTCCAGGGAACGGGCAAGCCTCGTGATTATTGAACCGAACTTAATCGTCAAGCCGCTGTGCTGAAACGCAATTGGTTTGGGAGCTAGACTGCCGGAATCTACGAAGGCGAGAAAACGGGCAGCCGCTTCGCCAGAGCCTAAGATCGACGAGGTTGTTTCCTTCGGGCAGTCGTCGGAATCCGGTCGCCAGGCGTGATCACATGTGCCGACAAAAGCGATTGCGGAAAATCCTTCGGATTGAGGGTCACGATGAAATCGGCTTTGCCAGCTTCAGCGCAAGCACAAAACGGGTCATCTCCGGGATCGGGAGAGATAGCAGGCATTCGTACGGCATCCACGGGTTCGGCCTCTTCTCGTAGCAGATTGACGATTTTACCGATGAGTGACCGACGCACGCCTAACCTTGCTAGGACTCGCTTGTATTCGGACACGATCTCATCTGTGATAAGCCAGACAAACGTATTCGACTCGATCCAGTCCTGAAACATCCCGGCGCTTGGGTTCTTGGGAGCGATCTCCGAAGTCTTCAGGCCCGCAATTCCCGCCACGAGAACGGAGGTATCGACAACGCCTCTAGGCCGATTTCGTTTTTGAGCGGGCAACGACAGTAATCTCCGGAAGCTTCTTTTGCCCTACGCGGCTTTCTCGAACCACTTTCAAGATTTCGCCTTCCGAGATGTCATCTAAGTCGGCGGCGGCCTTTCGTATACTTCGCAAAAAATCTTTCTTCCATCCCGGTCTCTTACGGCCCTTCGGGAGATCCTTGAACGCCGAAGCCAGGGGGATCTGGTTTTTCAGCTCTCGCGCCAGCGAGCGAACTGGAATCTTGATTTCCACTGCATCCGTGTGGTTGAGCGGACGGGAACGGAGGCAGATATCTCTCGGATCCTTGGTTTCTACCTGGCCCAAGTTTTCCGAAAAAGCCTCTGTGAAGCGTGCCAAGAGTTCGCTCGAACTGCCAAGGGATTCCTTGAGGTAAAACGCTACTTTGGCTTCCAGAAGAACCTTCATATCAAACCAGCACACGTTTCTGCGCCGGGCGGGACAAATGACTCCCATTTGCACGAGGTTTTGCAAATCTTTGGGAAGAACGCCCAATGCAATGCTGGCTTGTTTGAGCTTGAGTATGACCGTCTGCATAAGATTAACTGCCTAAAGTTTAGACGGCTATTGTCTAAGAATCAAGTGCCAAGGCATCTTCAAATAGATCATTAAGCGGGTGTGGGCCCGATAAGTTTTCCAAACCCGGTTGCATCCTTTCAATTGCGGAACCCCTTGCAAATCCAAGGACAATGAAGCCTGCCCTTTGCGACCCGAATGTTTATGCCTACGTCTTTTTAAAAGAATCTTTTGACCGTTCTCTTGCCGGAACCGCAGCTAAGAGCGAGCCGTGATTTCTGCAGGCAGGCCTATCAAGCATAAGGAATGCTCAACGATCGGTTGAGAAAATTCAAATCGTGCTTCCACATGGGTGTTGTTACATTGGTAGCATGAAGTGCAAATATCTCTTGCTTCTCTTGGTCCTTTGGGCAGGGACTCTGGCGGCTACTTCGCAATCGGGCTCGATCGTAGGCACCTGGGCTCTCACCGCAGCCGACAAGCTTCTTCCGGATGGCACACGCACGTCTGATTTTGGAGACAACCCGCACGGTCTCGTCATCTTCACAGCCGATGGCCATTACACTGTTGAGATCTATCGCGCTGATCGTACAAAGTTTTCATCCGATGACCGCTTCAAAGGAACTCCTGATGAGTATAAGGAAGCCTTTCTAGGAATGAGCGTCCACTTCGGGCGATACACGGTGGATCCTGACAAGCACACGATTCGTTTCATCATCGATCGCGCCTCGTTTCCCAATTGGGATGACGCCACACAGGTTCGAAGCTATGAATTAAAAGGCGACGAGCTGTCCTGGAAAGTCCCGGCTCGACCCGACGGCTCGATTCCGATTACGGTTCTGCGCCGGGTTAGATAATCGGGGGCAGCGTCCAGAGGCCACGCCCAACATTTTCACTTTGTTCGCGACATCCTGTTGCCCTTGGTAGGTAGATAAAAACCTATGTCTTTTTAAGTTCTATGGCTGGCGGTAATGGATGAATGAGGCCCGCGAACCCAGAGCAATCGCATGAAAACTTTGATAGCTCTTTATGTGAGGGGGCTTAGAGGCAAGCCTAGGTAGGAAAAGCCGAAGGAGATGCCTTGGAGCACAAATGAGAACAAAAGTTCTCACATGTGCTCCAAGGCATGAAATTTATTGCGTGCGCTTTAACGCCGCCCTGAAGGGCGGCTCTTCCACAGTTGTGCCAGCTTCATCGCCAGCCTGATTTATCAAGGGGCTGAAGGAGCACACGAGTCGTGAGACAAATTTCAAAACGGGACAAACGGTCAGATTTCTTTCATGCGATTGCCCTGCCGCGCACTCTTACAGCGACCAAGCCGTCATTCAGAGTGGAGTGCGGCGATGGGGTTGAGGCGCATGGCACGCAGCGCCGGCATATAGCTGGCGGCGAGCGCAACCGCGGTAAGCGCAAGGGTGACGCCAGAGAAGGTAGGTAGATCCGTAGGCGACACGCCGTAGAGCAGGCCGACCATCAGGTGAGAGACGATGAGCGCTCCGGCCACACCCAACCCAGCACCGGCGGCGGCCAGACGGAGTCCCCGACGCAGGACCATCTTGAGGATATTGCCTCTTTGGGCTCCCAGTGCGAGGCGGATGGCGATCTCACGTCTTTGTTCATTGACCACATAGGAGATGGTTCCGTAGATTCCAAGTCCGGCGAGCAGCAAGGCAGTGGTCGCAAAAAATGCCACCATCTCCATCGAGAAGCGCCTTACCGAAAGTGAGGAGGAGAGGACGTCATCCAGGGTCTCCGCATGGAAAACAGGAAGTTCCGCGTCAATGGATTGGACATGCCGGCGCAATTGTGCGGGGATGATGCTGGGATCGAGTTGTCCCCGAAGAAAGATGGCCAGGTCTTTGAAGGGGCGCTGGTATACGCAGCGGTAGATCTCGGGAGTTACCGCATCCGCCAGCGATTCCGTGCGAGCATCCGCAATCACGCCGACGATCGTGGTCCAGCCTGCTTTGGCAGCCCGATCCGTACTACCGTCATTCGACGTCCATCCCGACAGGCCGAGCCGGACGCGTTTGCCCAGCGGATCCTGGTCTGGCCAGTAGGCGCGTGCCGCGGCCTGATTGATGACCGCGACCTCGGGCGTACTCTCAAGATCCTGGTCGCTGAAAAGGCGTCCGCGCAGCAGCGGCATACCTAATAGGTGGAAGTATTCGGGCGAAACGATGGAACCACCGATCAGGTGAGCCAGATTGGCTTTGGTCTCGTCATTCGTCCGGGGGCCTTCGCGGATCATCAGAAGCGGCTCGAGATCGCCGTGACTATGGCCCAGGGGGAGAGCGGCCACGTCTCCAAGAGCCGCTTCCTCTACGCCTGGCAGGGTTCGGCTGCGGCGAAGAATCTCGCGCAGCAAAACAGATTCCTGTGTGGCGGTTCGATAGATATCGGTAGTGGGATCGTTGGGACCAGGCAGCCAAGTTTGAATGGCCATCACGCGGGCCGGATTGAAACCGGGCGGCACCTTGAACAAGTCCCAAAAACTGCGCAGCAAAAGGCTCGCGGCGACCATGAGCACTAAGGAGAGTGCCAATTCACCGACGACCAGAATCTGGCGGGCGCGTGATCGTTCCGGGGAACCTTTGGAGCCGCGTCCTTCTTGCCGGAGCGTACCAATCAAATCGACTCGGCTCATCAGCCAGGCGGGAGCAAGCCCGAAGATGGTTCCGGCTGCAAGACAGACCGCCATAGCAAACGCCAGCACGCCCCATCCAACCGTAATATCGCTGCCGTGCGGAAGGCTCTCCGGAATAAGCCGCAGTAGGAAATGTTGGGTGCAGAAGAGAACGGCAAAACCGGCGATTCCGCCAAGCAGGAAGAGCAACAGAATCTCGGTCAGAAGCTGGCGGATGAGGCGTGGTTGTTGCGCTCCCATCGCTTGGCGAACCGCAATCTCACGACCCCGTACACTGGCCCTGGCGAGCAGGAGATTGGCGACATTGACGCAACTGATCAGGAGGACCAATCCCACCGCGCCGAACAGCAGAATAAGAGACTGGCGAACGCTGCCGACCATACTTTCGCTGAGCGGAGTCAGGCGTACGCGCCATGCGGCCTGCGCCGGATACTCGGCTGGATATTCCTTTTTCAACGATTCAACCAGGGCATCGATATGCGCCTGGGCGGCCGCGATCGAGAGACCCGGCTTCAGGCGGGCGATGACCTTTCGATGCAGACGTAAACCACGCTGTGGAGGCTTAAATGGCAGGCCCGAATAGCCCGCTCCCAACCACAGCTCTACATTCTGCTCCTCGCCGGTTGAGCCCTGATCGCGAAAAGCGCGCGGCATCACGCCCACGACTTGATAGGCGTCGTTGTCCAGGCGTAGAGTCTTGCCGATCACGTGCGGGTCGGCTCCGAATTCCCTCCTCCAAAGCCCGTCGCTCAGCACCACCTCCAGGTTGAAGCCTGGAGTGGCATCGTACGGATCGAAGGTGCGGCCCAACTGCGCGTCCACACCGAGGAGCGCAAAGTAGTTCGGCGTAACACTCTTGAAGCTGAGACGCAGGGGCTGGGCACTCCCGGTGAGGTTCACGTTTGCGCCGGTGCCGCAAATCGACACGGACTGGAATATCCCGGAACTCTGAAGATCTCTAAACTCAGGGATAGAGATGCCGACATCCTGCGCTCCCGCTCCGGGAAAGTCGTCCTGGATCCGAGTCAACTGGGTGGGGTTCGGGTACGGCAAAGGATGCAGCAGCGTGGCGTCAATCACGCTATAGATGGCGGTGGTGACTCCGACGCCCAGCGCCATGGTTGCGATTGCAATGAGAGAGAATCCAGGAGATCTCAGAAGCATGCGAACCGCGTAGCGCAGATCGAAGAGCAGATTCCCGAGCATGAGTGCACTGTATCTATCCCATAGACACTGGCACAATTTGATTCTTTTTACCGGTGAAGTGAGCGTCGCTTATGCTTTTCGCAGGATGCGCGAGCGCTGAGGATATGTGAACTCGGCAAGAACGCCTTGTGTCGCCGAAGCAAGTAAGGAATGCAGAGCGTCGACCGCAGGTGTAGCCGTGACGTTGGGGCCACGGTGTAGCGCAACGGGAAAGCTCGGGAGCACCGGGAGGCGATGCAGCGATTTCTTCGCCATGAGCGGCGGCGGTATTTGCATCGCGGTACGTGCGGTGATGCCAAGTCCGCCTTGAAGGGCTGCCCATAGGCCGTCCAGGCTTGGGCTGGTGGCCGCGATACGGTACGGGATGCCAGCGGCTTCGAGCTGTTGCACCGCAGCCTTGCGGAAGGCGCATTGAGGGCCTAACACAGCAAGAGGTAGTGAAGCATCCTGCATGCGGAAGGTGCGGCTAGCGATCCAAAGCGCGGGCAGTTCTCCCAGCAGCAGTGCGTCCTTCCGGTCTGCAAAGCCGATCGTTAACGTGAGGTCAAGCTGTCCTTTATCCAGGGCTTCGATAAGCGCTCCGTTGCCCTCGATACGCAACTCGATCTGCGTTCGCGGATAGAGTGCTGTGAACTGCCGTAAAGAGTCGGGCAGCACCGACGCGAAATCCTGCGGAGCACCGATGCGAACGGCGCCCGCCAATGTGACTCCCTGCATGGTTTGCAGGAGATCATCATTCAATGCAAGCATACGGCGCGCGTATCCGAGCGCGGTCTGGCCGGCCTCCGTCAACTTAAGTGTCCGGCCGTGCTTGCGAAAAAGCTGTGTTCCCAACTCCTCTTGAAGACGCTTCATCTGCAGGCTGATGGCCGATGGCGTGCGTCCAAGACGGTCTGCCGCCTGCGCGAAACCACCGACATCGTGCGTTGTGACCAGAGTCCGCAAGGTGTCGAGATCGAGATTACGGAGAAGCATCTTGCTTGATGTTACACGAACTATAAAGGAGAGCGTTCTGTGCGCGTTCGGAACATCGACCATGTTTGCATTCTCGCCGCAATTACGCGTCGAACTTTATCGAATGGGAAATCGTCCAATCCAGAAGGGCTCGCGGGCAATCCCCGATAAACTCGACTCAGTTGCGGCACTCGCGCAAATCCAGAGATCTTAAAGCCAGCCCTTTTGCGACTGACGTAAATTCAGAGCCGCCGGCAATCTTGTCCTTGCCGAACCGGTCTTCGAAGATGCGGCGAACAGCAGGCACAAAGGATGATCCACCTGTCAAAAAAACCTTGTCGATATCATGCTCCGCAAGACCTACCTGCGTGAACAGTCGGTCCAAACAGCCACTGATCGTCGACAACTCTTCTTCAATCCAGCCTTCAAATTCTTTGCGGGTCACCTTCCGCGCAATCGAGATACCGGTTGCTCGAAAAGCGAATTGAGTGGCTGCGGCTTCCGAAAGCTCGCACTTCGTCCGTTGCACCGCGCGATGCAATTGGAATCCCAGATCTTCCTCGATCAGCGTGATCAGCATTTCAATGCGGGCAGGCTCCAGTGCCTCGACCTTCAAAGACTTGAGCATCTGGATTGTTTCCCGAGTCTTCAGGAAAGAAAGATAGTGCCACCGTTCGAGTTTGCGATAGATCCATGCGGGAATCTGAAGCAGTTTGCCCATGGACCGATACATGGAACTCTCGCCGAGAAGGTCCGCGACGAGATGCCGGACGATCTTGGCGTCGAAGGCATCTCCCGCCAGCCCGATGCCTTCGGTCGCCAGTACTTCCCTTTTGTTGCCATTTTGCCTTTCCGACGGTCCAACGCGAAGCACAGAAAAATCCGTGGTGCCGCCCCCGAAATCGGCAACCAAGATAACCTCATCGCGATCCAGTTGCGATTCATAGAAATAGGCGGCCGCCACAGGTTCATATTCGAATATCACATCGTCGAATCCCGCGGCCGCAAATGCGGACCGAAGGCGTGCGACTGCAAATTGGTCGTCTTCTGCAGATTCGGAGCCTACAAATCGCACTGGCCTGCCTACGACCGCGCGTCGGCCAAAGGTTCCCAGAGAACTCTCAGCACTCTTTCGTAAATGTTGAGCGAGAATGGCAACCAGATTCTCAAATGGGTAGTTGCGGCCCAGAATGTTGGTAGCCGTCAAGGTCCGCTGCGACAAGTAGGACTTAAGGGATTGAATAAACCGGCCCTCGTGATCGGATTTCAGGTAGTGCTCGATGGCCGCGGGGCCGGCAGACACAGCTACTTTGCGAAGAGCGCCTTCCGCTGCCTTTTCAAAATAGAGCACTGAACGAAACGTTTCACCGGCGCCATCAAATTTTGCCAGCGACACCGATCGCGTCGCTCGATCTGCAATCGCAATCGCGCTGTTGGTGGTACCGAAGTCAATTCCGATGGACATCCCTGATTTTGGTCTCCCGCGGTTGCGTCAAAGTAGCTAGGGGTTTTGCCCTTGATATCCCATTTGCGGAAAATTCGGAGCGTCCCGAGAAGTGTTTTAAGGGGCAATTCTCTTTGGTGCTCACAAGAAGAATTACTCATGAAAAGCTTTGCTGCAAACACTACAAAGATAATATCCGATTCAGTGATCTCTGCTTTGACCGCATTCTCCTTAAGCATAGGATGCAGGCGATCAGGCCATCACGCCATCAATCAGTGGGCAGCCGATATCGCAGAATCTCGAACTCATCGTCCACTTCACATGAACTAATCTCGAGCACCTGGTTAAACCATATCGCTATCGCGATCAAGTTCATCAAGAGCGACAGAGAACATCTCTTTTTGCAACTCGAGGTCCATGCCTACAGGCCCGTTGAGGCAGATCAAGCCCGCGTGAATGGCGATATCGGAATACTGGCCTTTGCTCCCTGGAGAGCTAGAGGGACCACGGAAATCGACGCTGTTCTTCGTGACGAATGTCCAGTCACCATCGACGATAGCCGACTTTAACTGCCAATCTTTAAGATCCTCCTTTGCCGATCCAAGTTACATGAGAGGTTTCCGCATAACCTCGTTCCTGGGCCAACTTGCTTAGTTCTGGGCTGAGGCATTCATCGATAAGAAGTTTCACGTCCGAGGGCGCCTGCGGACGCGATTTGCAGCAATAATGACTGAACCTGCGGGCGGCCCTGATGGCCGGCGAGGACGACCACGAGGCGGGTTCGCCTCTGCATAGATCGCTGCGAGTTCAATATCATTGTCACTTAACCCCGGATAGGCTCGCCGAATCCGACTCAACGGCAATCCTGCCGAAACCGACGATGCAACGTCATAAACCGGAATTCGCGTCCCTTTGATGACCGGAGTGCCACTCAAGATCAATGGATCCTCAATGACCAGTTCTCGGGAGGCGAAGAGGCGGGACAGACGTTCACGGGTGCGCTTTAGAAACGGCGCCAGATTAATCGTCAGAAACTCTTCGCGAATATTGAATGTATTTTCAATCCAGTCATCCAAAAGTGACTCTTTGCATGTTGACATCAGACAATTGCGCCATTCCGGCTGCTCGCGAAGCGGCATTGCCGCGGTAATTGCCCGAGTGCGTTCCTCCGCCGTCAGCCGATTTGAAGTCTCAAAATAGAAAGAAATAAAGACACAAGAGTCGATTAACAGTCGTCTTGTTCGATCACGGCCCACGGCATAGAGCGCCTCTGGCAGGATCTTCTCATCTATGACGCGATTGACGTCACGCACCGACACTGACGCGACGACGGCCGTTTCAGTTGGTGTTAATGTCTCAGCTTCGCTCATCATAATAATCTTTCCGACGTATCGGATTATATATCGACTTTAGATGCTTTCGCAAAAGGGCATGGTTTGCCCAAAGAGGGGTCAAGATGGCTTATTGCAGATTGAATCGCAACGAGAAGCCCGTCTCATCAACTCCTGAACTTTAGCTGACTCAGTTTAGTGAGCGGTCTGGCTTGCGGGCACTCCATCCGGAAAGAGCTTCTTCAAGAAGTCCTGGTCGCCAAGAATCGTCTTGAATTGATCGTTCCCGGCAAAATCTTGAAATCGCTTTACGAAGTCCTGGTTCAGGCTCTTTGCTTTGAAAAATTCTTCCAAGGCGACGCCCTTATCTCCCACAAGGTAATCCAGGAATGCGAGCCGCAGGTGGCTGTCGAAGTTCTTTGGTGAGTAGCCCGCTGCTTTTTGGGCCGCCTCTCGGGCTTTCATCAAAGAATGGGATGCGAGAGCCTTGAAGGTTTGATCTCCATAGTTGTACGCGAGGTTCAGATCCAGAAGGCGGCGGAGTTCCGTAAAGGGATCGGGATTGTCGTCTACATTGATGTAGATATAGCGGTCATTGTTGAGATTGCGGCCACCCTGTTTACGCACTACCAGCATGGAAGCGGATTGCCGTCCGCGAGAATCTCCGCCCACGGCATCGCCGGCCTTCAACGCCGCAAACAGTTTTTCGGCGAGTTCCCCCTGTGTTGCTTCGAATGCCTTTCCCATGGCTTCAGGCACTTGTGGGCCTACAAGGATATTTCCCTGCGCCGACCAGGTCTTCCCTTGCCGGTCGCCCGCCCATTTGGGAGCATTCGGGCCTGTGTACGCCGCTACGTTTCCCTTCGCATCCACAATGGCCACCTGGCGTCCGTCTTTGCCCTCAAACGTATCGGTGGCCTGCAGCTTCTCCAATACCTCTTGCGCGGAGAGTCCCTGGCGAAGCAGGTCGATTGCCTGCTGACCATAACCCACGTTGACGTTGGCCTGGGTAGCAACGGCGCCGACTCCAGCCATGGCCCACGGCACTACCGAACCTACGGAAAAATAGCGCGAGGCGACGGCCACGCCGAGGTCTCCGGTTTGGGGATCGATCGCAACAATCGAAAAGGTTGAAACAGGAGGTAGCGGAAGAGGTTGCGCCGCGACCAGAGCAGATACAAAAATCACCAACAAGAATGCAGCCGTTTTTTTCATCACGCCTCCTGTATGCCCTTCAATCCGATTTTCCGAACTAAGTTTGAATTCCCAAAGTATAAGCGAGAGCAACAATGGCGAGGATTCCGACCGAAACCCAGACATAGGGCCAGTCTCGCTCCCGAAAAAACTGAATGCCGGCAACGGCGATCCGCAATGCCGGAGTGGCCAGCAGCACCAGCAATCCGGCCACGGTGATTTTATTCGATGTACGCGTTACCGGCTGCAAGAGGAGGCCGACGATAATCAAACCAAAGGCGGAGTAAGCGCCAAGCTTGAGAGCAATCGCCACAATTTTGTCGGCGGCAGTATCGTCGCGCTTCAAGAGAACCCTCCAGTCGCAATCTTGTAGATCATCTCAATCGCCAGCCACGCTGTAATGCCGATGACGAGCAGAAGAACATAAAATACCCGTATTTTTGGGGCGATTCTAGCTCCAACCAGAGAGCCCGCAAATACTCCGGCCACCAGCGGCGCGGCCAGGGCAATCTGCACATCGCCGCGTCCCCAATAAATGTAGGCGCTGGTCGCGGCGGTAACCCCAATCATGAAATTGCTGGTGGCGGTTGCCACGCGCAGCGGCACCTTCATGAAAAGAAACATGACCGGCACCTTAATGGGTCCGCTGCCGATGCCCAGAAGCCCAGAAAGTCCTCCCGCGAGGAGTGCAGCCCCCATGCCCAGTGGATAATTCTGCGGGGTATAGTCGGGGATTTCCGTCTCCAGTTCCTGTTTTCTCGCGCTCCAGGCTTTCCTCACCATGGAGGCCGCACTGGTGAGCAGAAACACAGCCAGCAGCAAGGCGAGCGTTTTGCGGTCTACCCGGTGGGCCAGCAGAGCCGCTATGGTGGCTCCGGAGGTGGTGGCCAATTCCAGGGTCATGCCCAGCCGAATATCGGTAACATGCCTTTCCACATAGAGGGCGGATGTGGCCGTGGAAGTGGCAATCACCGCCAGAAGGCTTATGCCTACGGCCTGCTGCACCGGCAGTCCGAAATAAATGGCAAGGAGCGGAGTAATAATGACTCCTCCTCCGATTCCCGCCAGCGCGCCGCATCCTCCCGCCACGAATCCAATCGCCGTAAGCAGGAGCGAAATCCCCAGGCTCATTCTCCTCCGCTCTCAATCCCCAAAATTGTGCCGCCTTTCGGTTCCTCTTCCGCACGAAGCACCGTGGCAACTGCTCCCAGGACTACCAGCGTTGCAAGAACCATGGTTGCCGATAATCTGTCGAAGGAGAACAGCCATCCCTCAAAAACCGCGACCACCGGTATGATCAGGCTGCTGCTGGCAAGCTGGTATGGCTCCAGATGGCGCAGCAACCAATAGTATGTGGCAAATCCGGCTGCCGAGCCAAAGATGCCAAGATATGCCAAAGCCAGCACCGATGGAAGCGACCATGTAGTTTGCCGGTGCGATTCCAAGGCCCACGTTGCCCAAAACAACCCAATCGATCCAAAGGCAAATTGCAACGCCGTTGCCATCACCGGATCGATTCCACCGATCCTCTCCTTGGCGAAAATCAACGACCAGGCGCTTGAGAACATTGCGACCAAAACGGCGATGCCGCCGATCACTGCCGATCTTGTCATGTTCGGCGTTGTGTAATAGAGAAGCAGCAACCCTCCGAACGCAATGACCATTGCAAACACGGTTTGCCGAGGCACCGTGCGGCTGGTCATGACTGGAGTGAGCAAAGCGGTGGCCAGCGGCATGGAAGAAAACAAAATCGCGGTCATCGAAGAACTCACGTACTGCTCCGCCCAGAATAGCAACCCATAAGGCAGCGTCATTACGGTGAAACTCAAGATCAGGATCGCATTCCACTGGCGCTCGCCCACGGGCCATTTGGCTTTACGAAACAGAAGCGAACCAAATAGAACGACGGCCGCAATCAGGAAGCGAAGCCCCGCGGCCTTAAACGGCGGTATGTCGCGCACCGTGATGCGAATGGCCAACCACGAACTACCCCAGAGAAGGCACAGGAGAGCATAGGCAAAATAGTGAATTCGGCCAACTGAGGAGGTTGTTTTCGGGCCCAACATGGACGCAACAGTGTACACGCTCGGAAAGAACGCCACGTAAAAACAAAACCGGGACGATCTCATACTTTTTCGATCGTCCCGGATAATGTCTATTCGCAGCTTTTTACTTAGTGCCGGTCGCCGCCACGGTCTCCTCCGCCGCCTCTATCACCACCACGGCCACCGCCGCTGCGGCCGCCGCCGCCACCACTACCGCCACGCCGTGGCCGCCTGCCGCCACTGCCTCCGTGTGGGCGATCTCCGCGCGGTGGACGATCAGGACGCCCTCCCCCGGTTCCGGTACCGCTGCCGACTCTCACGGTTTCGCGGTTGGCATCTTCGCGATTGAAGTTCGGCTCCTCTTCGTCTTTCTCATCGAAGTCGCCGCCACCCTCAAAGGTGATGGTTTCTTCGGAACCACCGGAAGGAATACCGCCGGAAGGTTGAGTTTGCGCCGCGGGCGCACCCTCACTCCCGCCGCCCATTTTTGCGCGCTGCTCCTTAAGGATTGCCTTGCGGGACAGCTTAATGCGATTCCCTTCGATGCCCAAGACTTTGACCAGTACCTGATCCCCTTCTTTGAGCTCGTCCTTTACTTCTTTGACGCGGTGCTCGGCAATTTCACTGATGTGCAGCAATCCGTCGGTGCCGGGGATAATCTCGACGAATGCGCCGAATTCTGCCAACCGAACAACCTTGCCCAAGTACGTTTTGCCGATCTCAGGGACGGCGGTAAGGTCGTTAATCATCTGGATGGCGCGGCTGGCCGATGTTCCGTCATTCGACGCAACATTCACCCGCCCGCTGTCATCCACATCGATCTTGACTCCGGTCTGCTCGATAATGCCGCGGATGGTTTTGCCGCCGGGGCCGATCAGGTCGCGAATCTTATCCACCGGTATCTGCAGGGTGTAGATGCGCGGCGCGAAGGTCGAAATCTCTTCGCGATGCTCGGTGATCGTACCTTCCATCTTATCGAGGATGAACAGGCGGCCACGCCGAGCCTGCTCCAGCGCTTCACGCATAATCTGCGAGGTAATGCCGCTGACCTTGATATCCATTTGCAGGGCGGTAATTCCCTTGCGCGTGCCGGCAACCTTGAAGTCCATATCGCCGTAGTGATCTTCGGCTCCGGCGATATCGGTAAGGATGGCGTAGGAATCGGGTTCCTTCACCAAGCCCATCGCAACGCCCGCCACAGCCCCCGCAAGGGGAACGCCCGCGTCCATCAGGGAGAGAGAGGCTCCGCATACCGAAGCCATCGAAGATGATCCGTTCGATTCAAGGATGTCGGATACCACGCGCATTGCGTAAGGCCAGCTCTCTTCGGAGGGCAGAACAGCGGAAATAGAGCGTTCTGCAAGAGCGCCGTGGCCGATTTCGCGGCGACCAACGCCAGTCATACGGCCAACTTCGCCGACGGAGAACGGCGGGAAGTTGTAGTGCAACAGGAAACGTTTCTTCTTTTCGCCCTCGAAACCCTCCAGACGCTGCATGTCGTCGGGCGTGCCGAGGGTGGTGGTAACCAGCGCCTGCGTCTCGCCGCGGGTAAAGATCGCCGATCCGTGGGTGCGCGGAAGCACTCCCACTTCAATCGAGATGGGGCGAATCTCATCGAAGGCGCGCGCGTCGGGGCGGCGGCGATGGTGGGTTACCTGATCGCGGAAGATGCGCTCACGCAGGATCTCGTAATAACGCGAGAGTTTATGCTTGGCTTCGTCCCTTTCCTCGCCTTCGGGCAGTTCCGCAGCCAGCTTTTTCTTGATTGCATCGACTTTCTCGTAACTTTCAATCTTATGATGCTTCTTGGTATCCAAGGCATCGGTCAGCTCTTCGCCGACCTTCTTCTTTAACTGGTCGTAATACGCCTGATCGAACTCGGGAGAGGCAAAGACGCGCTTCGGTTTGCCAGCCTTGTGCGCCAACTCGGAGATTGCAGCGCAGATCTTCTTGATTTCCCCGTGTCCGAACTCGATGGCTTCCAGGACCGTCTCTTCCGAAACCTCCTTTGCTCCGGACTCGATCATCACGATGCCTTCGGAGGTCCCAACTACCATGATGTTCAGGAGGCTCTCCCGAATTTCCGCATAGGTCGGATTCACCACAAACTGGCCGTTGATCGATCCGACGCGCACGGCCCCAACGGGACCCTGAAACGGAATGTCGGAAACGGTGAGGGCGCAGGAAGCTGCGTTGATGGCGAGGACGTCGGGATCGTTTTCCGTATCCGCCGAAAGCACCAGGGCGATGACCTGGGTTTCATTGTGCATGCCTTCGGGGAACAGGGGCCGTATCGGACGGTCGATCTGCCGGCAGGTGAGAACTTCCCGCTCGCTCGGACGGCCTTCACGCTTGATAAAACCGCCGGGGATGCGTCCGCCGGCATACGTGTATTCCCGGTAGTCCACGGTCAGCGGAAAGAAATCAATTCCCTCTCGGGGTTCGGGAGAGACGCAAGCAGTTCCAAGAACAACGTTATCGCCGAATCGAACGACTGTAGACCCTTGTGCTTGCTTTGCCAAATGTCCGGTTTCAAAATGGAGGGTCTTGCCGCCTGCAAGTTCAACAGTGGCTGTGTGTTTCATCAGTTCCTCATTTCCAGGAGGACCGCAAATTTAAGTTCCAGCGAGAGACTGTAAAGCGCAAGACGGCGAGAGACACACGTCTCACGCCGTCAAAAAATACGGTAAAAGCAACCGATAATGTCCAGATGCGGTTATTTGCGAATGCCTAGCTTCTGGATAACGCTCTTGTAGCGATCCGTATCGTACTCTTTCAGATAGTCCAGCAAACGGCGGCGCTTGCTCACCATCATGAGAAGTCCTCGCCGGGAGGCATGGTCTTTTTTGTGGGTTTTGAAGTGCTCGGTCAATCCCCCGATGCGTTCGCTCAGAACGGCAATCTGAACCTCAGGGCTGCCCGTATCTGATTCGTGCGTTCGGAAACGGTGGATAACGTCGGCTTTTTGCTCTCTCGCTAACACTGAAACTGGTGCACTCCTATCTAAATCTTGTCCTTTTAGTGACTTGAAAAGCGTACCATGGCGGCGCAAGGCTGTAAAGGGCAGCGGCGGCACTAAATCGGTGACAATCTCAATTCCGCCTTGTCGGCTCTTTTTAAAGGATCACTACAGCGTGGATTACACATGGCGAAAGCCTTAGCTCCAAGCCCGTCAAAACCCCGCTTACTCCTTATTACTCCTTGACTCTGAAGGCGCGCACCACCAGTCCGCCAAACAAAACGATGGTGCCTAGGCCGGCGGCGAGAAGCAACGGAAACCATGCTCTCTCTCCAAAAGAATCCCAAGAGGCCGAACCTGCGCTGGAAATGCCTATCAGCCAGCCCAGGATCGTCTCTTTCCACAAAAGAATCAGACAGATTACGACCGCCAGTATGGTAGCCAGCGCAATCTTTTCCATCACCACGGTGGGCCTGGTTGCCTTTTCGAGGGCGGCGTTTCTCCGGCGCACTTGGGCCTTCCACCAGAGAACACTCGGTGAGCCAATCGATGTGCCAAGATGGTGCGCCGTCTGCATGCTTTCCTGACGTGCCTGGCGCAAAGTTTGTGCAACCAGAACAAGATCGGAACAAGCTGGGCAGATCTCGATGTGGGCCGCTAGCGGCCCGGAGAGGGGGCCGGCCTGTAATGCGCTAGCGATTTCCCGCTGCCGGGAGCAAAAATAGGACTTCATGGGTTCCTCCGCCCGAGGACTTCCGTCTGGCGCAAGAAGCGAGCCATCTTCTGCTTTGCCCGAAACAGCAGAAGACGAATACTGGCCGACGCCAGGCCGGTGATCTCCGCGATTTCGCGATGCGAACAGCCTTCGGCGTAGGCAAGCCAAAGCAACTGCCGCTCGCGAGGCTTCATACGAACCAAGGCCGGACCTAAGATCGATTGGGAGTCCAGCCGCTCCGAATCCCGGCTTTCCACGATTCCCCACGCCTCTTCCGGAAGATCGTCCAGATTGGAATGTTTTGGACGCCGCCAGTGGTCCCGCAACAAGTTCGTTGCAATTCTAAAAAGATAACGCCGGCACTGATCTTCGCCCTCGCCCCATCTCGCGGCCCCTAAGAAGCGTAAATAGCTTTCCTGCAGCAGATCGTCGGCCAAAGCTGAATTTCCGGAAACACGGGCCAGGTATGCCCAGACCGGCCGGGAGGTGCGCTCATAGAATGCCGTGAAAGCCTGATCATCCATGGCCATCTCGATGGATTCGGCGGCGCCGATTTCCGATTTTGGAAGGACGTCTTCCCATGTCATAGGGTTGATCTTCATCGCTCAGCAGGCCCTGGAAGGCGCACAGCTACGCATGCGCGTCCAGATTCATCCTTCCTTCTCGGGAATTCTCTGCCTTGGGAGGGACGAGACCGAGATGCCGCGCCACTCCGAAGGCGATTCCGCCCGAGAGAACAAATCCAAACCCCAACACCAGCGATAGCGTCCCGACTATGAGAAACGCCTCCGCTGCGTGGCCAATGTTATGCCGCAAGCTTAGCAACCCGGTACCCAGCAACACCAGAATGATTCCGAGCTGTACGGGAACAACAACCCTTACCAGCGATTGTCCCACTCCCATACCCGGCTGCCCGATTGATCCCGGCGGCGCGGCTTCAAGAAAGCGCCTTCCGGCATCCGTATTCATGTACTGGAGTAGCTGTTCGTTGGTCGCAAACCTGTCCAGGAGCTTATTGTGTACCTCGTCCCTCACCTTCATGATGCGCACCCATCTCTTGTTTTCCATCAGCCGGTGAAGAAGCCACAGCACTGCGCCCAATACGGACGCAAACCCGAGGAAAAGGAGCACGCTCTGTAATCTGCTCTCTTCATAAAAATCTTCCGGATAGGAAAACTCAGGCCAAACCACCCGCTGCAAGCCGGCCTCTCGATCTCCCCTGCCTCGGCTACGAACCGCGGTAGAAAAAAGATAGAAATCGGGATTCCGCGCAACTTGCGGATGGGTCTTCAGAAATGCCGCCAATTCCGGATTATTGCGCGTCACATAATCCTCCTGAGACAAGATCGCAGGATCGCGCGCCACAACACTGGTTAACTTGGGACTCAATCGCAGGAGCTTATAGAGCTGCTCGCGATCTTCTCCGATCTGCTCTTCGTTGGTCGCATCCGTAGGCTTGGAGGAAGCCGAAGCCTGCGAATCAGGGTCCATTGTTCCTTCCCCTGCTCGTTTGGCAGATTGGTTTTCGACGGCAGCCGTGTCCGGCTTGGTGCGATTGGCTCGCACACGTGATTGCGCGACCATCGATCCGCTGGAAGCAAGCACCAACAAGAGGGTGATTCCCGCGCATACTGCTTTTGTTTTGCAGTAATTTACAGCTATTTTCTCTATTTTTTTCTGAATTTTCATCCGCATCATCTCTTGAGTCTTTATGGGAAGTCTTTTTGAATCCTGGGAATCGCAATTCCCTGCTGCCTCTAGAACGAATTGGAACGAAGTCCGGTTAACAGAAAAATGCCAAGCACCAGCTGAGCCCCTATCTCATCTCACTGAATAACACGACAATTTCCACTTTCTTGTATCTCTACCCACCTTTCCCACACATATTATTTACCTGAAAACTGTCAGAACTCTTGACAGCCGCGGTTGAGTCGGTTCATCTTCTATTTGGGTTTGCTTTGATCAAAGGAGCAGACCCGAATGCGGCATGACCCCGAGAAATTTATTCTGAAGTGGCTTTTCGTAGCTGTTCTTCTCGTCGAAGGAATCCAGTTCCTCGTCTTCATAATTACCAAATGAAGCACTTTCTCTTAGCCGGCGTTTTGAAAGGCCGAGGCTCTTGGCTCGCCGCATCTAAATGGGAATGCGGCTCTGTCCACCAACTGCTAAGGCAAGGCTTCGCTTTCGAAACGACATGCTGCGGTAGATATTTTCAAGCGCCAGCTTGTCTTGTCCGCACGTAAGCGACACGGAAATGACCATGCGGCCGCTGCAATCGAGATGCGCCTGGGAACATCCACGCGCCGCAATGGGCTGAAGTTTTGTAGTGTCGCACGCAAAATGAGGCCACAGGAACAAAGGCTCCGACTAGACTGTCGAGCAGGAGTATAAGCCGGTTCTCTCGGTTGATGACTGACCGAATTTGATGAACGATAGAGGACACAGAGTCTTTAGAGTGCACTTCCGGACGCTTGTCATATGCGAGAGAGTAGATGCTGCTGGTTGCCACATTAGAAGTTCCTGATATTTGTGGGCTTATCTAAACTATGACGTTGCGACGAAGGGACGAGGTACGGTTTGTCGTTGTTACGGATCGAGGGGAAATACGTTCCTGAAAGGAAAGTAAAACAATGTCCGTACTAACTCAAGCCACCACCACTTGCATTTATGCGACTATCAAGCAGGCACAAACAAATTCCGGGGAGTTTGTGAATTTACCCGGCCTCAGCTTCGAACTGCCTCCACATAACGCAGAATTCTCAGCTGCGCTGGTAACTTTATGTGTGCCTAATAGCTACTCAAATGGCAACAATAATCCTGGCACCTCCTTCAATCTTGACCTGAATGGAATATCTGTCGCAAGCGGATCCTACACGTCTGGGATGCAAACCGACAACGGTAGAAAGCCTTTTACTTTGGTTGTAAAAGTGCAGTTGCAAGCGCAAACTACCTTCCTGCAAGCACAGTGGGCCACCGTGCGAGGGGGGCCTTCCATTATTGATAGCTTTTGCTCGCTAAGCGCATTGCTCTGCAAGTAGCGGGATGAGCGCGACTTCTTTTGCAATCTTGGCCGGGTCCTACTTTGGCGGGACTCGGTCAAGTGCGTCGGCGTGTATCATCAATTCCCGCCAGCGATGCTTCCAGATTTAAGAACATGGACATGTTCGCAGCCCATGCAGGAGGCTCCCGCGAATGCGTTCTTTAAGCCGACCTCAAACATAGCGGGAACCTTGACCAACGACCAACTCGTCACCACGGTCGCGAAACAGGAGCAAGTCCGCGAGGGATAAGTTTGTCGTTCGTTCTCTTGTCCGTGCGGTGACGTGCGGTAGTTTCCATGAAACAAGATAGTGTTGAGCAGACAAGGCCGCGCCCCTTCGCCCTGCGAGACGAGCGCATGTTCGGTGATAAGAATCTCAAGAGAAGTCCGAATCGATCAGCAATTGATGCAGCTATCACACAACTCATGTCTTCGGAGGCGCGCTGAGCAGTGCTCTCTCTCGCGGCATTCGTTTGACACCTTGTTGCGGCCCACCCGCTATTTCTGCCACAGCGTGGATGGAAACCCTCGAAAGGGGGTGGATTCTGTCTACCAGCGATTGAGCGGCACAAGCAGGATCGCATCGCCGCTACCCAAAGGCTTACAAATCACCCCCATCCGCCATCGATTACCACATGACACAGAACGGGGTAAACCAAAAGAATCATAGGGGTGTTTCACGGCATATTTACGCCACACCGAAAAACAATGGACTCACTAAGTTGTTGATTCTAATGGTGGGCGGTCACAGGATCGAACTGTGGACCTCCTGCTTGTAAGGCAGGCGCTCTAACCGGCTGAGCTAACCGCCCATAACAGGTGAAGCGCCGCTTCGCCCGAAGGGATGAACATGAGTATAAGCGCCCGTTTGGAAGGCGGTCAAACGCGGCTCGAAATCTATCCGATTCCCAGCGTCTGCTTTGTTCGGACGGTCCTTACCTTGTGGCTACCATTAATCCCCTATAGAAGAGTGGGGATGAACGAGAGGGTTACCAGAGGACTCACCTCCGGTAATGTGATTCTGCTGTTGGGAACAATTTGAATTGTGGTAAGCTGCGCCCGAGTCATTCGTAAAACATGGCTGCCCTGCTGGATAAGCTCCCCACCATTCTGATACTGGCTGTATTGGTAGGAATCTTTGTTGCCCTTCGCCGCCATGTGCAATCCACCCGTCTGTGGCTGTGGACCTTCGCCTGGTTTCTGGTTTTCGTTCATTTTTTTGCCGAGCTGTTTGAGCAGATCCGGGGCGTGACCGGCGGAATTTTCGAGTCGGTCAGTTGGTCTGCCCTGCAATTGGCAGCCATGTTTTTTGTCGCCTCGCTCAGTGCATTTCAAGAAGACCGGCGCAAGACATGGACCTTTTTGGCGCTGACCGGCATATCGGCAATTATTATCAATACCGCCATCTCTTTTTCCTTGGACTCTTGGCCGGTCTTTGCTCTTTGTTTCGCCACGATTTTTTTCGGTGCGCCTGTTCTGGCCATGACGTACCAGAGGAAAGCCAGTCCCGCGATGGCCCTGTGGACGATTCCCGTCTTTGCCATTGGAGCCTGGGTCATTTATGACGCCTGGCATCATTCTTATGACACGGGATGGGTTGCGGCCATGACCCTGGGCTATGGCTTCCCCGGACTTCTCTTTTGGAAGCGATACGACCGCAAATCGGCGGGCGTGATCGCCAGTGCCTGCGGGTTTCTTTTTTGGGCAGCGGTCTTTCCCGGCGGCATTTTGATTCGCCATTTCTTTCCTGACCTGAAGCTCAACGACGAGCTTTGGAATACTCCAAAGTATTTTGTAGCGTTCGGCATGGTGCTCACCCTGCTTGAGGACAAGTCGGATGTTTTGGATGCGGCGAGCCGCCGCGAGCACAAGCTGAACGAGCAGTTGCAAAAGTTTGCCAGTATCACCTCCCGGCTGCTCACAGGCACAGAGGTAAACTCGCTTTGCAACGAGATTGCCCAGGCGATTACCGAAACCAGCACCTTTCAGAGAGCCTCGATTCTGTTGAGCACGGACGATGGTTCACTCTACGTAGCTGGGCACAGCGGATTCATCGAAGAAGATGTGGTTGAACTCAAGAGCGAGGCTGCTCTGTTAAAAGTGACGGATATTGCCGACGCCTGCCAGTTGGCAACCAAGCTGGGACAGAATTCGTTTCTTCTCCGCAGCAAGGACGCTCACCATTACTGCAGTATTCCCAGCAGGGCGGAATTTCCACCCAATTCGAACTGGCAGAAGGGCGACAAGATGATTGTCCCGCTGCCCTCCACGCGGGGTGCGCCGGTTGGCTGCCTGGCTCTGGACGATCCGCGCGACACGAATCGGGTTGGCGAGCAAGAGATGTCGAAGATTGAACTGCTGAGTGGCGATCTGGCGGTGACCATTGGCAATACAGCGCTTCACCGGCAGTTGGTCCGCTCGGAAAAGCTGGCCGCAATCGGCCAATTGGTCGCGGGTGTTGCGCACGAACTGAATAATCCCCTGGCGTCGATCGTTGGCTATTCCGAGCTTTTGGGGGACGAGATTCCTCCAGGGCCTTCGCAACAGAAGCTCGAAAAGCTGGTGCGCGAGGCGCGCCGCATGAAGAAGATCATCGAGAACCTGTTGCGCTTTGCTCGCCACAGCAACCTGGAAAAGAAATCGGCCAGCCTTCCAGGGCTCCTGCAGGATGTGATTTCCCTGCGCGAGTATCACATACGGAGCCTGAACATTGAAGTTCAGGTCAAGATCGAGCAGGATCTCCCGCACATCGCGCTTGACGAGGACCAGTTCAAACAAATCCTTCTCAACCTGCTCAACAATTCAATCGACGCACTCGAGCACTCTTCTCCCAAGCGGATACGAGTGGAGGCAAACCGGCAAGGCGAACGTGTGGCGATTCGCTTTGAGGACAGCGGTCCTGGCTTTACAGACTTGAACCGCGTCTTCGATCCTTTTTACACAACCAAGCCAGTTGGAAAAGGGACGGGGCTGGGGCTCAGCATCTGCTACGGAATTGTGAAAGAGCACGGCGGCGATGTCTATGCCATGAATATCGAGCCAAGCGGCGCGCGCATCGTTCTTGAACTTCCCGTCTACAGTTCTGTGTCTCTAGCGGCCGCTGCAATCGTTTAAAGCCGACGAGGACGCAGGTATCACCCTCCGTCCCCGCCGGTTTCTATGTTTGCGATCCCTACGCTGTGAATTGCTCTAGGCAGCCCATTTGTCGCGGTCGCGGCCACTCGATCTCGTGGTGGTGGTCCCGGTCCCCGTCGTAATGGTCCGTCTGCCGACAATGAGCCGGTATAGTCCTAGCAATAGCAGCGAGCCGCAAATCGCCAGAAGAAAGCTGCCTAGCCCCCAACCTGTAACTCCGGCGCTTCCCCACAGTGCGCGTCCAACAAACCCGCCCACCATGGCGCCCGCGATTCCTAACAGGATGGTCATTAACATGCCCCCAGGCTGACGGCCCGGCATGATGAGTTTTGCGATTGCTCCAGCGATCAAACCGAAGATGATCCAGCCGATGATTGCTCCCATAGGTCTCCTCCAGTGGCCAGTTTTTATGTTCCACGCATGCCAATCAAAGAGACAGCCGGAAAACTACGAGGTTGCAGCGCCCGTAACATACCGGACGATGGCTCCGTATAGGCGTACAGCACACTGTTGGATTGCTGGTTTTTTGAACCGGCCGACCGTTTGCACACCCAAGACTTCACCCATCAGCATAACGTTCGGCGTTCACGTGGGCCGCCATTTTGGGTAAATCATATTTAGCAAGTCATACTTAGCAAATCATCTTTGGCAAAACATGGGGTTGCATCCCCGAGAAATAGCGGCGAATCAAACCATATTCAACACAAACCTTTACAAGCTCACCAATTGGGAGACCACCTGTGCGCTGGACACCTGGAGGACGAAGTCCCAATCTCGAAGACCGGAGAGGATCCGGCGGTTTCAGAATGGGCGGCCTGGGCTCGTCCGGTTTTGGAATAGGCGGCGGACGGTTAGGACTGGGTGGGCTGCTGGTTCTCTTCGTCCTTAGTATCGTTTTCCGCCAGGATTTCTTCTCGCTCTTGGGCGGACACGGCGATGTCATGAGAACATCGACCGGCTCGGACGCGGCGATCGATGCGCGGGAAGAGCCCAAAGTGCAATTCGTATCGTTCGTGCTCGACGACGCACAGAATACCTGGAGACAGATTCTTCCTACCGCGGGCATTCCCTACCGCGATGCAAAGCTCGTTTTGTTTCGCGATGCCGTGAATTCCGGATGCGGCTTTGCCCAATCGGCCACCGGCCCGTTTTATTGTCCTGCCGACCAGAAGATATACATTGACTTGGGCTTCTACGATGAACTTGCGAATCGCTTTGGCGCATCGGGTGATTTTGCCCAAGCTTATGTGCTCGCACACGAGATCGGGCACCATGTCCAGAATCTTCTTGGCATTGAAAGCAAGGTACGCCAGATGCAGCGAACCAATCCGGGCGCGGCAAAAGCGCTCTCCGTGCGCATGGAATTGCAGGCCGACTGCTTCGCCGGAGTGTGGGGGCATTCCACCAACCAGCGCAATATCCTCGAACCGGGAGATGTGGAGAAAGCCATGAACGCCGCTGCGGCCATTGGAGACGACCGTCTGCAAAGGATGTCGACTGGAAGAGTCAGCCCGGAATCATTCACGCATGGAAGCTCGCAGCAGCGCATGCAGTGGTTTAACAAGGGCCAAACCGAAGGAAAACTTTCTTCCTGTAATACCTTTGCACCATAGATACATTACATAAATTCTTTCACCACGAATGGGGCAGTCGAAGAATTGGGAAATCGGCCTTGTGTTTTTTGCTTCGGGGAGAGTAGAGTCTATAACGCTTTCAGCGTTGGTCGACACTTACGCTGAAAACGCTTTAGAGCGGTCCACAAAGCGCACACCGTAAGGAGCAGGGCGGGCGCAACCCAGAAAAAGTGCGGTGGGCCAGGCATCTTTTGGGCCTCTTTCGGAAACCAACGAGAGTCAGGGTACAAGTCGCCGTTTTTAGGGCTATTCCGGAGTCAATCCTAGACAGCCTCTTTGCCGGAGGGACATCATGAAGGCCATCCTGTTCGTTGATGATCACGAAGTGCTCGCGAGATTGAGTTGCGAAATCCTCGAAATGCAGGGCTATCGGGCCGTGAGCGCCTACAGCGGAAACGACGCCCTCAAGAAGTTTGACGAAGAAGATTTCGACATACTCGTGACCGACTTCCGCATGGAAGGCATGAATGGCCTGGAATTGGCTCGCAAGTTGCACGAGCGGCACCCTGAAGTTCCAGTCATCATTGTGACCGGCTATGGCCCGGTGGACGGAGGCAACGACGTTGTTGCTTGCCTGCAGAAAGAAGAGCTTTTCCCCGCCCTCTTAGAGAAGATCAAGCTCTTTCTGGACGACCGCGCCGTGAGATCGGCATAGTCCAACAGTCAATATCTGCTTAACCGGGTTGCTGCCTGCATGTGGCGAGCGTAACTCTTTCTTACCCGTTCAATCTTTCATCTTCAGATTTTTCTTTAGTCTTTCAACAGCATTACTTCTGTCGACTTGATCACAGCTCTCACGCTGTCGCCCTTCTTCAATTTCATCTCTTCGGCGCTGCGGCGGGTAATCACGCTTTCCACCAAGCTGTCTCCCACGCGCACGGTGACATGGGCCATGATGGAGCCTAGTTGAACATCTTCGACGATTCCCAGAAGCTGATTTCTTGCAGAGAGTGTCATAACAATTTGAGTATACGACGAATCCCAAAATCGTATATTCAACGAAAATCGTATACAAAGATCGAGTTGATTTGACTTTATTTAGAGCCAAATGTTACAACCCGCTGCTGGCTTGCGAACTGCTTTGTCGTTCGCGTTAACCGCAAAGTTGGAGGCATGCTCCTCTCCAGCCGGCAAACCTAGAGCCTGTTCCGGAAATTGCTTCCGGGGCCAGGGCCTTCCATGGCAGTAAAGCAGGCGTGACGGCTATTCAGCCATCAGCGGGCTGGTCTTGCCAAATGAGACCTTGTGTTGCCTGCCGCATTTCGGGAACAGCGCTACAAAAAACTGAACTAAGGGAGAAACCGAATGAAGTTTTTCACGGTGACAGGTGTCTTGATATTGAGCTCAGGGCTGTTGGCTGCGCAGCAGGCGGGCCAGGCGGCCAACGATTCCGGCAAGGCTGGAATTGCGGATGAAATGAAGCAATTGCGAGATGCGTTTGCTCAGCAGCAGCAGCAAATGGCAGAGCAGCAGAAACAGATGGCCGAGCAACAGAAATTCATGCAGGAACAGCAGCAGCAAATCGTCCGTGAGCAGGAGGAGATCGAGAAATTACGGTCGCAGATGGCCGCTCATGACGCAAGCAGCGGCACTGCGGCTCCCCAGCTTGTAAATGCAGCCATGACAAATGCGCCGAACGCGGCCTCCGCAAGCATCAGCGATTTTCAGAGTGATAGACCCAGAGAATCGCCGCTGTCCTTCCGCATTGGAGGGATGGATTTCACACCGGGCGGCTTTGTAGAACTGGAAAATGTTTTCCGCACTACGAATTCCGGATCCATTGTTACCACCAACTTTGGAACCATTCCTTTCAGCAATACACCACAAGGCCAGCTCACGGAGAACCGCCTCACCGCACAGTTCTCGCGCCTCAATCTGAAAGTCACCGGAAAGTTCGGCGCAAACGACATAACCGGCTACGCGGAGATGGACTTCAACGGCAATGACGCCGGCAACGTGTTTGTGGTTGCCAACAGCCATACACTGCGCGAGCGCCTATTTTTTGCCGATATCAAGCGGGACAAATGGGAGATTCTAGGCGGCCAGACCTGGAGCTTCCTTACACCGAATCGCAGAGGCGTAAGTCCCATGCCCTCCGATTTGGCCATCACCTACGACGAAGACGGCAACGTGCAGGTAGGCATACCCTATACCCGAGCGGCGGAGTTGCGCGTGATCTACCATCCCAACGATCACGTTGCCGCGGGAGTGGCGATTGAGAATCCGGAGCAGTTTACCGGTACCGGCGGCACTGGCGAGGTAACGTTCCCTAACGCATTTAATGCACAGCTTGGAACCCAGTTCAATCCTGGCAACGCCGCCAACACCACTCCGAACGTTGCGCCGGACGTGATCCCGAAGATTACCTACGACAACGATTTCAGCGGTCATCACTTCCACGCTGAGGCGTTTGGACTGCTGACAACCATGAAAGCGACGACCCAGTTGACGGCGGCTACACCGTTTCATTCCAATGCGAAGGCGGGAGGCAGCGGCGGCGCGGCCGTGAATTTCGACTTGACGCGAAATTTCCGCTTTTTGGCCAATGCTCTTTATGGCGCCGGTAACGGGCACTATATGATCGGACTCGGGCCCAATGCGGTGATCCGGCCCGACGGAAATGTTTCCCTGGTTCACGCGGGAAGCGGGTTGGTAGGGTTTGAATTTCTGCCCGTACCTCAAACTCAATTTGGCTTCTACTATGGAGCCGCCTACTTTCAACGCAACACCTTCCTCGATACCAGCGCCGGAGCCAAGCCAAACGCGTTCATCGGATTTGGCGGGCCAGGATCGGCCAACAGCAATAACCGCTCATTGCAACAACCAACCTTCGACTGGACGCAAACGTTCTGGCGGAATCCTCAATATGGGGCCTTGCAACTCATTACGCAGACCTCTTACCTGACCCGCAGCCCGTGGTTCGTAGCCGCAGGCCAGCCCAAGAACGCCCATTTGGTCATGGTTTATTCCACGATGCGCTACATCATCCCTTAAAACAAGTTTGGGGCTTGCCTCCGGGCAAGCCCCTCCTACATCACGCCTCGACCTGAGCGTTGATTCCTAAACGGCCATCTTCTGTTTCAATGCCTGCAAGAAACGCGCAATTGCGGAATCCCAATAATCCCAAGCGTGCGCGCCTGGAACTTCATGGTACTCGTAGGGAATTCCGAGACCCAAGAGACGCTGGGCAAACTCTCGATTCGACTGGATAAAGCTGTCTCCAGTTCCGCAATCCAGATAGAAATATGGAAGCTGCTTCCCTTTTGCCTGGGCGGCCAATTCGAATACGTCGTTTTGCTTCCGCGTGGGATCGTGAGGAGGGCCAAACGCTTGCAGCAACTCCTCGCGAAATTCGGGATTTTTCTCGTGTAGATCGCGAGGGGCGTCAAACGCGGAGCTGATGCCACCAGCCATCACAAACAGCTCCGGATATTTCAGAGCAAGTTTCACGGCTCCATAGCCGCCCATGGAAAGCCCGCCAATCGCCCGAGTGTGCCGCTCCAGCAGAGTCCGGTAGTGACCGTCGATCTCCTGGATAAAATCCTTGGCAATGTAGGTCTCAAACATGCTGCCACCAGCATTTGCGGCGCTCGCATGCCGGGAATCCGCATACCAGGAGTTCCCGGCATCGGGCATGGCGATAATGAGATTCAAGCCCGCCGCATACCGATTCAAATGAGTGCGCGTGGTCCAGTTTTCACAATCCCCATAAAGCCCGTGGAGTAGATAGAGGACGGGATAGCGGTAAGAGGAACTGTCGTAGTCCGCGGGCAACAGCACCCGATAACGCACTTCTCTGCCTAAACCATCGCTCAGAAATCTGCCATCGCGAACCAAGGTAGCGTTTCCGCCTTGGTCAGATTGCCTTTCATCGAAGCTTTGATTCTGGTGTTTCATTTTCGCAGCATTTCATTTTGATGGTGGTTCATGTTCATGGACGCGTCCGGACAAACGCTTTGATCGTCGCGCACTCTTTCCCTTCCGCTATGCCGCTGGGACGAATTGTGTAAGGGCCAACCGCAGCCGGAATGATGAATGTTTCGGCATAGTGAACTGTAAAGGGCTCGAACGACTGCGCGGGACTCTCTACAATCGCTTCCTCCCCCTGCACCAGGTTGAGAACATTCACACCGCCATTGGTATGGTGCGGCGTTGATCCGTGAAACCAGTGCCGCCGTGTTTCTATGAATTCCCGCTCGTGTAAGCCTGTGCGCTCCTCGCGCCAGCACTCTCCCGAGCCGAGCTGTTCCACTTGGCCCACCAGATTACGGCTGACCCAATCTGTCCTCCTATCCCACTGGATGTTGGCTTCTCCATGATCCAGGTGGATTGGCCTTGGCCGGCCATCAAGACCTAGACGGCCCCAGTCCCAAAGCTTGAAGGTAAAGATGTAGGGAGTAGTACTGATCTCCAAGACCATACCTTCTTTGCCAGAGCCATGAATGGTTCCCGCCGGAATCAGGAAGTGGTCGTGCCGCTTGGCCGGAAAACGGTTCACATAGCGCTCTGCGTAAAAGGACTTGCCTCCATTCTGCGCTTCCCGTAAATCGGCCATAATCTGTCCGGGATCGGCATCCTCCCGAAGTCCAAGAAAGACTGAGCCATCGTCGCCGGCATCGAGCAGGTAGTAGCTTTCGTCCTGCGTATAGTTCATGCCGAACTTGTCTTGAATATATTCGGTCAAGGGATGCACCTGCAGGGAGAGATTGCCGCCGCCCATCGTATCCAGAAAATCAAAGCGTATCGGAAACTCAGTGCCGAAGCGCGCATGGACCGCGTCACCCAACAACTCCCGCGGATGGCTGAACAAAAGATTGATCGCCGGGATTTCAACCCGCACATCGCCGAAGCCCAGGAGCAGGCTATTTTCTTCAGGCACACAATCGAAGCACCATGCGTGATTAGGTTTGTCTTTGGAAACGGGAAGGCCGCATACCTCTTCCATCCAGTGGCCGCCCCATGGGCCCGGGTCAAAATAAGGCACAACTCGAAAGGGACGAGCCACGGTTTCCACCAGACCGCGGCGCAAGAGGCTTCCGGAAATCAGTTTTGGAATATTGCTCTCGTTGGTATCGAGTAGGAAATCTACTTTGGGAATCAGGCTTTTTTTTAGTCTATCAGCGGCACGCCAGTCGACGAAAAACGCGCGCTTGTATTTCAACCCGGAGCGCTCTTGTAGATTGTTTGCGCCGAGATTGCCGATTTCACCACGACGCTGGCGAAGCTGAATCTCCCAACGCGCCATGTCTGCATAAACCAGCAGATCAAACTGCGGAGCAATCAGCGACGCTCCGGTTCCAATTATCAGTACCGTTCCTTGTTTCACCTGCCCAATCTGCTCTTGTGCCCTGCTTACCTTATCGCGGCACAAGAAGTCGGTCACCATGAGGCCATTCATGCGACCAAAAACCGGGTCGTCTCCGCCCAGATAGGGCGCCAGCATGGATTCAATTTCTGCTGGAGATTTCAAGCAGGATGCTGCGCGGACAATCACAGCAGGCGCGAGAGCCTGCACCAGAGCTTCCTCTATCTGATCTACATACGCGCCGGGATAGCTCTCGACGCATACGATGGACCGAGGCAAACGGATGGCCGCTTTGAGTGCGTCGCCAATCTCGCGCCATCCGCGGTAACACCCATCGTCTGAATCGGACACACGCACAAAGGGAAATTTGTCGTAGTTGGGAGTTCGTGGCATCAGTTGGACTCGGTCAATAATGGAATCGCCCCTAGAAGGCCCGCGTGGTTCCCAAGGGACGCGGCCCGCACCTGCACTTTGCCCCATGGTGTCCACGGATAGGTCGAAACATAGTTTTGCATGTAGGGAAGAATGACCGCGCCGCTCTTCATGACACCGCCGCCAACAACAACGATTTCCGGATCGTACATGTGAATGAGGCCGGAGGCGGCTGCGGCCCATACATGCAAGCAGCGGTTGCGGATCGCCTCGGCGACGGGATCGCCTTTTCCCGCCGCGTCAAATAGCTCCAGAAAACCTGGGCTTTCATGTTTTGCAAGCGTGCTTTCCCGCACTCCTGGCCATCCTTTTACGATCAAAGGCAATGCCCATCCCGAAGCTTCGGCCTCCGCACAGCCAATATTGCCGCAGGTGCATCTTCTGCCGGTGAACAATACAGGAATGTGCCCGCCGAGGCATCCGGCTTGCGAGTGCTTGCCCCGTAGCAGTTTGCCCTCGATCATGGCCGCTCCGCCGATTCCTGTTCCGAGAGTCATCATTACCACATCAGAAAATCCTTGGGCCGCGCCCGCATAGTATTCGCCCAACAAAGCCATGCGCGCATCGTTTTCAATCCGCAGAGGAAGACCCAGAGACTCCTTGCACCATGCGGGAAGGTCTACTTCCAAAGCATCGTCATACTTTTGGTTGGTGGAAACGACCCGGCCCGTCTTGAAGCTTACGAGACCGGCAAATCCAAAAGCCAACCCCGCGCATTGATCGAGTTTCAGCCCGGTTTGGTCCATCAATTTTCGAAACGCATCGACGAACAGCGGCAGCGCCGGACGCAATCCCCGGCTGCTCTCCATAGGCAACGTGATCGATGCTTTCAATTCTCTATCTTCAACCACGGCGCAGGTCGCATGTGTCCCGCCCAGGTCAATCGCCAAAGCCCGCATTCAAACTCCTTGTAATTTGTTAAATCCCGTTACTCGCCCGCGCCAGCACGAATACCGCCACCACCAGCATTGCCACACCCGCGAACTGGATTCGCAAAGGTTGGCGTCCGCTGTTCTTCCACTCGCCGGTCATTACACCCAGCAAGCTCGCCATAATTACGATCAAAGACATGAAGAGCGGCCAGCCTACGATGAGCCCCAGACCACCCAGTTTTCCTGCGGAGATTCCATAGAGTTGTGAGCTGCCGAACCAAAATACGGCCATCAGCAAGGCGAGCAACCAGTAACCCACAGTGCGTCCGTTGAATCGGGAGCCTGTTTTGTTTTTGGAGAGCAGATAGAGGCAATAGCAAAGATTGGGAATGCCGCCGGCCACCATGAGCGGAAGCCACGCGGCGTTAGGAGCCCCAAGGGGCGAGGCTCCAAACTTCCTGGCGGAACCCAAGAGAGAATCGCCAAACGAAAACCCAAGATTGACAAACGACGCGCCCAGGCCGCAGGCAATCGAGAGCATAAGTCCACTCTTCATCGATCTTGACCTTGCAGCGGGGCCAAAGCCGGCTGTGGTCATGGCTTCCCGCCGTCGGCCGGCGACTGCACAGATCGCTACTCCGGCAATCACCAGAATCACCCCAGCTACGATTCCGCAACCGACCGGAGTGAACAGTTTTTCCGGATGCAGCCTCACGAACGGCAGCAAGCTACCCACAGCCGCCGAAATGCCCAGGACAATGGAAAACGTGAGCGCAATGCCGATTGCCTCTACCGCCAGCCCGAAGAATACCTGCGCCACGCCCCAGCCTGCGCCAAATGCAGCTACAACGAGCACCGGGCCGGGGCCGGCATCGCGATAGACTTCGCCAAGATGGGGCACCACCAGCAGAGCAAGCACCGGGGGAAAGAGGAACAAGGCAAAGAGTGTCCAGGCGAGCCAGGTATTTTCCCATGCCCATTGCCGGGTAAATTTCATCGGTAAAGTAAAGCTTGCGTTCATGGCGCCGGCAACCACCAGCATCAAAAATCCAACGGTTGTTTCAGGCATTGCTCCATCTACTCCTCATCTCCGAAAGCTAGGTTCAGGAGAGAAACTCTTCCAAACCGCTTGCCCGAACAATTGCCCTATCTCTGCGCCCTGCCCCAAGGAGCACAACGCCTTCCTTATCGATCCGAACATCGCGAACCTTTTTCCACCCGGAGGGCAGCGGCGCGAGAAAAGCCAGGTATGCCGCCGAACGAACGCCTTTGGCTGCAACCTTGCACCAGCATGGAGCGCCGAGAAATTGTCCTTGGTTGAAGGTTGCTTCTTTGCCGAGAGGCATCGGCGTCGTCCCAAATTCCATGCCGCGCGCTTGCGTTTTGCCGTTCCACGGAGCGTACTCCCTGGCGCAGTTCTCCTCCCAAACCGCCATCCAAGGAAAATCGATTCGGCGAAAGCAGAAGCCTGCGATAAGCCCCAACTTCCAATTGAGCGCCGTAACAAACTCAATTTCTTTGGAAGGGTCGAGTGGGCTGGCGGGCTTCAATCCCGCTAAGAACTCACCAACTCCCTGCGGGCCGTATCAAATTGCTTTCGCGCGATTACAAGGTCTCCGGTCGCCTTCAAGCGATCCTGAAGAGAAGGCGTGTTTACGGTACCGGGACACAAGCAGTTCACGCGGATGTTCTCCTTAACGTAATCGAGCGCCATGCTTTTCGTGAGGGCCACGACTGCGCCTTTCGAAGCCGTGTAGGCGGCGCGGTCGATTACGCTCCGAAGTGCGGTTGCGGAGGCGGTATTCAAAATCACGCCACCACCCTGCTGCCGAAAAATTGGAACCACCCGATTGCAGAAGAGGAACATGCTCCTTACGTTGACCGCCATGGTGCGGTCCCAGTCTCGCTCTTCGATTTCGTGAATCTTTCCGGGCAGAACGATGCCTGCATTGTTGAAGAGAATGTCGATCCTTCCAAAACGCTCCAAAGCCAGTGCGACCACATTTTGAACATCCTCGCTCTTGGAAGCATCGGCCACAATGCCGATTACTGAGCCGATTGTTGATCCCACAACCGCTCCAACACCCGATCTACGAGAGCTGCGGCCTACCTCCTCATGTAAAGTCTTGAGCGCTTCTTCCTGTAGGTCCACCGCGATCACATGGGCGCCTTCCGCGGCAAACAGGAGGCACGAGGCTCGGCCAATACCCGCGGCCGCGCCGGTCATGATGATGACTTTATTTGCTAGCCGCGCCAATGAACCGCCTCCGGAGTCTCCATCATTGCTTCTTGGTTGCCGCGCCGGTACCGCTTTCCTGAAAGCCCATGCCTCCGGCTGGGGTCAGCATGCCTCCATCGACAAGCAGGGCCGTACCGGTAATAAATGAAGCCCAATCGCTGAGCAGAAACGCAATTGCATTGGCTACTTCTTCTGGCCGTCCAATCCGGCCCAGAGGGTGCATCTTGTTGCAAGTCTGGATCACCTTTTCCGGATTCGGATCGAGGCTTGCAGCCCAGTGAAGCATGGGCGTGTCGATGGCTCCAGGGCAGACACAATTGACGCGGATGTTCTGCGCCGCGTAATCCAGCGCCATTGCGCGGGTCAAGCCCAGCAAGGCATGCTTGGCGGTTACATAGGCGGCGGAATTAGCGACTGCTGCAAACGTCTGCACCGAAGCGACAACTACAATGGAGCCTCCGCCGCGTGCGATCATGCCGGGAATCGTTGCTTTGGCGATGCGAAAGGAGCCTTTGAGGTTCACGTTCATTACTTCGTCCCAAAGCTCTTCGCTGGTCGCGAGCACGTCGCCATAGCGTTGGATACCCGCATTGCTCACTAGCAGATCCACTCCGCCAAAGCGCTGCTCCACGATGGAAACGGCTCGTTCAAGCCCAGGACCGTCTGCGACGTCGGCGGCTACAAACAACGATGGATGACCTGCCTTTTCTAGGTCCCGCGTTGCCTTGCTTCCCGCATCCTCGTCCCGATCGAGAATTGCAACGGTCGCTCCTAGTTCGGCGAGCCTCTCTGCTGTGGCTCTCCCAATCCCCATTCCACCGCCGGTTACAACGGCGACTTTGTTATCAAAGCGAATGCTCATCGTGCGCTCTCCACCGTGCTCTTGCGTCCCTCAGGAGTTTTGCCGGTTGTATGCAGGCGAATCGTCTGTATTTCAAACGGCTTGAGTGAAACTGAAACTTGGCCGTCCTTCACGGGCAGATCGCTCTGCTTCTCTTCCAAAACAGAGCAACGCCATGCCTCGGTTGCATTCCAAAAGGCGCTTCCCAACCGCCCGCTTGAACCGGTTCCGGCAATCTCTTCCAGGCGAACAATACTGCCGTCTCCATCCTCTGCCCGCTTCCAGGTCACAACAACGATGTTGGGATTGCCATTGGGATTGTCATTGGGCCCATTCAAGGCGAGTAATTGCGCCTCTGTCGATGGCAGCGCTCCGGGCGTCAACGTGGCGGCAACAAAATCGGACTCAAGCGGCGTCATCGCCTGCCATCCTTCTCGTGTCAACCGCGCAGGATCAAGCTTGCGGTCGGTCACCAGGTCATAGCGAAAGGTAAATTCTCCGCCCTGCTCCGGAGCAAAGTTCGTTCCCCAGTAGTTACTCATCAACCAGGAATAGATGGTCGCGTTCTTGGGCGCAAAATCTTTGGGCCAGGCTCCGCGCACAATGTCGCCAAAGTTCATCAGCGGAGCATCCGAGGGGATGATTGCCGCGACCACGCCTTCTCCGCTCACCGCTGCCCAGTGGTTCACCGCGTACCATTCGCGGCTTCCGCCTGCGAGTTCATCGCGGGACGGATCGACCCATCCATTCTGAGTTTCGTAGGCGAATCGCGGTTGGTCGATGGCGAAAGGAAAGGCGATGTAGGCGGCTTCTTTTCTGAGAACAGATTCCTTCCTGATCGTGTAGCGGAAGCCGATGCGCCTTTCTTTTTCATAGAGAGTAATTTCCGTCTGAATCAGCGGGGTCTTCGGTGCAGACGCCTCCATGGTCAAGACCGTTCCATATGGGGTTTTCCGCGCGGAAATCAGCTTGCCGTTGGCTGCGGGAGCCGCATGGAGCTGCGGCGGATGGAGCACAGCACTGTAGCGATACAAGCTGTTCTCCGGCATATCGTCGGCTCCTTCCACATAGACATAGCTGCCAAAGCGAAAGGGATGCTTGCCATCGACCAACTCGCGGCCCAGTTGCTTGTCGCGGATGCTTCGTATGCTGCCCGACGCCGGGTCCAGAACAATCGCGTAAAAGGGACTTTCAAAAGCCGTTGCTTCGTCCAATTTCTCCGATTTCTCATGGCTCGCGACAGGCTCCTTCACCGGACGAATCGCAAACAGTTTGTAGCCCGTGGCCGGCACATTCTCTGCAAGAAACCGCACCCTGCTGTAGCCTCCACCAAATCCCGGCAGCGCGGTGCTTCGCCCTACTGCCAGCGTCTCTACGGGAACCTGCCGGTTGGTGACGGAATCGTAAATTCCCTGGCCCGCGCCCAGATCGATCTCTACCAATCCGCTACGCGTCCAATTAAGAGAGTTGAAGGCCGCCACCGAGGTCTCCTTCGGCCCAAGAAACGATTCCATCTGCGCCCAGCTTCGATGGATGGACCGCTCGATGGCCGCTTGCGCTTCGCTCGCCTCTCGCGCCTTGTTTGCCAACTGAGTTCTTGTTTGCAGGCTGTCCGGCTGGG
>DATGIO010000198.1:0-35815 GCA_035295685.1 Candidatus Angelobacter sp.
CACACCGGCCAACCGCAATAACCTGATTGGCTGGATTGCCGGGCGGAGCGACGGCGCGCACTACGGCACGTCAGTGGTCTACGATTTTCCCAAAACGAAGCTGGTGGATGGGCCGCTGCAGATCGAGGCGCGTATCGACCAGAACGCGCAGCTTTCCGGACAATTGACGCTATGGAACCAGCAGGGCTCGCATGTGCGGCGTGGAACACTGCTGGTGATTCCGTCCGGACGCTCGTTATTGTATGCGGAGTCGATCTACCTGCAAGCTGAGCGGAGCCCCATGCCGGAGTTGCGGCTAGTCGTACTCGCCCTGCAAGACCGCCTCGCCTATGGACCAACCTTCGAATCGGCGATGGCTGCCCTTTTTGGCGGAGCGGCCTCGTCGATGACTTCCGCGGCTACCTCCGTAGAGCAGGCTCGACCTGCACCAACGTCTGCCTCATCCG
Organism: Candidatus Angelobacter sp.; assembly: GCA_035295685.1. Classification (GTDB taxonomy): domain Bacteria; phylum Acidobacteriota; class Terriglobia; order Terriglobales; family Acidobacteriaceae; genus Angelobacter. Next base: position 447 of record DATGIO010000198.1, read on the forward strand.
AGAATGCAACAGACCTCAACGCGCTCATCGCGGAAGCCGCCCGGGACCTTGCCGATTACCAGCGCCTGACGGCGGAAGGCAAGCTCGGCGAGGCCGGGCAGAAGCTTGAGCAATTGAAGCACACCCTCGACAAGCTGAATACGCGCCAAAAATAATTCCGCTTGGCCACCGCCCGTGGGATTAAGTACGCCCGGTGGCCAAGACCCATGCATTGCCCGATAGCGATTGCGGACACCGGCAATTTTCAAGCCTAAAACCCTTATATGTCGCTAAGTTGCAGGCATTGGAGTTGTTTCGATGTCGCCGTGATTTGCCGTATTACAGTCCCTGCATCCGGGAGCCTCCCACCGTTTGTTCCAGTTGATTGGGGGCGGAGGGTTGTGTAGAGGAACGCGGCTGCGGCTATTGTTTCGCGATGAAAGGAACGTCGCGAAATGAACCTCTTTACTAGAAAACCATATACCCATGACGAGCATTCCGGGTTGCAGCGGAAGTTGGGGCCGATTGATTTGATCCTTCTTGGAATTGGAGCCGTGATTGGCGCCGGACTCTTCGCCGTTACGCCTACGGCCGCTCATCAGAATGCGGGACCATCGGTGGTGCTCTCATTTGTGCTGGTGGGCATCGGCTGCACTCTCGCCGGCATGTGTTACAGCGAATTTGCGACCATGATCCCTCTGGCCGGCAGCGCCTACACCTACGCTTATTCCACCATGGGCGAACTGCTCGCGTGGATCATCGGTTGGGATCTAGTCCTCGAATACGCCGTTGGCGCTGCGACGCTATCAGTAAGCTGGTCGAACTACCTTGTGCGCCTGTTGGGGCATTTCGGAATCTCGGTGCCCAGGGCGATCGTCGCTGGTCCGTTTGAAGGCGGGGTCGTGAATTTGCCCGCTATCTTCATTACCTGTTTGGTTTCATGCGTGCTGATCGCCGGCATTCGCTCTTCGGCGCGCTTCAATGGAATCATCGTGGTGGTGAAGGTTGCCATTGTGCTGTTGGTTGTCTTCTTAGGATGGGGATTCATCAACCATGCCAATCATGTGCCTTTCCTTCCGCCCAATCAGGGAGAATTCGGACACTTTGGATGGAGCGGCATGATGCGGGCGGCAGGCGTGGTGTTCTTCGCCTATATCGGTTTCGATGCGGTTTCAACCGCGGCGCAGGAAGCTCGTAACCCGCAGAAAGACATGCCGGTCGGCATGATCGGGTCTCTTCTCGCCTGTACGGTCCTTTACATACTATTCGCATGGGTGCTCACCGGTATCCTGAACTACAAGGAGATGACCAGCACAGCGATTTATGATGCGTTGAACAAGATCGGCCATCCCGGGCTTGCTACGCTGGTGGTAGTGGGAATTCTTTTTGGCTATACCTCAGTCATTCTCGTTATGCTCTTTGGCCAGAGCCGGATTTTCTTTTCGATGTCTCGCGACGGCCTCCTTCCCAAGGTGTTTTCTCAAGTTCATCCCCGCTTCGGGACGCCTTGGCGGTCCAATCTGATCCTGATGAGCTTTTGCAGCTTATTTTCCGGATTCGTCCCGCTTTCCAGCCTGAGCAACATGACGAGTATCGGAACCCTGCTTGCCTTCCTGATCGTGTGTGCTGGAGTGATGATCATGCGGCGCACCGATCCGCATTTGCCACGGCCATATCGGACGCCATGGGTGCCTTTCGTTCCGGTCATGGGCATGATTACCTGCTTCTCTTTCATGGCTGTTCTTGATCGGGCAACCTGGATCCGAATGGTCGTGTGGCTTGTTGTTGGGCTCATCGTCTACTTTTCGTGGAGCCGTCACCATAGCCTTCTCGCGCAGAGCGCCATAAAATACCAAGCAATACGCGGACCGGAATTGCTCGTAGAGGATTGAGGTTCGGCCCGCGCACGGACAACAGCCTCAAGTCTTTTGCTGCGTGGAAGGGAGATAGCGGCAGATCGCAGATCAATGAAGCAGAGCCGATTGGGAAAGCGAAAAATCGCTCTTATCTGTACCGTGCTGGTGGGCGGCGCGGCTGTAATGCTCCTTTGGCGAGAGATCCAGGCATTCCAGGTGGGGAAGGTCGAACCGGGCATGGCTGGAATAACCCTGCCGGAAGTGCTGAATGTCCGGATCACCTCCCCCATGCTGGCAGAGAACAATCCTGGTCTCAGCGCGGCCCTGCTGGCTCATCTGGCCCGAGTGTGCCGTGAGCTTCCCAGGAAGGAACAGGTAAACGGCTGTCTGGCCATCGTCGCGCCAAATCCTGAACCTCGGGAGCCCGGTGAATCTGCGTCGGCAACGCAAAACGCACAATCTTCGCAGTTACCGGAGGAACTCAGAAAATTTGCGCCTATCAATGCTTTTATCAGGCAGTGGCCTTTGGGATTGCCGGCGAACACCCCTGTTCAGGTCATTTCGTTAACAACCGAAATTCAAGGATGGACGGCCCGCCGCGTCGAGAACACACCGATTTTTTGGCTTCAGCCGCAGGAACGGCTTCGTAGTGTGTGCGGCTTCCTGCCGCGTCCTCAGCGGCTGAATCCGCTCGACGCAGTTCCTTTCTTGAGCCGCGTAGGGCAAATAGTTGAGCCTTCTCAGGGAACGCTCGAGCCGGTTCAATTGCCCGGCCTTGGTCCAGCAGACGTCGGTCGCATCTATGTCCTCTTTTCCACCGGCGATATTGTGATCTGGAGCCGTCGTTCCCACCGGGATGATTCCGATGACGCGGCAGTACAATCCGAACTGAAGCGCTGGAAGACGCTGGACTCCAGGCCTTGCTTTGCACAAGCCTCTTACTACGCGCCCCCATTTTCAGCGGCATTTCGAAACTCAAGCCCATACCTGGATCGCGCAGGACTTGGATTTAATGTGACAATCACCGGGCCGCCTCAAGACCACAGCGGAATCACCGTCATTCCCGGCATGGACATCACGTTCCAGCCCGAGAGCCTTGCGGGGCCGATGGGGCGCTTTGCCTCTCTAGTGACGGTCGACACTGAAGCTCCATCATGGAATGATATTGGTGCGGCTCTCCTCAAAGGTGCGAAGACCAAAGTTGCGAAAAACGACAAACGCGATCTGGCGGATCGGGTTCAAAAGTGCGTTTACGGCCTGGCGCCCTCTTCATCGAATGACTCGCGATTCTTACAGTGTCCTGAGCAGCTCGCCGCAGCCGGAGAGCGCATTGTTGCGATGCATCTCGGGGAAAAGAAATGGTTAGTGGCGGCTCTTGGGCCCGAAGCTGCGCCTGGCTGGCCTATTTGGACCGGTCCGTTCTTGGCCGTCGGCGTTTTGGGCGGGATTGTCTGGCTCGCCTTGAGAACCAGACGGACGGAGCAAGGTTCAATCGCCCTGGTGGCCGCATTCGATCGGCTGAATGTTCCCATCATTGTGACCGATCCTAACTCCGATACGATTCGCGGTGGGAATGCGGCTGCTCTGGAGCACGGATTTGTTCCACAGAAAAAGTTTCTCGATGTTGTGGAGGAAATTGCGCGGCCCCAATACCAGACAAATCAGCCGGTTGGCGCGAAGCGCCGTGGGTATGGAACCAGGATCAAGGATTTGTCGCAAGCTGGGAGTCTGGATGCTATCGTGCGTTCCGCCGACATTCGTGCGAATGTCGACCATTTGGAAGCCCTGCCAGGGGATCGCTTGGCGTTGGTCTTGCCCCTCCAACCCGATGACGACCTCTATTGGATCCAGGCAGACTTGCGGCAGCAGTTTGCCGAACTACTGGACCATGGTATCGTGGCCCTTATTAATGGACTGGACCTGCTGATTGCCAGCAATCCTGCGCTCGCTCAGGATCTGTTTCGGTTGCTAACCAGAAATCAGAAATTCGTATTGGCACTGTTCTCATCCCCAGACCAGATGTACGCCGTATCCGATGGGAACGATGGCATCGTATTGCGCGAAGGGCTTCATTCGACTTTGAGCGTTCTTCGCCGCGTTTTTTTTGCAGCGGGGGCTGAACTCGGTTTGCGTGAGATGTTGGGGCTCGAAGGCGGTACTCTGGATGGATTGTCGCAAGCTCCTCCCGAAGTTTTCCGGGAAGAAATCCAGTGGCCGGAGGCTGTTGCGCTTAGGGTTCGTTTACCTGGAGCCGTTGGCTTTTTCGTCACCGAGGCATTGCGCAATGCGGTTCGGCATGGCAAAGCTCGCTCGGTTCCTCGCTTGGAGGTGAAGCGGGAAGGCTTGCGCATGACCTTTACTGTAATAAATGCCGTTAGAGATAGCTCATTCCACGAAGTGCGGCGCAAGCAGGGCGGGCTGCGGCTGATGAAAATGGCGGCGAGCGTCCTTGGCTGGGACTTTGAGGCTGGGCAGGACGCAGAGGACGAGACTCAATTTGTCTGCTCTTGGACCGTCAAGATAGTCGAAGCGACGCCAGCTTGATCCTTGATCAAAGAAGAAGGTTGGATCGGAGACAGCTTGGATTGGAGAGACAGCTCGATGGGAGAGACGGTTTGATCGGAGAAATGGCGTGACGCACTGGATTTCAGACGCTGCGGCCGAACAGCGGCCCGTAGTTATCGTCGAGGATAAACCGCGCCATATTTCCACACTGGTTGAGGCGTTGGCGAAACATCTCAAAGATCTGGGTGGCTTGATCACCATAGTATGTCTCGCGGAAGGCCATGCCGATACGGCGAGCGCCGCGGAGAAATGGCTGGCGAATGAGCTGAATCTCCACGTCCTGACGCTGCCGGGATCGGCGGTTTCCAATTTGGAGAGTCGTTTCGGCGGGCGTTGCGGAATATTGTCGCTTCAGGCTACACGGGACATGGAAAGCTATGCGCAGGAGATGAAGAAGCTGGTACAGCCAGGCGGCCTTCTTCTGCAGGACATTGTCCTCGATCCTTTGCGATTCACAGACCAGGATAAGTGGAAGTCGGTTTACGCGGCGGGTCAGGTGCGCAGGCTCTTGATGCCGCGTGGGCCGCAACTCCGCTTCATGACCAACAAACCTCTCAGTGTGCCGCATGTTTTACGTGCTAAGGAAGATGTAAAAGCGGAAGAGTTTTTTCATAAGGAAGACCATCTGGCCGAAATCGTATCCAGCATCAGGCGCTTCGTTAAGGAAAACTTTCCGTGGAAGCTTCATCTCAACGATGGCCGAGTGTTGGCAGTTGGCATAGGAGATGATGAAGATTTGTCGCGCAACATCGATATTGTGGTTTGGGCAACAACCCGGATGAAACGGACCGTTGGGGGCCGATTGGTTCAATGGCAAGTTCACGATAAGGCCGTCAAGTCTGCGTTGCGTTGGCGTCCGCCTCTGGCCAATGTTGATGCCGAAGCTGTTGTGCCGGCTCTTGTCGCCCTGGTGCAGGATCGCGTGAATTTCGGCCTGGGTGTGCCAACCACGGTTTTTGGCAGGACTCCTAATCTCGCCGAAGGAACGGATTGGCAAAAGTTGGCGCAAAAGCTCCACGCTGAAAAGCCAAAGCGTGGCGAAATGCAAAGTTATCATGATGAGTCTGCGCGGCTTGCAGATCGTGTTCGCGCACAGCTCACTGGCAAGGTCTTGGAGAACGGTGTCATTCAGCAAGCCCCCGGCGAGGCGAATTCCCTGGAAACGACAGATGGAGCCAATCCGCGCACACAGCGTGTCTATTATTTGGCGGACATCATCGAAGACCCGGAAACCAAAATCAGGCGGCAGGCCTTGTATGGCGAGGTGAGAACGGTTTCACCGAATGCTCGGAACGCATTTTCAAATGCGGGGAATTGATTCTTGATAGCAATTCTTAGCCGTCGGTATGCGTCACACCTGCAAGACATCTCCCTCGCGGGCCACCATGCGATAGAGTACCGGGTTCACAAAGAAACCGAGCAACAGCCGGGAGACGAGCCCGGTAACAATCACAATAGCAAAAGGTTTTTGACTATCTGAGCCGATTCCGGTGGAAAGGGCGGCCGGCAGTAGTCCGAGGCAAGCCACCAAAGCGGTCATCATGATGGGCCGTAGACGCAGCAATGAGGATTCGCGTGTTGCTGTACGTATGTCCATGCCTTCCAAGCGCAATTTATTAATGTAAGAGACTAGGATTACCCCTGTTTCGACTGATACTCCCAAGAGTGCGAGCAGCCCCAGCACGGACGAAACACTAAAAGGAGTTCCAGTTAGCTTGAGTGCAAGCAAAGCGCCTACTGGCTCCGTGATCACTACGCCCAGAGCGATGCTCAGCGGAAACTTAAAATTTCCATAAAGAGCAAACAAGATAAAAAAGATCAGAAGCCCAGCGAGCGGAACAATTACCGAGAGCTGCTGCTTGGCAGCCTGGTATTGGTCGTACTCTCCGCCCCAGGTAACAAAATAACCGCCTGGAATAGCTACATTTTTCTTGACGGCTTCCTGGCCATCCTGCACCGTGCGGGCCAGGTCTCGGTCGCCAATGCTGTATTGAATTCCAATATAGCGGGAATTGTTTTCACGATAGATAAAGGATGCCCCGTTTCCCTGGCGAATTTGTGCTAACTGGCTGATGGGAATCTGCTGGCCGTCGGGCGTGCCTACCAGTAAGTTGCCAATTTGCTGCTCGTTGCTGCGGAACTGAGGCTGCATGCGGACCACCAGATCAAATAGCTTCTCGCCCTGGACTACCTGGGTTGTGGCTTGTCCGCCAACAGCAGCCTGGATTACAGCCTCCACATCGGCAACATTGATGCCATAGCGGGCGATCTTATCGCGGTCCACATCAATAACCAGGCTTGGCTGGCCCAACTCACGCACAACCGTGAGTTCTTCGAATCCGGGTACCTTTTCGAGTATTTTCTTGATTTCAAGTCCCTTGGCTTGCAGCACGTCCAGATCAGGTCCATAGATCTTGACTGCAAGCGAGCTTTTCAGCCCGGTAAGGGCCTCATCCACAGCATCTTCAGCAGGCTGGGTATAGTTGAAGATGATGCCGGGGAAGGCAATGAGTCTCTTGTTGACTGCCTCAATCAACGCTTGTTTATTGTGGATCTCTCCTTTCCAGGAAGCATCGCTATATGGTTTCAGCCCGACGTAGAATTCGGCATTGAAAAACCCGGTGGGGTCTGTGCCATCGTCAGGGCGGCCGTGCTCGGAGCCCACCTCCGTGACCTGTGGGTAGGAAATCAAGATGTTGCGGATCTGCGGCACAATCTTGCTGGATTCTTCGAACGAAATGGTGTACGGCATGGTGGCGCGTACCCACAAGGCGCCTTCATCCAAGTGGGGCATGAATTCGCCGCCGATAAACGGAATCAGGGAAAGCGCAGCTGTAAAGATCAGCATCGCTACCACCATCGTGAGTTTCGGATGATCCAATGTCCAATCAAGCTGCCGGGCATAGATGTTTTTGATCCACTCGTAGGGCCGGTTGACTCTCTCGCGCACGCCACCCTTGAAAAAGTAGAAAGACAGGACCGGCACTAAGGTAAGGGTGAGCAGCAGGGCGCCGATTAGAGCAAAAGACATAGTGTCTGCCATCGGATGGAATAGCTTTCCCGATGGTCCACCGAGAGCATAGATGGGAAGATAACCGGCGATGATGACGGCTACAGAATAGAAAATCGGCCGGTCCACATCGGCCGCCGCGGAAAGAATAACATCGGCCAGATTGTAGGCCTGCCCCTGTCGTTTCGCCAATTCACGATGGATGTTTTCCATCATGACGACTGTGCCGTCAATCACAATGCCGAAATCAATTGCGCCGATAGACAGCAGATTGGCGGAAACGCCCTTGGCGTGCAGGACGATAAATGAAAATAGCAGCGCGAGTGGAACGGTGAGCGCCACGATGATAGCGGCGCGCACATTGACCAGGAAAAAGATCAGGACGATCAGCACCAGCACCATGCCGCGCACCAGATTGTCCACTACGGTGTCCGTGGTGAGCGTTACCAACCCGCTGCGATCGTAATAGGGATGAATCTTGATGTCCTTGGGCAGAAGGGACTCATTGAGTTCTTTGGTCTTTTGTTCTACCGACTTGAGCACATTCTGCGTCTGCTCACCGCGGCGCATCAGGATCACGCCCTCCACCGCGTCATCATTGTTCGCTGCGTGGGTCTGGTATCCGAACGACCCGAGCCGCGGCGCATGCCCGATGGTGACGTCTCCGATATCGCGGACACGAATTGGCGTCCCTTTATTGCTGGCGACAATGATGTTGCCGATATCAGTACTGTTTTGCACCAGCCCGAGGCCGCGGACATAATAAAACTGTCCTCCTTGCGAGTAGAAACCTCCGCCCGTGTTGGCGTTGTTGGCTGATATCGCCTGTATCACTTGTGGAACAGTCAGGTGATAGCCAAACAGGCGCGCCGGGTCTAACAACACCTGGTATTGCATGACGGTGCCGCCAAGGCCGGAATCGTCAGCCACTCCTGGAACCGCTTTGTAGGCCCTCTCAACGACCCAGTCCTCAATGGTCTTTAGTTCTTGCGGACTGCGGTCCGAGCTGGTTAGCACGTAGCGGTAAACCAGGCCGCTGGGGCTGAACAATGGCGCCATGCTGGGAGTTACGCCTGATGGAAGCTGGGCATTCCCTAACCGCTCAAAGATCACCTGTCGGGCAAAGTAGCTGTCGGTCGTATCTTCAAAGGTGAGCCGGATATCGGAAAGACCGTAGAGCGAAATGGAGCGTATGACCTCCATCTTTGGAGCGCCGGAAACCTCTACTTCCAGCGGTAGGGTAATGAGGCGCTCCACCTCCTCCGCGGCGTGTCCGGGCCATTGGGTAATGATTTCCACCATGGGCGGAGCGAGATCGGGGTATGCATCTACCGGCATGCGTCGGAGCGAGAGGATTCCAACTGCCACAAGCAGGCCAACCAGCATCAGCACTAGGAACCGTTGACGAAGAGCAAATTGGACGATTCGATGAATCATGAGTTTCCGCTGCTACGCTCCAATTCCGCTTAATTGTCTTTTATTGCTGTAACGAGTTTCCAAACTGCAAGAACAAACTGCCGTCCCCAGCGATGCGATCTCCCGGTTGAAGGCCGCTTAAGATTTGTGTTTTCCCATCATTGCTTGTGCCCAGTTTCACGGAACGTCGCGCAAACTGTGACGCGTTCACCGCAACATAGACAAAAGGCTCATTTTCAGCGTCACGCAAGACTGCCGAATCGGGCGCCAGCAGCGCATCTTTAATCTGTCCGGCAACCACTGTGGCCGTCACATACATATCTTTTTTCAGTTTGCCGCTCGGATTGTTGGTATCGATTCGTGCCTGCAATGTCCGCGAAGTAGGATCTAGGGCGGCGCCCATGAATGAGATCTTCCCCCGAAACGTATCTGGATAAGCATCCGTCTTGATGGTGACTGGATCGCCGACATGCACATCGGCAAGCTGATTTTCATACACATTGGCCAGAATCCAGACGGTCTTGGTGTTGGAAATAGTGAAACACTGGGTCTGGCCGGCCTGGATGACCTGCCCCGGGGCGCACAGCCTCTCCACCACTTCACCATCGATCGGCGCAAGCACTGGGACCTCCGGAGAGAGAGGATTCTCAACCAGAGTTTCTGGCTTGGGAATACCAAGAATTTTCAGCGACTGCTCAGCCGCTTGAAGGTCCGCCTGGGCCTGTATTTCCGATGACTCGGCTGCCTGTAGGTCGCGCTCGGCAATGGCATGGTGGCTGTAAAGGTCGTTGGCTCGAATGTAGTTCTTGTGTGCGAGCGCGTGAGCGTCCCTGGCCTTGAGATAGCTTGCCCGCAACAGCGAATAGTCCGGGCTACTTACGTATAGCATCGCTTGTCCACTTTGGACGTGTTGCCCCGGCGAGACCACGATCCTGCCGACCGGCCCGCCAACCTGCGTAATGACCGGGGTCGTGAGGAAGCCGTTGTAAGCAACCGCGCCCGTCAGCCGCAAGATGCGGGTCCATGTGGCCGGCTGCATGGTCACTACCTCAACATGGGCCAACTGTTCCTTGGGGACGGTAAACAGTTCGGGTTTGTCTCCGGAATTGCCAGCCTCTTTATAGGCAGCGGATGTCGAGTTTCCACCGGTGCATGCGGTCAGCATTACGGTAAGCAGGACCGCGGCCGGGGCGAAGAATCCGGACAGGGCTCGATGATATTGGTAGGATTTCATAGCAGACTCCTGGTTCCCACTGCCTGGCGCAGTTGTTCCAAACTAAGCATGTATGCCGCAAGGGCCTGCCTGTATGCCAGTTGTGTCGCGCGGTAACTGCGCTCGGCATCCAGAAAATCTAAGAGAGTTGCGGCCCCGGCCTTATAGGCATACTCGCTGATCTCGCGTGAATCCTGGGATTGTTTCAAGTAGCCCGAAATATAGAGCTTTACAACTTCCTGGCTTGTATTGGTGGCTTCGTACGCATTGCTCACGTCCGTAAGAGCTGTTTCCTCGGTCGCTTTGGCCGTAAGGTCTGACTGAGTCAGTACGAACTGCGTGCGCGCAATCTCTCCCTGATTGCGGTTAAAGAATGGCAGTGGAATGCTGAAAAAGAAAGAGCCGCTGCTTGCTCCTGCAACATGGGAGTAATTGAACGATGCGTTCAAGTCCTGTTTGGCGTCGGCCTTGGCGAGTGCTATCTGGCTTTTTGCCGCCTTCACCGCCAACTGTGCTGCACGGAGATCGGGCCGGGTGCGTATCGCCAGCGCCCGCAAGTCTTCCTCACTTGCGGTGAGGGGCTGATAATCCAGATCGCCGGCAACGTCAAAATCTCGGGGCACCGAGCCATATCCGACCAACTGACGCAGACTTCCTAAGGCCTGTACCCTTGCCACCTGCGCCGAGGTTACGTCGGTCTGGAATTGGAGCATCTGCAATTTGATTTTCAGAAAGTCGCCTTCGCTGATGTCGCCGGCCCTATAGCGTTCCGCACTGATGTTGACCGTCTGCTGAAAGCTCTTAAGGGCCTCCTGGGCGAATTGCAGCGTCGAATTCGCCAGCAGGGCATTTACAAATTGTTGGCCCACGTTAAAGATGAGGGCGCGCTCGGTATCGGTCACTTGAGAAGATGTGACCGTGGTCTGGTCGCGGGCCGCCTCTAATCGTCTTTGCCGTTTCTTGCCGCGTTCGAAGAGATATCCCACCCCGATATCGAACTGCTGAAGAGTATTGAGAGTGTCTGCTGAGAATTGGCTGGGGTTAAACAGGGGAATAAACTGCGAATCAAAAGCCAAGGTAGGATTTGGCCTCAACCCTGCGGTGATTTCTTGCGCCTGACTCTGCTGAATCTGGGTGCGGGCCGCCTTAATAGCGGGACTGTTAGCCAGTGCCAGTGCAATCGCCTGGTCCAGGCTAAGGCGAAAGCCAGCCCCGCCTGCTGTCGCCTGGATGCTCGCGGGATTTGTCGCAGGCGGAGTCTGTTTCTCCTGTCCTCGGCTTGGATTGCCGGATACCAGGGATTGCCCGGTCCATAAAGTTGTCTGCCCGGACATCATTCCCGCAAGCAGGAAAAATAACGACAGGGATGCGCGAAACATCTCTTGTGTTCCTCCACACATGGAAGCTCGGAATAGCTTGAAATCAAATAGTAAGGATTAAGAAACTTTTTCCGGAGAAGTGGAGAAGTTAGCAGGGCGGAGGACGTGAGAATAGTTCGAGCCGGGCAGCCAAACTGTCTTCCCGTGCATCGGAAGGAGCGGCCAAGACCTCAACTCTAACCAGAACCGGCAGAAGGCGCACCGTCGATGCTGGGGTCTTGGCATGTGCGGAGAGGCAGATCAGGCACGGAGGGCCTGCGGTCGTGGAGCGGTCCGAATGAGCGTGAATTGCTTCAAGGCTTGAAAGCGCTATTACCAGCAACAGGCAAACCAAAGCTACCCAGCGCGGGAAGTCGGATCCAAATTGGCGTGTGTGAGCCACTTTATTGAAATGTCGAAGGAATTACGGGAGAATCTTAGCATGCCGGGGCCAAAAAGCCTCATCCGCAGGGCAATCGCATGAAAGAAATGTTGACCGTTTGTACCCTCTCGAAATTTGTCTCACGGCTCGCGTGCTGCTTCGGTCCTCGATACTCAAGCTCGCGATGAAGCTGGCTCAACTGTGGAAGAGGGCCCTTCAAGCCCCGTCAAGCACGCCCAATAAATTTCATGCCTTGGAGCACAGGTGAGAACCTTTGTTCTCATTTGTGCTCTAAGGCATCGCACTGGGCGTTTCCCGCCTAGGCTTGCCTCTAACCTTCCCTCACATAAAGAGGCTACCAAGAGTTTTCATGCGAGTGCCCTCTCCCGGTACGCGACCCCAGCGATTGCCGGACTCTTCCAATCTCAATCGTTACCGCTCTCGCCACGAGACGCTCTGGAACGGCTTAATGCCCGTGCACAGGATGCCGTGCAACAGGATGATGAACGCGCGCCCAGAAGCGACCTTGGTTGAGGAGACGACCTTCAGCCCCAGGTGAGCATTGAGTGCCATTTGTGCAGGCATTTTAGATAGTGCGTCTCTGTCCAGGACCATCGGTGAATCGGAAGCTAAACTAGAGCATCGAATGTGGAATAACAATTGATGAGTATTGGGGCTCTGTCTTCCATGAAGAAAATAGGCTTTCTCTCTTTCGGCCATTGGACACCTTCGCCGCAGTCGCAAACGCAATCGGCCGGTGACACACTCCTGCAGTCCATCGATCTCGCCGTTGAGGCCGAGAGATTGGGAATGGATGGCGCCTACTTCCGCGTGCATCACTTCGCTCGCCAACTCGCATCGCCATTTCCGCTTCTTGCCTCTGTTGGAGCAAAAACGCGAAAGATTGAAATTGGTACCGCCGTGATCGATATGAGGTATGAGAATCCCCATTACATGATCGAGGATGCGGGCGCCGCGGATCTGATTGCCGGCGGACGGCTGCAGTTGGGAATCAGCCGCGGTTCACCGGAGCAGGTGATCGACGGATGGCGGTATTTTGGGTATGGCCCGCGTGACGGTGAGACCAATGCAGAGATGGGAAGGCGGCACGCTGAGGACTTTCTTGCACTGCTCGGCGGCAAGGGTTTTGCTAAGCCTAATCCCCATCCGATGTTCCCCAATCCACCTGGTTTGTTGCGTCTCGAGCCGCACTCCGAAGGGCTGCGGGAAAGGATTTGGTGGGGAGCAGGTTCGAATGCCACGGCGGTTTGGGCAGCTAGACTCGGGATGAACCTGCAAAGTTCTACGCTCAAAGATGACGAAACTGGCGAGCCATTTCACATCCAGCAAGCCGCCCAGATTCGTGCCTTTCGTGCGGCCTGGAAAGAGGCTGGCCACGCCCGTACTCCGCGCGTCTCCGTCAGCCGTAGCATCTTCGCGCTGATCGACGATCGCGATCGAGCGTACTTTGGGAGAGCTCGCGAGGAAGAAGACAAGATCGGCTTCATTGATGAACGCACACGGGCGATCTTTGGCCGGAGCTATGCCGCCGAGCCCGACGTTTTGATTGAACAGCTAAGAAAGGACGAGGCGATTGCCGAGGCTGACACACTATTGCTAACCGTTCCCAATCAATTAGGTGTTGCCTACAACGTGCATGTAATGGAAGCCATTCTGACCACGGTCGCCCCTGCGCTGAATTGGCGGTAAGCGGTTTTCAGAATGAGTGCAAGCAGCAATCAAGATCGCTGCGCGGCTTTTCCGCCGAAGAAAAGGCGCAGGCGGTCACATTGGGCTTGCAGGCGCCAACTTTAGAACAAGTTCACGAATCATCCAAGCCTCGTGCTCGCCCGCAGCACGAGAGAGACCATACGAGCGTTCAAATGCGTTGGGTCCTTCAATGCGGAGTTCCCAAGACTCTGCGGCTCGTGAGCCACTGATCGATACGAGCCAGTTGCCCTGTCTCCCGCTGAAGGCGTGCTCGATTTGCGCTGTGATCTCGCGGCATAGCTGAACATCGCCGAGATTCTGGAGCTCAATGGTGACACCCATCACGCAATTCTATCGAGATGTACGCCGATCTGCAGTGCCTAGTGCGACAAACGTTGCGACAACGTTGCGGCAACGTGCCTGGATAGAGCGCTCTGCAGAACTCAGATGTTGAAAAAGGAAACCAATGCTTGGTCTTCTAGATCCGGATCGTACCACGCAGAACAACCACGCCAGCGCCTGATAATTCCGGTTCAGGAGTGATCCGAACACGCAGGATGCTTCGGCGGCCCATCTTCGTGCCTTGCTCGACTGCCAATTCGTTGTTTTTAAGCTGTCCTTCGTTCGCAAGATATGCCGCCAAAGGACCGGCTGCGGTTCCCGTCGCCGCATCCTCCCAAAGACCAACGGTGGGATTAAAAAACCTGGCATAAGCTGTCCCCGGCGCGCTCGCGTCGAAGGAGTAGATATAACATCCTTCCGCCTGCGCGCCTTTCAGAACCGCAAGCAGTCTGCTGGCATCGGGTCTCGCTTTGTCGACAAGCTCCGCATTCCGAATCCGTACCATCAGATGGGCGGCCCCAGTATCGGCAGGACGCGGTTTGGGTTCCGGGAGGATGTCACCCGGATTCAGTCCAAGAGACTCCGCTAGCGGCCCTGCATCTTTCAGCGGCTCCAACAAGCGCAACTGTGCCTGGCGCATCCGCCCATGAACGCGGCCATTTATCTTTTCGAGTTCAATCGGTAGAACGTCCTGGCCGATCTCCTGGCGGAAGGTCTGCGAAATTGCCAGAGTGCCGAGAGCACCGTGCTCACCAAGCCAGAGCCATGCTCCCAAAGCGTTGTGACCAGCGCCAAAGACTTCCGCACCCATCGCGGTAAACGACCGCAGCTTCCGGTCCGCGCGTGCGCTTTGCAGGAGGAACGTCGTCTCGGCCTGATTGAACTCGCCGGCGATGCGCCGCATCTGCTCATCGGTCAGTCCGTCGGCGTCCTGCACCACCGCCAGCGGATTGCCTGTTAAAGGAGCATCGGCAAAGACATCAATGAGGCCGGCAACCAGTTCAATCATTGTTCCGCTCCTGTCATTTGAATATTCTACGAGTCCGCTGAATGAGAAGGCGAGAAGATGAAAAACCGTTTGGACAGCACAAAGACTATGGACCTGAAAAACCCTATAGAATTGCCCATGCGACGGTTTCTTCTTTCTATCGGCCTCCTCGTGTGTGGATTGGCTCTGTCCTCGTCCGCACAAACCCAGGCGCAACTGGTCGTGCTGGGCTCTGGCACACCAATCCTCGATCCCGACCGTTCCGGTCCCGCTCTAGCGATCCTGGTAAACGGCTTCGCCTATCTGATCGACTTTGGCCCGGGCGTGGTGCGTCGGGCTTCTCTAGCCAGTGAGCAACACCACCTGGATGCCTTGCAGCCGTCTCATCTAAAAATCGCCTTTGTCACCCATCTGCATTCCGATCATACAGCCGGTCTGGCGGACCTGTTTCTTAGCCCAGCAGTTGAGGGTCGAGGCGCTCCACTGGAACTCTTCGGGCCTCCTGGACTTGCCGACATGGCCAAACACATTCGCGCCGCCTACAGCAAAGACATCCAGTTGCGGATCAACGGGCTCGAACACGGAGACGCACGGGCCTATGAGATGAATGTCCATGAAATCAAAGAAGGCGTGGTTTTCCAGGACAAGAATGTAGTGGTCACGGCTTTTGCGGTTCCACACGGTTCTTGGGACTACGCGTATGGGTATCGCTTTGACGCTCCGGGGAAGAGCATCGTCATTTCGGGGGATACAGGGCCGTCGGATGCAGTCGCCCGCGCCTGCCATGGTTGTGATTTGCTGCTGCACGAGGTCTATTCAGTCGCCTGGTTCCAGCAGAAACCGCAGGCTCGTCAGAAATACCATGCGGCATTTCATACATCATCCACAGAACTGGCCAGAATCGCGGCAATCGCAAAACCCAAGAAGCTCGTTCTATATCATCAGCTGTTTTCGCGAGGCGAGGATCCGGCAAAGGTGCTGATTGAAGAAATGCGGTCAGCCGGCTATGTGGGCGCGGTTGTGTCCGCAAACGATCTCGATATTTTTTGAGCGGCATCGCCAAGCAACTGAATGCCCGATCAAGACTTCTTCCACTCGGCAAGGGGCGTGTACCAGGATGGGAAGCGCTCGACCTTAAGCGCCACAATGGCCTGTTCGTAGCCTTTGCGATAGTCCTTTGTCATCTGGTTCTTTATGAATGACTCCGGCGTTTCACGCCAGACCTCGTAAATCAGGAGGGAAGTTGTGTCCTCCCGATCTTGCTGTAAGGAAGCTTCTACGAACGTCTCCTCCCGTTCGATACAAGCAAACACCTCTTTGAGGCGGTTGATAAACTCCGCCTTGGCGGCTTCTTGCACTTTGAAACGCACGATGAGCGTGATCCTATCGGACATTGAATCCTTTTTTTGTATGCGATTACCTTCGTTAATGACCTTCGGACTCTAACCAACAAAGCTCACTCATGGTAAACGTGGCATAGGAGTTTATTTTTACTTCTTCGCACCAGAGCGAACCCAAAGCGCATTTCAGGCAGTGGTTTGTTTGTCCTTTGGTGCATTCGTCAGACGGCACCGTTGGACGCTGAATCGGTTTTCGGACAGATGAAACGATGAGACGAATAAAACGGATGAATGGAGTGAGGTTTTGATACGTAGAGTCGGTTTTCTAGTGTTGGTAGCCAGCCTTGCTGCGCTCATCGGTTGTGCCGGTCCAAGTTATGTCGGCCTCGGGCCCGCTTCGAACACTGCTTCTCCTCCTTCCATGCCTATGGTTGGGGGCAATCTCCTGTCCAGTGAAACTCCGTTGTCCACCCGGACAACATCTGCATCGCCGGCCGACAAGCTCATTGCCCTTACATTCGACGACGGCCCCCGGCCGTATGTTCTCTTTGGCTCCAAGGGAGTTCATCCTGCTCCAGCCCTGCTGGATGTCCTTGATAAGAATGGCGTCAAGGCCACCTTTTTTGTCGTTGGCTGGCGGCTCACTCCTAAGACGTGGGGCGAACCACGGCACGAAGAAAACATTGGTGTTACCTGTATCGCCGCGGCTCAGCAACTGGCCTCAAGCGGCCACGAGTTGGAAGATCACACTTACAGTCACCTGGATCTGCGAAGCGCAGAAAAGAAGTTGGGGGAGCAGTGGGTCATGAGTGACGTGGATCGGGGAGAGCAGGCAATCAAGGCCGTTACCGGCACGCAGCCACGGTACGTCCGCCCTCCCGATTGGAGCATCTCCGAGAACGCACGCCACCGGCTGCAGCAGGAAGGCTACCGGGTCTTGACCATTTCATCTGCAGATCCTGCGGCGCTACGCGATGTGAACTCGCTCGACTATCTTTGCGCGGGCAAAAATCCGACCGGATGCCCCAAGCCTTCGCTGGCAGACGCCGTATTCAAGCAGGTGGAAAACCGCGAGAAGAAGGGAATCTATACGCACATTCTCGCCTTCCATGAACTCTCGACCACCGCCGATATCATGCCAAGGCTTATCACCGATCTCAAGGCGCGGGGATACCGCTTCGTTACTCTGAAGGAGTATATGAACGAAGTGATGGCAAAACCCGCATCTGTGAGATAGATAACGTGCACGCTTCAACCCTGAAATAAACGCTGAAATAAAAGACATCGCTGATGAGATCCTGGCCTCGAAGAAGAGACCGCTGGCATTGCTTGTATTTTCGGCACGGCTTCAAGCGGTTTCCGCTTGGGGGTTAGGGGGCTGGCAGCAACAGGATTTTTCCCCGCTTGTGCGGGGCGCCGGCGAGCATCGCGTGAGCAACGGAGGCTTGCTCCAGTGGGAGTATGGAGCCGACATTCGTCATAAGTTCTCTTCGATCAAAGAGCCTTGCAATCATAGTCAGTCTCCCAGTCGTTACCTCCACATAAAAGAACACCCCGCGAGCCGCATGCTGCGGGGGCAGAGGGCTTGCTACGGAGACTAGAACTCCATTCGGCCGCAGTGCCTTGAAGGATTGTTCCCGCAATTCTCCTCCAACCGTGTCAAGCACCAGATCGACGGAGCCGTCATGGTCTTTCATACCCGTGGTCTGATAATCCACCACAATTTCGCTGCCCAAATCTCTGGCATACTCTGTGTCCTTCGACCCAACGACGGCAATGACACGCAAGCCTGCTTTTGCGGCGAGTTGGGTGGCGTAGGCTCCTACATTTCCTCCCGCGCCCAGAATCATCACGCTTTGGCCCGCTTTCGCCTGTCCGTATTCGAAGAGCATTTGCCACGCTGTGACCGCAACTACCGGAACGGATGCGGCTTCAACGTGGCTCAAGTGCTGCGGTTTGCGGGCAATCATGCCCGCTGCGGCCACGGCGTACTCTGCCTGCGCCCCACAAAACTGTGGGTTGGTCACGCCATATACCTCGTCACCCTTTTTAAAGCCGGATGTCACAAAACTGGAGACACCCGTTCCTATCTCTTCCACAACACCCGAAAAATCGGAACCCAGCGTCAACGGGGGTGGCGGGCTCACTTTGC
Organism: Candidatus Angelobacter sp.; assembly: GCA_035295685.1. Classification (GTDB taxonomy): domain Bacteria; phylum Acidobacteriota; class Terriglobia; order Terriglobales; family Acidobacteriaceae; genus Angelobacter. Next base: position 18,758 of record DATGIO010000198.1, read on the forward strand.
TTTTCCCCTCTCGAATGAGCGCGTCCCAGGGACCGACTCCGGCCGCGGAAACCCGCACCAGAAGTTCGCCTTCTGACGGGACGGGTCGGGGAATATCTTCCACAACGATGGCTTCTGGGCCTCCGAAGTGGTGAACTCTGACTGCCTTCATTTTTCCTCCACCTTCATTTTGTTCCCCACCCGCATTTTGTTCCCCACCCGCATTTTGTTCCCCAATAGAGTGATGCCGAAAAAATTATTGTGGATTGCCGATCTGAAAGCGCAGGCCCCCGCGGGAAGACCGTTGCTTACTGTTATTATCGCCCGTTCATTCCTTCCCGTGGGGACGACTTAACATACCAATTGGTATCTTTCCCGGGCTGCATTCTGGAATTCCGGAGCCTCCTTTCCATTGGCGTATGAAAAGCTGGAGAAAACACGGTCCTCGATGTTTTGCGCCATCCCCAAAAATTGTTAACCCATCACCGGTATTCGAATTTTGAGATGCCGAGCTTGTTGTGCGGCGTAGCCGACCCCTGAACTGGAACATCACATGCTTTCTCCATTTGCACTCAAGCGGAAATTTGCGGAGTGGCGAGGCAATTCCGCTCTGAACTCGCTTGAGTGCCGCGTCGCAGATGGCGAAGAGCCATACTTGTCGGCACGTCGACTATCACCGGGAGGAAAGAGCAGACATGAATAGCGTAAGACAGTTGCGGGTGCTTTGTGCGCCGTGGATTGCAACGATTGTATTGGCTTGCTTGAGCGATGCAGGTGCGCAAATCACCTACAGAGTTACCGATTTGGGCACTCAGCCCAATGACAATCTGGGTTGTGCCATGGCCCTCAATAATCAAGGCTGGGCGTTGACGATGGATGGGCTCATGAACCCGGCCAGTAACTTTAGTGGAGCGCCTGTGCTATCGGGGCGTGCGGTGATCAACATCGACGGATTGAAGATCGACCTCGGCACGCTTGGAGGTCCGAATAGCTGGATGAACTGGGGTGGCATCAACGACCGGGGACAAGTGGTTGGTATGGCAGAAACATCTGTTCCCGATCCGATTGGTGAGGACGTTTGCGGCTTTGGCACAAAACTTACGTGTCGCCCCTTTCTCTGGCAAGAGGGCCACATGAGCGCTCTCCCGACCCTGGGCGGAAATAACGGCCAGGCCAGCGCTATCAATAACGGCGGGAGAATTGTAGGAACCGCGGAATCCACAGCCCTTGACTCCGGATGCGCTCCTTCCCAGCCCCACCATATTTCATTGCCGGTATTGTGGGAAGAAGGCAAAGCTCAGGCCCTTCCTACGGTGGGTGGCGATCCGGACGGATTCGCATTCGACATCAACCATCAAGGGCAGATCGTAGGCGATTCGGGAAGCTGTGCCGGTGCGGTTCACGCCATATTGTGGGACAAGGGCGTACCCTTCGCGCTTCCTGACATCGGAGGTGGGGCTCTCGCTCAAGGTGTGAACGACGTGGGGCAAATTGTCGGGACGATCGGCAGCACCGATGGCACAACCGAGTTTGCGGCAATTTGGCAGAACCGCATGCTCACAAACCTCCAGACTCTGCCGGGAGACTTTGCCGCCATAGCCACCGGCATCAACAACCAGGGCCAGGTGGTGGGAAGCACCCTGGACTCCGGCCTCAACTGGTCGCATGCCTTCGTCTGGCAGAACGGCGTCATGACCGATCTCAACAAGTTGTTTCCAGCGGATTCCAACATCTTCGCCACCATGGCGAACAAGATCAATGAACGCGGACAAATCTCAGGCATGGGAACGGTGCTTGGCGGGCCGCATAAGGGAGACATCCACGCCTTTATAGCAACTCCCGTAGAAGCAAGTATCGGCAAGTCAATTGCGGATATGGTGCCTGGACGTCCGGAATCCAGTTTGCCTACAAATGTTCCCGTGGGATTCACAAACAGCCAATTCGCGCCACTAAAGTAGCCGTTATTGAGGCAGTCGGAAAGGTGACCGTGGGGCGTGCTGTTCGTCACGCCTCACGGAGTATCCAGGGCAATCGCATGAAAGAAATGTTGACCGTTTGTGCCGTCTCAAAATTTGTCTCACGGCTCGCGTGCTCCTTCGGTCCCCGATACTCAGGCTGGCGATGAAGCTGGCACAACTGTGGAAGAGGGGCCATTTATGGCCCCGTCAAACACGCCCAAGGCATCGCACTAGGCATTTTCCGCCGAGGCTTGCCTCTAACCTTCCCACATAAAGAGGCTATCAAGAGTTTTCATGCGATTGCCCTCACGGAGTATTTTCTCCAACAGGCAGTCTCAGCCGCTCGAGCGCGGTTTATACTGCGTCCCAGTCGGCCACGCAGTGAAGAGCCTTGAGAGGAAACGGCTCGCCTGCTAAAAACTTGCCGACCGGTTGGTGGAAGCATGGAGAGAGTTGCTGTTGCCGATTGGAGACAAGTGGAGCATGGGGATATCAAGCGGCTCGCATTGTTGTTTGATCAAATCGGCGTGGTGAACCTGTCGCTCGGAATCGATTTTGAGAAAACTCATGTATACGGGAAAAACTGGCGTTCCAATGAACTTGAGTATCTGATAGACAAGGGCATTTTGTTCGAGCCCAAATTGAAAGCCGACTCCTGGCTCGACTACATGACGGAGCCACAACTTGCTCAGAAATGGCACACATGGCAATCCCTCCAGGAGCAATGGAAGAAAACGGGTGAGCCAGTCGTTTGCGTTCCGGGGGCCGAAATCGAGAAGATCGCAAATGCAAGCCAGGAATTCACCAGCTTTCAGGCAACACTCCTTTCTCGCCTCGCTGCCCAGGATCTCCGGGAAAAGGGCATCAACGCCGTAGCCATTTGGGATTCTTCGAGAGCGGCAGATTCAGAAAATCTTGATGGAGAGGTTCTGGATATCGTGCTGAACAATTTCCCGCTCGTGCCTGCCAATACACCGTGGGAACAGTTGCTCGACTTCCGGTCAGATCCGGATGCTCGCCACAAGCGCCTCGCTTTGTATCGATGGATTTCACAAATCGCCAAGGGCGAGAGATCCTATGCGGAGATTCAGGAAGAGCTTGAATGGCTGCTCATGGAGTATGAGCAGCACATGCAGCTTCACGGGCTCAAGGCAGTGAAAGGTTTCCTTCAAACGCTGCTATCCTTGGGCGCTGGCACGTTAGAGTCTTTATTTAAGTTGAAGTTGTCGGAACTGGTCAAACTGCCATTCGTCTTTCAAGAACGCAAGATTGCGCTCTTGGAAGCAGAACGCAACGCCCCTGGTAGGGAACTGGCATATTTGGTCAAGGTGCATGACTCCTTCACTCGGTAGAGATAAATATCTCGGGTAGTCGCTGCAGTTCACTTCTCGAAGCGCCAAGCGCGCTGGAGCCAGGTTACTTCCGTCATTGCCGCCGGTATTCCAGTCACCTTTACAATGCAAGAATTGTGAAAAAAGGCCGCACCATCATGGTGACGGCAATCGTTGTTTTCTTTGCCGGGCTCGCACAGGCCAAGCAACTCGCGGTTGTTGTCGATAAGGAAAACCAGACGGATAACGTCTCGACGGCAGAACTTGCCAACATACTAAACGGGAAAACCAAGACATGGGCGGATGGGAAGCCCATCAAGATCATCATGCGCGATCCATCGTCACGGGACGCGGAGTTGGTCTTTCGAAGGCTCCTGAATACCACGCCTGACCAAGTGCGCACTTTCATGCAGGAGCATCCTGGCCTCATCGTTCTTGCCGGCTCCGATGCGGAGGTTTTGCGCCTGACCTCGGTCGTTCGCGGCGCAATCGGCTTCGTGGATCTCTATTCATTAACGAAAGACGTAAAAATCATCAAGATAGATAGAAGACTCCCTTTTGACGTTGACTATCTGTTGAAGGGGGGCGACTGATCATGGGCAAAACAGCATTCATCGGAAGATTGAAAACTTCAGCCTTGCTGATCGTGGTTGCCGTGGACTTATTGAGTGGCGTCACCGCGCACGCATCGGGGCCGGCATTCCCGCTTACCACCAAGTCTCCGGAGGCCCGAGGCCTCGCAGACGAAGCGGTAAATTTATTTTTCGAGCGTCTGGAGACTCCAGCCGCGGTCGCGAAACTGCACAAGGCTGTTGCCGCCGACGGGCAATTCGCCATGGCCCATCAACTCCTGTCGATCGTCACGATGGATACCGCCGAGCAAATTGCCGAACAACAGAAAGCCTTTGCCACTCGCCAGTTTGCCGGCCCCGCGGAGCAAGCTGTGATTCAGTGGCACCAGGATTCCGCCGACCGAAAAAGCATCGATGCGATCACCGGTATGAACGAAGTCCTGCGCCAATATCCTCAGGACAAGCTGGTCGTTTATCTGTGTGTCTGGTGGTTATTCAGCCAATCCCAACTCGATCGCGCCCTCGCCGTACTGGATCAGTCAGGTATTCTCGACTCTCCAGGCATGCTGAACGCAAAAGCCTATACCCAAGCCCACCTCCGCCAGTACGACAAGGCCGTGGAGACGATTGCAAAATATGCGGCGTCGTTGCCCAACGAACCTAATTCGCAGGACTCTTATGGAGAGATGCTGCGCTTCGCCGGAAGATTTGACGAGTCGATTCAGCATTATCAGGCGGCCCTGAAGATCGACCCCAGTTTCTATCCTTCGCAGTTCGGTATCGCCGATTCATTTTCTCTCAAGGGAGATCAGGCACAGGCCCGGCGGGAGTACGCGGCTGGATTTGAGAAGTTCCACCCTGCCGAGCAGGACGAAGTGCGGTTCCGCGTCAGGGAAGCCACAACGTATGTCCGCGAATCCGACTGGCAGGGTGCTGACCGTGCCTTTCAAGCCATCGCAGATCGAGAGCATGCGCGCCAGAGTAGCCAGTTGGAAGCGGATATCTATCGTCAGATTGCCTTGTATCAGCCCGACGCCAAGCAAGGGCTGCGGTTTCTGGACAAGGCCAATGCTGTTCTGGCGAACGCAAAGACCGCGATTCGGCGTGATATTCAGCATGAGGACGCGAATATTCTGCGGGCACGCGTGCAACTGGAAGCGCGCTTGCATGACAAAGTCTCGGCGATGGCAAACCTTGATCGATTAAGGCAGATGGCCCAGACTTCCAATGATAGTGTCATCGAGAGGTTCTATCATGGCGCGTCAGGCGTCTTGCTATACGCTGAAGGCGACTATAACCAGGCAATCGCCCACCTCGAGCAGGATACGGGGAATCTCTTCTCATTGCAGTTGCTCGTCTATGCCTACGAGAAATCGGGAGACCTCACCAGTGCTCGTCGCGCGTACGCCACGCTCGCCGCGTGCAACGAAACTTCAGTGGAGCATGCGTTAGTGGTCCTTCCTTTTCGGAAGTGTCATCAGGCCGGATCTTGTGAGGCCGGGTCGCAGCGATTGTTTTGAAGCGGAGATTGTTCTGACGCAGCGATTGTTCTGACGCAGCGATTGTTCTGACGTGTAGCTTGTTCTGACTTGGAAAAAGAGACGTCCGGCTGGTCTTCTCAAAAACTGGTCTTCTCCAAAACTGGTCTTCTCCAAAATTTGCTAGTGGCGCTGCTTGCCGGCAAGCGGGCACCCCAGCGCTCTGCCGGAATCTTGGCCTGCGAAGCGAGGTCGCTCCGAACTGCACTGCTTCACGATTGCCACCACCCGGTCAGCGTGAAAAATCTTCCAGCTTGAATTTCAGCAGATCGCCGATGCGGTTGATCGTGATATCTGCCGGAGGCAAGGCCGAAAGAGCTTTGGCATCGTGAGCGTAGTGGCCTTGCTTCGGAAACACCGTGATGACTCTTGCGCCCCATATCTTCTTCACCTCGGTGAGGATTCGCAATTTATCGTCAATAAGCACGTAGTGTTTTGCCGGAAACCGCTTCTCCACGTCGTCCAGCTCTTGTTCTTTGTGGATGTAGATAAGCACGTTGCCCTCTACGGCGTCCCAGATACCCGATTGGTCTATTTTGCGCGGCTGAAAGACCACGTCTCCATCCGAAAGCACAACCGCCTTGCCCCACTGTTTTGTATGGTCGATAGCATCCAACGAATCGGGAAACAGCCGCGTGGCGAAGGGATAATTCACCATAAAATGCGAGACGGTCAGCAGTCCCGGATCTCTCGGATACTCAATTCGATAGCGCTGGAGCGCGCCGAGATAGTCGGCGTATCCCAGCTCTGCACGCAGTTGCTCGAAGAAATCCCAATATTTTTGCTGCCGCTCGTGGCCCACCTTCTGTTCCAGATGGCGTTTCAAGTCTGCGGTGATTCGATCGTTGTCGAGCAGGGTGTTATCGACATCGAAAAGGAAAACAATATCGCTTGCGGACGGAGTGGCTTGGGGAGACATAAACAATTCAGTGTAGCATTGGCCAAATACTCCCACTCGGCTCCCACTTCATGGCAATCGCTTGCACAAGAATCTGATCTCACCAGCTGAGTGCCCCATCCTTTGTGGAGAGCGCGCTCTTGGTTCTTGCGCTCGGAGCAAAGGGTGGGTTTCCAAGCCCGCCTATTCAAGAAGTGCGTGGGGGGGCGTTCAAGTGCTTGGAGCTTTGATCTTCAGGTTAGCGAAAAGACTGGCGCAACTGTGGAAGAGGGACCCTTCAGGGCCCCGTCAAGCGCCCGTAATAAATTTCATGCGATTACTCTGATTACAACGGATCTGGCACGCGGTCGGTTATGATGCCTACTGGTTTCTAAGGCGTAAATGGAGGAAGAAAGGAATGGCCTTTGGAGAAGAGGACGATGAGGAAGATGAGATAGTCATGAACGAAGAAAAGAAATCTTGGTTACCAGATAAAGAGGGCGCAATCAGACTGCTAACAGCAGCACTTGCGTTTGCTGCTTCCATTTTGAATTTTGCTACGCTCACAAAGAAGCCTTCGCTGGCTGGAATTATCGTTGGAATTGCAGCCGGTTTATTGTTTGTGGGTGTCGCTGCGCCCGCAATCTGGAAGTTTATAAAACGACAGTATAAGAAGTGGAAAACCAAGAAATATGTTTCCAAAGAATATCCTGTGGTATTAGAGCGCTTCAATCAGTTAAAGCAAATGGTAGGTGCAGATACGCACTCTGACACGCGCTCTTTTCGTTACATTCTTAACAACACGGGAAATTATCACGTTGAGGAAGCCTGGTCGATTACTCGTTATGATTATATCGGCGGCTGGATGTCCTGTTTTGAGATGCTTCTTAGAAACCGTTGCGATTCAGTAGAGGAATTCTTTTTACGCTGTGGCCATGTTTTTATCTCGTACGTGAATTCAATTCGAACTATGTGGTCAGGGCTCAGCAGCTTCTCGAAGGAAGTGCCAAACTGCCGGATCATTGCATTGATGATCTCCAACTGTTTCGAGAGAATTACCACCAATTTCTGCGTGAAATGGAGCTTTGGGCAGAAGAGGTAATACAAGAGATGGACAAGCGGCTACCAAAGACTGTGTCGCTACGCCTCTACCCTACGCGTCAATTTGAGCGCGCTAAGCCTTTCCGCAGGAAAACAGCTGCGCAGGCGCAATAGCAGATTTTCGTGCAGCTTCTATAATGATGCGCCATGCAAGTGCAAACGATCGATGACGTAATACAAGCCCTGGACAACATTCTTGACTGGGCGTGGCATGAAAAGAGCCGGTTGGGATACTTTGCCGCTCTCTATCGCCGGGTTACAAGAAGTGTCCGGGATGGAATCGCCCAGAATCAATTTGAGAATGGCCCGCTGATGGAGAAGTTGGACGTGGTGTTTGCAGGTCGTTATCTGCAGGCATTCGAGCAGTTTCGCTCGGGTCAGGAACCGACGCTGAGCTGGCAGGTGGCGTTTCGTGCCGGAAGATCGAGGTCGCCCATCGTTGTCCAGCAACTGCTCGCGGGAATCAATGCGCACATCAACCTGGATCTTGGCATCGCGGCGGCTACGGTCGCTCCTGGAGAGCAATTGGCGAGCCTCAAAACGGACTTTGATCAGATCAATGCCGTGCTTGCGGGAGAGGTGGGGATCGTTGAGAAGGAGATCGCTAAGATTTCTCCTTTGATCGGGCTTCTGGAAAAGTTTGGCTTAAAGACGGAAACGAGTATCATCAACTTCAGCCTTGATGAAGCGCGCAATTTTGCCTGGCTTCATGCCCAAAAGTTGGCGGGCGCTGCTCCCGGTCAGCTGAATACAATGATCGCCGCGCTCGATGCCGAAGCAGCGGCGATTGGTAAGTTGGTCGCCTCACCGCCTTTCTTGGTCCGGTTGGCATTGCTGCCGATTCGTATTTTTGAGACCAGTAATGTGCATCACGTTCTCGATGTCTTGACCGGCGGCCAGTCGGCAGCCCCATCCGCCACAAAACGCGATGCCAAGCCAGACGCAAAGAAGGCTGGAGCCTGATTCTGCCGTGGCTGGCCACTATTTCACCGCGACCGCTAACGTGTCGTGGTGGGAGCGAATGAACCGCCGCAGATATGGGCCGATCTCGCTGGTGGCTTCAAACCCGGCGGCCTTTGCGGCTGCCGCCTGGTCTTTAGGCGAGACATCGGCGCTTTCGGCGTAATGCTTGAGATTGCGAAACACACCGATCGTGAACATACTCCACGCCGCTCCCTGGTCGCGCACGAAGATGAAGTTTTCCGGCTCCTTCAGCGCTTTGGCGTAAGCATTTTCCATCTGGCGTTCCCGCAGGAGGTCGGAGAATTTGCCCGGCATGGCTTCAAACATCTCCACATGAAAAAACGACCCGGCGGCAAAGGCACCGCGCAAATCCGCCAAGGGCGGGCCTGCTGCGAATAGATCTTCTTGCCAGGCGATATCATCTCGAATTTTTTCTAAGGTTGTGGCCATCGAGTCTTCTGCCTGACTGCGCTTCTGCACCCGGTCGGGCCGGTAATAGTCCGAATAACTCCCGATTGGGAAAAGAAGCATCAGGTCCCAATGGTCCCCTTGGCTGTGACGCATCCAAAACGGAGCCTCGTCACCGGCCTTCTGAAAAGCCGCCGATCTGGCCTTATATAGATCGATCAATTCGGTGAGCTTGCCGGGCGCCGCCTGCACCAGAGTTACTTTATAGAGGTAAGAATCGCTCGCTTGAGCGCAGATAGCGTACAGAAGAATTGCGGCAATCAAATACTTCAAAGGGAATCTCCTTGGAATCGAAGGGATAGATTGTACGGTAGAGGTGTAGTGCCGCCAATCGGAAACGGTTGGGACAAGCTAGAGATGGTCTTGTCGATGTCGTCAGGGCAATCGCATGAAAGAAAATGTTGACCGTTTGTGTCATCTCGAAAATTTGTCTCACGCTCACGTACTCCTTCGGCTTCTCGATAAATCAGGCTGGCGATGAAGCTGGCACAACTGTGGAAGAGGGGCCTTTCAGGGCCCCGTTGAGGCGCACAATAAACTTATGCCCTTGGAGTGCATGTGAGAACTTTTGTTCTCACATGCGTTCCAAGGCATCGTACGCGGCGTTTTCCACCCAGGCTCGCTTCTAACCTTCCCGCTTACAAAGAGGCAATCAAAAATTTTCATGCTGGGTGCCCCATCCTTTGCCCAGATTATTTACGAAGAGAGTGCCCTTGGTTTTTTGCGCTCGGAGCAAAGGGTGGGTTCTCGATCGCGCCAGCCGGTACACCGGCCCGCTTGTCCGCAATTTCCGACGTTTCCTCGTTGCTCGCGGCGGACCGGACACCTAAACAAAAGAATGCAAGAAAGCGCGGATCATCCACGCGGCTTGGAGCTTTGATAAGTGGGCTGGCGATGAAGCTGGCACAACTGTGGAAGAGCCGCCCCTTGCCTCGTTTTCGACGCAGGGTATCCAGGAATTAAATTTCGACGCGGCTTTTCCGTCGAAGAAAAGCCGCACGACAACCATGTATGACAGGGCGAGATTGTCGAAAACGGGGTCAGGGCGGCGTTAAGCGCGCGCAATAAATTTCATGCCTTGGAGCACAAATGAGAACTCTTGTTCTCATTTGTGCTCCAAGGGCATCTCTATCATCTGATTGCCAATGCTGTCTCGCACGGGAATAGGCAGGCACTCGTGTACACTTGGTGACCATGATCGAGCAGGGCGAGATCGCTCCAAATTTTCCCGCGCGCGAAACAGGCAAAGCTACGCTACTGGTCTTCTTTGAAACAGACTGCCCCACCTGTCAGGTAACGCTGCCCTATTTGAATGCCCTGAAAGATTCGGTGAAAGTCGTCGGAATCTCGCAGGACGACGAAACTACGACCCGCCAGTTTGTCGAGCAGTTGCGAATTGTCTTTCCCGTGGAAATCGACCGTGGATTGGCCGTCTCTCGCGCTTTCGATCCGCAGTCCGTTCCCACGATGTTTCTGTTAGATAAGTCCGGACGCGTGGAGCGCACAGCAGTTGGGTTCGACAAGGCTGCGCTGAATGACCTTGCGACAACGCTTGGAGTTCCGCCCATTGCATCCGAACACGATGGAGCTCCGGCATGGAAGCCGGGCTGCGGCTCGCGTCACCTGGAAGTAGAAGCAACAGCCAATGGAGACGGCCCGCACACCGTCCGTTTTCTGCGGGTTGCCGGAGAGAGAGCTTCAAGGAGCACTCTGAACGAAGGCCAGGATGCAGAAGAGTTCTGCATGCGGCATTTCGGCGACGCTCTTCCGGTTGTTCCGCCGACCGTTGAGCGGGTGGAAAAGATGCTTTCCGCATGTGGCCAGGCGCCTGAGACGATCATTGGGCGCATCCCGCCGTTCTATGGGGAAGCCACGGTAGAAAAGATCGCTGCGAATGCGGTGATGGCCGGATGCCCCCCGGAGATGATGCGGGTCCTCCTCCCGCTGGTGCGGGCAGTCTGCGATGAAAAATTCAATATTCATGGAGTGCAGGCGACAACCCACTTCGCCGCGCCGCTCGTGATTATCAATGGACCGGTTCGACAGCAGCTTGGATTCTGGTCCCGGCAAAATACCTTCAGCAATGTCGCGCGGGCCAACAGTACCTTGGGCCGCGCCCTCCAGTTGATCTTGCTCAATGTCGGCGGGGCGCGTCCCGATGGCATCGACATGTCCACGTTGGGAAATCCGGGGAAGTTCTCTTATTGCATTGCCGAAAATGAGGAGGAAAATCCGTGGGAGCCTCTTCACGTGGCACGGGGACTGAGTCGTGAACAGAGTGCCGTCACGCTATTCGGCGGGGAGCCGCCCCGCGGCGTTAGCGAGCACAATGCCCAGAAGGGCAAAATAATCCTGCAGGCAATTACGAGAGCGTTGGCCACGGTTTGGAGCTATCGGGCCTGTATGGTCTTTGAAGCGGTGGTGGTGCTATGTCCTGAGCACGTGAAAACCTTGCATCGCGATGGCTTCACGCGGCAACAGGTCCGGGACTTCCTGTTTGAGAATACGGGCATTCCTCTGAGGTATTACCGAGACAGTTACGACGACCGGGGCGAGGGAACGCAGATGACCGCCAACTACAAGGAAATCATGATCGATGGCGAGCCCTGCTACCGGAAGTTTCTCGCGCCGGAATCCCTGGAGATTGTGGTGGCGGGAGGCACAGCCGGTAAGTTCTCGGCGGTGATTGGTAGCTGGGCAACCGGCGCCCGGGGAAGCCAGATGGTGACCTATCCGATTCCGGATTAAAGACTGTACGAAGAGACGAATAGAAGAGTAAATGATAGAAGACCGGTCATTATTGAGAAACCCATAGATTGGGAAACTAAAGAAAACGGTGAGGACCATGCCAGTAACACTTGTCAACCCGATGAACGAAACCGTTGTAAAAGCTGAGCCTGCTCCGGCGCGCCTATCGTCCTTGCAGGGCAAGAGAATCGCGCTCTTGGACATCAGTAAGCCGGGTGGAAGTATTTTTCTCGATCGGCTGGAAGGAGTTTTCCGGGAGCGCTACCAGGTTGCGGAAGTGATCCGCACCAAGAAACCAACCTTCACGAAGAACGCTCCCGATGAGGTGATTGAGGGATTGCGCGGCGTCGATGCGGTGGTGGAAGCGTTGGCCGATTGAGGATCGTGTACAACGTGCAGTTTGCACGATACGATCCGGCTGGAAAATATGGGCATTCCCGCGGTTGCGGTGGCCACCACCGAATTCATCACCCCCGCCCGAGTACAGGCAAGCGCCTTGGGTCGCCCAGGCTTCGAAGGCATCTTTGTGCAGCACCCGATTCAAGACCAGACTCCCGAGCAGATTTCGCAGAGAGCCGATGCAGTGGTTGCCGAGATTGTGCGCCGCTTAACCCATAGGTAACGACCCATAAATAACGACCCATAAATAACGACCCATAGGTAAACGACCCATCGGTAACCAACCGGCGCGATTTTAATCGCCTGCCTTGCCCGCCGCCTGCGGGATGGCGATGTCGACCGCTGTTACTTTGCCAAAGGACGATAGCTTGCGGTCAAAGTCCTTGGAATTGCCGACCACCAGTATCGCCAGTTTGTCCGGATGAACGTATTTTTTGGCGACGCGATTCACGTCCGCGACCGTGACCTTTTCGATCCCGGCGCGGTAGCGTTCCAGGGAGTCCGGAGGGTATCCGTAGAACTCGTAAGACATGCGTTCGGCTAGGACCTTGTCTTTGGAGTCAACCGAAAAGATGAAGGAGTTCAGGATCGCATCCTTGGCCTTCTTCAACTCTTCTTCGGTTACATTGCCCTGGATCAGCGACGTTACCTCTTTGTTTAACGCATCGAGGGCCGCCGCGGTGCTGCCGCTCTTGGTGCCCATGCCGATACGAATCAGGCCAGGATGATCGAAGCCGGTTCCAATGCCTCCACCCACCGAATAGGCCAAGCCCAGCTTGGTGCGAATGTTGGTGGACAAGCGGGATGAGGAGCTTCCGCCGAATAGCTCATTCATTACTTCAACCGCGTAATAGTCGGGGTTGCGCCGCTCAATCCCGAGATCCACCATCGTGATCTCACTCTGGTTGACGTCTTCTTTCTCGATGAAGTAAATGCCGGGCGTGGGCTTCTTGAAGGGAATCGCCTGTTTTGGAACGGGCGCGCCTTTGGCAAGGCTCCCAAAAGCTTCGCGGAGCTTGCGCTCCATGGCGGCGGAATCGAAGTCGCCGGCCATTCCCAGCATCATGTTATTGGGTAGAACCGTGCGCTTATGCCAGTTGAGAAGATCTTCGCGCGTAACGGCCGCCACGGTGTGATATTCAGACGTGCGGGCGTACGGGTTGTCCGGGCCATAGCCGAGTTTGGTCGATTCCCGCTGGGCGATGCTATTGACGTCGTCGTTGCGGCGGGAAATCACGCTGGCCATTTGCTCTTTTGCCAGATCGATTTTGTTTTGGCGGAATTCGGGGTGCTCAAGCAAGTCGAGCACCATGGCAAAAACCGAATCGAAATCGCCTTTCAACGACGACCATGAAAGCGAGGTGTAGTCGTTGCTGGCCGAAGGCTCCACCAGCGCGGCACGAGTTTCGAGAAAATCGTCGAGATCGTCTCCGGTCTTGCTTTGAGTGCCGCCAGTGCGCCAGGATTCGGCATAAATTGTGGTCAAGCCGGTCTTCCCGGCGGGTTCGTCGCGGCGGCCGCCGCGAATGCGGATCACGGCATCGATCAACGGCAGTTCATGGTCTTCCTGAAGAAAGATCACCAGGCCGTTGGGCAGCTCGATTCTTCGCGGTTCCTGGGGATGAAATTCGTGCAATTGTGGAACCGGAATCTTTTCCCATGCCTGGGTTACGGTCTTTGGGGCGTTGCCTTCCGGCTTTTCCGATTGAGCGAAAGCCGGCAAGAGGGAACAAGCGGCCAGCGCAAACAGGAGCGATGATTTCAGGATCCTTTTCATTACTGGTTTCCTCCCGCCTGCGCTCCGCCTGCAGCCGGCGCATTCTCGGTTTCGATCATGGCAACGGTACGGTTGCTCTCGACAAAAGTCTTGTTGGCCACCCGCCGGATATCGGCCTTGGTGACCTTCTCGATGCGGTCGATTTGGCGAAACAGTTCGCGCCAGTCGCCATAGAGGGCCTGCGTTTGCCCAAGCTGAATCGCCAATCCGTTATTGTCCGCCAGACCGCGAATCAAATCGGCTTTGGCGCGGGTCTTGACCGATTGCAACTCGTCGTCGCTTACATCCTGGCTCTTCAGGCGCTCGATCTCCGCGTGGATGGGCCCGGCCATATCTTTCGCTGAACGTCCTCGGTTTGGAACGGCGCTAAAGAAAAACAAGTTCGGATACTTGCTTCCCGGGAAGGTGCCGCCCTGTGCGACGAGCGCAATTTGCTGATCGCGCACCAGTGCGCGATAGAGGCGGGAGGTTCGTCCCTTGGAAAGCAGGTCGGAGAGCACATCGAAGACTGCGTCATCCGGATCGTGGGAGTCGGGGCGGTGATAGCCTTCGAGATAAATGGGCTGGCTGTTTTCGCGCAGAATCACCTCCCGCAGCGATTTTTGGGGCGGTTCCTGCGTCCGGAGCGGCTCAGGGGCAGGGGCGGCGGGAAGCCGTCCAAAATATTTCTCCAGGACCGGCATTGCCTCTGCAGGTTTGATATCGCCCACGACCGTAACGACCATATTCGCCGGGACGTAATACTTGTGGAAGAAGTTCAAAGCATCTGTGGCCGAAAACGCCTTGAGATCGGAAGGCCATCCGACAACCGGGCGTCCATAAGGATGAGCGATAAATGCGGCGGCCAGGAACTGTTCTAAAAGACGCCCCTGGGGCGAGCTGTCGGTGCGCATGCGGCGCTCTTCATAGACCACGTCGCGCTCTTTGTAGAACTCGCGCATCACCGGGTGAAGGAATCGCTCCGATTCCAGGTAGGCCCACAGCTCAAAGCGGTTCTGCGGAAATGAGCAGTAATACTCGGTGTTGTCCCAACTGGTGGAAGCGTTCAGGCCAATGCCGCCCTGGTCTTCGATGATCTCGCTGTACTGCTCCGGCACCACGTACTGGTTGGCCTCTTCAATGGCATCTTTCCAGGCTTTCTCCAGCTCGGCGACCTTGTTCGCATTGCGGTCGGCCTGCTTCATGTTCTCCACCTGATAGGCGGCATAGGCTTTCTCGACCTTTTCCAGTGCCTTCTTTTCGGCGGGATAGTCGGTGGTGCCGATTTCATTGGTGCCTTTGAATGCCATGTGCTCGAACATGTGGGCCAGTCCGGTGATTCCATTCACTTCCTGGGCCGCGCCCGCATCCACGTAGGTATAGAAGGAAAACACGGGAGCCTCGTCCCGCTGCATGAGCACGATCGTCAAGCCATTGGACAGTTTCTTAACGGTGATCTTCTTCTCAAACGATGCAACGTCCTGAGCTTGCATTGCACCGATGAAAGAGAAGATAAGTAGGGAGAAAGCAGAAACAAGGAAACGAAGATTTCTCATATTGACGATCCAGGTCGATATCCTAGGATAGCAAACGAATTCCTCTTGCTGCCTTTTAGACGGGCATCAAAAGGTAAAGTGTTGTTTAGAATTTTCGCTGCAAGCCGGAGTTGCCACACAGGAACCAAGGCTCCCGGCTTTTCGCTGTAGGCGCATGGAACTACGTTCTACGTTTCCCTGGCTCTCGTTCCTACCAGACATTTGTCATCTTGACGCAAGGCGGCCGTATTTCCGTAATACCTCTTGAAGTTGGTCGTGAGGAAGAGCATAGACCGTATTGCCCCTGAAGCCTTTCATGGTCTCCGCGCCCACCATTGCGTTGATAATGGCCTCTTCCACGGCCTGAACCGTCGCTTCAAAAACTGGATTGATGGATTCGTTCGGAAGCATGGTGACGCCGATGGGATTCTTTGCTGAAGCTGCTCCTGGGTTGGCCGTAGAGAAGGCGATAAAGATATCGCCGGAGCCATTCCCGGAAGTAGAGCCGGTGCGGGCGAGTCCCATGGTCGCCCGGCGGGCAAGCCGCTGTACCTGATGCGGGAGCAGCGGCGCATCCGTCGCAACCACGATGATGATGGAGCCCACGTCTTCCCGGTAGGGCGTTGCCAAGGCCGCGCGCGGCTGCTGGTTAGAAAGCTCCTCTCCGACGGGAAGGCCGCCGATTCGTAGCTGCCGGCGGCTGCCGCAGTTGCATTGCACCAGGGCGCCAACCGTGTATCCGCCCTCGGCGGCTGTAAGCTTCCGCGATGCCGTTCCAATGCCGCCCTTGAATCCGTAACAAACCATGCCGGTTCCACCACCTACATTTCCTTCGGGAACGCTTCCGGAGGCGGCGGAATCTAGAGCGTCTTCGACGTCGTGAGGTTTTACATGAAATCCATTGATGTCGTTCAAGAAGCCGTCATAGGTTTCCGCAACGATAGGGTAGGTATAGAAACCGCCATTGAACGTATTGGTGCCAGGAGTGCGGCGATTCTTCACCAGCCATCCCAGAAACGCATCGCGAACCACGCCTACGCTATGAGTATTGGTGATGAGGACCGGGCCATCGAGAAAGCCGGATTCAGTCAGCCAGTGAGTGCCGGTCATATCGCCATTGCCGTTTTGGGAGAAGAATCCGCCAAAGACCGGATCGTTCGATTGCTTCCCGCGCGGCCAGATGGCGGTAACTCCTGTACGTGTGTCGTCGCCTGAAATGAGTGTTTTGTGGCCCACTTCAATACCGGGAACATCGGTGATGGCGTTCATGGGTCCGGTTGTGCCTTCCAGCGGCACTCCCAAATCGCGGGCGCGCATCTTTTTGGGAACCGAGGCGTCCTGCGCCATGGCGGCTGTGGTGATGAAGGCGGCAAAGACAAAGACAGCGAGGGCGGCGTAGTTTGTTTTGCGGAACATTTTGGCGATTCATCTTACGCTTCTTTGGGAAGGTTGTGGGGGCGCAAACGGCCACCGAAGAAGGCAATCGCAGGAAAGAAAATGTTGACCGTTCGAGCCGTTCGATTTTGTTTTTGGCTGAACTCTCACGACCGATCTTGAAGCTGAAAAGAAAGCCGGTGTTACACAAAATCAGAAGGGCCGTAACGGGCAGGGAGCGAAGGGACGCAGGAAGTGGAGACGTGACGGACAGAGGGATGGAAACGGCAACTCGAAAGTTGGGATTCGTAAAAGAATGTGCAGCTTTCGTCCCGGGGAATCCCAATGCCCAGAAACAACATCCGAGTAAACATCCAAAAAAGTCAGGAGTTTCGGATCGCAGCGGCGCTATTTGCGGCGCAGGGCGCGCCACTTAGGAGACAGGAAGATGACGGCAAA
>DATGIO010000199.1:0-14285 GCA_035295685.1 Candidatus Angelobacter sp.
TCGGGATTCTCCAGCGCCACTCCTAAACCCCAATGGCTGTTGGGATGAAAGATACCGCGAACTTGTGGGGCACGGGTCCAGGTTAGTCCGACCTGGTAGTTTGCATCCATGGCCAGGCTGTAGAAAACGTCCGAGGGAGCCGCCGATAGACCGACGCGATTGGGAGTAAGCCAGCTCCATGCCTGCCCTCCAAGCACCTCCCACTTGCCGGTCTTTACATCGACCCAATATTGGCGCAAGCGCATGGTGCTCGAGTTGCTGCTTACATTGAGATTGGCGGGATCGTTGCCGTGAAAGTCGGTCTCCACATAGCCAATCACATCGGTGCCCTTGAATCTGTCGGCCGCTTTCAAGCTGAGGCGGGAGTTCTCGGCGGTAAACCGCGTCTCCGTAATCTGTCCGGGAAACGTGTTCGCATAAGGAATAGAAAAGAAGTTGGTGCCGTAACCGGTACCGGCATTGGTGCTGCGCCAGAAGGCCGTCAAATCGAGAAAGCCACCCGGCGTAAAGTCCGCACCGCCAATATGAAATGAAAGCGGGGAATCCTTCGGATGATCGTCCGGCATGTCCGACTTTACCGCGGTCGCGGTCGCGGATGCGTCATTAGGGCCGGTCAGCGCCGCGTTTACCATGCGGGCTTGCTTGCCCGCATCGCTCGCTGATACGGGGCGGTCCATCGTGCTCAACTGCTGCCGCAGGCGGTCAATCTCGCGCTCCTGCTCAGCAATCTGTTTTTGCTGTTCGGTCATTGCGCGCTGTTGATCGGCCATCGCCTTTTGTTGCTCTGCCATGGCCGCCATCAACCTGCGCAACTCGCTCTCCGTTCTTGCGGGATCGGTGTTCGCGTCCTGGGCCACGCTCTGACCTGCCAGCAAACTCCACAAGAAAGACGTGAGAAAAGTTAAACACAGCCTTCTCATCAATCTCATACAACTACAACCTCATTTCTGATTCCTATCAATCAAATGCTGTCCAGTCTGGCTACTTTCATGGAACACTCCCGCCCGTGAAGAACAGGAGCCATTTGTTAAAAACAAGTTAAGATCGTGTTAATGCGATCTCGGGGTGGTTGTCTCGTGCAATAGTCTGGCGGAGTAGTTTTGGTGGAAGAACGTGGCTTCAGCCTGATCGTGCCTCCACCCTGGTTTTTTGTTTACCAACCACTCAACCGTAAATTTGCGAGACAGCTTCTAGTTCCCGGCAAGGAGAGATGGACCCGCAGTTGAATCCGATGCTGGAGACAGTGCCGGGTATGCCCGCCAGAAGCGGGGGATCATGGACTTTCACAGAAAGAAAATGCGGCTGACCGTCCGCCTTGCAGAATCACTTCTGAGGCGGCGGGCATAGCGATCAAGTGGTATGGTCCGGGCTCCGCAAAGTGGACCTTTACAGACTACAAGCCGGCTACAGAAACTGGCCTAACTCACAAGACGAGTCCAATTTCGGTTTTCACATACCATCGAAAAATTTCAGTGAGAGGGCAAAACGTAAACATGAAGGAACTAAAGCATGCCGGAAGCTGCCTCGCAATCAGCGTTCTTTTGCTATTCCCGGTTTTTGGGTTTGCCCAAAATAGCGACAATGCGCGGCCGGCCAAAGCGGATAATGCGCAACCGCCTCAGGAACGCGACGGGAAACATGATTTTGACTTCCTGTTCGGCAAATGGAAGAGCCATCAGCGCCGTCTGCTTCATCCCCTAACAGGGTCAAACGAATGGGCAGAGTTCGATGCGACCGTGGTAGCGCGCCCGATCCTTGGAGGAGCCGGCAACATGGACGAATTTGAGGCCGATACTCCGACCAGCCATATCTCGGGTGTGACCGTACGCATCTACAATTCCAAATCGCATCAATGGAGCATCTACTGGGGCAGCCAAGGTATCGGAGCGCTTTCGCTGCCTGCCACGGTCGGCCAATTCAAGGACGGGCGCGGTGAGTTTTACGATCAGGAAGACTACGATGGCAAGAGCATCTTCGTACGTTATCTCTGGATCGCATCGCCTGATGCACCCCGCTGGGAACAGGCATTTTCTACCGATGGCGGGAAGACATGGGAGACAAACTGGGTTGGAACGTTTACGCGCGACAAATCCTAGGAACATTGAGAACGGGCGTCTTTAGGAATCCCCGTAGGATCCCACCAGAAAAATAGCAACCCTGGAAAATCGCAATCGGAAAAAGCGTGACCGGCACCATACCGATCACGCTTTCTATTCGCCTCATGCAGTTGCGGCGAGCGCCGCTTCTTCCAAGGCCTTCATAGCCAGGAGATAAGGCCGCGGCCCATGGCTTACCCTGGCCACGCCGCTCTCCGCTAGAACCCGCAGATGCGGAGTGCCATCGCCGACCATGATATTCAACGGCAGCGGCGCATTTTTCGCTAAGCGTGCAATCAGGCCGATATCCGCAAGACCAGGGGCGAACAAGCCATCCGCGCCGGCGTCCGCATAGGCTCGCGAACGCTCGATTGCCTCGGACACCATGGCTTCATCATGCTGGGCAGCCGGCCGCTGAAAGAATACGTCGGTGCGCGCATTGATGAAGAAATCGATCTGCGCGGCTTCGGCAATGCGCCGCGCAGATTGAATTCGGAGGCACTGGTCACTCATCTCGCGAAGGCTTCCATTAGCCGGATAGCTGTCTTCAAGATTGCAGCCTACGGCTCCGGTTTCGATTACCAGCGCGATCGTGTTTCCAAGAGCATCCGCCTGGTCGCCATAGCCGCTCTCCAAATCGATGGTTATGGGCAAATCCACGGCAGAAGCGATCTGCCGGAGGTTTTCAATGGCAGCGGAGAGCGGGAGCCGTTCGCCATCGGAAAAACCATGGGCATTGGCCACCGACCAACTACTGGTGGCAATTGCCTTTGCACCTCCAGCGGCTACGGCTTTGGCGCTTCCCGCATCCCAGATGTTGAAGAATACCAATGGTTTTCCGGGAATATGCAAACCGCGAAACTCCGAGGCTTTGCGCACCTGCTCTGCCGATCTTCGCTCCCCGTCGGCAAGCGCGCTTGACGCGGATTGTTCACGAACCGTCATTGTCATTGAGCCTCCTGCCAATGCGCGCGTAACTCCTTGTTGAACTCCTCCCATCGCTCTTCGGGAAAGAAGATCCTGCCGCCCTGGAACTCAAGTCTCTTGCGAGTGCCGGGGATAGTCTCGGCCAGCCAATGGGACCATTTCACATCGAAATACACGTCATCCGTTCCCCAAGCAATCAACGTGGGCGCCTTCAATGCTTTCAAGCGCGCCTCGATTGCGACCGTATGCCGATTGTCGAAAGCGGCGAGAAAGCGCTGCAGGTTGCGTGTGTTTTGCTCCGACCGAACCAGGGGACGCAGATACTTCTCGATGCTTTCGTCGCCTAGGCGCTCCGGGTGTTCATACGCCGGCCCTAAGGCTTGGGGGGAGCGGTAGATGCTCTTGTCCGCCAGCATGGCGTCGAGCGTGCCGCGCAATCCTCCTGCGCCCGCCATCTCCAGGAATGGTTTGAACGCTTCCGGCGGCCAGTTGTCGTGCGCATCGCAATCGGTCAGGGTGAGGCTCCGCACGCGCTCCGGGAACGTGGCTGCGAAAATCTGGCAAATGCCGCCGCCACTGTCGTTCCCAACCAGATCAACCTTGTCGATCTTCAAGGCATCCAGAAACTCCTTGAGCATCTTGCCATTGGCGGTTACCGATACATCCTGATCGGGTTCAATCTCGGTATCGCCATGGGCCAGCAAATCCACCGCGATGCAGCGGCGAATATCGGACAATGCCGTCAATTGATGGCGCCATAGATGCCCGTTGAGCAATACCCCATGGACGAACAGGGCCACCGGCCCCTCTCCTTGCTCTGTGTAACTGATGCTCCCGGAAGGGGTCTGAACGCTACGTCGAACCGCTGAGTATATCTTTTGACTCGTTTGATCCACGTTTTAGGCCCCCCTCGCCGCGCTAGCGGAAACATGAGCTTCCTTCAGCTTGTAGGCACACTCGTCACAGCAGACTTCAACCGTCTTGCCGCCGATTTTCACTTTAATTGGGTTTGCATCCAGCTTGCAATCGCACGCTGCACAGGTCTTCTCCATCATGTCTTGCGCTCCTTTGCCTGAATCCGGCTACAAGGACAAGTAAGCCACGCCTGAGGGAAACTGCGCTGTCAGAATCTTTAGCGATTTTGCTTTGAAGCGCGAGTAATTGGCCAAAGCTTTCAAGGAGAACGGATGAAACTCGCCAGGCTGGAGGATGGAGGACGAAAAGCTGGTTGCGACAAAAATGACCAGGTGACTGAATGACAGTGTGAGAGCAACCCTGGAATAACTGTTGCGGCAGAACGTTCGCTGTCAAGAAATATGGTGTGGTGGTATGGGTGCGATGGCACGCCGGCGTTCTTTTCCACCCGCGGCGCCGGCGTTTTCATCGTCTAACAAATGAAAATGCAGATGTCCGCTTCTATTTGCTGCACGAACAGCGTACGCCGTCGCTCTCTACCTTACCCTGATGGATCGGATGCCGGTTGTAGGTCCACTCCTTCCAGCCAACGTTCAACTCCTTAACGAAGTACCCGCGCTCTGCCAACTGCAAAGCGATCTTGGCCGAAAGCTGTCAATCGTGTCCCCAGCAATAAGTGATCAACTCTTTGTCCTTCGGTAATAAGGAAAGGCTCTGCTCCAGCTCGTGGTGTCCAAAATTCCAGGAACCAGGTATGTGCCCTTGCGCGAAGGCTTCCCTGCCCCGTGTGTCCAGAAGCACAAAATCGAAGGCGGCTTTCCCTTCAACCGCTTGCAACACGTCATTCCTCTGCTTCTCGGCTTCCAGTTTGTGCTGAAAATAGTTCTTGTTGTTCTCAATATCCTGCTTTGTAAAACCCATTGCTTCCTCCTTCAGGTTTTTTGATGCGGGCAGATCCTTTGTGGTCGCGCATGCTGCGGTCCAGGCAACGTGGCCATTCTTCAGGACTCCTTTGAAGCACTCACCTTCTTTCCAAAAGGTATCCCATCCCCCGATCAACAAATCGACGGATAGGACAGATTGACGGTTAAAGCCCACCCAATCGCGCCCTGCCGTTCACTCTTAACACCTCACAAACCCGTGCCCTTGAAATGGCAATAAAAGGATGGGTTTCGGAAGGCAAGCCGTCCGGCCCGGGCGGAAACACGGCGATCGGCATGGAAAATGTGCTTGAAAATGGTAGTATTCCGGTGGCAAGCTTTCATTCACCCAATGAAAATGCTGAATCACGATGTTTTGAGCACCCGCGTATTGCGTTTCCTAGAACCCAAAGATCGCAAAAATCGTAAGCCGCGCAAGCTCACCTTTGCCGGAGCACTCGCCGGTCTGTGCGCCCTGCTCTATACCGGCGCTCCAACATGCGTCTACTCCGCCGTCCACGCGCAACAGACGGATTCTGGCGCTCCGGCGGTGGTTCAACCGGGCGCTCCCGGCGAACCAAGCAAGAAGCTTCCGCCCTCCACAACGGCTACGCTGCCGCTATGGTCCAAGGCGGATGTGGAGTTCATGCAAGGCATGATCATGCACCATTCGCAGGCGGTGGAGATGACCGCGCTGATCTCTTCTCACACCGAGAACAAGGATCTACGCTCTCTCGGCGCACGCATTAGCAGTTCACAATCGGATGAAATCAAATTCATGCAGCGGTGGCTAACGATTCGAGGAGAATCGGTGTCTATGACAATGACCATGCCGGGAATGAATATGGCAGGCCATGAGATGGCGCCCATGCCCGGAATGCTGACTCCTGAACAGATGCAAGCCTTGCGAAAAGCAAAAGGAGACAAGTTCGATCATCTATTCCTGACGGGAATGATCCAGCACCACAACGGGGCTCTGACCATGGTCAAGGATCTATTCAATACAGCGGGCGCCGGTCAGGACGCCGAGATCTTCGACTTCGCCACCGATGCGGACAATACTCAGCGGGCCGAAATCAAAATTATGGAAAACATGTTGGCAAAAAAATTTTAGAGGAGAACCAATGAACCGAGTGCCCAGAGCCGCTTTTAGCCTGGTGGCCGTCGTTATCGTCCTATTCTTCAATGCAAACCAATTGCAGGCACAGGCGCAAAAACCTGCGTCCCCGCCTTCCGGGCAAGCACAAGCAGAAGAGAGTCCCTTTTCGCCGGAGAGCGTTCCCACGCTGCCTCCGGGCATGACGGGAGCGGATGTCAACGATCCGCGGGCCAAGCTGGCGCCTGGCCTCTATGACGCCGGTGAAGCGTCGATGGGTATGAAGCATCTTCTGCTGCTCAAGAAGCCGGATGCCTTCCAGCTCGGAACCTCGAATCCGGAAGATCCCAAGGTGGCGCAAACACTGGGCCTGCTGGGCATGGGCGATCCGTCCAAGATCCCCGCGCCGATGCGTACGGTATTCGCGCAGCTTGCTTTTGCCAATTCCGACTTTGCTTTTCAGGGAAACCACCTGTTTCAGGGAAATTTCTATGGCATAAGCATCTATGACATCTCCAATCCGGCCAATACCACACTGCTGACCTCGCTGGTTTGTCCGGGCGGACAGGGCGACGTCTCGGTTTACAAAAACCTGCTGTTCATGTCGGTGGAGATGCCGAATGGCCGCCTGGATTGCGGCGCGCAAGGATTTCCCCCGGAGCCTCCCCCGCCCGCGGATGAGCAGAACG
The DNA here is from genome assembly GCA_035295685.1 of Candidatus Angelobacter sp. Classification (GTDB taxonomy): domain Bacteria; phylum Acidobacteriota; class Terriglobia; order Terriglobales; family Acidobacteriaceae; genus Angelobacter. The sequence goes on from DATGIO010000199.1 coordinate 6,644, forward strand.
CCAGAAGGCGCCGTCTACCCGCCGCGCAAAAAGATCGCTTCCGCGGGGTGAGAATCTTCGATATTTCGGACATCAAGAACCCCAGGCAAGTTGCGGCGGTGCAGACCTGCCGCGGATCCCATACACATACGTTGGTCGTTGATCCCAACGATAAAGACAACGTTTACGTCTACGTCTCGGGTACATCATTCGTACGCCAGGCGGAAGAACTGGATGGCTGCTCCGGCGAAAAGCCCGACAAGGACCCAAACACGGCCCTATTTCGTATCGACGTAATTAAGGTTCCAGTCGCAACTCCTCAAGACGCCAAAGTGGTCTCGAGCCCCAGGGTATTCATCGATCCTCGAACGGGCGCCATGAATGGCCTGAACAATGGCGGCACCCACGGAAGGAAAGGCGCCATGGAGAAGCCGAGCGACACCGACCAGTGCCATGACATTACCGTGTATTCAGCCATCGGGCTCGCGGCCGGCGCATGCTCCGGCAATGGAATCCTTCTGGACATCAAAGACCCGGTGAATCCGAAGCGTGTGGACGCCGTAAACGATCCAAACTACTCCTACTGGCATTCGGCCTCGTTCTCGAACGACGGCACGAAGGTTGTATTTACCGACGAGTGGGGTGGCGGTCTAGGCGCCCGCTGCCGCGCAACCGATCCCAACAAATGGGGGGCGGACGCAATCTTCGGCTTGAAAGACAATAAGCTGACTTTCCAGAACTATTACAAACTGCCGGCCGCCCAAAGCGATACGGAGAACTGCGTGGCCCACAACGGTTCGCTGATTCCTGTCCCAGGGCGCGATATCGAGGTGCAAGCCTGGTACCAAGGCGGGGTTTCCATCATGGACTTTACCGACACGGCGCATCCCTTTGAGATCGCCTACTTCGACCGTGGCCCCATCGATCCAAAGATGCTCGTGCTCGGCGGAGACTGGTCGGCTTACTGGTATAACGGATTCATCTACGGTTCGGAGATTGCTCGCGGTCTGGATGTCTTTGAACTCACACCCACCCAATTCCTAACACAGAACGAAATCGATGCTGCCAAGGCCGTTCGGGTAACCGAGTTGAACGTGCAAAACCAGCAGAAGATCGAGTGGCCATCAAAACTGGTGATCGCCAAGGCCTACCTGGATCAGCTATCGCGCTCGCAAGCGCTATCGCAAGATAGAATCGCGGGTTTGCAAAAAGCGATTGAGCGTGCCGAGAGTTCGCACTTGAGCAAGGGCGATCTGGCAAAGTTGAAGCAGTTGGCGCCTTCCGTAGAAAAGGATGCGGCGGGAGCGAAAAGCCAGACGGATTCAAATCGGCTGCATGGCTTGGCGGCCATCCTTGAGCACCCGGTCGCTTAAGAAAGTAACAAAGCTGTTTTAGTCGGATCACAAAAGCTTGGATTCTGTCAGTGGAAGTGCAACGTTCGTTGCGGATGCAGCGCTGGTAGAATCCAAGCACTTTTTATTGCCCTTCACAAACCAGTTTCAAAAAAGTAAATCCAAAGTTCAGCCTGCAAAAGGATATCCCTGCTCGGTACCCCGCTATGAGCCCATCCGGAATGCGCACGCCGACCCACCGCCTACATCACTCAGCGCCGCAATTGCTAAATCGAAGAATACCCAACCTCCGAATGGTGTGAACCCGTCCGAGAAGGCAATCTGAATGTCGGCCTCGCCCGCTGCACTCCATAGATAGAAAAAGGAGACGCCATCTCCTGCCAGCCGCCAAGCATCCATCTTTTGAGAATAGGAGGAAGTTATGCCTGAAAGAACGGCCTCACACCGATCGAGGCGGCAAACGGGACGGAAGAAAATTGCAAGCGTGCGGTCTCGCGCGCGATCCGCCAAACAAGCGGTCGCCAGAGGAGTTTCCAAAACACGGCGCGCCGGCGCCAAAACCTCTGTTTCGCTTCGCAGAAAAACCAGCTCAATATCCACCAGGGCAAAGAAACAGGTTCAGAAACGGCATTCCGTAGCCAAGAGAAAACTATCTACGCTTCGGTCGCGCGCAATCAGTCGTGAAGCACGGTTGGAAAGGCGCAAAGCAGCGGCGCAGCGGCGTGTTGCGCGGCAATCTCGCATTTCTGCTGCCGCCCGCAAGGTCGATGCCCGGCGCAAATCGGCTGTCAAAACCGTGAAAGCAAAGGTCGGGGCTGGCCGTAAGCGGGTTACTCATGCGTTTGCGCGGCGCCGCGGAAATCACAAAATGGTGGCATGATGAGAGCCGCCTTATAGTGTGTTTTGTTTACCGCTTCGGCGCACATAGAAATCCACGAACGATTTGCGGGGAAAGTGCTTCCCATCATTCCCTCATAGAAAGGACCAACCCGCCCTAACTGAAGAGCGAAATCTCGCAAAGCCGTACGGTCACGAAGCCTGCGTCGAAGTACGCCCGAAGTAGGTCTGACATACGCCTAAGCACCGGAGCGTCAGAGGCTCGGCACAAGCACCCCCGCCCAATACACATCGTGCATTTTGAAGAGCGAGGATTTCGAGGAGCAAGCATCGCCGTGGATACTCCATCGGATGTGAGCGTAGTATTGGGCCATGCAGGCTGTAAATCTTCGCTTGTTGGCAATCCAATTCATCGGGCTTTTTACACTCTTTGCCGTCGCATTATTCATGGGCGCTGGAACAATCTTCTGGCTCTCAGGGTGGCTGTTCCTCCTGCTATTTTTCGGGTTTCTTGTTATTTTGACCGCATGGCTGTCGAAGCACAATCCAGCATTGCTGCAAGAACGCATGACGGGGCTCGGTAAGGACAACCGGCCTCGGTGGGACAAGGTATTCTTCGCCGGGCTGCAGCTTATGTTCTTGGCATGGCTGTCGTTCATGCCGCTCGACGCCGTTCGCTTTCACTGGTCGCATGTGCCGCTTTGGCTTCGCGTGAGCGGCGCTGCTCTGCTCATCGTCTCCTTCTATCTTTTGTTCCTGGTGTTTCGCGAGAACTCCTATTTATCACCGGCCGTGAGGCTCCAGGCCGATCGAGGCCAAACCGTGGTCTCTACCGGCCCCTATCGTTATGTCCGCCACCCGATGTATGCCGCCGTTATTCTTTTTGTTATTGGACCAAGCTTCCTTTTGGGCTCGTGGTACGGGCTGCTCCCCGGACTGCTCCTGATCTCTGGAATGGCATATCGAGCCTTACGCGAAGAGCAAGTCTTAAAAGCCGGCTTGCCTGGATACGAAGCCTACATGGCAAAGGTTAAATATCGTTTTGTTCCCCATCTTTGGTAGTGTGATAGCGCGGTAGCGCCGGCTCCCTCAGCCGCGCCGCTTTTCTTTCCCTGAAGATCTCGCATTCCCTAGCTGAAGCTCCCTGCACCGTATTTTCTGCGCTTGACAGAATATCTGGCTCTGATACATTAATGACCATCAGTCATTTTTGATCGAAGGTCGGATATGAGCCCTAGTAAAGAAATCGGCATTGGCAGCCTGCGTGCAGCCCTGGATTGGGAAGGATCTCTCCATAACGAAGAGCTACCCCATAACAAAGACGTGGGACGGCGCGAGCGGAAGGCCGCTTCTACGCGGCTGAAGCTGTTTCGCTGCGCCCTGCAGTTATTCGCCGAGCGAGGATTCCAGAACGTGACCGTCGAAGACATTACCGAGGCGGCCGATGTGGGTAAAGGGACGTTCTTCAACTACTTCAAAAGCAAGGACCATGTGTTGAGCGTGATGGCCGAGATCCAGCTTGGAAAAGTGCACGGCGCTCTAGAGGCGGCCGAGGCCGGCAAGAAGCCGATTCGATCTGTGCTGCACGACTTGTTCAGAAAGATCACGGAAGAACCCGGGCGCAGCCCCGAACTGGCACGCGCGCTGCTTACAGCTTTTTTGTCGACGAATATTCGCGATGTTCTGGCCCAGAACATGGGAGAAGGACGTCGCATGGTGGGCCGCATTCTGGAGCTTGGCCAGAAGCGCGGAGAAATCGACCCCAAATTGAAGACGGAGCAAGTAGCACTTCACCTTCAGCAGAGCTTCATCGGAACGATGCTGATGTGGTCGCTGCGGGGCGACACAAAGCTGCAAACGGCGATTGAGGCAAGCTTCCAGCATTTCTGGAGAGCCATTGCCCTTAAGGATTGAGAGCAGGCGCATCATGAGATGGAATCCCAGTGGTTTACTAATTCTGGCCGCATTGTTCCTGGGCGTGAGCTTGCCCAGCGGAGCGCAGCAAACCGCGCCGTACAGGCTCACGCTACACGACGCTATTGAAAAGGGGCTGCAGGCCAACCTGAGCGTTCTGGTTGCCGACACCCAGGTGCAAGAGGCGGAAGGCACGCGGGTGCGGCGCTACTCAGCGGCGCTGCTACCGCGCGTCCGCTCTGAAAGTTATGCCAATGTCCAAAACCGAAATCTGCGGGCATTCGGCATTTCCGTCCCCGGACTTCCCGCCGTGGTAGGGCCGTTCTCGAACTATGACTTTCGCGTGGCGGCGGACCAAAATGTTCTAGATCTTCAAAGCTACCGCAACTACAAAGCCAGCCAGGAAGCGGTTGCTGCCAGCAAGCTGACCTATCAGGACGCCCGCGACCTGATCATTCGGTCGATCGCCGGGCTCTATCTCGATGCACAATCGGCTGAGGCCCGCACGAACGCAGCCCAAACGCGAGTGAACGACTCCCAGGCTCTTTATCAACTCGCCAAGAGCAAACACGATGCAGGCGCGGCGACCGGAGTCGATGTGCTACGTGCGCAAGTTCAACTGGCAAACGATCAACAGGCGCTTCTGGTAGCGCAAAACCAGCACAAGCAGGCTCTGCTGCTGCTGGCGCGCAACCTCGGCATCCATCCCGCAACGCCCCTAGAGCTGGCAGAACCGCTGCGATTCGATCCTCTCAGCCATCCCGCCGCGGAGACGATTACCAATTCGGCGCTCCTGGCCCGCTCCGACTACCTCTCGCTGGCCGCCCAGAGGCGCCAATTCGTGGAGGAACTCCAGGCCAATAAAGCGCGTTCCCTGCCAAAGCTGAGCTTGAACGGAAACTATGGCGGGCTTGGCCGCAGTGTAGGCAGCGTGGAACCAACCTATCTGATTCAAGGTCAGGTGGACTTCACGGTCTTCGATCGCGACCGAAAGGGCGAAGCGCAGGAACTCGCCGCCCGCATCAAGCGCGTGGACGATAAGATCGCCGATCTGCGCCTCGGGATCGAGCAAGACGTACGCGCGGCCCTGCTGAACCTGGAGTCGGCAGCCGAACAGGTGGCTGTGGCCCAACAAGGACAAGATCTGGCCGAAAGGGAGCTCAAGCTGACGCAAGATCGTTTCGGTTCGGGCGTAACGAACAATGTCGAAGTAACCACCGCCCATGATGAACTGGCGCGCGCGCAGGAAAACTATATTCTGGCCGTCTCCAGCTACGTGGACGCGAAATTTGCGCTGGCGCGAGCCGCCGGCGGTACCGAAAAGAACATCGAGCAATATCTTACAAAGCCTTAGTTCGCGGCCTGCCGATGAGGCCCGCAAGGATTCGAATGCCATGAAACGACGCATCCCTATTCTGATACTTCTGGTGGCGCTGGCCGCCACCGGGGCATATTTTTACCCGCGATTCACCAAAGATTCGAAGCCGAAGAATGAACTCGTTCTTTCCGGCAATATCGAAGCGCACCAGAGCCTAGTCAGCTTCAAGGTACAGGGCCGCGTCGTCGAGTTGCCCGTGGAAGAAGGCCAATCCGTCGGTAAGGGCGCGCTGCTGGCGCGCCTGGACGATGCCGATTACCGGCAGCGGGTGCAAATCGACGAAGCCGGCGTGCGCGTGCGCCAGTCAAACCTGGCGCTGACCCTGGCCGGCACGCGCCAGCAGGAAATTAAAGCCGCACAGCAAACCATGCTCGACGCCCAGGCGGATACACAGCAGAAAAAACTCGACTACGACCGCGCGCAGCGCCTCTTCGGCGAAGATGCAATTTCGGCCCAGGACCGCGATCTGGCCGACACGGCTCTAAAGCGCTCCCAGGCGTCGTTTCAGGCTGCCCAGCAGAAATACAACGAAGCGGTGGAAGGCAGCCGTAAGGAAGACATCGCCATTGCGCAGGCCAATCTCAAAGAGGCGAGCGCCAACCTGGGCATGTCGCGGGTGAACCTCGACTACACGATCCTGCGCGCGCCAACGGCTGGGATCATCACCGTTCGCCAGGCCGAACTCGGAGAGGTGGTTGTGCCGGGAACGCCGGTGGTCACATTGTCGGACCTTGACCATATCTGGCTGCGCGCCTATGTGGCGGAGACCGACTTGGGGCGCATCCGCTGGGGCCAGGACGCAATGGTCACCACCGATACGTACCCGGGCAAGCAATATCACGGACGCATCTCGTTCATTGCTTCCGACGCGGAATTCACTCCGAAAAGCGTACAGACCTATAAAGAGCGAGTCACACTTGTCTACAGAATCAAGATCGATGTCGACAACCCGAATCACGAATTGAAACCGGGAATGCCTGCCGATGCGCACATCGCGCTCGCAGCAACTGCCGCGCCAACCCAAACTCCGAGCCAAACTCCCTAGCCAAACTCAACGCCAAGCGCCGCAGCGCTAACGCAACCTGCAGCTTGAATCACGGAAACCGGGAAACGAAAAACAACAAAATGACGGAAAAATTCCAATCCGCAATCGTGGCCGAAGGCCTCACGAAGCGCTTTCCTGGGGTGACCGCCGTGGATCACCTTAGTTTCGACGTGCGCCCCGCGGAGATCTTTGGCCTGGTAGGCCCCGACGGCGCTGGAAAGACCACGACGCTCCGCATGCTGGCCGGAGTGATGCCTCCGGACGAAGGGAGCGCCATCGTCGCCGGTTCGGACGTAATTCGCGATCCCGAAGGTGCGAAGCACCACCTGAGCTACATGCCACAGAGGTTTGGGCTCTACGAAGACCTCACGGTCGATGAGAACATACGGTTCTACGCGGACCTCTTTGGCGTGAACCGCCGGGAAAGAGACGAGCGGGCGCCGCAACTGCTGCGCGCCGCAGGAATGATCGAGTTCCGCAGCCGCCTTGCCGGAAAACTCTCGGGCGGCATGAAGCAAAAGCTCGGACTCGTCTGCGCGCTGATCCACCGGCCCAAAGTGATCCTGCTCGATGAACCGACTACGGGCGTCGATCCGGTATCCCGGCGCGACTTCTGGCGCATACTCTATGAACTGATCGCGGAAGGAGTCGGCATTCTCACCTCCACCGCGTATCTCGATGAGGCCGAACGCTGCCACCGGGTTGCACTGCTGCACCAGGGCAAGCTCTTGTTCTGTGACACGCCCGATAATCTCAAATCCAAACTTGGCAAGGATGTACTCTCGATTATCTCGCCCGAGCCACGGCGCCTGCGTGAAGAACTAGAGCATGGTGAAGGAATCTCCAGCCTCGCGCTAACCGGTGACGGACTGCACGTTGTGGTGGACGACGCGAAGCTCCGAATCCCCCAATTCGAGAGCCGGCTGCGAAACGCACAGGTTCCCTTCGACCCAATTCGCCAGATTACTCCGACCATCGAGGACCTATTCGTAGACGCGGTTACAAGCGGAGTGGGAGGGCGCGATGCCTGACAACCACAGCTCCGTTGTGATTGAAGACCTGGTGAAACGTTTCGGCGATTTCGTGGCTGTGAACCACATCAGTCTGGAAACGCGTAAAGGAGAAATCTTCGGCTTT
>DATGIO010000200.1:0-4531 GCA_035295685.1 Candidatus Angelobacter sp.
TGTCTGGTCAACTCAGTAAGGTAACGCCGGGTCAGGCTTTCACTGATGAGTGGGGAATCGGCCAGGTCCTTCCCTTGAAGAAAAATATGAGTCAACTGGCTCAACTCGGATTGGTTGGCTATGACCAATGGCAGGTTTCCAGTAACAGAGGCAATTATTTGTTAGCTGGGATTCCTGTCGCCGCCAGCAGGGTTCCTTACTACTCAGTTCACGGAATCGGTCTTCAGGCCAACTATATTCTCCCCGCCAAGGGTTTCGTTGCCCTGTTCAAATACTACGACGAGTATTCGGCGAAGGCTCGCCCGCAGGGACGTACATTCGTATTTGGTTTTTCGTACACATTTCGGATTCCTAAACCAACCCCGGCGCCTGCACCCAAGCAATAAGTTGGAACCAACTTTGCTCCAGATGAGAGTCATCCGTGAGACAACAGGGGGCCAGCCGGTTTTTGTCTGCGCCGCTGGCTGTGGGATCAATAATCGTCGTTCTCTTGTCAGCGCCGACACTAGTGGCACAGGACACGCCAGTCACTCCGGAAGGAACTCAGGTTGCAACGGAGGAAACGCCAGCGGCAGCAGCCAACGCCGACGAGTTGAGAAAAGAGTCGCAGAACCCTGTCGCCAGCCTCATCAGCGTTCCCATTCAGAACAACAATAATGGCGGAATCGATCCCGGAAATCGTACACAAGATGTATTGAATATCCAGCCAGTGATCCCAGTAAAGGTCAACAGTAACTGGAACCTGATCATTCGCTGGATTACTCCCATCATCTACCAGCCGCTTCCTGCACCGTCTCCCTTGCCCCAAATTGGAGTTTCAGGCCTTGGCGACATGCAGCCGACCTTCTTGCTCTCGCCGAGAAAACCTCACAAGTTGATTTGGGGCGCGGGCCCGATCATCCAAATGCCTACCGAAACCAGCCAGTACTTGGGACAGGGGAGGCTCGCTCTTGGACCCAACATCGTCGCCCTGACGATGCCAGGGCATTTCGTGTTGGGCGTTCTTGTCAACAACATCTGGTCGGTCGCCGGTACTGGCAGCCGCCGGGACATCAATCAGATGCTGCTGCAATACTTCGTCAACTACAACATGAAAAAAGGCTGGTATCTGACGACCGCACCCATCCTCACCGCCAACTGGAAAACGCCTGCACCCAGCGGAAGTGTGTGGACCGTGCCGGTCGGTGGCGGCGTGGGAAGAATCATGAAGCTTGGATTTCAGCCAGTGAGTATCAGCGTTACGGCTTACGGCAATGCCGTCCATGTTCCCGGAGCTTCGTCTTGGACCGCACGAGCACAATTTTCATTACTGTTTCCCAAGTTAACCAAGCAGCAGCAGAAAATGTTGATGGAGCAAAAACTGAAGCAGATGGAACGGCAGTCCCCGTAAAAGCGAAACGGGAGTGACTAGCCTTCAAGACCCATTCCGGATTGCAACAAAGCATCCCTGCGGCAGACATTGCAACCTGTCTGGCGCAAGATCCAGCGGAGTTAAGTGATCACTATAGCTTGGATGACTCTGAACCGGAGATAATCGGACTGCCAGTGATTGTCCAGGAATATGCCTATGAACACAATAATCAACCTCCCACGTCTCGTTTTCATCGTGTCTTTCGTCGTGCTTTGGCTCTCGGCCGAATTCGGAGCGTTCTTTGGCCCAAGGCTGCGACCGTTGGAAGAAAAGGAGCGCGAATACTTCGGGGTCGTACAAGCTGCCATTCTGACGCTGCTGGGATTGCTCGTCGGATTCGCCTTCTCGATGGCGGTCAGCCGCTATGACCAGCGGAAAAATTATGAGGAAGCCGAAGCCAACGCGATCGGTACGGAATACGTCCGGGCCGACTTGCTGCCTGCCTCCGCTGCTGATAGAGTTCGCGATCTGCTCAGGAACTATCTCGATCATAGAATTTTGTTCTACACCGCCCGCGACGACCATGAGTTGGAGGGGATCAACGCCTCTACGACTGAACTGCAAGCGGAGTTGTGGTCCGCCGTCAAGACTCCTGCGGCAGCGGAGCCGACGCCTGTTGTGGCCCTCGCGGTTGCGGGCATGAACGATGTGCTGAACTCGCAGGGATACACTCAGTTCGCTTGGGGGAACCGCATCCCAGCTGCCGCGTGGACTCTGATGTTAGCGATTGCCATCATCTGCAACCTATCAATCGGCTATGGGGCGCGGAAGAGCAGAAATTTGTTTCTGGTTCTGCCCCTCGCTGTCTCTATCTCGTTCTTTCTTATCGCCGACATTGACAGTCCGCGTCGCGGCTTAATTCGCGTGGAACCGCCAAATCTGATAAGCCTGGCTCAGTCCCTGAAAGCACATTAAGGTCTAACGGTCTTGCAGAATCAACGCTGTAAAGGTTGCCGTTCGTCAGCATTGACGATCAGTGCCCCTTAATGAGTGAGATGGGGACGCTTCGCCAAACATCTGGGCAGACGCAGAGTACGTACGGTCATCAATCAGATAGGACCAACAAACGATCGGACAGCAGCCGTCCTCTTAACGAACTTTCAATCCAATGGTTCGGGGATCGTGTTCGCAGGTCCGTGCGGTCGGGGGATTTACATCACTCTTGTCTCTGACTTGAATTTCCCCATCTGAACTTATTGGGGGTTTACCACTTACGGGCGGACTCCTACAATCGCTTGAGAGAAGGTGATTCGCCCGTAGCGTTCTCCCGGCGGACTTCTCCATGCTGTGCTCTTCTTAAGCGCCAACGGCGCGGATCCCTCAGAACGCTTCCCCGATACCCATGCTCCATGTCCAACTGTTTCTTCCGCGGGCGAAATCCGCTCTTAGATTGACGTGATATTTCCTGCTCAATTCATATCGCGGCCCGCCGCCCACGTCGGGCAAGAAATGATTGTTTCGAAAGAGTATCTGACCTGTACCTGGGACCACTTCCCCTATGCCAGTGAATCCCGCAAGGCCAAAGCCATAGGGCAAAGTCAGGCGATATTCGACCTGTGCCCCAAACATGTAACGGTCGAAGTACTTTCCGGCTGTATATCCCCGCAATTCATTGCTCGTGCCATAAATGCAGTTTCCATAAAACGGAGGATGGCCGGTGGTCGCACACCCAAACAAATCATAGGCGAGGACTTGATTCTTGCTCACGCTATGATATTGGTTAAAAACGAGTCTGTACGCTTGAAAAGAGTATTTGCTGCCAAGCGATTGCATGAAAAAGTCGGATGTGAATTCCAGCTTTTCTCCAGCGGTTGGGAAGAACTGGTTGACTCGAGTATCGCGAATCATTCTCACCCCTAAAGCCTTCATGGTGTTCTGAATGCCGAAACCTGGCGGAAGTGGGGGAATGTTCGTTATGCTGTTCGCCTTTATCGTGACAAAGGACTCTCCAGTCCAAAATCTCGGTCCGACAAAAATCTTCCACCACAGTCGCCGCAAAACCTCCCCACGGAAAAGATGGCCGGTTTGCACCAGAGGAAGCTTAAGTCCCTCGAAAATTCCGCTGCCGTACAAGTTATAGTTCACGTTGCCTTTGCCAAAGAAAGACGTAATTTCGTATGTGTTCTGTCTTATGTATAGGTCCGCGCCCACCCCCCAACCCCTGCTCCCGTTGTCTGTAAGCAGACCGACCGCGCCCACGGTCGAAGGAGGAGAGATGTTGTCCTTTTTGCTAAAGGGGAAGATATAGCCTAAAACCGGGACGAATCCTTTACCAATCGCCGGGCTGACGAGCGGAAGAGGAGCGGCTATGATGGATCCGCGTGACTCCTTCTTAACTTTATTTTTATTCTCGGCTTCCATCTTTGTCTCCGCGGATGCCGATGCCTGCGGCGGAGAGGGTCGTGTCGATTGACTGCCTGTTTGGTTATCCTGAGGATTGCCTGATTTTACGTTGGCTGCCGCGACCGCACCACCCTGCAGAATGTCCTTAGTCTGGTCAAGCGCTGACGGATTTGCTGCGTCTGGCGTTATCTCCTTTGCAGCGAAACTGCAGAGCGGAACACACTGCATGGTGCAAGGAGCTTTCGGATCAGGGTTATGCCTGCAAGCCGATCCACATTCGTCGAAATTCCCGCCGCTGGCGCTGCACCACTGTCGGTCCGCATACTCACACTCCGAATATTTTTCCAGCCACTTACCGTTCTTGCTTTGGCATACCTTCGCCAAATCGTCCGTTTTCCTCTCTTGCGCAACGACTATCGTCGAAATTGCTACGGTTAATACGGCAGCCATGATCCTGGCAAACGGGAACACTTGCATTCGGTTTGAGCTTAAAATTCCGGCCATTTCATGGATCACGGGAGCACAGGACGATGCTGAAAGCGTATGCGGCTGGCCTGGTTTCTGCCACTTATAGGAACATAGAGTCTTTCTCTACCGCCATCCTGTGGCGTTGAGGAAGCGGGGACACTCGTGTCGGTCTTAGAAAACTACGACCTCCGCGTTAGCGAGGGAACTGCCAAACCTTACAGGCGGACCAAGCCTGATCCTCAATATGGAAAGCAAGACGCCATCCGGTAGGAGCTAAAGGCGAGCTGGTTAATTACGCTGGTTAGAGAA
>DATGIO010000201.1:0-46247 GCA_035295685.1 Candidatus Angelobacter sp.
CTGGCGGTGCAGATGGGGTCGCGGCTGCGGAAGCGGATGGGAGTCGAGTTGGCATTGAGCGAAGTGTTTGCGTATCCGGAACTGGAGCAGTTGGCAGGGCGGGTGGTGAGGAATGTAGGTGTGGAGGAGGAAGGCATTGGAGTGATAGAGAGAGGCGGGCCGTTGCGGTTGTCGTTGGCGCAGCAGCGGTTGTGGTTTCTGAGCCAGTTGGAGGGAGGGAGCCGGGCGTATCACATCAGCGGAGCGGTGCAGTTGGGAGGGGAATTGGACGGAGGGGCGTTGAAGCGGGCGCTGGGAGAGATAGTGAGGCGGCACGAGGTGCTGCGGACGAGGTATGAGGTGGCGGAGGGGGAAGCGGTGCAGGTGGTGTGGGAAGAGGGAGAAGTGGAGTTGGAGTTGGAGGAGAGGGATGTGAGAGGGGAAGAAGAAGCACGGCGGTTGCTGGCGGAGCATGCGGGAGCGCGCTTTGATCTGGAGCGGGGGCTGCCGGTGCGGGCGATGCTGGTGCGGTTGGGAGAACAGGAGCATGTGCTGCAGGTGGTGATGCATCACATCGCCAGTGACGGGTGGTCGGTGGGAGTGTTTCTGAAGGAGTTGAGCCAACTGTATCGGGTGTATGTGGAAGGCGGGGAGAGTCCGTTGGAGGAGTTGAGGATCCAATATGCGGACTATGGGGAATGGCAAAGGAAGCGCTTGGAAGGAGGAGAGTGGGAGAGGCAGAGCGATTTCTGGAGGGAGAACCTGAAGGGAGCGCCGGTGCTGCTGGAGGTGCCCGGGGATCGTGCGCGGCCGGTGGAGCAGGAGTATGGGGGAGGGAATGTAAAGGTGGAGTTGGGAGAGGAGTTGAGTGCGGGGCTGAAGAGGCTGAGCCAGAGGCACGGAGTGACGTTGTACATGACGCTGCTGGCGAGTTGGGGAGCGGTGTTGAGCCGGTTGAGCGGGCAGCAGGAGGTGATGATCGGCAGCACGGTGGCGGGACGGAATCGAGCGGAGATCGAATCGTTGATCGGGTTCTTTATAAACACGCTGGCGTTGCGAGTGGATGTGCAGGGAGAGCCGACGGTAAGTGAGTTGTTGGACCGTGTGAAGAGGCAAGTGCTGGGAGCGCAGCAGCATCAGGATCTGCCGTTCGATCAGGTGGTGGAGATGGTGAAGCCGCCGCGGAGCACGGGGCACACGCCGCTGTTCCAGGTGATGCTGGACTGGAACAACACGCCGGAGAGCAGCTTGCAGATGCCTGGGCTGAGCATATCGGGGTGGGAGACCGAGTTTATAAGCGCGCCTTTCGATTTGACTCTTGCACTGAAGGAGAGCGCTGAGGGGATTGTGGGCGAGCTGAACTATGCAACGGCACTATTCGACAAAGGGACGGTGGAGCGCTATCGGAACTATTGGGAGACGTTGCTGCGAGCGATTGCAGAGGGTACAGATCAGCCGGTAAGTCGGCTGCCATTGCTGCCGGAGGCGGAGCGGCGGCAAGTGGTCGAGGAATTTAATGCTACCGAGATGGAATATCCAGCCGACCGGTGTATCCACCAGTTGTTCGAGAAGCAGGTGGAGAAATCCCCCACAGCGGTTGCTGTGGAGTTGGAAGGTAGTTCGCTGAGCTACTGTGAATTGAATGCCAGAGCCAATCAGATAGCGCACTATCTGCGAAGTCTGGGCGTAGCTCCGGACCGGCGGGTGGCGATCTGTATGGAACGGAGCTTCGAGATGGTGGTAGGCATGCTGGCAGTGATGAAGGCCGGCGGCGCCTATGTGCCACTTGATCCCGATTATCCGGTCGAACGCTTGCATCATATGCTGGAGGACTGCGCACCCTTAGCGTTATTAACTCAAACCCACTTGCTGGATCTTTTCAGAGTGCAGAGTTTTCCGGTACTAGATGTGGAGCAACTAGCCGCGCCTTGGCGCCAGCAGTCGATTGGTAATCCGGAACGAAACACTGTTGGACTCACATCCCGGTCTCTCGCGTACGTAATCTACACCTCCGGCTCAACGGGAAAGCCTAAGGGTGTCATGAACGAGCATCGCGGCGTGGTGAACCGCCTTGCCTGGGGTCAGCAGGCTTACCGTATAGGGGAAGATGATGCCGTGTTGCAAAAGACGCCATACAGTTTTGACGTGTCGGTGTGGGAGTTCTTCTGGCCGTTGATGGCAGGTTCACGTTTGGTTTTGGCCAAACCTGGTGGGCATAGAGATCCAGCCTATCTGGGAGAACTCATTCGTAGTGCCGGTATCACCACATTACATTTCGTGCCGTCGATGCTGCAGGCATTCTTGGGCGAGGATCGGGCGATAGCGGGCTGCGGCAGTGTGAATCGAGTCATGTGCAGTGGGGAGGCGTTACCGGCGGGAATGGTCCGTGGTTTCCATGAACGACTGCCTGGCGTGGCGCTCCATAACCTGTACGGACCGACGGAAGCGTCGATCGAGGTCACGGCCTGGAATTGCGCTGAAGATTGGCAGAGCACTTCCATTGGTCGGCCGATCGCGAACACGCAGATGTACATTTTGGACGAGAAGATGGAGCCCGTGCCTGTGGGGGTGACAGGAGAGTTGTACATCGGCGGGGTGCAGGTAGCGCGTGGCTATTTGGGTCGGCCGGAGTTGACAGCCGAGCGGTTCATAGACAGCCCGTTCCGGGCCGGTGAGCGGATCTATAAGACAGGAGACTTAAGCCGTTGGCGCGCAAATGGGGCGATCGAATATTTGGGGCGCAATGATTTCCAGGTGAAGATCCGAGGGTTCCGCATTGAGTTAGGAGAGATAGAAGCGAAGCTGGCGCAGGTGGAGGGAGTGCGGGAAGTAGTGGTGGTGGCGCGTGAAGAGGAAGGCAGAGAAGCGAGGCTGGTGGCGTACTACAGCGGGGAGGACGCGCCGGAAGGAGAAAGGCTGCGGGAAGAGGTGGCGGGGAGCTTGCCAGGGTACATGGTGCCTGGGGCGTATGTGCGGATGGAAAGGCTGCCGCTGACGACGAGCGGTAAGCTCGATCGGAAGGCGCTGCCGGCTCCAGAGGGCCAAGCATACATCCAGCGGGAATATACGGAGCCACAAGGAGAGACGGAACAGAGCATAGCGGGCATCTGGTCGGAACTGCTGGGAGTAGAGCGAGTGGGAAGGCATGACGACTTTTTTGAACTAGGGGGGCATTCGCTGTTGGCAGTGCGAATGATATCGCGACTCTCCGCAAGTTCTGGGATCAAGGTAACTCTGCGAGACTTGTTCACCAATTCCACCCTGGCTGGTTTTAGTTCATCAATTGGCCGTATTGCTCCAGAGGCTCTGCCTTCAAATCTCGCGCCCTTTCGACGCACAGGGCAAATGCTTCCTATTTTCTTTGTTCATTCAGGGCTGGGAGAAATTGGCTTCGTGAATGCGCTGCTTCCGGGCATCGACCTCGAAATTCCAGTCTATGGCTTTGCGGCAATTGGGTACTTCACGGATGAGCGGCCGCTGGAAACAGCGGAAGAGTTGGCTGCGGCTTACGTCAAGTCAGCGCGGCAAATCCAGCCACGCGGGCCGTACCGGCTTGCCGGTTGGTCCTCTGGCGGAAACATTGCCTATGAAATGGCTAACCAGCTTCTACGTGCAGGTGAAACCGTGGAATTCCTCGGCCTGTTGGACTCCCCGATGGGGTTGTCCCCGAGTTCTACCTCCACCACGAAAGCCGAACAATTGGCTGAGGTTTTGTGCCGCGCCGACTTGCCTCAGGAAATTCATATCCGTTTGAAAGAACTCGCCGCCACAGGCGATACAAGCGCCATGATGGAGGCGCTTCAGACCGCTCGAATGCTGCCGGTGGATCTACCTATCAATGTATTTGAGCGCTATTTGAATGTTGCCGTTACTCTCTCAAAAATCTACTACGTTCCCCCAAGCTTGCCGGTGACGGTGACCTGTTTTACTGCTTCCGACGCCCGCTTGGAATCGTCCCGTGGCTGGATTGCGGTAGCCGCCAAAGTAATCGAAGTTCCTGTTTGCGGTACCCACTCGTCAATGGTCGAACCACCTCATGCGGAAGGACTGGGTAAGAAAATCTCTGAGGCGCTCGCCTTGGCTCACACCACGCAACCCGCCTCTTCCTAAATGAAACATCGCTTTCGCGGTGTGAAACCAAAAAATCACAGTTCAAAATCGGCGGTGGCTGGAACCAGCCTCCGCAGTACCAACCCAAATTTCTAAGAAGGGAATTTATTTATGGAAAACAATCAAGAACTTTATCTGCGTCAAAACATTCAGGTGGAACCTCTGATCGATCACTGGTATGCATGGCCTCACCTGATTCCACCGGCTACTGCGGCGCGCAACATCACCGAACGCCACCTGAAGATCATGGATTCCTACATCACTAGCCCCCAGATTCACGCCAATGCCGTAAAGAACCCAAAGATGCAGGGTGGGCCTTTCATCGATTGTGGCGGCAAGCGCGTGGATGAGATCCGTGCGCTACGGGATCGCATTAAAAAGGATCGCGCCCATCTTCTTGAATTGTCGGCGGCGATATCGGCGCTGGATTCTATGCTGCGCGAGAACGCCAAGGGGCACAGTCTGCAGCCGCTTTACGCCAAGGTTCCGGACATTCTCCGTGGCTATGTCGAACTGGTCTACGATCTCAACAATCATCCTTCGTTCCGCCTGTTGGAGCCACTGCTTTATAAGAGCCGATATTATGATCGTTCCCAGCAGAGCCTGTTTCTTTCAGAGATCCAGAGCGACGCGCGTCCGTTTGTTCTCAGTACGCCACGCTTGGAATCGGATGACACCCTGCATCTGCGTCGCCCATTTGAAGACAGCTCCGTCGATAGCCTGTTCAAGCTGAAAACTCAACCACAGCCCTGGTCCGTGATCAAGGAGATGCTGGAACTTCCGGATGCAAAGGACGCCCTGCTACGGTCCTTCCTCACCTCTGAGTCCCCGGATCGCTATGAGTCGTATGAGGGGCAGGGAGTACGCTGGCGCTATTTTGGACACGCGTGCATTCTCATTGAATCCAATGGCATCTCCATGCTGTTCGACCCCGTTCTCAGCTATACGTATGAGAGCGATGTTTCACGTTACACCTATCTGGATCTTCCGGAAAAAATCGATTACGTTCTGATTACTCACAATCACCAGGACCACATTCTCTTCGAGACGCTGCTACAAATCCGCCACAAGGTCAGAAATATCGTAGTGCCTCGCAACAGCGGCGGACATCTCCAGGATCCCTCGCTGCGCTTATTGCTGGAAAATGCGGGGTTCACCAATGTGATTGAAATTACGGAGATGGAAGAAATTCGTGATCGCAACGTGTCGATCACTGGGTTACCGTTTTTTGGCGAGCATGCCGATTTGGACATCCAGACCAAGATGGCTTGGTTCCTGAAAATTGGCGGCCATCGTCTTTTGCTGGCTGCGGATTCGTGCAACGTCGAACCGCGCCTCTATGAGCACATTCACCGCGAAATTGGTGATGTCGATGCGCTATTCCTCGGTATGGAGTGTGATGGGGCGCCGCTGAGCTGGCTCTATGGACCGCTCCTCACGCAACGGGTCGAGCGCGCCATGGATGAGTCGCGCCGGCTTTCGGGGTCCAATTTTGAACAGGGCATGAGCATTGTGGACCTTTTTCATTGCCGGGAAGTGTATGTCTATGCCATGGGACAGGAGCCTTGGCTGAACTACATCATGAGCATCAAGTACACCGACGAATCTCGTCCGATTGTTGAATCCAACCGCCTGCTGGAGGCATGTCGAGAAAGAGGTATCGTCGCCGAGAGGTTATTCGGAGAAAAAGAAATACTCCTAGAGTCGCCGGCCATGCTGGTTGGGGCCGCTTAAGGAAAATTGGAAGGATTTGGCAAACCTGCATACTCATTAGACAGAACCGAAAATCACATCATCCGTGCGACCACTCTGTTCGCACGTCCACTATGTCCACACTCCACTATCGATAACGTTGATTTTCATGAATTTTCGTAGGGCTCCAGGCTCTAAGGCAAAACCAGAGTTGGTATAGCCTGGCGGTCTTTTCTCAACGGCTGAAGCCGAGCTTGTTCAGGATCTTATTGCAGGCTTGAGGCTTACTCCGCCGGTATTGGCCAACGGTCTAGCTTCGATCTAAAACGACAACCTAGAAATCTTCGATTTCGTTAAAACCCTTGGAGGATGATATGAAAGAGGTACATCGGCACAATGGTGAAGCAGCCGGACATCGGCTGAAGAACGTGGTAGTCATGAAATTTGGTGGCACTTCAGTGCAGGATGCTCCAGCGATTCGCCGCTTAGTCCAGATCGTACGCAGTCGAGCCAGATTTTCGCGCCTGGTAGTCGTCAGCGCCCTGGCCAAAGTTACTGACCAATTGATCTCATTGGGAAAGCTCGCCGCCGAGGAAAAGCTGGACGTAGCAACCCAGTCCTTAGCGGCTCTCTGTCGGCGTCATGAGCAACTGGCCTTTGAACTACTTAACAAAGAGGATTATTTGCGGGTTTATTCTGAGTTGAAAAACGATTTTCAGGTCTTAGGCAATTTGCTTAGCCGCATTGCTGAAAACCATCAGCTTAGCCCGCAATTTCAGGATCATCTGGCGGGATTCGGAGAGTGTCTTTCCAGCAGAATTGTGAGCGCGGCGCTTCGCCAGGCGAATGAAAACGCAGCTCTGGTTGATTCACGGTCATGCCTTGTTACCGACAGTTGCTATACGCGTGCTGCTCCTCTTTGGGAGCAAACCCAGGAGCGGGTAGAGATGTTGTTGCAGCCGTTGCTGGCGGAAGGTAAAGTCCCGGTACTGGGAGGGTTTATTGGCGCGGACCCCGACGGGATACCAACAACTCTCGGACGCGGCGGCTCAGATTTCAGTGCGACCATTTTGGGGGCCGCTTTGCATGCGCATCGAATTGAGATA
The DNA here is from genome assembly GCA_035295685.1 of Candidatus Angelobacter sp. Classification (GTDB taxonomy): domain Bacteria; phylum Acidobacteriota; class Terriglobia; order Terriglobales; family Acidobacteriaceae; genus Angelobacter. Next base: position 6,888 of record DATGIO010000201.1, read on the forward strand.
TGGACAGACGTTGATGGAGTCTTGACGGCGGACCCGAAGCTCTGTCCGGACGCACGCCTGATCCCCCGGATGAGCTTTGGCGAGGCCTCCGAACTCGCCCAGTGCGGCGCCAAGGTCTTGCATCCTTCCACGTTGATTCCGGCGATGCGGGAGAACATCCCCGTGTTTGTGTTGAATTCCGCCAATCCGGCAAATCGCGGGACCGAGATAGTCTCCCGTGCAAATTCCGGATACGGTGTTAGATCCGTAACGCTCAAACGAAATGTGGCGACGGTCGAGATTGCAACTGAGACGCAAGTCGATCCATCTCTGCTGGAAGCTGTCTATAGCGCTTTCGAGCGCCACCATGGCTCGCTGGATTGGATGGAGTGTTCTCGCAGCAGTATATCGCTCGTGGTTGGCTCAACCGCCGGGTTACCGGCCATTGCGGATGACTTGCGCGGCGTCGCGAGTATGTCGTGGAAGAATCACCAGGCACTGGTCTGCCTGGTCGGCGAAAACATCCGGCGGCGCCCTGACATCGTCAATGGCGTGTTTGCTACCGTCTCAGATATGGATGTGCGCCTGGCGTGCCAGAGTCCATCGGGTAGGAGCATTGGTCTTCTGGTGGACGAGTCGAGAGCCGAAGAATCGGTACAGCGGCTGCACAGCTACTTCTTCCCGCCGTGTGGAGATCGAGAAGAGCCGATGTCCACCTGCTACGCGGATGCGCTCGTAGCGGGTCAGCTCTCCTGAGCTGCCCTGCTACCGATATCAATGTTATTCGCTCGCGAATCCTTGTGGTTTAGGTAGACATTTATCGGGTAGCGATGAATCCAGATATCGGATAACGAGTCATTCCAGCCTCAAAACGGGCCACCATGGGTTTCCAAAGGTCATGCCTCAGCCTTGGCATGGTTTTTCAGGAGGAATATGCGCAATCTAAAGTTCACAGTTCGCTTGTTGTGTAAATCGCCTGGGTTCACCCTGATGGCCGTGCTGATGCTGGCGATCGGCATTGGAGCTACGACCTCAATCTTCTCGATTGTCGAAGGCGTGCTGCGTCGTCCGCTTCCCTTTCCTGATCCCGGTAGTCTTATGGCCATTGGCGATAACGTGCAGGGAACAGGCGTCGATGGCGATACAGGGATCAGCGTTACTGCTTCCGACGTGCTTGCTTACACTCATAATGCTGATAGCTTTGCCAGTCTAGGCGGATATCAGCAAACCAACTACGAGCTTAGCGGCCTGGGCGAAGCTGTAATTATCAACGTGGGTCGCTTCACTGGCGGTGTTTTCCCGGCTCTGCGTGTAGCGCCCCTCATGGGGCGGGTCTTCACCCAGCAGGAGGATGAACAGAAACAGCAAGTTGTAGTGCTGAGCTACGCCGCATGGAGTAACCGATTTCATGCCGATCCTCAAGTACTGGGAACCACGATTCAATTGGATCGTAAGCCCTACGTGGTGATCGGTGTCATGCCGCGAAATTTCGAGTTCCCGTTGGTTCCTGGGCAGGTGAATCAAAGCGAACTTTGGGTGCCGATGAATTTTACTCGTGATGAAATCTCCGGCCTGGGTCAGTCATCGTGGAATTTCCAGATGGTAGGCAGGCTCAAGCCGGGGATTTCACGGCAACAGGCACAAGCCCAAGCGGAGGAGGTAGCCCAGGGAATCATGCGTAACTATCCTTCATTCATGGCTAGCCTGCGTATCGGCGCAGTGATTCGCTCTCTTCAGGAGGATACGGTATACCAGGCTCGGCCCCTCATTCGAACATTGTTTCTTGCCGTAATAGTTGTATTGCTGATTGCGTGCGCTAATCTCGCTGGGTTGTTGTTGATCCGCGCGCTTCGCCGCCGTCGGGAAATCGCTTTACGCCTTGCTTTGGGTGCATCTGCGTCGGACGTGATAGGCCAACCGATCATGGAGGGCCTCGTGCTCAGCGTTACCGGTGGTTTGCTTGGATTGGCTTTGTCTGCCGGTATTCTGCTCTTCGGCAGAAGCCGCCTGCCGGAAACATTTCCTCTCATCAACCAAATTCGACTGGATTGGTCCGTGGCGCTGTTTGCGGTTCTGCTGGGCGTTTTCACGGGCTTGCTCACTTCGCTGGCTCCGGCTTTTGCGGCGTTCCGGACGAGTGTAAATGTGGAACTGAAGCAAGGTAGCCGCACCGGCACTGCGGAGGGAAGCCATGTGCGCCTGCGCTCCGCGCTTGTAATCGCCGAGATTGCAATCGCCATGGTGCTGGTTAGCGCATCGGGTTTGTTACTGCGGAGTTTCGAAAAGATGCGCTCCGTCGATCTCGGTTTTCGTCCCGATCATATATTGATGGCCGCGTATTCACTCCCGCAATCCGAATATGCCTCTCAGTCATTGGTGGATGAATTCAACAAGCAGCTCGTGGATCGCTTGCAGCATCTCCCGGGAGTTGCAGCTGTTGGGCTAAGCTCTCTTTTGCCCGAGTCTGGAGCGAGCAGCAGCCAGTCGTTCGTTGTAGAAGGCTACCTTTCTCCGAAAACCACCAGTCTGAATTTGGCCTGGCCATCCCAGGTGATGGGCCAGTATTTCCGCGCCATGGGTATTAGCCTCCGGCGCGGCCGCACCTTCACAGACTCAGACAACGGGCATACGCCGCTTGTGGCGATCGTGAATCGCAAGATGGCAGAACACTACTGGAAAGGCCAGGACCCGATTGGAAAGCGAGTTCGGTGGGGCACGCCTGAGATGCCTACGAGTTGGATGACCGTGGTAGGAGAAGTAGATGATGTAAAACAGGATTCCCCGGATCAGGAAGCCCAAGAGCAGATATATCAGCCCCTGCAACAAACGTCTGCTTCCTTTGGCTCACTTGCCGGCTCCGTTGTATCTACACTGGTTGGCAGCAACGGCTTCATGGTGCTGCGTACCGCTACGCCCCCAGAACAGGTGGCGAATTCAATGCTCGCGGCCGTGCGCTCCATGGATCGCCAACTTCCCCTCACCCAGATTCAAAGCATGGAAAGCGCAGTTTCCACAACGGAGGCGCCGCGGCGGTTCAGCACTGGACTCATTACTGCTTTTGCTGGTGCTGCTGTGCTGCTCGCGATTCTTGGAATTTATAGCGTCATTGCCTTTTCATCTGCGTTGCGCACTCGGGAGATGGCGATACGCATAACACTTGGCTCCCAGCGTGGGCAAATCCTGAGTCTGATTGCTATCGCGGGCGCTAAGCTCGCTGCCGCAGGCTGCGCACTCGGTCTACTGGGAGCGCTCGCCGCCTCAGGACTTTTGCGCCCGTTCCTTTTTGGTGTCAGTCCCTTGGATCCTCTCGTCCTTACGATTGCGGCTGGATCGGTGTTGCTGTTGGCGGTAACCGTTTCGCTATCTCCAGCGCGGCGAGCGGCCTCGGTTGATCCCATGCAGGCTCTTCGAGCGGATTGAGGTTTGTTTCAGCGCTCCACGTTGCTAGTCTTTCCTGCCAAAGCCGCTCATGGAGATGGTTAACACCGAAGCGTTGCGCCATCATACTGTTGCGAACAAGAAGTGCCTGCTTGCGATCTCCTTAGCGAGAGCCGGAGATGTTCCCTGGTATTCCTTGCATCGACCCCAATTCCTTCTAATTGAAGAGCAAGAAACGGAGTGTTTCGCGCGGGCGCGTACCGGTAGAGTTGCGGAGACAGAGGCAATTCGCGCTCTAACAAACGCACGCAAAGGAATCACATTATGTCTAAGGAAGATAGGAACAAAGCCATCGTCGGTCGCTGGTTCACGGACTTCTGGGGGAAGACCTGCGATCTCGATATTGTGAGCGAACTCGCCGCTCCCGACATGCTGCTACAGTATTCGCTGCATGCGCCGCGGAAGGGTCATGCCGATATCAAGGCTTTCATGACCGATTTCCGCAAGGCGTTCCCGGATCTCAATTTCTGGGGCGCTGCTGATCTGATCGCTGAAGGCGACTATGTAGTTGGCCGTTGGGAAGGCGGCGGTACGCACACGGGTTCTGCGTTCAGCGATTTTCTCGTGGGATCGTTACCTGCGGCGACGGGCCGGAAAATGCATTTTACTGGAACCACGGTCCTTAGGCTCAAAGACGGCAAGATCGTCGAAGAGATCGGTCTAGACGACGGTGTGACCGCCTTGCAGCAGCTCGGACTGCTCAAAGTCGCGTGACCTCACCACACGGAGTGTATCTACATACGCCAACTCATTAACCCCAGAGATGTGCTAAGAACAGGACTGCTGGCCTCTGAAGGGCTGGCAGTCTTCGTTTAAGGTGGAAAGGCCGCCCCGCCGGTGTCGATGTAGAGCAACTCCTTGCAGGGGGGAACGCTTCAAGATAAATAAAGCTCACTGGGGGCCTGCCGGGAGATGCTCAGTTAAATAGCGAGCCAGCAAGTGATACAGATGTACGGTCGTACCCGGCCCTTCAAAAATGCCGTGAGTACGATCGGGGTAAGTCATAAGATCGAAAGGTTTTCCAAATTCAATGAGTCTGTTCACCAGCAGCTCTGTTCCCTGGTAGTGAACGTTGTCGTCCCCAGAGCCGTGCACAATCAGCAAATGACCTTTTAAGCCAGCGGCGAAATTGATCGCCGAGCCTTGCTTGTAGCCGTCAACGTTGTCTTGGGGCAAACCCATATAACGTTCCTGGTAGATCGAGTCATAGAGGCGTTGATCGGGCACCGGCGCGACCGCCATGCCGACCTTGTAAAGATCAGGCGAGCGAAACATCAGGTTGAGTGTGTTGGTGCCGCCGCCGCTCCAACCCCAGACGGCAACACGGTTCAGATCGACGAAATCATCCATTTTGCCGAGCGAGCGAAGCGCTTGTGTTTGTTGCTTAGATGATAGAACGCCGACATCGCCGTAGATGGCCTTGCGCCATGCGCGGCCGCGTGGCGCGGGAGTACCTGAATTGTCGAAGGTGACTACGAGATATCCCAGTGAAGCGATGTAGCGATGGAAGAGTATGCCATTGCCACTCCAACGGTCGAGCGCGGTCTGTGCAGCCGGTTCGCCGTAGATGTTTACCAGTACCGGGTATTTCTTGGAACGATCAAAGTTGGGCGGCTTAATCATCCAGCCATCTACCGACACACCATCGCCGGCATCAGCTTTGAAGAACTCTACGGGCGGTGTAAGAAACTGCGCAATCCTTTTCTTGTATTCGGTACTGTCGCTGCTCGGACGTATGATCTTGTGATCTGGAAGAGACACCAGTTCGCGCAGCCCGGGATCATTGATGCTCGAGAAACTGTGATAGGCGTATTTCCCGTCGGGTGAAATATTGTAACTATGGACGCCGGCGAAGTTGCCCTGAGTGACGCGCACTGGATCTGCCGCCCCGTCGAGAGGTGAGCGGTACAGATACCGCTGAGTCGCGTTATCGGGAGATGCAATGAAATAGAGCCACCCGCCCTTTTCATCGATGCCCTCGATCCCAGTGGCATCCATGGCTCCACGTGTAACCAATGTTTCATGGCCGCTGCGATCGACCGCCCAGACGTGCATCCAGCCATCTTTTTCACTGAGGGCAAGGAACTGCCGGCCGTCATGAATCGGCTGCGCTTCCGGCAGCCCGCCAAAGCCGATGGAGATAAAAGCTGCGTCGTGATCGCGCCACATCTGGTGGGTAGCGCCAGATGTAGCGTCAGCGAGGAGATAAATATCGGTGTTCTGGAGGCGATTGAGTTGTTGGATGAGAAGCGTTTTAGCATCGGCCCATTGCATGCGCGCGATGTAGTTCTGGCGGGGATCGCCGACGACGTCCATCCATTTCACGCTTCCCTTGCCATCGGCATTCACTACCCCGACACGTACGGACGAATTTGTGGTTCCTGCGAGCGGATAAGGAACCTGCATTTCCGTCGGATACGGGCCAGTTTGCGGATATGGAATATTGGTGACTACCTGGCGTTCTTTGCCGAGGTAGTACATGAGCGCAAAATCGCCGACCCCGTGCAAGTCAAACTGCCAAAATGCGATTCGTTTCCCGTCCTGGCTCCAGCGAAAGCAGTCGTGCAGATCTAATTCTTCCTCATTCACCCAATCGGAGCCGCCGTTAATGACAAGGTCGGAACCGTCGTTGGTGATGCGTTGGATAAGTCCACTAGCGAGATCTTCTACGAATATGTCATTCTTCTTAACGTACGCGACCTTGGTTGCGTCAGGGTTGAATTTGGCGTACATCAGGCTGGCTTCGGGTGCATCTCCGCCCAGTTTTTTGAGCTTGCCGTTTGTCCTGTCGACGAACCAGTAGTCGCCTCGAGAGTCGGTGCGCCAGACGCGGCGAGTATTGGTGAAAACCAGGAGACGTTGATTGTCCTTCGACCAACTAAGTTCCGCGATCCGCAGCGGCTCTTTCGCACCTTCGGGCGTGAGCTGCGCTGCCGTGATCAGAACCTCCCGATTCATTCCCGTTGCGGTGTCGTACTTTACAAGGTCACTCCCATGGCCGCCAGCTGTTGGCTCCATCGTAATGTAGGATTGCCCGCCATTGAACCAGCTCGGCGCAGGCGAGAAATGCTCGCTGAATTCGCCTGTGAAAATGCGGCTGATCATGTCTTTCGATGTTTCCTGTGTCGGCGCTGGTACGGGCTGCTGCGCGAACAACATGGCTGGCAGTGCCAGAATTGAAATAGCCGCAAAACGACGAATGGCATGCTGGTTCATGAAATTCTCCGAATAAAGTCTGGAAGAAGCGATGCTACGGGAGAGTGCGTGAGAATGCAATTTCTTCGGAAGAGGTAAGATTTGCGATTGGATTGTGGGTTACATATTTACTAAACGAGAACAGAAAAGATTGACGTCCTTCCCGCTCGTGGTCTTTGCCAAACTGGCGAGCCGGTTCGGTGACTTGGCAGAGCCTCCCTAAGTCAATCACTGAGACGTAAGATAGGGTCACTTACCTCATGACAAACCCCGGCCCTTAAGGAAAAGGGGGCCGGGGAATTTGATTTCGTTTAAAAGGAGCCTCGCCCGGCAAGCACCAATCAGCATCCCAACTCCACCGGAAGAGTGCTCCCAAGATATTGTTCTAGAGTGAACGCAAAAAGTTCAGGATATCTTGCTTTGATCCCGTGGTCGTCCCCGGAGGGGTAACGTCCGGCAATGCGAGAAAGTTATCGATGACCTGATTTGCTTCCGAACCGCAGGAGTGGCTGGTCGATGAGGGAGTAATGTGGAGCGTATGCTGGGTCGTAGTTCCGAACCGGATATTAAAGTCCTGGGTTGCTGTAGTGTCGAAGCAGGTCGGGGCGCCCGCCGCTGCCAGATGAGAGTCCGAGTGGTTTGCAATTGCGGTGAACAGATCGGTAGTGCGACCGTCGTGAAGCAGGAAAACTCTTTGGCCGAGACCCCAGAGGGGCGCAGTGCGAAACTCATCCGGACCGGCTTCTGCCTGGGTGACTCCATCAGCAAGCTTTGCGCCCATATGGTGTAACGCAAAGTCCGAAAAAGGCGCAATGGTTCGATTGCTTAAGCCGAGTTGATTGGAGGGGCCGGTAGTAAGTTGCTGGGTATGGCAGAGATTGCACCCAACAGCGCTAAATTGCTGTGCGCCCCTGGCGATACTGTCTACTGCGTCCTGGCTTGGATTGGGCGCTCCCAATGGCGCGGGAGGAATCACTTGGTTATCCAGAGAAAAGCACCTGGATTGAGTAAGGGCGGGGTTAGTTGGATTTGGGACTGTATCGCTATTGAATGCGCATGAGCCGGGCGTGCCGTTGAAGCGCATGAAGATGGCGAAGTTTTCAATCAACGAAGAAACTTCACCAGTAATGTCTGCGTCCGTGCTGCCTAGGCTTAGCGCGACGTGAGCTTTACCCAACCGAAACAAGCCATTCACGTGTGTGAGGTCTTCAAAACCCAGGTTGTTCAAGCAGCCTGTGCCGGGAGTTCGCTCATTGGGAAACAGTTCGTTAGTAACGCCTAATTCGACATTTGCAGCTTCACCCGCGAACAGGAGCAGCGACTTGTTCTGGGCTTTCCATCCAAAACGGGAAATTGTGCCATCGTTCCCACTATGGTTGAAGTGACCGGCAATGCCCAGTTGGCCGCTGCTTTGAGCAAGATTGGCAATCAATGTTTGATCTGGGATGGCTTCCACCAGGCCCAGGCCAAAGGTCGGTGTGGGAATTCGGAAAATGACGTTGTCAGCTGCCACCTGAAGGTCGAAGCTTGGTTGGGCCAATATGCAATCGGCTGGTGCGTCGGTGCGTCCTTCGATGCTAAAGAGGTCATGGACGCCCCCATCGAGCGTGCCATCCGGTTTGAGAATAAAGCGCGCCTCCCGAATCGGGCCTGAGGAAGTTAGGAACGACAATGGAACGGGATTGAGTGGATGGGAAGGGTCTTGATTGTTCTTGTCCTGCGCTAGTGTGAATTGGGGGTTTACAGTATTGGGATTTTCGTTTGTGGGACCGACGGCGGTGCCGCCAATCGCGGGGAAGGAATGACACATGGCGCAACTGTTCCCATTGAAGCCTGGTCCTAGTCCGAAGATAGTTGGGTTGCCAGTGGCATCGGTGGAGCCGTCTACACTGGCCGTTTGTCCAAAGAAAGCCAGTCCGGACCACCAGAACTCAGTATTGAAATTGCTGGGAGCACCCAGGGCATCAATACCGGCCAACACACGGCCGGCGCCTTCGTTACCTCTGCCATCGGGTGGTTGTGCCGTATCCACAATGGCGGTGTTGAAGAAAGTTGTATCGTTAGGGCTTTGACCGAAGGATGGGCCTTTAAGTCGGCCAAGACCTGGTCCAAATGTTCTTGCGGTGGTTCCAACTGGACGGGGGCCGGGATCTTTGAGTTGACCCCAGAGTGCAGTTCCATACAGAAGAACTGCCAAGCTCAGGCAATTTGAGATTGCCTTGGTACGTCGTGTATAGATCGAACCTCTCATTCACTTTCTCCTGGTTTTTAGAGTCGTTGATTTGGGTTGGAATCTTGAGGGCGAACGGGATGAAGCTAAAGAAGAGCCCACGGACGAACGTCGCGAAGTGTAGCATTCTTCCCGGCGCTTCGAATTGACTTGACGCGCCAGAAAATTGATCGCCCGCGCCACTCTGTTTCGTAGCTGAAATCTAGGGGAGGCAATGTTCATCGGAAGGTTCATCTGGCTTTTACACTTGGATCAGCAATCAGCAATCATCAAAGACAGGCGCACGTGGGGCTCCGGCGAACGAGCCGAGGTTCTTGGTCTGGGGGTGAAGGTGCTGCCATTGGATGGACGGACGCGAGGAGGCTAGAAGGTTCTTTCCGAGAAGAGCCGATGCGGTGCGACGGATCGGCACTTTCAAATCTGCCCGTCCGTTACCTACCGCTCTGCCCGACCCCGTGGAAGAGAAAAGCCCTACACGCCATGGAATCTGCAGAGGATGCGTCTGAGGCCGGCTGCAATACGGGCGGGCTTAGGGCCAATCGGCTGGCATACATTGCGCCATACGTATCGGGCTTGGTTGGGCGATAACGGGGAGCCGCTCACTGTTCAGAAAGAGCTGATGAGGCATGCTTCGATTCAAACAACGCTGAACCCCTACGGTGGGGGCATGATGGATTCGATGTGCGAGGCTCATGGAAGGTAGTGAAACGAGCGATGAATATGATGAATGGACGCTGACTAGTCCATTAACTTGCTTAAAATCATTGGGTTACTGGCGGAGAGAGTGGGATTCGAACCCACGATACCCGTTAAGGTATACACGCTTTCCAAGCGTGCGCCTTCAGCCACTCGGCCATCTCTCCGATGCAGGGCTGCTCCTCCATTATATCTATATCTAACGAAATAACGGACGGCGAAATGATTCAATCTGAATTTAGCTTCTTGTCATGTTGGACGAATGGCTGATTCCGCCGTTCAAGGGGAAGAATGGATTTCCCATCGTTTTGGAAATTAGAAGGGCTCTCTCAAAAAGCTTCTCGAAAAAGCTCTCGTTCGCAATGGCGCTGATGGGGAGATGGCGTAAGAATGATGGCCGCTGTTACCGGTTCCGGCTCGATTGCATAAATGCCCGGCTAAACCTAGCCTCAGCCCGCGTGGGAAAACACTCTCTCGAAGTTATATTCGTCGATCACAGCCGCCACAGCGCGTTTTCCTCTTTGCTCTAGGCAGCGTACTACGCGGCCGGTGCAGTTCACCAGAACATCGGTATTTGCGCCCAGCACCGCTGCCGGAAGCACAATGCGAAACCGGATGATCGTTCCTACAGCCAACTCTGTGTTCATGTGAAACAGCACGCCGCCCGCGGAGATATCGGCGGTCTCGGCAAAATGCTCGCGGGCATCGCCGGTGCGGACAGTGATGGGGAGCTTAAGGGGAAACCGAACCGAACTTCTGAGATCCGTCACGTATGCACCTCTGGACGGTTTATACACCTATTGACATGCCGTCAAAAGTTACTTTGGTATCCCCGATGAAACCAAAGGACATGCGCAAACACCCTTGTCCTAAAATTTAGTTGTCTCCGTAAAGTTGAACTGGGCAATCTTCATCGCCGGCACAACCATGTCGAACGACTCCTCGCCGCAGGAGCGTTCCGCCTTGCTCATGGCTTCCACCGAATTCAACGTTTCGATAATGCTTTGATTGAAGCGGAAGTTCCTGATGCCGTACTTGATCTGTCCGCCTTCCACCAGGAATGTGCCATCGCGGGTCATGCCTGTGAGAATCTTTTCGTAGGGATCGACCTCGCGTATATACCAGAGCCGCGTGACCAGAATGCCGCGCTCCGTTCCTGCGATCATTTGTGCGATCGTTTGTTCGGCGCCCGGAGTCTCAAAGACGATATTCATGGGGGCTTCGCCCATTTCATTCGGCAGCGGGAATCCGTGACCGGTTACCTGAATTGCGCCGACTTTTCCCGCGTATTCTGAGCCGCGCATTTTTTTTGCCGTGCCGCGCGCATATACCAGGTTTCCGATCGTTCCGTTCTCAACCAGCGTAACGCGTGTGCGCGGTACTCCTTCTCCATCGAAGGCCGGCCCCGATTGCAGCGGATGAAACACGTCATCGCGAATCGTAATGTTTTCTCCAAACAGCTTGGTTCCGATCCGGTTGTTGAGGAAAGAGCGCTGATCAAGAATGCCGAGGCCGCTGAAATCGGCGAACATGAACCCGACCAGGTCGAGCACCGCCGCGGGTTCCAGGATTACCGTGTATTTTCCAGGGGGCAGCTCTTTGGGATTCTTGGACTCTCTCGCTTTTTGCGCTGCTGTTTCGGCCAGGCGCGCATAATCCACATTGCCTACGTCCGGTGAATTTGCTTTTTGCCAGCCGGAGGAATCCTTATCCAGCATGGTGATAGAGACTTCCGCCGATGTTTGTTCATGGTGCGCGGTCAGCCCATTGGAATTGACGATTGTTTCCGCGCTTTGTGTGCTCGAAAAGATTCCGGCCGTTGTTAATCCGTTTTTCTTGGCGATGGAAACGATCTTCCCGACCGCTTCCGCTCGATCGCCGGGAGTGATTGCGGCGGTTTTGTCATACCATCGTTTGGGCCCTTGGCTCGGCTGAAACTCATTGGGCGAGGCCATGGGCAGCAAATCGGGATTGGGGTGCTGCACCTTGGCCATGCTCTCAGCCAGTTGCACAGCACGCTTCAGGCTCTCGTCGTCAAAACGATTGGTCGATGCGCGCGCCGTCTTCCCGTCAAAGGCGGCGCGAATGGAGGCCGATTCGTTGAGCTCCGCCACGTTTTGATGGATCGTGTTGTTGGCAAAGCGCGTCAGCGAGAAGTTCGTCGAGCTGAAGAGAATTTCAATCTCGCCGGCTGTCGAAAACTTCCGGATCCGATCAAAGATGGATTGAGCTTGGTCTTTGGTTGGCATAGTTGCTTTTCAGTCGAGGGCGTTTCTATTTCCCTTTGTAAGCGGTCCCAATCTTGACGCCGCGAAAACGCGCGGGCGAGGCTCCATGGCCCGTGCCCATCACCTGCATCGGCTGGCCCTTGCCGCAATTGGGCGTGCCCCATAGCATCCATTCGTCCCGTGAGCAGATCGCGTCCATTGAATTCCAAAATTCGGTTGTAATACCGGAATAAGAGGGGTTCTTCAGCATTCTTCCCAACTTGCCGCCCTTGATCTCCCATCCGATTTCGCAGCCGAACTGAAAGTTATAGCGCTTGTCGTCGATGGACCAGGAGCGGTTGGTTTCCATAAAAATGCCGTCGTCCGTATCCGCCAGAAGCTGATTTAGCGAAAGAGGCTTCTCGCCCGGCAGTATGCTGATATTGGTCATACGGATCAGGGGAATGCGGTTCCAGCCTTCGGCCCGCATACAGCCGTTGGAGCGATGCTCTCCGATGGTGGAAGCGGTTTCACGGGAGGAGATATATCCGGTAAAAAGCCCGTTCGTGATGATTGGCGTACACTGCGCCTTCACGCCTTCGTCGTCGTAAGCAAAGGTTCCCAGTCCCGGGCCGTGCTGCTCGGTGGCATCGGCAACCACGTTTACCAGAGGGCTGCCATACTGGAGGGTGCGTAGCTTCTCCAGCGTGAGGAATGACGTTCCGGCGAAATTCGCCTCCATGCCCAGCACTCGATCCAGTTCAATAGGGTGCCCAATGGACTCATGGATCTGTAGTCCGAGCTGCGAGGATCCGAGCACCAGGTTCATTTTTCCTTCGGGGCATTGATCGGCCTTGTGCAATGCCACGGCCTGCTCGCCGATGCGCCGCGCGTTTTCGAGAAGCCGAAGCTCCTCGATAAGCTCATAACCTTTGTTCTGGTACTGGCCGCCGAACGAATTGGGATAAGAGCGTTTTTGTATCTCTGAACCCTGGAACGCGTAGGCTGCAAACCCGGCGCCCGTGATGTGCCTGGTCTGGTGAATGTCCGACCCTTCGCTGCTGTAGAACCATTGCTCATAGCGCCCGAAGTGTAGACCACTTTCCGCCAGGGTAACGCCGCTGACCGAAAGAAGTTCCCGGTCGATTTTTACAAGAAGGTCCAGGTTCTCCTCGACGGAGGTGGAGAAGGGATCGACCTTGCAGGGGCTGGCCCACTCGATCTTGACCGCAGGCTCGGTCGCCATCTCAACAGGATGCTCCTTGACTCGCGACGAAGCCTTAGCGATCTCCACCGCTTGAGCGGCGGTGCGGTCCACACCTTCGCGCGATAGCTCATCGGCGGAGGCAAATCCCCAGGAACCGTCTACCAGTACGCGGATTCCTATGCCCAGCGACTCCACGCTGCCGGCGTTTCCGACTTGACCGTTCTTTGTTGCAAGGAGACGCTGGCGGTCGTCTACAATCCTGACATCGGCGTAGCGTGCGCCTCGCTGCACCGCCGTATCAAGGGCCCAATCTGCAACCTGTTTCATGCTCATACAATTCAAGATCATAAATGAAAATTGCGGATTCGGTCCGCGTGAACGTTTACACTCAGATGCAGTATGTCGCGTAAAACCGCCCAGATGAAGATGGTCAATCTCGAAGAGGGCATGCCTACCGTGGAGCAGGCGCGGCTGCGCATGGAGCGTGAATTGTACGGTGGGCGCCAAGCCCGCGTGGTGGCCCTTAAATTAATCCACGGTTATGGTTCCTCTGGAGTCGGGGGAGCGCTGCGTATGGAACTGCAGAAAGACTTGCGTGCTGCCCTGCAAAGGGGAGAGATTCGAGCTTTCATACCCGGCGAAGACTGGCGCATCTCCAATGAGGCTACCTGGGCTCTACTGAAGCAATATCCCGAGTGGAAACAGGACTCCGATTTGGGAAGAAATAACGCGGGCATCGCGATCGTCGTGCTATAGAAGACGGATGCCGGTCCGTCCTTTTGGCTTTGTTTTGCGGTCTTTGTCTCGCCGTTGATAGCCGATTGCCTCCAACGCACTCTTTTATTTCAAGACATTCAAAAAATAGACCGGAAAGCCGGGCTGCAAAACTACGTCTCAATAGCCGGTGATCCTTGTCTCGATTGGATTCTTTCTCCTCTTCAAAAATGCCTTTGTCCCGGTGGCCAAGGCTTCTCTCCATCGGTTCACGGCTACTCTGTTACCTCTACAGTTAATACTTAAGGAACGAACCGTCATTTTTTTCGCATTTAGATAGGGAAAGAGTGCGAAATTGCGTTCAGTATACTGTTGGGCCTTAAAGCGTTCAGCGTGGGTGGATCCAGGGAATCAATTGCAGAGCGGCTTTTCCGTCAAATGAAGATCCGCAAAGAAATGCCCGGGTAACAGGATATCGCGGCGCAGGAACGCTAGAAAAACGAACGCCTTTGCTTAAGGGAGAATATGCAATGAGCATCGACCTGAAAGTTTACGATAACGGCGACCATACATGTCTTGTATGGCTTCCGGCGGATGAAAAACCGATTCCCAACTGCCGGGGATTCGCCATCCAGCGCATCTACAACCGGCAAAAGGATGGCGAGTATCTTCACGGAGGCATCGGCTTTTCCGACGACGACAAGCTTGACCCCAAGAATCCCTGGAAGTTTCCTATCCAGCGCTACATGTGGTGGGACTACACGGTCAAGATCGGGGATACCGTCCAGTACCGCGTGGTGCCGGTCATCGGGTCGAAAAGCAACCTTAAGCTTGCAGACAATCTGGCCAGCGATTTCACCCCGGAGATGACCATTTCCGGCCAGTGCACCGACCATCTCTCCGCTTACTTCAACAAAGGCATAGTCGCTACTCAATGGGTGTCGCGCGATCTTCTCAAAAACGCTCAAGACTCTCTGAAGACCGTAATCTCCAAGCCCAACGACCCCCTGCGCAATGAGCTAAGCGGATTGCTGCGGCCTCAAATTCTCAATCTCCTGTCGGAGGCCAAGAAGAACAAGGGCAAGATCTTTGCCGCCTTGTACGAGCTCAATGATCCTGAGCTTCTCGATGGCCTGACCGCGTTCGGGGATGACTGCAACCTGATTCTCGCCAACGGTGCCTTCAAACCGCCAGACAATGATGAGAACAAGGCGGTCCGTGCCAAGTTGAAGAACAAGATTCGTGTTTATGATCGCCTCGTCACCGGCAACCACTTTGCCCATAACAAGTTTGTGGTCTTCTGCGATGCCGATGGAAAGCCGCAGAAAGTGCTTACCGGCAGCACCAACTGGACCATGACGGGGTTGTGTACTCAAGCCAACAATGGATTGATTATCGACGACGCGGCCGTAGCCCAGGATTTTCTCGATGCCTGGAACCGCTACCACCTTGCTGGAAACGACTATCCAGATTCGTTGGCAGCGAGCAATTCCGAACTGAAGAGCTTTCAGGTGGATGGCTCCAAGGTTACGCCCTGGTTTGTGCCCACCCGCCACACCGAAGATATGGACTACGCCCGGAAGCTCATCAACGCCGCCAAAGACGGCATCCTTTTCCTGTTCTTCAATCCCGGCGGATTCGAGCCGCCGGATCAACGGGACAAGTGGACGCTTCTGCAAGAGATCCTCTTTCGCCATCATGAAGAGGGCAATGCCTACTACAATCCGAATCTGTATCTGAAAGGCGTCGTTAATCAGGAAATTCCATATCTCACCGAGGGGCAGGCTCCAACCAAGGGCCAAAAACCGCCCGATGCCCACATGGACCCAACCGCTCCCGTGCACCCCGTCGCTCTGTATACAGGCGGTATTGAGCCTCCCGACAAGCTGACCCAGGATCTAGTGGTGCCCCTAGCCATCAAGCAGAAATTCAGCACCTGGCAACAGGAAGACCTTGGCTCCGGCGTTCATATCCATAGCAAGGTCATCGTTCTCGATCCATTTGGAGAGAACCCGGTGGTCATGACCGGCTCCCACAATCTTGGCGTCAAGGCATCCAGTAAGAACGACGATAACCTGGTCATCATCGAAGGAAATCGTCCGCTGGCGGCCGCCTACGCTGTGAATATCATCGCCATCTTCCAGAACTATCACTGGAACAGCTATGCCAACAAGCATGCTCAGAATCCCAAGGACCCGAAAACCTGGCATGGCTTGCAGGATAACGACACATGGCAGCAGGGCTATATGACCGGGGAAAAACTGGCCGAGCTTAATTTCTGGTTTGGGAAGGAAGACGCTCAGGCCCAGCCCGCTGTGGCAGTACGGGCCGCCGCGGCAGGTGCCGGAGCGGGTGGATCGTTTACAACCGTGCCCCAATCGTCATCGGCGCCGCCGGTGCAGCACCGCGCCACTGTCCACCGCGCGGCGCACACCGCTTCCACAGGCGTGCACACGCGCAGCCGTCAATCGGGCGCTACCGGGGGCCGGGCGGCCAAGGCTCCAGCTGCGAAAAACAAAGGTAAGAACGCCTCATCCGGAGCGAGAAAGAAGTAAATCGAAACCTCGAACATCTCAGGGCTGCGGCTTCGGCTGCAAGCCCTGATTGTTTGAGTGTGAGCCCCTATTGCGTCGCGGTACTTTGCCTTCGCCGATCTCAATTCTGCTTTATCAGCCTTAAGTTATTCTGCCTCAGCGTCTCCACTCTCTATAGATAAGCCTGTGAACAAGCCCTGTAACCTGTAACTCCAAGCTTTCCAAACCGTATCCTATTCGTCGAAGTACAATAATTGTCGCTCGATGGCACGTCCTTATCTTATTCAGGATTCACTAAAAGGAGCGGTTGGAATGAAACTACGGCCGAAATTACTACCGGGCCTCGTTCTGCTTGTTGTTACCGCCTTGAGCCAGTCACAGGAGTGGAAAGCGCCTACGGCCATGAAGAAATTGGCGAACGGGCTTACTGTGGTTGTCTCGGAAGATCATTCTGCGCCGACCTTCGGTCTGTGCATCAGTTACGGTATCGGATTCCGCCTGGAACCGGAAGGCCGCACGGGTTTTGCTCATCTTTTCGAGCACATGATGTTTGAGGGAACTCCCAACGCTCCCAAAGGCGTGCTCGACCGTGTGATCGAGGCTGGAGGCGGTTTTCTGAATGGCGATACCCGCTATGATTTTACGGAATACATCGAGACCGCACCGATTTCGGCGCTGGAGCCCATGCTTTGGCTCGAAGCCGATCGCATGAAGACGCTTGATTTCTCGGAAAAGAACCTCGACAACCAGCGTGCCGTCGTCGAAGAAGAAGTTCGCGTCAACGTGCTGAACCAGCCGTATGGATTCTTTTACGCGATTGATCTGCCTGGCAAGGCTTTCGATACATATCCCAATGCTCATAATTTTTATGGTGAGTTCAAGGATCTGGACGCCGCCCGCATCGAAGATGTGAAGAAGTTTTATGAGCAATATTACAATCCGAACAACGCGGTCCTGGCCATCGTTGGCGATGTAAATACCCAGGACGCCTTCGCGAAGGTTGAGAAGTACTTTGCCTCTGTTCCTTCCCGGCCCACTCCCCCTCGTCCCGAGGTTTCCGAGAAGCCGCAAACTGCGGAGCGGCGATCCCAACAACCGGACAAGCTTGCCAGGATTCCAGCCGTGGCGATCGGATACCGCATGCCGCCCCGTAGCTCTCGCGATGCGGTCGTGGGGGGCGTGACCGGCGAACTTCTGCATAACGGGCAGGCATCGCTCCTCTATCAGAAGTTGGTCAAGGAAAAGCAGGTAGCTGTTAGCGTGAATGGTGGTGTTAACTGGCCGCTTGGGGCGCCGCTTGTCTATAACGGTCCGACCCTGATGGTATCTTTCATGACTTATCCACCGAATGTCACAGAAGACAAACTCCTGGCAGCCTTCGATGAAGTTGTTGCCGAACTGGCGAAGACCGCGCCCAGTAAGGAAGAGGTGGAGCGCGTAGAAACCAAGATGCGCTCCGATTGGTACAACGAGTTGGAATCCCCGCTCGATCGGGCCTCCGCGCTCTCTCATGCCGTGCTCTTCGATGGTAAGTTTGACAGCGTGTATCAAATCCCCGACGAAGTCGCGAAGGTGACTCCCGAGGAGATTCGCGCATTCGCCGCGAAATATCTCGTTAAGACCAACCGGACGATCATCAATCGGGTGCCCGCGCCCGCCGCCGACAAAGGAGGCGCACAATGAAGGGTCTCTACTTAGCCTTTTGCCTGCTGTTATTGTCCTCGGCTCTCTTCGCCCAGAAAGAGCAGCCTCTGCCGAAGGATATGCCTCCTTACGGCCCGGAAAAGCCCATGCCCGCTCCGGATGTAAAGATCGAGAAGCTCGACAATGGCCTCACTCTGTGGCTGGTCGCTCGTCCGGGACTGCCTAAGATTTCATCTTTGGTTGTGGTCTCCGGTGGCCTTGCTTCTGATCCCAAAGAGCTGCCGGGAATCTCGGAATTGCTTGGGCGCACCGTGACGACCGGAACAAAGTCCCGCACTTCGAAACAGATTGCGGAGGAGATGCAGGGCGCCGGAGCCGACCTGAGCGCCGGTTCGTCGCGAGACATCACCCAGGTTTCTGCCTCCATGCTGTCAGCCAAGATGAACCAGGGCTTGAGTGTGCTTGCCGATGTCGTCTTGAATGCCTCATTTCCCGACTCGGAAGTCGATTTGGCCAAGCGCAATCTCAGCAGCGCCATTGACGCTCGTGAGGCCCAGCCAGGCTTCCAAGCCAATCGTGCTTTGGCGAAAGTCCTCTTTAAGGATGGTCCTTATAGCGTGGTGGGAGCTACCAAGGACTCGTTGGCGGCCATGACCGCTGCCGATCTGAAGAAGGAATACGCGCGTCGCTTTCGTCCGGATCAGGCCATCCTGATTGTGGTGGGTGATTTCTCCGCGGACAAAATGCTGGCTTTGGTCCGCGAAAAATTCGGTCCGTGGCGCGCTCCCGCGGGACCTCCAGTTGCGCCGGCCTCAGTGCCCTCGGTTGAGGTGGAGCACGCGGCTTTTCTGGTTCCTCGCCCACAATCTGTGCAAACCACTCTGGCTCTCGCGGGGCTCGGTCCGCGGCGCTCGGATCCTGATTTCGAAGCTGCGGAAGTTGCCGATGGTATCTACGGAGGCACATTCGGCTCTCGCCTTACCTTGAATATCCGAGAGGACAAAGGCTATACCTACTCGCCTGGCTCATTTCTTCAGACGCTGCGCTCCGCCGGCTTGGTGCGTACGCAAGCCGATGTGCGCAACGCCGTAACCGGCGCTAGCCTGAACGAGATCTTCTACGAGTTGAACCGGATGGCGACCACCAGCCCGACCGACCGCGAGCTTGAGCAGGTAAAGCGCAATCTCGTGGGTATTCAGGCCATTCAACTGCAATCGCGTGGAGGGCTGGTTGGCGAGCTTGCAACCTTGTGGGTCTATGGCTTGCCGCCGGGAGAGATCGGCGAGCACGGAAAGAAAGTCGCTAAGGTTACAGCGGCTGACGTGGATGCCGTGGCGCGCAAGTACTTTGGGGCATCCCGTATGGCCGTAATTGCCGTAGGTGAGGAAAAGGCTGTGCGCGAACAGCTTACGCCTCTTGGGCTGCCCATCCATCCCGCTCCGTAAGGAGCAATGAACTCGTTTCCGGTACCTCGGCGTGTCCATGAAGTCCAATCACGCCGAGGCTTTCCCTTGAAAGGGAATCATTAGAAAGGAACCGCGGTGGAGCCCCGCTGCGCGCGATCTCTCTCGCGCCATGCTGCTGAACAGTTGGAGTGTCCCGCTAGATTTTTGGGCTTTAACCTCTGCAAAGATGGCGGTACACCTCCCCAAATGGGTTCATGGAATCGCGGTCTGTTTCTTTTTTCCGGAAACAAGCAAGGCCACTACACTGGCGATTGCAATACTGGAAATCATGGTCAGCGAAATGACACAGTAGATGCACCACGTTTCGAGCACCTTGGCCTCGATATAAGCAAGGTAGAGTGAAAACGCCAAACCGGGAATCGCGGCCGCCGTCAGCGCCTGCCAAGCCTTTCTGAACGCCAGTGCGCCAAGCAGCACGTAGCCGGCAATTCCGATCACCGCAACCGGAACTCCCTTAATGACCGCGTAGTCGCTGTGGTTCACCACGCCGCAGTCCCATCGATCGTTGATGCTGCACGGTGAGGTTCCCGTGTTGTAGTGCTCGTGCAGAGCGGCTGCCGCGGCTACCAGCCCAATCAGGGCCAGCAGAATGATCAACCAGCGCATGGTGCCTCCAAAAATGCCGATTCGGTTGGAATCGCTTCTTCCAACCCCTCTCTTGATTTTCTCATTTTTGGAGTCGGTTGATTTTCAACCGCCCAGGTAGGCGCGCCGCACATGCGCATTGTTCATCAGGGTCGCAACCGGGCCTTCCAGGGTGATCCGGCCCGATTCCATGACATATCCGTATTGGGAAATCTGTAGCGTGTAATTTGCGTTCTGGCCTACGAGCAGAATGGTCACACCTTGGGCGGCAATGTTCCGTATCAGCTCAAAAATCTCTTCCACTAACTTAGGGGCCAGCCCCAGCGAAGGCTCGTCCAGCATCAGGAGTTGTGGTTCGGACATAAGGCCGCGCGCGATCGCGCACATTTGTTGCTCCCCGCCGGAAAGCGTTCCGGCGAGCTGCTTGCGCCGTTCTCTCAGTCGCGGAAACAGGTCGTAGGCTCGGCCAAGGTTTGCCTCAGCGCGGCTTCGCAGCGAAGGCAGAAAACATCCCATAAGCAGGTTGTCTTCCACGGACATTCCGGGCCAAAGCTGCCTGCCTTCCGGAACAAGGCTGATCCGGCGCTGGATTCGCTGGCGCGTCGGCAACGCCGTAATATCGGTGCCTTCAAGAAGAATTCGCCCGTGGCTTGCCGTAAGAATGCCCGCCAGCGTATTGAGAGTGGTGGTCTTGCCCGCTCCGTTGGAGCCAATCATGCAGGTAACTTCTCCTGGACGCACGGTGAAGGAGATGTCCCACAACACCTGCGCCTGGCCGTACTTGACCGCGAGATTTTCTGCCGTTAACAAAGTCGCAGCCTCCCCGACTTTTCCATGAACATGAATTCCTGGGCCTGGGGCTGATCAGAGCTCAGGCTAATTTGAGGAACCACTTAAAGCCCCTTTTCCTAAGTAAGCTTCGATGACCGCATCGTTTTTTCGAATTTCTTCCGGCTTGCCCTCCGCGAGCTTCTGCCCGAAATTCAGCACCGTGATGCGATCGCAGATTGACATCACAGCCTTCATGTCGTGCTCCACATAGAGAATGGTTGCGCCCTTTTCTCGAATCCGCTGAAGAAGGTCGAGCATGGCGCTGGTCTCCGATGCGGCGAGTCCGCCGCAAATCTCATCCAGAAGCAACAACTCGGGATCGGTCGCCAGGGCGCGGGCTACCTCCAGACGTTTTTGCTCTCCCAACGGTATTGCTGAGGCGGAGAACTCCGCCCGATGTTCCAGGCCAACCAGCTTTAGAACCTCCCAGGCTCTTTCTCGCGCTCTTTCCGCACTTTTCACAGAATGTCGCCCAAAATGGACGGCGACCCTGGCATTATCCAGAACGCTCATGGCGCGAAACGGAC
This sequence comes from Candidatus Angelobacter sp., assembly GCA_035295685.1. Classification (GTDB taxonomy): domain Bacteria; phylum Acidobacteriota; class Terriglobia; order Terriglobales; family Acidobacteriaceae; genus Angelobacter. Next base: position 28,141 of record DATGIO010000201.1, read on the forward strand.
GGACGATCTGGTGAGTGCGGGCAATTCCTCTCTTCACCAGCGCGTGCGGCTTCATGCTCGTGACGTCTTTGCCGCGTAATCTGACCTTACCCGACGAAGGACGGATCGCTCCGGCGATGACTCCAAAAAGCGTGGTTTTACCCGCGCCGTTCGGGCCGATGAAACCGCAGATCGTCTTCTCCGGGATGTCAAAGCTCACGTCCTTCAAGGCGGCTACGCCCCCAAAGTACTTTGTCAATGCCTTTACTTCGAGAATCACTCCCACGCCTCCTAACGATTCTGTGAAACAGGCCCACGAGGCCGTCGGGTTCTACCAGCACAATGAGCATCAGCAATCCGCCGTAGAGCAGAAGATGGATGTTGGGGAAGTTCGCGACCAATTGCTCCTCAATGGCTCCGAAAACTACGCCGCCCAGCACCGGTCCCCAAATCGTGCCAATGCCCCCTATTACGGGCATCAGCAAGATCGAGATGCTGGTATTGAAGGCGAACACTCCCTGAGGATTGATGTACGCGGCATAACGGGCAAAAATTGCGCCAGCCATCCCCGTAAGCGCCGCTGCAATCGCGTGAACATACAGCTTGCAAACGTAGGCGTTCACGCCCACATCGGCGGCAGCGTCTTCATCCTGTCGGATGGCGCGCAAGGCCAGGCCAAACCTGCTCCTGGCGATTACCGCCGAGATCGCTATTGCGATCGCCGCCGCGCCCAGGGCGGTGTAATAGTGCTCAACCTGGCGGTAAGGGCCATGCTCGCGAAGCCGCAGTCCGCTCGCTCCGCCGGTAATGGCAAGATTGCTCATGAGCACGCGTACAGCTTCGTTGACTCCGATGGTTGCGATCACAAAGTACGGGCCGCGCAGGCGAAATGTTGGCGCGCCAACAATCAGGGAGGCAATTGAGGCCATGGCGGCTGCCCCAGCCATTGCCGCATAGGGACTGACTCCTTGGTTCATCAGCAAAGCCCCGGTATAGGCTCCCACGCCATAAAACACCGCAAAGCCAAAAGAAACCTGCCCGGCAAATCCACCCACCAGATTCCAAGCCACGCTGGTCACGATCCATACCAGCGTCAGGAAAAACAGGCGGATCAGGTTTGTTCCAAGCCCTGCCGAGGGCAGAAAGATCAGAGCTACAAGCAGAAGCCATGGCAGCACACTGGAAATTGAAAAACGAATGCCGGAAGCGGGAGTGCCTGTTTTCATGCCGCCCGCCACTTCTTTTGCATCAGGCCGGCAAGCCCTCTGGGGAAGAGCAAAAGGACGACAACCAACAAGGCGAACGAGATTGCCGGCTGATATCCCGCCGGAACCGCCAGAATGCTGAATGTCTCAACAACCGCGAGGACCAGCGCGCCAAAAGCGACTCCCGGAACCGACTCAAGCCCTCCCAACACAATAATCACAAACGAGCGCACCAGAAACGGACGGCCAAAATCGGGATTGAAGGAATAGAGCATCGACAGGAGCGCTCCTGCAAATCCCGCAAAGGCCGTGCCTAGCCCAAACGCCATGCGGCTGATCTTCTGGTCGTCTACCCCGGTGATCTGGGCCGCGTACGGATTCTGGATCAGGGCGCGAACGGATTTTCCAAACCAGCTTCGATTCAGAATCAATTGCAAGATGGCCATGGACACAACCGCTGCCGCAAAGACCACCAGCCGTAGCGTAGAAATGGTGATGGGTCCCAAATTGATGACGGAAAGCGTGTGCGGGGTCAGGATCGACATGTCCGTGTTCCCCCATGTCAGGTAGGCCACGTTTTGCAGCACCAGCCAAAAGCCGAACATCAGCAATAGAGAAGAGAGTGTCGGCTGGTCGGACTTCGGGAGTCGGCGAACCAGCAGCCAGTGAATGGCCATCCCGAAGAGAAAGAACACGGGCAGTGCGAGGAATGCTCCAAAGAGCGGATCGATGTTGAAACGCTGAAAAAGCTCGTAGGCGAAATAAGCGCCCATCATCATGAAACCCGCATGGGCAAGGTTCACGATCTTCATGACCCCGTAAATCACGGTCATTCCGACCGACATGGCTCCGTAGATACCGGCCAGCATCAAAGCGGCGATCAGCAGGTTTAAAAAGTCGGCGGCAGTCATCATTCTTAATTCTTAATCGGCCCGCATTTCAAATGCGCCCTGACCGTGGCTGGCCTCGTTGCATCGAGCCGGTCGCTGAAAGCGGGGAAGAGCTCGTTATGGCCTGGGGGCAATCGGCTCTCCTGTCGCGGACTCTTTCGGATAGACGATATCGACTTTATCCCCCGGCTTGTTCTGTACAATCACAAAAGGATATCCGGCCTGGCCATTCACGCCGAACTTGAGCACTCCTCCCGGCAGCAGAGAGTTCTTTAACTCCACGGAGTGCAGCGCATTGCGGACGGCCGCGTGATTTGTAGTCCCGGCCTTTTCGATAGCCGCCGCCAAAGCGCGGATTGCTTCATGTGAGGTGGCGGCATACCAGGAGTCCGGCTCCCGTCCCGTGAACTGTTTGTAATCGGCAATAAATTTGGCGACTTGGGGGTAGGGCAATCTCTGCGACCACCAGATGCCCGCAAAAACATAGTCTGTCCCCGCGCCTAGCGCCTTGCGCGCATCAGACTCGGGGCCGCGAGCGCCGTAGCTGACCACCTGGTGCCGCATGCCGCTCTGCAAATACTGCCGGTGCATGGTGATGTAGTCCTGCAGGTGGGCGTCGGCCAGATAGATGTCGGCTTTGGATGCCTTCACCTTTTGTAGAAGACCGGAGAAATCCGTTGATCCAAGCTCGAAGTTTTCGCTAAACACCAACTGGAAGTAGCCAGGATGCTTGGCAATCCACTCTTTGACGCCGCCTACGTAGTCCACGCCGTGATCGGTGTTCTCAACCGCCATTGCCACGCGCAGGCCGCGCTTGAGCTTGCCCTGGTCGACCAGTTTGCTAATAAACTCGACTGTGGTTGCGCCCAGCACCTCCACCGGACTGAGTGCTCCAAAGGCATATTGATATCCTTGGCTGAAGATCGCGGTAGCTCCTGCGCCGGTCGCGATCCACGGGGTTTGGTAGCGGTCCGCCATCACCGATTCCGCCTGGCCCAATTGTGTCGAATAGCCGCCCACCACCGCGGTCACATGGTCGGAACTCATGGCGCGCTCCGCCAGCGATGCCGATTTTTGTGGATCGGAGCCGTCATCATAGAAGACTTCCTTTAGGAGTAGCTTCTTGCCTTTGTCCTTTACGAAGACACCACCCGCCTCGTTGATCTTCTTGATGGCCAGTTCGATTCCTTCTTTCTGAAACTGCCCCGGCTTGCCCTCGCGCCCGGTTGTTGGCAGAACCACGCCAATCGAGATGGTGTCATCGGCAGCCGCAGTGGCCCGGCTGCTTTCGGGGACCAGCACGCTGGTCGCGGAGAAAAGCAGCGCCACGGCAATTCCACCTCGCAAAGCCCGAAACCCGACGCGGAACCCAGCGCAGAACAAAGACAAATCCCTCATAGCCCTCCCAATTAGAGTCGTGTGCGTGGACGCAGAATGATACGCCTCAGCCGAAGCATTCAGCAATTCGCATCTGGGTAATGTCGGAAGATGCGTGAGAATGCACGGGAATGCAAAGGAATGTCAATGGAAGACCAGAAGACCTACGCTGGGCTTCAAGATGTCATGCTCTTTGGCGACGCCATACGAATGCGATAGGTAGAAGGCCCCGGATGAGTTGTGCGGTGCTTGCGTCGCCACGGTCAGCGCCGGAGGCCGGTATGACGTTAGCCCGCCCAAAAGGTCGGGGATGGATGAAAGACGGATGAAAAATGACGAGCGCCGGACGTGCGGCAGATCAGTCAGAACGTATCGCATAGATTTGATTCGGAACCAGCATGCATTGAACTTGCACCCCGGCCGGAGCATATCCTTCGGTCAAATCTAGTTTGCTTTTGCTGATCGCTACGAAATCGAATGGCGCACGATTTTCGTGCGCCGCTCATTTCTCCCTTGCTGACTGCTGACAGCTAATTGCTGCGCGCGGCAGAGATATCTGCCGGGCTGCGCGGGTCAATCTCATAGTGCGTGTCATATTGGCTGCTGAAGCCAGTCACGCTCACCGCTTGTCCCAACTTCAGGTCGTTCATGGAGATCTTCGTTTGAACATTGACGAAAATCAAGGCATCGCCGGAGCCATCGTTCACAGAGAACTTGAAGCCGTAAGGGCCGTCGCTCGCGGGCGCCTGGCTGACTTTGCCCGTTACCCGGACAATCCATCCCTCGGTAGCTTCTCCTACCGTCGAGGTTTTGATCTGCTTTGGCTCGATCTTGGGGCCGTCGCCCTCGACTTTCACTCCATTTGCATCCGCCGGAACAAGTACGAGAAGGCCCGACTGGTCTTTAAGCACGCCGCTCACACGCGCGCGCTTCGGCGGCGCCACATTGAGATTCGCTGGAGTGCTGATGTAGATGCCGGCGCTGCGGTCTTGGAGTCCGAAGCCCTTGTCGGAAAAGCTGGACTCGAACGCTCCCGAAGGTGTCGAAACCGAACCATCAATCGTAACGCTGGCCCCAGGCGCAAGTTTGCGCGCCTCGGCAATCGAGATTACCCGTTCGGCTTGCCCGGTGGTGGTGGGCGTCGCGATAAGCCCGATAAACGTGACGAGCAGGCCGAGAGGCAACCATGTGGCCAGAGGCGGCCTTGAGGAAAGGAAAATGGAAGAACGGAAAATGGAAAAGCGGAAAAAGCGTGTCATAGGCGATACCGTACCTTTCTTGGGAAGCAATGAAGATGGGCTCCCATTTGCGCTTTGCATTGCAAATGCGCGGAATTGAAATTGGCAAAATTGTGAGGATGTGAATGCCGGGGATACTCTTGTCTGCGGCAATCCGTTGTGCTCGGCTGGGTTGTTCTTCGGCGCAATTCTGCGTCGAGGTTTCCGTGCGTTGAGTTCGATGCCCAGACCTTTCATGAGCATCGAGGGTGAAGTTTGCTTTCATCGTACGTCCAGGGGGAATGCGGTTGTCCGTCCATCAAACAGCTTTCGCGAGAGTATAGACGATTTTCGATAGGACGCACGGTTTCGGGCAGGTGAGCCAATCTACGCGTCTAAGCTTCAAACATTGCGCAACGATTTGCCACTCGCTCTCGATCTATGTATACTGGCGTTTCTTATGTTGCTCACCAGTCAGCTGCGCACGAACCCCGGCACATGTTGTTTGTGTTGTGTATTTGTGTCATCTGGCGCATGGGAAGAGGGCAGCTAGCAAGTAGCATAAAGTCTAGTCAGCATAGTCCCACCGCCATATACCCTGGCAGGTGGGTTTTTGTTTTGGACCGCAATTGAAAAGGGAAATATGCCGCAATCTCTGCAATATCGGAACGGAGTAAAAGTCGTGTCCGCGCGCCTGAGGCGTGATCGAGGCCCGGCTCCCACTGCGTCATCCTCCGCTGGCTCTTTCCCCTTGCTGCCTCCCTATTCCTCGCATTGTTGTTGATCCTTCCTTTGTTCTGACCTTTGTTCTGACTATAAGCCCGCTTGGCCAGTCAGCCAGGCTTGTTCAAAACCACGAATACACGACTGAAAAGCAAACGCGCTGCAAGGCGGTATTGCATCAAGGGGAGCATAGGAAAATGATCTTTCAGGGAATAAAAGGACATGTAGGGAACTTCAACGCGCGGTACATATTTTGGGCAGCGATCTCTCTCTTGGTAGTTTTATTTGCGCAGGCGAGCCGGGCGCAATCGATTGCGGGACGATGGGACGCGGCCATTTCCTCCAACGGCATTTCTATTCCGTTTGAGTTGGAAATCGAGGGCAAGGGTAGCGCCGTGAGGAGCTACTTCTTGAATGGGAGCGACAAGGTCAATCCATCCAACAAAGGCGAGTTTCAAAGCGGCGCTCTACACCTTCAGTTTGCGAGCTATGCTTCAGAATTAACGGCTGTTTTGCAGGATGGGGTGCTTACTGGCGCATTCAAAACTGCTGGCGGCGACTCCTATGAGTTTCGTGCCAGGCGTCATGAAGAACCTTCCGGATTGGTCGAGGACCCCAATCCTCCTGAAATTGGGGGACCATGGGAGATTCAAGTCAAGAGTCCCAAGGGTGAAACGTCATGGCGCTTCCTCGTCAATCAGGCTGGGGTTCGGGTATCGGCGGCAATCTTGCGGGTTGATGGAGACACGGGCACTCTTTCAGGTTCCTATGAGAACGGCAAATTCGTTCTTTCCCACTTCGCCGCGGAAAGGCCGCTGCGGGTCGAAGTAACACCTGCCGAAGATGGCAGTCTGCAGCTTGACCTGATTGGCTTTCGAGGAAAGCAAACACTGAAAGCCTTGCGTCCCGAGGCCGCTCGCGCCAAAGGCCTCGCTCCGCCCGCGGATCCCGCGCAACATACAAAGCTTAAGAATCCAAATGAACCTCTGCGCTTTAGTTTTCCCGACGTGAACGGGCAAATTGTCTCGAATACCGCCGAGCGGTTCCAGGGTAAGGTTGTGTTGGTGAATATTACCGGAAGCTGGTGCCCGAACTGCCATGATGAGGCGCCGTTTCTCGAAGCACTCTATCGCCAATACCACGGCCAGGGTCTTGAAATCGTGGCCTTGGATTTTGAGCAGGAAGATCAGCTTAAGGATCTAACGCGGCTCAAAGCGTTTATAAACCGTTATGGCATTGGCTACAGCTATCTGATCGCCGGAGAGCCCGATCAGTTGAACCAGAAGTTGCCGCAGGCTGAAAACCTGAATGCGTGGCCGACTACGTTCTTCGTCGGGCGAGATGGTCTTGTTCGCAGCATCCATACGGGATTTACCAGCCGGGCGAGCGGAATCTTCGATTCGCGTTTAAAAGAGGAATTGAATAGCGAAGTAGCCCATCTTCTTCAAGAAAGCGTTCCCGCTCAGGCGAGCGCTCCTTCTGTAAGTGTTGGGAAGAAGTAAGACAGACGACAAAGTTTGGGCGCGGTAGCCAAGTGGTAAGGCAAAGGTCTGCAAAACCTTCATCGGCGGTTCGATTCCGCTCCGCGCCTCCAAAACTAAAAAAAGGCGGTCGCTCCTACTGGAAACCTGCCAAACACAATGGCCCCGCTATTGAACCTGACCTGAGGCTTTGTAGGCCGCCTGCGCCGTCGCGCTGCAGTTTGATGACCTCATGGGTGGCGAAAACTTGCCACCCATAGGTTGCTGTCCGCATCTTTAGCGATTCCCGTGGGGTTGCTCACAGAGGTAAATTGCGGAAATAGAGTGAGATCCAAGGACAGCGTGGAAAGTAGAAGCGTGGAAACGAAAAACAGTCTTTGCCGCATTGCGAGAATCCTTTCGGTTTAGAGCGCTTCGGTACTGGTTGATCCAGGAAGTGAGATTTCGCTAAGCGTGGCTTTCCCCTCCCACGGTTCTCTATTGGGAAATCGCTCGGAACTAGATCAACCTAGATATGGCAACGCCGGAAACGATAGAAACTAAGGTATATCGGGGGATTAGTGGTGAGGTATACCGAATGCGCCAATCGAGTGATCGAGTACGCCATTCCGTGGGAGATCCTGATGCGTGCCATGGCGGCGATTTTTCCGGTAGGATGGAGCGCCGGGCCCCAAAATGAATTTCGCATCAACGGAGGCCGATGTGGGTTCTGAAACAATCACGGCTATTACCCCGCGCATCGTTGTGGAGGAATGTAGACAGCGAGGCTGGACGGAACGGCACTTGCTCGCCGGTACGGGAATCTCACCCGCCGCGATTCGTCAACCCGCTGGAAAAATATCGATTGATGCGATGTACGGTTTGTGGGAGCGCGTCATTCAGCTTACTGCAAATCCGATGCTTGCGGTTGAGATTGCGAAGGCCGTTCCTTTTGGGACATACAAGCTCATGGATTATTTGTTTGCCGTGAGTTCATCGATGGCTGAAGCGCTGGAGCGTAGTGCGCGCTTTTTTTGCCTCTTCAATAATGCCTTCGCGCTGAGGTTCCGGTTGCATCGTGACGCGGCTTATCTTGAACTGCACAATGCGAGTGGCAACCAGGACCTTCCTCGAGTTTATGTTGAATATGTTCTTACAAACTATCTGGTTCGCTCCCGCATGATCGCCGGTGATAAGGCCTCCCCGATTGAAGTGCATGCCGCCTACGCGCGGCCCGGCGCCATGCGTAACTATGAAAAGTATTTTGGAGTGCCTTTCCGGTTCAATTGTGCGGTGAATCGGATTGTCTTTCCCCGATGCATCAAGAGTGCATTGAATCAATGGAGCGATCCTGAACTCTGTGAAATATTGGAGTCGCATGCGGAGCGTAAGCTGTGCCTTTCGAGCGGCGAAAAAAATGTGGTTGCGGAGATTCGCGGGGCTATCGCCCACAGCCTTAAGACTGGGCATGTTTCTTTGGGGCACATATCAAGGCAGCTTGCGAAGAGTAGCCGCGGCTTGCAGCGCGAGATCCACAGCTACGGAGCCAGCTTCAGCGAACTATTGGATGATGTCAGGCGCGATCATGCCATCTCTCTTCTTTCCGACCGGGAAATGCCTCTAAGTGAGATTGCCTCGCGATTGCAATTTTCAGGTTCCAGCGCTTTCTGCCGGGCTTTTCAGCGATGGACCGGCAATTCGCCCCACAAATATCGAACCACTCTGAATTGAACTCCGGATCACTGGAGGGCCATTGGATCGCGGCGTGTGCCTGTGCGCCTGGCCTATGGCAGAATGAAGCACAGCGGGCTGCCGCATATGTCTCATAGAGGTTGAAGAAGCGGATGAAGTCGATGAATCGCAGGAACCTTGCAGTCGTGTTCACGATGATCGTGATCCTGGGTGTCTCTCTTTTTACGGTAGAGGCGCGCTACAAGCCCACCACGGGCTCCAACTGGTTTTCGCGTGATCAGGAAATCCAGGAAGGCCAGAAGGCGGCGGCCGACGTGAATCGCCAGATGCCTGTCCTGCCGGATTCACATCCGATCGTTCAGTATGTGCAGCATTTGGGTAGTGAACTCGTAGCCAACGCACCAGGCGAAAAGTGGCCCTACAATTTTCATGTCGTAAACGTGAAGGAGATAAATGCCTTCGCCTTGCCCGGTGGTCCGATCTACGTGAACATGGGCACGATTTTGGCGGCGGACAATGAGGCTCAGCTCGCCGGTGTCATGTCTCACGAAATTTCTCATGTGGTGCAGCGCCATTCGACGCGGGCTGCGACCAAGCAAATGATGGCGCAGGCGCCTCTGTCGGTCTTAGGCGGTCTCCTCGGCGGAAGTATGGGCTCCCAGTTGGTAAAGATGGGAATCTCCTTCGGCGCACAATCTTATTTTCTGAAAAACTCCCGGAAGAATGAGTCGGAAGCCGATCTGGTGGGAACCGACATTATGTACGACACTGGATACGACGCCCGACAAATGGCGGTCTTTTTCGAGAAGCTGGAATCCCAGGTTGGGAACGGCGGCTCGCTCTCTCAATTCTTGAGCGATCACCCGAATCCGGGAAACCGGGTTGAGGCCGTCACCGCCGAAGTAAACTCATTGCCCCAGCAGCAAACATCCCGGCGGGATAGCGACGAGTTCCAGAGGATCAAGCGTCTGGCAGCTGAATATAAAGGACCGCAAACGCCCGTCGTGCCACAGCCGGAAATTGCAGACTCTGGCGTGGATGTAACGGCGAGCAAGAAGTTCGCAACGTTTCAGCACAACGCGTACCGGATCGGCTATCCCGAAAATTGGCAAGTCAATGGTGATAATCAATCCGCCGTGACCATCGCGCCCCAGGGAGGGGTCTCAGCCAATGCCGTGGCTTATGGCGTAATTATCAGCGACTTTCAGCCGGAAAATACCCGCGATCTCGACCAGGGCACCCACGAACTGATCGCTAGTATGAAGCAGTCCAATCCCGAGCTTAGAGTGGTTGGCAACGATGAAGACATTCATGTGAACGGCCTGCCCGCCAAGTCGGTTGAGTTGCTGGGAACGTCGCCGATCAAATCTGAAAGAGAGCGCGACTGGCTGGTAACCGTTGCCGATCGCGAAGGCAACGTGCACTACCTTGTGTTTATCGCGCCGCAAAAGGATTTTGAAAGGCTGCATTCCGCGTTTGAGAGCATGTTGCATAGCTTTAGCTTGCAGCAATAGAGGATCATCCCTAGTGGCCTTTGAATTGGCCCTTTCGTTTATGGCCAGGAACGGCAGTGCATTGAAATGCAGCCGTTCCTGAAAAACTCGACTCCCTGAAGCAGAACGCCATTACCGAGATTCTTCATCGTGCCGAGAGCGGGATGCCGTCTCGATAGGCCTGAAAAAAATAGCGGACAGGCCAGATTCCAACGTTACAAAAAGGCGTGTTCTCAAAAATAGTACAAACGATCTCTAAATGAGAGTAGTGCCAACTGCGCTAGGGGACGTTGCATTCCGGTTCCTGAAACCGCTGCGGGCCATCGCTATAATAGCGGCACACGTTACGCAAGCATCTTCGGTCCTTTTTGGGAGGGAACGTTTGAAATCTCTTTGCCGCGTCGCATCCATTTTTTCCCTATCTGCCGGCTTGGTTTTGTACACCAGCCTGGGTTTTGCTCAGAGAGGCGTACAGCCTTCGGATTCCTACTCACCGCAGCTAACGTCGGACATCAAGCAGTTGCGGGACGCAGCTTTGAAGAGCGGCTACGCTTGGGACCAGCTTGCCCACCTGACTAACAACATCGGGCCTCGGCCCGCCGGATCGGCGCAGGCGAACTTTGCGGCGCAATATGTAGCCGATGAGCTGCGCAAGCTCGGACTCGACGTCCACCTCGAAAAAGTGATCGTTCCCCACTGGGTGCGCGGTGAAGAGACGGCCGCACTCGTAGATTTTCCCGGCATGACTCCAGGCACCACCCAGAAAGTCTTGCTGACCGCGCTGGGCGGAAGCGTTGCCACGCCTCCGCAGGGCATCACCGCGGAAGTTGTGGTGGTGAACGATTTCGACGAGCTTGCCGCCCTGGACCGTGAGAAAGTCGCGGGCAAAATCGTGCTCTTCAATGTTAAGTTCGATAAGCAGCTTGCGGCTCTCGGACACGGTGGCTCTGCCTATGGACAGGCGGTCGTCTACAGAGGCATCGGCGCCAGTGCCGCTGCGAAACAGGGGGCGATTGCGTCGTTGATTCGCAGTGTAGGCGGCGCCGACTACCGCCTTCCTCATACCGGAGCCATGCGCTATCAGCAGGATGTGCCGAAGATTCCCGCCGGGGCGGTGTCTGCGGAAGACGCGGAGATGATTGCCTATCTGGCCAAGCAGGGGCGTGTTCGTCTGCACATGGTGCTTACGCCACAGCAGCAGCCCGATGTGGAGTCTTTTAACGTGGTTGCCGATCTGAAAGGCAGCGAGCGGCCCGATCAGGTTGTAATCGTTTCCGGCCACCTCGATTCGTGGGACTTAGGCACGGGGGCGATCGACGATGGCGCGGGCGTCGCAACGGCCATGCAGGTCGCAAACCTGATAAAGCAGATTGGCCTCCACCCGAGGCGCACCATACGAGTCATTGCCTGGATGAACGAAGAATTCGGCCTGTCCGGCGGGCGCGCCTACGCCGCCGCTCACAAAGATGATGTTGCGAATCACTTCGCCGCGATTGAAAGCGATCTCGGGGCGGGCCACCCGGCGGGTGTGAGCATGTCGGCGCCCGACGCTAACTTGCCCCTGGTCCGTCCGGCAACGCAGGTGCTGCAGCCCATCGGGTCCGGCTTGTTGCAGACTTCGGAAGGCACCGAGGCGGACATCGGGCCGCTACTCTCGCTAGGAGTTCCGTGCTTCGGTCCCATTCAGGATGATCGTTACTATTTCAACTACCATCACACGGCTGCGGATACGCTCGACAAGGTTGTTCCGCGCGAATTGCAGGAGAATGCAGCCGTGATTGCAGTGCTGGCGTATTCCCTCGCGAACTTGCCCAAGGATCTCGAGCGTCCAGCCGCCAGGCCCGCAACGCCGTAGCCTCGACGCTGTATTAGAGGAAATGCAGGGGTACGGTGTTTTCAGCGTAAATGTAGACCAGGAATCAAGGTCACTGTGCGGCTTTTCCATCGAAGAAAAGCCGCACTGAGAACACGTAAATAGGATACAGTAACGCAGAAAACGCTATAACTACGGCCTTTACCGGAGTCTGCCCCCTTTTGCGTCACGATATGGAAACCTGGAAACGCGATTGGGCGTTGTTATCTCTATTCAAGGAAGATACAAAATTGGTACTCTGAACCCGCGAGGGCTAGATGCGTAGTTTCTGCCGGTCTTTTTTCTCTCTTTTTCTCTTTCTCGTTCCTTCCGTTTGGGCTGCCGATGTATGGAGCAGCCCCGCTTTTTCCGAGAGTGCCGAAGCGTTGCGTTCGGCAGCGTCAGCGGTCAAGGTGAGCAAGGATTCGGAAGCGACCATTCTTCTGAACGACGACCGGCTCGATCTTGATCGGGAGGGAAGAGTGGTGGAGGTCTTCCACAGCATCTACCGCATTGAGAACGAGGATGGCGTGAAGGGCTGGTCCGAAACCAGCGGCCGGTGGTCTCCTTGGTATCAGTCGAGGCCGGAAATCAGGGCTCGGGTCATCTCTCCGGATGGCAGCGTTCACACTCTCGATCCTAAGACCCTTACGGAGATAGCGGCCCAAGACAGCAGCCCCGATACCTATACGGACGACCGCCGCTACGGCGGCCCGTTGCCTGCAATTGCAGTGGGTGCAATTGTGGAAGAAGAGGTGATCACTCGCGATACGGCTCCGTTCTTTTCCGGCGGCCAGGTGGAGCGGCTCGCCCTGGCAAGGGCTGTCCCTGTAAACAAGACCCGTGTAAGGCTCACGCATCCGGAGTCGCTGCCCCTGCGGTATTTCTTGCAAAAGATGCCCAATGCCAAGGTCAAGAAATCCAGCGCGGGCGGTATCGAAACCATCGAGGTTGAAGACGGCGCATACCAGGCCATTGAGGAAGTAAAGTATCTGCCGCCTGATTCGATTGTGGAGCCGGAAATTGAATTCTCCACCGGAACCTCCTGGAGCGACGTGGCTGCAAGCTATCTACGCGTTTCCGAGGACAAATTGCGGGTTTCGGACGTTCAGCCGTTGCTGGCCAAAATGAACTTGAAGAACGCTTCCCGTGCCGAAGCGATCCGGCGGCTTGTGACAGCCTTGCACAAGATGGTCCGCTACACCGGGGTAGAGTTTGGCGAATCCAGCCTGATCCCGCAATTTCCAGCCGAGACCTTGAAGCGCAAATACGGCGACTGCAAAGACAAAGCCGCCTTTCTGGTAACGATGCTGCGCGCCGCCGGAATTCCCGCGAACCTGGCGCTTTTGAATGCGGGCCCTGGGCAGGATATAAATCCCGATCTTCCCGGAATGGGGATCTTCGACCACGCCATCGTTTATGTGCCCGCAGCCGGAACTGAGGGGGAGATGTGGATCGACGCAACCGCCGAGTATACGGAACCAGGCTACTTGCCTCTTATGGATTATGGCCGGTGGTCGCTCATCATCGGCCGCAGCGCCTCCAATGAGAACGTCAGTCGTCTTGAGAAGATCCCCGAGGTGACTCCGGCGCAGCACCTCCATCTAGAAACGCGCGAATTCACAATGGCAAATTTCGGCCCGGCCAAGATTGTGGAAACCAATCAGGATATTGGTTCCGGTGAGGAAAATCTTCGCGACTATTACGCGGGGGATCCGAAAAAAATCCGCGAAAATGGCGAAGGTTACGTCAAGGATATGTATCTTGCCGACTCGCTGATTTCGGTTGATCACAGCGATCCTACCGACATGGCTACGCCTTTTAAAGTTTCCTATGTCACAAAGGGTAGGCGAGGGTTTACGTACCTGTCGAATTCCAACATGGCGATCCGTCAGGAAACGATTTTCGAGGGACTCCCAGACTATTTCTATACCAAGGAAGATGAATCCAAGGAGGGCGACGGGGGCAGCAAGGGCGCGGTCCGCAAGGATGGGGGCCAAATGGGCGGGGACGAAATGGGTGAGGGCAAATTAGAAGACAGGCGCAAGCCGCGGTCTCACGACTGGTGGATCCAGCCGTTTGCCACCGAATGGCATTACAAGATTCTTGCTCCTGCCGGATTCAAGCTGCGCTCGCTCCCAGTCGACAAAGAACAGCACCTGGGGCCGGCCCTCTACACGCAGAAATACTCTTCGAACCCTGAAGGTACTTCAGTGGAGGCGGTGTTCCGCTTCGAGAGCGGCCAGCAGCGTTTCACGCCCAGTGAAGGCAAGGCGTTGCGCGATGAGATCGTCAAAGCCCGCAAAGCCGATCCGATCCTTGTTACCTTCGATGAGGTTGGCTTCTCTCTGCTGTCTGCCGGGAAAGCCAGAGAGGCGCTCTCCGTTGAGCAGCAACTGGTGGCGCAGCATCCGAAGGATGCCATGCCGCGCTTGCGGCTGGCCGACGCGCTTCTTCAGGCGGGGATGGGTGAGCGCGCGCGCTCCGTTGCCAAAGAAGCTACTTTGCTGGATCCGAAATCGGCCCAGGCATTCAGTATCCTCGGATGGACTCTCCAGCACGACCTGATTGGCCGCCGGCTAAAGAAAGGCTTTGACTACGCGGGCGCCGTGGCCGCCTACCGCAAAGCCAAGCAGCTCGATCCGAGCGACAAAGAGATTCGCTCGAACCTTGGCTATCTGCTCGAGTTCAATCCCGAGGGTGTTCGCTACGGAGATGGGACAGACCTGGAGGGCGCGGCTGTCGAGTTCAAGGAGCTCAAGAAAATCGACGAGCAGGAAGGCCGCCGTTTTGAGGACAACGTGCTCTATGACCTGTGGTATGCCCGCAAGTTCAAAGAGATCATTCCATACGCCGAGAGCCTGCCTGCCTCCGATACGCGCAAATCGTTTATTTTGGCCGCAATCGGCGCGCAAGAAGGCTCTGCCGCCGCTCTCAAAAAGTCGCTGGAAATTACGTCCGATGAGAGTGAGCGGAATAAGGCGCTGCTGAATGCGGGATCGTTCCTGATGCGCATCCAGAAATATCCTGAGGCCGGTGAATTGATGGAGGCCTCCGCGCGCGGACAAGCGGCCGCGAGCCAATTGATAACTTTGATTGGGTTGCTGGCCAAAACCCAAGCGGGCGCTGAGAAGAACATCGACCTTGGAGATCCAAGCGGAGTCTTTCAAGAACTTTTCGTCCAGGTCTTTATTGCCAATGGCGATTGGGCCGCATTTGAGAAGCGATTCGTGGGAAAGAATATTCCTGTTTCCAGTGATTCCCAAAGAGGGGCTAGAACGGTGCGCCAAGCCATGGCTGGAATGCGCCGCCAGTTAGAGGCTGCTGGCCTGCCGATGCAGGTGATGGCCGATCTGTTCTTATCAACGGCCAAATACACCAAGGAGGGCAACGATCAGCAAGGCTATCGTGTCAAATTGCAGTTCCCAGGGGTGGAGAACACGGACGCCTTTGTTTCACGGGAAGATGGGCAATATCGCCTCATCGACCTTTCCGCTGCCGGTTCAAGGCCGGAAAATATTGGGTGGGAAGCCCTGGCCCGGTTGGATCGAAACGATCTCCAGGGGGCGCGGCAGGTGTTGGATTGGGCGCGCGAGAAGGTCCATATCAGCGCGGACGACGATCCGTTATCCGGGCAGCCCTTTCCCCATTTTTGGACGAAAGGCCAGGAGGGGGACGCTGACGCCATTCGTACCGCCGCGCTGGTGCTCTTGCCGTCGATCGGTCTGCGAGCGAAGCAGTTCGCGGCCCTGGCTGAAGCCCGGGATCATGCGGCGAACGAATCTCAGCGAAATCTCCTCGACATGGTGCTGGCCTTCGGTTATTCGGCTCAGCAAAAATGGACAGACCTGCTGGGCGTGAGCGAGCGATTGACCAAAAGCTCTCCCGATTCTTTTATCGCTTACAGTCTGGCCGTCGGCGCTTATGCGCAATTGAACAGATTCGACGATTGGGACAAGTTGCTGCAGGATCGCTTGCAGAAGCATCCTGATGACCCTCAGTATGTCCGTTCCGCGGCCTTGCTGGCTCTCTACAGGTCGGATGTTGCCGGGTCGCGCAAGCTGTTAAAGAGCCTCGCGGACCGGGGCAAAGCCACGGCGAGCGACCTCAACCTATATGCGTGGGATGCGTTGATGCTTCCCGGTGGGGTGGACAAGGATTCGATCGAAGCGGCCCAGCGCGCCAACGATCTCACCAAGAATGAGAACTTCGCTATTCTGCATACGTTGGCATGCCTGTACGCCGAGTCCGGAAGGGCAACGCAAGCGAGAGATGTGCTCTTGAAGGCCATGGATGCGGCCAAAATGGATGAGCCGGACTCCGCCGTGTGGTTCGCTTACGGAAAGATCGCGGAGCAATATGGAGAAATCGAGGCGGCCCAGAAAATGTATGCTCGCGTGGAGAAATCTCCTTTGGAATTGCCGGGCTCCAACTATCGGCTTGCGCAAGATCGTCTCATGGCTTTGAAAGGTGGCAGCACCACCGCCAAGGCCGGACAATAAGCCATTTTATGGGGCGATTTCGCGAACGCTCATTTTCTTGTAAATAAGGCCGTTCTCACGGACGTCGTCGCTGCGCCAATATACGGTAACGTTGGGATTGCCCGACTCCGAGCCCTCCCGGAGACGATTGTTCGTCAATTTCATCGCCGGATCGATTCCCGGTTTGCACGCCGTTCCGCCCGTGCCAAAGTTCTGGCCGGTGTCAATCAACTCGTTCACCTTCTTCCAGTGACCGCCATCGTTGCCGTCTGTTGTGTCTAGCCAAAGTTCGAGTTTCACATTGCCTCTGTGGTCGTATACCACGAACTTATAGCCGATCCATTGGTTGTAGGGCAGTCCGCCTTTCCAAATCTCTTTGTTGCCTAGGGCCACAGAATCCGGATGGCTCGTTTCCTTTTCAAAATCGATGTGGCCGTCGTATCGCATCCTGGCGTCGATCCCTCGCGAGTCGCATAAATCGCGTTCTTCGGGCCCGGTTGTCCCGTGGTTGCTGCGCGCAACGCCTTCAATTCCGCCCCAGGGCGTGCTTTCATCGGAGAACCTTTTGGCGTACACGGTCATCTCCACGTTGCCCCAGCCTTGAACCCGTTTGGGATCGTGTATATACATCCGCGGAACAGGGCCGGAGATCGTGAAAAGCCCTTTGCCGTCGGCGGTGAACGTTGCATCTCCGTGATCGGCGTCAAACCAGGGGTCCTGCGGATCGATTCCTCTGAACGTGCGGGAAACGCCGTTGTCCCAAGTTGAAAACCACTCGTTTCCGTCTGTTTTGTAAAGTTCGGCGATTCCGAATTTGTCCAAGGTAGTCTTGCCTCGAGCAATCGCGGGCTTTGCATGAAAGATGGCAAAGATGAACAAGCCACAGATAGAGATCAAAACGATGCAAGAAATGGACGAACCACGGCGCGTGCCGTTCTCGTTCTTCATGCCAATACTCCTGATGTGGACAGACTCGATTCAATGGGAAGAGAACGCGGAGCGTAGGCGCCGGATTCTCACGAACTCTGTTGATGGCCGCGACGGTAAATCGTTGGCCAAGGCTCACGCCTCGACTGACGCCGTTTCTCGCAATCGTCTTTTGATTGAACCCGCGCTCGAACTCGTCAAATGAAAATTGCAAAGAAAATCATTTGACGGAAATTACTTGATCCTGGATATGTGCGGGAGAATAAACCATAAAGGACCTGTTGTCATCGCAAAAAATGAATCATGCTAATGACGATGTAGAGACGCCGATGCCACTTGTGCCACGGCACAGTGGCGTAGCTGCATAGCCGGTACCGCATTGCGGGTATAGCTTCGCGGGAATATCGACGTAATAGGAAAATCGATGCAATAAGAAAGAGTGCCTGCAATAGGAAAGGGGCGAACTTTGAGCACAGAAATTCTGGCGCGATTTTCCACCGGTTCAGAACCGCGCTTGGCCCGTTGTGGCCATGCTTATCATCCGTTCCGCAAGATGCCCGTCAGGAAGCCTTGTTCCGCACCACGGGCCTCGGGGACTTCTCGTGACGCACAAACGCCCTACGCCGAAAAGGCAAACGGAAGGATGGCGAGAACTACCAGCGCCAGGAAGAGCGCAAAGATGCATCCGAGCATGAGAGCATCCGTCGATTGGATACTCTTGTTTTCGCGCGTCCGGCCCCTGTCGGGATCAAGATAGGCAATTTGCTGCCAGACAAAACTATCAGAGACACTTACGCCGTTCGATAAACTG
>DATGIO010000202.1:0-5615 GCA_035295685.1 Candidatus Angelobacter sp.
GCCCACGAGCTTCGTTTAGGCCTTTACCGGTAGCCCATCCGGTCCGCATGGAATAAAACAGGAGCGGTTCTTTAGCTCCTCGCCCAGCCTGTGTCTCCAGCTATGTCCTCCAGGCTTTTGCAATATGGATGACACCGTACGCGCTCGTCAACGCAGCACGTATCCTAAATTTGGGCAAATGCACGACGCAAGCCTCGATCAAGACGGCGGGGATATGCCCTCACAACGAACCGAAGGCATTTCCGACCTGCCGTCGATTGAAAACGATTCACAGCCCCTCCGAGAAGGCGCCGAAGAAAACGTACGCCATGAGGAGGCTGAGCGTACTCAATCCGAGAACCCATCGCAAAACCGACAGGTGAAAACTGCCCCGAAGCGCTGGACAAAGAACGAGGTCAAGCAGCTCAATGAAATGGCCGGCACCTGCGAGGTGAAGGTCATCGCAGAGCTGCTCGGGCGAACGAGGCAGGCGGTCAAGACGAAACTGAAGCGGCTCTTTGGGCACTCCCGCTGCCGAGTGGTTGAAGGATACTCGAGACGCGACATCTGCCGTATGCTGTGCTGCGGTTACAAGCGCGTCAACCGTCTGCTCGAAGAAGGAAGGTTGAGTTGGCTTGGATCGAAAATCCTGGTTTCGTCGCGGAAAGAGTTCGTGGAGCGTGGCGCAGAGACGCTAGAAATTGCCATGACCGCAGAAATGGCATCGAGACTCTTGCGAAGCCCAATGCCGATTGACCAGATTAAGCTTGGCGCCATTGTGGGAGTGCCGCTTTCAACCATCAGAAAGTGGGTCAATGAAGGCATGCTTCGCATCCGGAGCTCGCGCATCAGCACCGAGTCCTTCGAGGAATACTGCCGGGAGAACTATCCCGCGCTTAACTGGGAACTGATGACTAGAGAGGGCAAGGCGGAGATTGACTATGCCGGAGATGGATGGAGGGCCTCCATCGCGAAGATTCAGGAGAGACTGAACGCCTGCGATCGTGGAGCGACATTTCTGCCGGAGAACATCGAAGTGCTTTTTTCGGTGGGGAAGGACACATCGGAAGCCCTGTTTGTCCGAATTGCGAAGATAGCGGGTAGCAACCAAGGGGGAAAGCATCACGAAAAATCAGGGCCGGCGAGCAGCCAGAGCCACTGAAAAAAAGGGATATCGCCAATTTTCTTGAGAAGGAAGCGAAGGAATTTGCCGAGATTTGTACCAGATTGCCGAAGCGGTCGCTTCCAGAGGTTCCCCCATACAAGCATGTGATGCGAATACATCAGTGCTCCAATTGCAACCGGCGAATTCGCGGGAATGCATTTTTCCGTCACCTGAAATCCTGCCGGGAAAGACTGAAAGCCGCGGGAGAGCGGATGGCTCAAGCCCGTGAGCGGCTTCAGCTTTCAGGCTGGAGAGGTCAGCGTCCGGTGAAGGAATCGAGTTCGGTCTTCCAGGTAGTGAGAGCCGGATAGATGTCCATAGGGGAAGCGTAGTATTGGCGGTCCCAGCAGCGCCAGAATTGCATCACGCGGACATGAAGTGGGTGGGAGTCGGTGTGCAACAGGATCGCATCAAACCAGCCGTCGGTTGAAGCCGTCTTGAAATGCTTCTCGCGGATGGCTGCGAGAAGCTGCGTCCACATGGGATTGGTGATGGCGGATGCCGGATCTTGTGCGCGTGGATCAGGGAATCCAGGCAGCCGATTCTCAATTTCGGAGAGAACATGCAGTGGCATTTTCTCTGGAGGCTGCTTGATGGCAGTGCGCGCCCAGTACGCGAAAACTTCTAACTCTAGAAACTTCTCGATGGCGTCGGCAAGACGATTGCGTTGCGCGCGAAAGTGCGCCGCCCAGGCGCCGTGATGCTCGTCCAATAAAAAGGGTGTGGGATTGAATTGTCGAGCCTGCTCAACCCAGCCCTCGAAGTCCGGATAAACCACCCTCTCCTCGGATTTCCAGCGCCGAGCGCAATCGAGATAGTAGCTGCGCGCCTGGATCACGCGGGGTTGGTGCGCAGAGAACCAACTCAGCGATTCAAGCCAACCTTCTGCTTTTGGTGAGCCTGTGTGAGGTTTGTCAATCCAGGTTTCGAGAGCAGAGACCAGCCTAGTTGACGAATTCATATTCCTAATCGTTCGGAATGTTGTTTGCGAAAGCTCTGGACACCTCTTCTCGACCGCAGAGGCGTGGGCGGAGGGAATCCGGCCCTCGTGCTCGACGATTGCCCGAAACCAGAAGAAAAATTCCTGCCAGGAAACATGGTCTTGAAGGGCCTCATGAAAACGAGGCCATGGGGCTACCAGGGATTGCTGCTCGGCCCTCTCGCGGGCCTGCTGACCCACAAGCCGGTCAATCGTCTGTCGCGTTTGTACTGAGCTGGGCATCGGAAGATCAGAGGAGAACTGCTAGCTCTTGCGCGAAGTTGAGTGTCGCGACCTAATCAACTTCCTTCTCATGTGAGAGCAAGATTATATACGCGGTTGCACCCGCACAAGTCTAGGTTATTAACAATTTCACCTAGTGATAAAGAGAGCGAATCGGGACATGCACCAATGATCTCAAGACAAGCGGATCTAACACTATCACTTCGTTAAGTCGGAAATTTTTGTATTGAAGTTAAAAGCCCACAATCCCATTGAAAACAGATCCTAATTTGATGACGCGGAGTGCCCTCCGCTGAATCCATGGAATCTGGCGAGTGACCACTTTCAGTAGCGGCGAATATTCTCGGTGAACGTTTCTTGTCCTTCCAGTGTGCCTGCTGGAGGAATGCCGGATGGGCGGGACGCATCTGAATCGATTTCAGGCTGCGTGCGTGAAACATCGAACCTGGCAAGTGACCACTCTCTGTAACAGCAGAGATTTTCGATTTTCTTGTTTGCAATTCTTATCTATGCGGATCAAGCCAACTGTTCGGTGAATCCTGACTGGGAAGGTGGATGGATCAAAACGCGTCGAAAGAGAATGCCTTTGACCGTGGGCGACCCAGACTCCTATGAATTGATGACCACTCTCTGTAACGGCAAGATTTTCCTGTTTGTAGTTTCTACCTCTATTCATCGCAGCATGCTGCCCGCGACGGATCTTGTTCGCATGGCGGATGGACTAAGCGCGTCGAAAGGCAATGCCTGACCCGAAATCCTTTGATTGACGACCACCTTCTGTAACAGTGAAGGTTTTTCGTGTTTTACGATCCTTATCTGTCCTGCCCTCTTGTTGAAGCACCCCCAAAGGGGGATGTGCAGCGACCCTTTCTGCAACAGACTCAACTTCTTGCGTGCAATGCGGGGTACCTATCTCTGGAGATGTCTCACGCTCGCGACAAGGCCAAGTTCTCCGCAAGCACGGTCTTACTTCAATCGTAGCGATCTCCCGAACTTCCCACATCCGGAAACGGCATTTGGAGTGTTCCGTCGTAGTATGCCGCTTGACAGGAGGGAGCGGTGTTTTCATCGATTGCGGAACTGCAGGAAAAACTCAGGGTGGCACGCTATGTCATAGATCCCAACATGCTGCAGGTCGTGTATCTGGCTGGAAAGATGAACAAGCCGGTACTGCTTGAGGGGCCGCCAGGTTGCGGCAAGACCGAATTAGCCTATGCCATTGCGGCGGCGGGTGGAACAGTCGTTGAGAGGCTTCAATGCTACGAGGGGATCACGGAAGAAAAAGCGATCGGGAGATTCGACCAGGCTTTGCAAAGATTGTTTCTCGAAACCAATGCGTCTCTAATCGAGAGCCAATGGGACCAATTGAGGGCCGAAATCCACACGCTACGATTTTTTTCCGAAGGCCCCCTGGTAAGGGCGCTCTTGCATGCTGCCCGGCCCTGCGTCCTATTGATCGACGAACTCGACAAGGTGGATCACGGATTCGAGGCGCTGCTGCTTGAGATCTTGAGCGCCTGGCAAGTGACGGTCCCAAAACTGGGAACGATCAAGCCATTGCACATTCCATTTGTAGTTCTCAGCTCAAACGAGGAGAGGCGGCTTGGCGATCCTCTGCGCCGCCGGTGCTTTTATCTCCGCCTCGAATTCCCCACGGTCGAACGGGAGAGGGAGATTCTTGCAGCACGGTCATCGAGCCCCAACCTTCGCCTGCAAGGGCAGATCGCGGGCCTTGCCAATGCGCTACGTGGCTGGCAAATGGAAAAGCCGCCTTCGATAGCCGAGATGCTCGACCTCCAGGAAGCCTTGCATCTGCTCGGCATGGAAGAAATCGCCGCCGACCAGAGGGATCTCTTTCTGCCCCTGCTTGCAAAGACGGAAAGCGACCGCAGGCGGTTGCTGATGAAGGCGGGATTCGAGGGCTTGATCTTCGATTCCAAGCGCTATCGCGATTCGATTATGGCATTAGAGAAAAAGGAAGAAAGCACGGAATTGTCATGAGGGGCGCTCTCCCCCTGCTGATTGGCCTGATTCTAACAGCGAGCGCGACGGTGCAGCAGAACCCGGACAGACAAGCTCGCGAGGCGCTGATGCTATGGGCCAGTCGCTATGCAATCGCATACGGCGTCCCATCGGCATTGGTTCAGGCAGTCATTGAAGAGGAGTCGGGATGGAATCCATATGCAGTCTCGAAGAAGGGAGCGGTCGGAGTGATGCAGTTAATGCCGGCGACGGCCAGAAGGTTTGGCGTGCTGGACCGATATCGAGGCGATGAAAACATTCGAGGCGGCGTTTCGTACCTTGCTCTCCTGTTGCGAGAGTTTGGAGGGGACCTGCGCCTGGTTACCGCAGCCTACTACGTGGGAGAGGAGCCGATTCAACGGAGAGGCCTCGACTACTCCTCGGCGGACGTGCATGGGTATGTCCAGAGGGTTGCGAAGAGATATCAGGGGAAAGTTTTGAACGTCACAAAGAAACGTTTAACTACAGGAGGTGAACGTGAGAAAGCTCAACATGCTGCTCTGGTTGTTGGCAGGATTGGCGGCCAGAGCACAGACGATCAACATAGACCCGCAAATTAGCAGTAGAGTCGCAAATGAAAGTGCCGTAACCAGGATCGAGCTTGCGCCTCATTTTGTGACGACCATTCGGGCGCCGGAGCCCGTCAATTCCGTGATTGTCGGCGATCCGGATTTGTTCCAAGCCGAACACTCGGAGCGCGAACCAACTCTGGTATTCGTCAAAGCCCTCACGGTTAGCCCGGCCGAAACAAATCTCTTGATTACAACGGTTCGGGGGAAGCAGATCAGCCTTCTGCTCCATTCAGGCAAGCCAGCCTCGACAGATGCCGTGGGGGTGGATTTCGTCGTGAGGTATAGCCAAGCGGGCCATTTTCTGATCGAGCCCAATGCCGCTACCTTCCCATCCATTGCGCAGACAGCAAGCGTCGAAGAGACTTTGCCTCCACCAGTCCACACCGCGTCCGATAGCGGCGTCGCTCCGGTCGCAGGTTCAGTTCCACCGGGAATACCTGCCGCAAAAGGTGACTCGGCCGGCGAAGACCCATCTCTTGATCGCCTTCTTGCGCGGCAGCAACGCGCAACTTTACCTGAATTGTTTGGTCAGCGCGTGGAGGGAGAAAACGAGAAAGGCGACCGCTTGCGCACCGGAATCAGTGAGGTCATCGATCACGGGCAGCAGGTCATCGTTCTCTTCAGCGTCGTCAACACCGGCAAGCACGCGATTCTG
>DATGIO010000203.1:0-22867 GCA_035295685.1 Candidatus Angelobacter sp.
CCGTGGTGGCGCCCATGATCATGGTCACGGACCAAGGCGTCTACCGTTCCTTCCGGAGCCAAGCCGTCAACACCTTGAGCCGGATGCTCTTGAACGATGCTGCCATCGGCCAATACGACGCTAAACACCGGCTGTCCGGAACCATCCGGAGAGAATCCGAGGAAAGTGGAGGCTACGGCGCCGGCATCAAGGGAGCCGGGAATAATCTGCGGATGCCGAGGAGTGCGGTCGTCTGCAAAGACTCCGCCAATCGCCGGGTTCGGCGCATCTGCCAGAGGAGTCCCGTCAGGATCGAGAATGGACGATGTGCCGATTCCCTTCAAGCCGAATGGAGCATTTGCCGGCCACGGAAAACCAAACGCGTTGTTGATTGAGAGGCCGAGAGGGTTGCTGACGCCGGTGAAACCTGCGGTTACCGCATAATGATTATTGACACGATTGCGAAACGGGCAGCTTTGCGAAGAGAAGATCTGGACGCGACCGCCCAAATCAGAAGCCTGACCGCCTTTTACGGCGTGATCGCGAGCGAAGTCGCTGTCCAAAATCAGCGTATCTGGCCCCGTCGGGTCGAGTGACAGCAGTGATCCCTGCTTTTGTTTGTGGCTCGCTTTACGCGCTCCATAATTCGAACGATTCCCTACCAGAATGCGAGTCGGATCAAGAACCTGACCAGGCTGGGTCAATAGAGAAAGATTGGGGTTGGTCGTAATTGGGCCGCCAAGGAACGAGCCAACAGCGCTGATTGCGGAAGCCCCGGGAATATTGATCGCGACAACGCGCCCCAAAAGTGGCGTCGGCGTTGGTGTAGGAACAGGTGTTGGGGTGGGAGTAGGAGTCGGCGTTGGTGTAGGAGTCGGCTGGTATTGATGCTTATCGTCGTCAGCCTTAGCGATGGCAGGATTGCTGATCGCTACAAAACCAAGAACGGCAATGATCACCCACAAAAGATGCTTGATTGGCCTTATCACTTTCGGTCGTTCCTTTCTTTCGCATTGCGCCTAAGATTCTTAAATATTGGGAATGAATAACACTCGAACGTAAAGCTGATACAACCATGAAACGTTTCCGCCTGTAACTGCAATTTGCTAACCGCCGAATACTCTACCACTTGAAATTAATAATTTCTAACTATTTTTAGTAACAATATTTGTCATTCGTCTGAAATCGCTTGAAAAGCAGTACATCGGTGGTACCACGATTTTCTTTAATATTTTCTCTAATCTGTTGATCCACAAGACTATCGATGAGTAATTTCAGACATTTATGCGGCGATGATCACCAAAATCAGATTCTCATTCAATTAGTTATTATTAATGTTTTGATACCTGGCTGGCCCTTCGGACGATACCGGATATGTCTTTAGTGACTTGCAGCGCTGTCATTTTATTTCACTTTCACATTTTTTGACACTATTTATTGGGCCTCGTAGTCGACTCTTTGAATCATCCTCATAACTATCGGACCTGCCGCTTCCAAAAAATGCACCGGCCTTATACGACACCACCGGGCCAACCAACGATGCGAGGGAGAGATTGCCGATAGAATCGAACCAAGGACCAATCATCTATGTTTGATAAAAGCAAAATGCAAAAACTCGCGCAAGACTTTCGCGTGGCCTCTGGAAAGTCCTTTCGATTGAAAGATTTCAATCCAGGACATGCCGCGGAAGGAATCTCCAAGGAAGAGGGTCAGGAGATGCTCAAGGAAAGCTCGCAACTGATCAGCGATCTGCAGGAGAAACTCTATGCCCAAAGCCAATGGGCGCTACTCCTGATCTTTCAAGCGATGGACGCCGGGGGAAAAGACGGAACCATCAAGCATGTGATGTCCGGCATCAATCCCCAGGGCTGCCAGGTGTTCAGCTTCAAACAACCCTCGCTTGAAGAACTCAACCACGATTTTCTCTGGCGCACCATGCGAGCGATGCCGGAGCGAGGCAAGATCGGCATCTTCAACCGGTCCTACTATGAAGAGGTCCTGGTTATACGAGTCCACAAGGATTTGCTGGCAAAGCAGAACTTGCCGCCACACCTTGTAACCGAGAAGATCTGGCAGGAGCGGTTTGAAGATATCTCCGCGCTCGAGCGATATCTCGGCCGCAATGGAATCGTCGTACGAAAGTTCTTCCTCAATATGTCGAAGGAAGAGCAGAAAAAGCGGTTCTTGAGCCGTCTGGACCAGCCGGAAAAAAACTGGAAGTTTTCCGACTCGGATGTTCGGGAGCGAAAGTATTGGAACGACTACATGGAGGCTTACGAGGACACGATCAAAAATACGTCCTCATCGAATGCTCCCTGGTATATCGTTCCCGCCGACCGTAAATGGTTGGCGCGCCTGGTGGTAAGCTCCGTCATCATCGAGACACTGGAAAGCCTGCATCTATCCTTGCCCAAGATCGATGCTGCCCGCACCAGCGAATTGCAGGAGGCGCGCCGCTCTCTGGAGCGGGAAGAAGGCGCGTCCGAAAAAAAGAAGTGATCACCGCGTTTGCTTCTCGACCTGGGCTGCTACGAAGGAAGTCGTTTCACCTGGTTCCGCACGTTGGGATCGGTTCTCCGGTTGAGCTAGCATTCAACGATAGTATCCCCGCCGTGCCTCCACGAACACTTTGCCTTCCTGCTTGATCACAGCAGGAGAGAGTTTCACGTTAATCCGGCAGAATCGGCCCGCGGGTCGTTCAACCGATGGATGGTAGCCAAGGCTATAGCGCACGCGAATTTCATCGATGAGATCAGCCAGCTTGGAGTTCACCGCCTTGCGGGTCGATTCCATGACCCAACCTCCGGTCTGTTCCGCATAGCGGTAGACATCTCCGGGCGGATACAGCATCCGATCGGAAATGGCGCCCCGTGACGAGTTAATCCAAGAATCATCCACCTGCAAGAGCGTACACACGACCGTTCCTGTCCTGAAAAGCGCGGCCAGAGCTTCGCGCTCGCCATGAGGGCGCTTGCCATGCAGACTACGGCCATACCGTCCACTGATCTCATCGGTGGGCAGATTGGGAATGTTGTCGGTCATCCACACGATCACTTTTCGCCCAATCGGATTTCCAGATTTCTCCAATTGACTTACCGCCTGAAAGATCCCTTCGTTGAAGAAGGCCGCTTCATCGCTTTCCATTCGGGACGCCTTGGCAATTGCGGCGGCCGCCACTTCCCTGTCCGTCGTGAAATCCTGAACGGTGGTAGCCGATGCGGAATAGACAATCACCGCAACCTCATCCTCGGGCTTCAAGCGATGCAGCGCTTGAAGCGCGCCGTTTGCAAGCGACTTGAGGACCGGGTGCACGCTAGCGGTTAGGTCAAACAATAGAACAACCGACAAGGGGAGCGCGTCCTGGCTGAATGAGGAGATCTCCTGCGGAATGCCATCCTCGTAGAGCCGAAAGTCATCCTGCTGAAGGAAGTTCATCGCACGGTGTGTCTTCTTGCTGACGACCTGAGTATCCACCATTACCATCTTCACATTCACTTTGAAGATGGCGTCGCTCGCGGGCGACGCCGGTTCCTGGGCGGAAGTGAATCGAGCGACGAGCAGGATTGAGACGAGCACGGCAATGATTTTCATTGCGGGTCCTCCTTCATGATCGGGGCTTCAACATCAGGCTTTCATCACTTGGGCGAACAGAACTTGCTCCTTGAAACACGTCTTTGATTCGCAGACCCGTCTTTGATTCGAAGACGAATGATTCGCAGGCCAATCTATCACGGAATCAGTAAAAGCTTTCCAGTAGTTTTCCGCCCCTCTAGATCGCGATGCGCCTGCTGCGCCTCGCGGAGCGGATATACATGTTCGATGCGCAGCTTGAGCCTGCCGCCCGCAACCATGTTCATTACGTCGGAAGCCCGCTCCTCCAGTTCGGCGCGCGTGGCAATGTAGTGAAAAAGGGTGGGACGGGTAAGAAACAAAGAGCCTTTTTGAGAGAGCAAGATCGGATCGAAGGGCGGCACGGGACCGCTAGCTCCTCCAAACAAGACCAGGTATCCACGAGGGCGCAACAAGTTGAGATCCTGAGTGAATGTGCTCTTGCCTACGCCATCATAAATAACATGAACACCCTGACCGTTGGTAAGGCGCTTGGTTTCCGCCTCGAAATCCTGTTGCGTATAAACAATCACGTCGTCTGCCCCGGCATCGAGCGCCAGCTTGGCCTTCTCTTCTGAGCCCGCGGTACCGATCACCCGCGCGCCGATATCTTTAGCCATCTGAACAAGCAGGAGGCCAACCCCGCCTGCTGCCGCATGAATCAACGCGGTTTCGCCCTTTTTCAGCGGATAGGTGCTTCTGAGGAGGTATTGGGCAGTCATCCCCTGGAGCATGATGGCCGCGGCCTGCTCATTCTTAATTGAGTCGGGCACGTGGACCAGGCGATCGGCAGGCACGGCCGCATATTCGGCATAGCTTCCCATCACGCCCGTATAGGCCACCCGGTCTCCGACCTTCAGAGACTTCACCTCCGAGCCAATCTCAGTGACAACACCCGCTGCCTCTTGTCCGTCTACAAAAGGGAGTGTGGAAGGATATCGACCCTCGCGAAAATAAACATCGATAAAGTTAATGCCGGCCGCGGCGATTTTTACAATGGCCTCGTTTGGCTTGGGAACGGGAATAGGAAGATCGACGAGAGCCAGGACTTCCGGCCCCCCGGTTTTTTGCACTTGAATGGCCTTCATGATGCCAACCAGATTAACCCAAGGCAGGAGACAGCCGCAATCAAGGCAGCCTGGCAGACCACTCTTAGAGTTTCGGGCTCTACTCTATTTTCTGTTTTTCCGTTTTGGCGCAGCCCTCCGGAGTTTCTTTGAGAGAGTGCGAGGCCGCCGCGCTATTTCATACTTCTAGGTACACGGGTATCGAAACGGCTAGCTGCGGACTACAACTGTTCCGGCAATAAAATCGTGCAGGGCCTTTTTGCGATCGGCAAAGGCAGCAATAATGTAGCCAATAAATAAGAACCCCGAAAGAAACTTTGCAAAATGGCGGCCGGTTGCCCTGAGGAAAGAAATCTGATTCCCTTGATCATCCGTTACCTGCAGGCCTAGAACACGCTTGCCGAGGGTCCCCTGCCAGGTGGAGGACGTCAGCAACGCGTCGTATAACCAATTAATCGCCCCGAAGACCGGCAGAAAAATGCCGAAAGACGACGCCATCACCCCTGCAAGCCGCTCCGGATCTATTCTTCCCATCGAACCCAACGCAGCCATTCCACCTAAAACTGTCCAGATGGGTATCGCCGCGAAACTTAGGACAATTGCGTCAATGATAACGGCAACAAAACGGATCCAAAAACCGCCATAAGCTTGCGCGCGGGCGGGCATACCACGCGGTATTGCCGCTGCCATACCCATGGGAGAAAGCGCCGTTCCGCACTGTTGGCAGAAGGTTGCGATCGCTTGATTTGGACTGCCGCATTTGGAGCAATAGAGGGAATTCTCAGGCATATGCTCGGACTATAACCTCAACGCAACATTAACTGCAAACAGATAGTTCCGACTTCCTGAAATCTTCCAGAGTGAGCTGCAAGCCGCCATATTCGGGATGGGAGTTTACACCCACCGTAAAGGCCACATCTAGGCTATCGCCCGAAACCAGGGACTCGTTGAGCAAGCGGCCCGCCATGCGCCAGCCGACGGCCTCGTAGTTGTAACTGGACTTCGCGCCGGAGCTCCGTTGATTCACCCGCATTTTGATGTGCTTCTCCTTCAGGATTCTTGGCGGAAACAGCAGATTGACTCCATGGCTGGCAAACACAGGTTCGGGGTTGCCGTGACCAAACGGCTCAAGCTCCCTCAGCGTGTCGAGGAGTCCAGGTGTTACAGCGCTCAGCGGAATGCGCGCGTCAATCTTCAGTTCAGGAAGAAAGTCTCCAGCCGTAAGCCGTGTGCGCGCAAACATGTCCAGGCGCTGCCTTAGCTCAGGAAGATGGGCGCTGGGAAGCGCAAAGCCCACAGCATGGGCGTGGCCGCCGAAACGGGTGAATAACTCCCCGCAAGATTCCAGGGCCTCGAGCAGATGCAGGGCCTCGATGGAACGGCCCGACCCATGAGCCTCATGGCCGTCGGTGGCAATTACCAAAGCCGGCTTGCCGGTCTTCTCCACCACGCGGGAGGCAACGATACCGACGACTCCGCGGTGCCAACTCTCGCCATCGAGCACCAGGCAGAATTTGTCGCCTAACTCGGGATCATCTGCCAGGCGGCTTTCGATCTCGGCCACGATCCTTGCTTCTTCGCTTTGCCGCTCCGTGTTGAGCAGATTCAGCTTTTCGGCAATTTCGCGGCAGCGCACAGGATCCTTACTGATGAACAGCTCGATGACTTCCCCGGCAACATCCATTCTTCCGGCGGCATTGATGCGCGGCCCCAGGCGAAAACCTACATCGCTGGAGGTCAGCGCTCGCCCGCTTTCTGCGAGGCCCGAGACTTCCATCAGCGCTTTCAGGCCTCCATTCACCGGGCGGCGCAACGCTTCTAGACCTAGCCTGGCAATCACGCGGTTCTCCCCGACGAGCGGCACGGCGTCCGCAATCGTGGCGATGGCCACCATTTTCAAGAACGATGGAATTAACTTGTTCTGGTCAGCCTGATCCTTGAAACGGGCAAAGAGCGCTTGGGCAACCTTGAACGCCACACCCGCGCCACAAAGGGCTTTACATGGATAGCCGCATCCCTCCTGATTGGGATTGAGAACGGCCAAGGCGCGAGGCACTCCCTCCTTCTTCTCCGGGAGATGGTGATCGGTCACGATCAGATCGATTCCCACACGGCGCGCAGTTTCCGCAGCCTGAAAGGCGCGAATGCCGGTGTCCACGCTTACAACGAGCTTGACTCCGGCGGCGGCCGACCGCTCGATAACGTCGTCCTTGATCCCGTAGCCTTCCTTGATACGGTGCGGCACGTGAAAATCGGCAGTGCCGCCACATAGCTCAATCGCTGTTTTGAGAATCACCACTGCCGTGGTGCCATCGACATCGTAGTCGCCGTAAATCAGGATTCGTTCCTGGCGCGCGATGGCAGCGCTCAGCCGCTCAATCGCCGCACTCATCCCTAGCAATGCGTCAGGCGCATGAAGCCGACTAAGAGTAGGCGAGACGAAATCGTGGGCTTCCTCGGCACTGGCGATGCCACGCAGTCCAAGGAGGTGCGCCAGCAGCGGCGACATCTGCGCTTCGGAGCGAAGTTTTGCAACTATGCCCGGATCGGGGGTGAGGTAGGTCCAACGCATCGGCAAAGGAAGATGCTAGTCTTCGTCGCTCTCCGTGTCATCCATCAGTATGCCGCCGAACTCATCCACGGTGGATTCCAACCGCTCAAAATTTTCATACCAGTCCGTGGAAACTTCGTAAAGAAACATGACACCCTGGCACGGAAACCCAATCTGGACATGACCGATCTTGCCGACAAAATTCCGAAGCCACCGGACCTCTTCCATATCTTCATCATTCAGATAGTGGGACTCTTCCATCTGCTCGACCAAGAACTCTATGTCTTCGGCCTCAAGGGCAACGTGGCTCATCGTGACAAAATTCACGCCACAAGACTTCGCCAGCTCGACAAAATCTTTCCAGGCATCCGGGTGATCTTCGGAAGGAGGTATCCAGTGGACGCTGGGCAAGTCGTCCTTGACGTAACCTCGAAATCGCTTCATGCCGTGGCCCTCGATGAAGGCCACCATGTCGTCTCTCAGATTATGCAGGTCTTGTTCCATGGCTAATGCATTCCATCATATCGCGTTCGAGGGTTGCGACCTAAACGCAGAGGCATCGTGCGCCAGCGGTAATTCCAAAATGGCCTCGCAGCCGCTGCGCCCAACACGGTTGGCCAGATACACAGTACCGCCATGAGCTTCGGCAATCTGCCGGCTCAGGATCAAACCGATTCCACTGCCGCCGTGCTTGGTCGTGAAGAATGGAACGAAGAGATTCTCGCTGTTCAGCAGTCCGTGGCCTTCATCGAGTACGAAGACCTCCACGGTGTTGACGCCGGCGCGCCAGCCGACTTCCACCGATCCACGAACTTTTAGAGACGGATCGAGCGAGGCATCGACCGCATTTCGAATCAAATTGATCAGCAACTGCTCAAGCTGATCGGGATCGGCATCCACCAGAAGCCGCGGACCTTCGAGCACCGTTACCGGCAGGCGGCGCTCCAGCAATGCGGCGCGGTTTACGAGCGCACCTACTTCAACTCTGGACTTGGTGGGCGCCGGCATTCGCGCAAGCTGGGTGTACGCCTGCATAAAACGCGTGAGGGATTCCACACGATTCTCAATAACCTGGAGTCCCTTGCGCATATCCTGCTCTACTTCCTGGTTGACCCCGGCGCGCCCCGCAATTCCAGTCAGCGTTCCGGCGATGGATTTGATCGGAGCAAGGGAGTTGTTCAGTTCGTGGCCGAGAACCCGGATCAGGCGTTTCCATGCCTGGCGCTCTTCTTCACGAAGCGCCCGACTCATGTCGGAGATGATCAGCAATTCATGGGGCACGCCATTCTCGCGAAACGCTGTGTGACTCACCGCCCAACGGCCATGCTTGCCGGGAAAGGTCATTTCGATGGTCTGCGGCGGCGATTGCAGGAAGCGGCTCAGCCCAAGCTCGTCGGAAGTTAAGCCGAGGATGCGCGGAGCAACGCGGCTCATGAGCTGCTCGCCTGCCCGGTTCACGATTTGCAACCTTTGCTGCTGATCAAAGGTGAAGACGGCCACATCGATTTCCATGAGCACCTTCTTGAGCAGCGCCGTGGCCTCAAGCGAGCTGATCTTCTGGTTCTGCAAGCGATCGGCAAGGCCGTTCAGTTCGTAGATCAATTCTGAAAGTGCGTCGTCCCGGTCGCCCCCTCGCACACGAAAGGAATAGTCTTCTTCAAGAATGGCGGCCACCATGTTGGAGAGCGTTTGCAAAGGACGGATCAAATGCCCCTGCAAGATGGAGCCCCCGATGATCCATCCGACGATAAGGAATGCGGACAGGGTCCACTTCAGTTCCTCGGAGTAGGGGCCCGTGAGGAGAAGAATTTCGGCGACGGTAGTCGCCGGAAGACCGATGAGCAGCACCAGGAGCAGAATCTTCCGGTCGTAGTTCAGCTTTTTTCGCTTGGCAGGGATGTAAAGACGATTCTCGGTGCTTTGGGGATCAGAGGCCATATTTTTCCATGCGGCGATACAAGGCGCTTCGGCTCAAACCGAGGGCCTCCGCAGCATGGCTGATATTGCCGGAGTGGCGCGCCAGAGCCTTCTTAATCAGAAGATATTCTACTTCTTCAAGACTCATATCTTCTATCTTGGCGGCGCCGCCCTTGTCGCTTTCCAGACCAAGGTCGCTCACCTGCACCTGGTCCCCGGTACACATCAACACCGCCCGCTCCACAGAGTGATCGAGTTCGCGAACATTGCCGGGCCAGGGGTGCTCGATCATGCGCTGGACAGCGGCGTTCTCGAACGAGAGCACCTGCTTGCGATAGCGCTCGGCGTACACCTTGAGGAAGTGCGAGGCGAGGAGCGGTATGTCGTCGCGGCGGTCGCGCAAAGGCGGAATGTGCAGCTCAACGGTGTTGAGGCGGAAAAGAAGATCGGAACGGAACTTCCCTTCCACGCTCTCCTGCTTGAGATCGGCGTTGGTGGCGGAGAGAACCCGCACATCGACCTTACGAGTCTTGGAAGAGCCGACGCGCTCCATGTCTCCAGTTTCAAGAACGCGCAGCAGCTTGGCCTGCTGCTTCAATGGAACGTTGGCAATTTCATCGAGAAACAGGGTGCTGTGATCGGCCAGTTCGAAACGGCCTACACGGTCGGCGCGAGCGTCGGTAAACGCGCCTTTCACATGGCCAAACAGCTCGCTCTCAAATGTGCCTTCCGGGAGGCCGCCGGTATTTACGGTAATCATGGGCCGGGAGGCGCGCTGGGAAAGCGCATGCAGAGTCTGCGCAACAACTTCTTTGCCCGTGCCGTGCTCGCCGGTAATTAGAACATTGGCATCGCTCGGGCCGATGCGGCTCATGAGCGTGAGCAATGGCTGCATGTTCTTGGAAGCTGTAATAAAGATGGGGCGATTCTGGGCGCGGAGAAGGCTATTCTCAGCTTCCAGCCGCTCCGCAAGGCGCATGGTCCGCAGAAGGTCGACCTGGGTGCGGAGAATGCTGATCAGGCGCTGGTTGTCCCAGGGCTTCTGAATGAAATCGCGAGCGCCGCGGCGCATCGCTTCCACCGCAAGTTCAACGCTACCCCACGCGGTCATCACCACAATCGGAAGCTTACTATCGAGGGCCTGGATGCGCGAAAGCAGGTCCATGCCTTCCTGCCCCGAGGTAGTATCGCGCTGATAGTTAAGATCCATCAGAACGACATCGAATTCGGTCTCCTGCAGCGATTCGAGAACAGCAGCGGGGTTGCTCACGGTCTCCGTGAAATAACCTTCCGCCTTGAGTAGCAGGCGCAGCGCTTCGCGCACATCCGCCTGGTCATCGGCAATCAACACCCGCGAACGTTCGACAGGCTGTACAGACGCCGGAACCACAAGTTCTTCAACCTTGTTCAACGCTTCCTTCTCCTTGGATCAGGCCGTAACCGTATCCCGGACATTGGCAATATCATCGACGATCCAACCGTCCTTTACCTGAATGATCCGGTTTCCAAAAGAGGCGTTGCTCTCGGAATGGGTGACTTGAATGATCGTTGTACCCTGCTGATTCAGACGGCGAAAAAGCTCCATAATTTCCTGTGCCTGGCCGGAATGGAGGTTGCCGGTAGGCTCATCGGCCAGAATGATTTTGGGATTGCCGGCCACTGCTCGCGCCACGCCAACAAGCTGCTGCTGGCCTCCGGAAAGCTGGTTGGGATAGAGATCCTTTTTTCCGACAATCTGAAACCGATCGAGAATGTCCGCAACCATGGCGGCCCGCTGGGCACGGGGAATATCGCGATAAGAGAGAGGAACGTCAATATTCTCCTGCACGGTCAGGTTGTCGAGCAGGTGGTAGCTCTGGAAGACAAAACCGATATGCTTGCGATTCATTTCCGCGCGCTTCTTGCGATCAAGCTTGTGGATCGGCTGTTCAAACAGGAAGTACTCGCCCGCCCATCCATCGTCGAGCATGCCAACAATGCTCAGCAACGTTGTCTTGCCCGCTCCCGAGGGGCCCATGATGGTGACGAACTCTCCCTCTTTGATCTCAAGGTTGATGCGCCGGAGGAGCCAGATCGCGCCTGCGGCGCTCTTGATTGTTTTTTCGACATTCTTCAGTTGAATCATTTTATTTTGCCTTGTCCGTGAGCTTGACTCAAATCCGCAGCGGGAGAATCGGCAGCAATTTCCAGGAGATCGCTCATCTGTCTTAAAGTCTTAATCTTCACTTTTGGGGTGCTTTTCGCGAAGTGCAAAAAAGTGAAGTGGAATGACGCGACAATCGAAAATAATGCAGTAAATTCAAGCAATTTCACGCAACACAACCAACATCATTCCTAAAAAACACAACCACTTGTGACGCATGAAACATGATCGGTCAGCTTCCCGAATGCCAACCTTCCCCGTGCCAACTTCCCTTCCTGGCGCCGACTTCCCTGGATGCCGGAAGACTTATGACGGTTGCTGGCCCTCGATGGTAGCTCCTGTGTCATGGAGTTCTCCCAACGCCCAAGCTGCATTTTTGCGGGCTTCCGGGAGCGGCGATTTCTTGAGAACGTGGATCAGGGGCTGGATGGAGGGACGGCCAATCTGCACCAGCGCAATCGCGGCCTCCTCTCCCAAAGTCGGCTTGCGCTCCTTCGCGCCTTCACGATACTGCGAGGTATCGACCGCCGTTCTATCTCCCAACAGCTCCACAAGCGAATCAACCGCTCTGGCGGCAATGGCATGTTGCTGGCCAAGCCAGTAAGCCGCCGCAGCTTTCTGCTGGGTATTGCCAAATTTCAAGACGGCAATATAGTCGGAGATGTTCCCCATATTGCCGAGACCAACCATCACAGCCGGTCTGTTTTCCTTGGATCTGGCGCCAGTGAAGCCGGCAAAAACGAGTACCGCCAAACAAAGCAATAAAGAAGAAATCACTCTCGTTATTCCGCTCATAAAAACGGCCCATCCCTTGGGAGCATCAACTACTCTGGTTTGAGCAGCCGCTGTCTTCTAAATCGCACTTTATATACCGAACCTGCAGTGGACCTAACTCATTGATAAGCAAAGACAAGGCTTATCTTACACGAAAACCGGAACGAAAATTACTGTTCATTAACGAATCGCGGATGTTCGAAAACGAACACCACCAAGCTGACTTGCCATTTGCCACGAAAGCCGCAGAATTCATTGGGTTTACCCGCCCCTAACTGCAATTGACAAGCTAGAATCCCCGCGTCGTCGAGAATCCTACATCTTCTAAGACTTACCCCGAAATAAGATTTGCCCCGAAATACGACTTGCCCTGAAAGGCTTATCCGTTCCTGCGTTCTTAAGCATTCCTGAATTGCTGTTTGCATGGTTCTCGTGCAGGTGATCTCGATTTTCCGCTTTCACCTTATGCTAAAAACGCCTTAGGGCTTTTGCGGCTCCACCACAACGGCGGTTCCATAGCAAAGCACCTCCGTGACCCCTTGCATCACCTCGGTGGCGTCATAGCGAACTGCCACTACCGCATTCGCCCCCATCGTACTCGCATGCTGCAGCAGGAGGCCGTAAGAGTCTTCGCGGGTCTTCTCGCACAGGTTGGTCAGCAAGGTGATGTTGCCGCCCACCAGCGTTTGCAGGCCGGCGCCAATGGTTCCAATGATGGAGCGCGAGCGGACGACGATGCCACGCACCATTCCCAGGTTCCGCACGATACGATAGCCCGGCAGCTCGAAAAGTGTTGTCGTCATGTTATGGGGAATCATTTGAGATGCGAACCTCCATTGAATGAAGAAGTGAACGTGAAATTTTAAGAGCGATCTCCCCGAACGACGCTTCCTCAAAAACGAAGCGGCGATTCGGAGTATACTGCAGCGCCCTCCATTTCCAAGCACTGCCCCATTTCCAAGCACTGGTCTAATTTCAAGCGCTAGGGCAGGTCGTTTTCCCGTTCGTTCTCTCTATCAAACTAACAAGCCCCCTAAGCCCGCCCTCACAAGAATCAACGCCAGCGCCGTTCTGAAATAGATGAACGCTTCCGCCTTTAAGCCCGTCTTGGCCTGTAGAGACACTCAAATGCACGTCCCGGAGCAAGCCATCGTAATTCAAGTGACCGAAGCGCAATCCGCCTCGGAGCAGGTGGAAGACCTTGTACGGCAGCACGCCAGCTTCGTCTATCAGGTTGCTTACGCGATCCTCCGGAGTCCCCAGGAGGCGGAAGACGTAGTACAGGAGACATTCATCCGTGTGTGGAAACATGCCGGCGAGATTTCCACCATCTCCAGCCAGCGAGGCTGGCTGGCGCGGATCGCATGGCGGGTGGCTATCGACTGGCGCAAGAAGCATCGCAATCCCGCCATGGTGCACGATGGCGATTTGCCGGAACCGTGCTCTACCGAGGGCCCGGTCGATGAAGAGTTGATTCGCACGCAGCAGGCGCGGCTTCTAGGGAGCTTAATCGCACGCCTTCCGAGAGACTTGCGGGAGACCCTGGATCTTTCGGTGGTGGCGGAATTGAATTCGGCGGAGATCGCTCAGATTCTGGATATTCCGGAGTCCTCCGTTCGAGGAAGGCTGCTGCGGGCGCGCCGCTTGCTCCAGGAAAAAGCGCAGGCGTTTCTCAAGAGGAAGAAATAAACGGAGTCGAAGCATGAACCATGAAGAATACGAACCAACAACCGAAGCATGGCTCGAAGAAGCACTGCAGGCTTACGGCAATGTAGCGCCGCGCCCCGGTCTTGAGGACCGCATTATCGCCAACCTGAGATCGCAGCAACGGCGGCAACGGTTGCGACACAGGATGATCTTTGCGGCTTGCGCCGCAGGGTTATTGCTAGCGGTGGCAACCGTGAACCGGTGGAGCGTGCAACCGCGAACGCCGAACGTTGCCGTTGTCCGGCCTGTATCATCGCCGGTTCCCGATCCGGTTAAGCCTAACAGGACAACCAGCGAGGGCAGTAAGAAAGAAATCAAGCACGAACTCAGGAACTCCGTTGCGACAGTTCCAAGCTCCATCTTCAGGAACCCAGTCTTCGGAAGGCCAGCGGGCGGAGGCCCAACGGATGGAAAGCCAGGGACAATACCAGTGCCGCGGCCCAGCTTTGCGCGCGAGAGGCTCAGAATCGAAAAAGAAAACGTTTACCTGAGCGTTTTGCGTGCACCTCCACCCGAGCCGGCCATTGCAGCGCAGCCACAAGCGCGCGCTCTTGAAATTCAGGGCTTGTCGCTATCGCCGATCGAAGTAAAAGAATTCACACGTATCAAAGATTTGGATTAAAGGAAGGGATTCCAGAATGATCAAAAAAAGCTTCAGTAGCTTTGCCCTCGTTCTTCTTGTGGCCATGATTGTGGACGTCGTGATTCCAAAAGTCATGGCTCAAGATGCCGCCGCAAAACAAAAAACGGAAAAAAGCGCGCCCGATTCATCCGCCACGCAGGTGAATGACACAGCCCTGCCTGCCCAACAAAAGAATCGCCCTAAAGTCATTAAAACTTTCTATCTGCCTAATCTCGCGAGCGCCAGCGAATTGCAGGACATCGTGAATCTTATGCGGGGGGTTCTGGATATTCAACGCGTCCAGTTAGTGCTTGTACACCAGAGCATTGTTGTGCAAGGCACCGAGGAGCAGGTCGAACAGGCCACAAGGCTGTTGAATGAGCTCGATATCTCCAACAAGAAGGAGGCCGGCCAATATCGCCTGGAATTCAATATCAATGAACTTGATGAGGGCCGGAAGCTAAACTCCAAGGGCTACTCGCTTCTTCTCAATCCTCATGAAGTCGGCAAACTCCGAATCGGTACGCGCATCCCTGTGCAGACGGGGGAAAACACGATCAGCTATCTGGACGTAGGCAAGAACATTGACTGCATGGTGAAATCGGAGGCCGAACATAGCGTCGATCTCAGCCTGACTCTGGAAATTTCGGACATCGCCTCCGGCTCTCACGGCGAGACGGCACTTGGCCACAATCCCGTAGTTCAACAGATGAAGATTGAAACCAGGAACACATTGGAGTTGGGCAAGACAATCGTCCTAAGCAACTTTTACGATCCGAGCAGCAAACACACCATCCAGATCGACGCTGTGGTGACCCGCGTCAGACGGCAGGCCTGAATTTCACTTTTCAATTCTTTCCACTTTCGATTTTTCTTGGGCGCGGGTTAACGAAACCGCGCCCAAGATTTTTTTCGAAACTCAAACGCTTCTAAGTTTGAAAGCAAGGCCGGATCACCCATCCGGCCCTGTTGCACTCTTGTAGAGTGGGTAGGGCAATCGCGTGAAATTTTCGATGGCCCCTTTGTGCGGGGGAAGGCTTCCGTTATTGGTTCCGCAATGCGACCATCGGGTCCACCTTGGTAGCGCGGCGAGCCGGGATGTAACTTGCCAACAACGAGACCGTTAAGAGTAGGGCCGTAACGGATGCAAAGATGGAGAGATCGAGCGGCTGTACTCCAAAGAGCATGGTTTTCAGCCAGCGTGTGAAGATCAACGCCGCCAAAATGCCCACAGCCAAGCCCGTTCCCGTTAGCGAAAACGCCGACTTCAACACCATTCCCATCACATCACCGGCCGCTGCGCCCAGCGTCATTCGGACGCCGATCTCATGGGTGCGCTGCGCGACAGAGTAAGCCATCACCCCGTAGAGTCCAATCGCAGTAAGCAACATGGCCACAAAGGCAAAGGCGCCGAACAGGAAGGCATGGAACCGCTGCTGCCCCGCAGCAGCCGCAACATAATCCTTGAAGAGCTGAATATCGTAGAGCGCCAGATCGGGATCGATATCGGCGACCTCTCGCCTTACGCCCGCAACAAGGGCCAGCGGATCGAGCGAAGCGGTCCTGATGCAAAGAGTCATACCGGCGGGAACCTGGCCGTAAGGCACATAGAATTCAGGAGAAAAATCGCTGTCGAGATGCTGCTGTTTGGCGTTGCCCACCACCCCGACGACCTCACGCATGATCGGATGATCGCCAATTCCAGGGCTGACATGCTTACCGACCGGATCCTTTTTAGAAAAGTATTTTTCAGCGAAGGCCCGGTTCACAATAATCGCTCCAGAAGAGGAAAGGGTGTCCCGAGGGCTAAAGTCGCGCCCGCGTTCCAGAGTAATGCCCAAAGCGCTGAAGTATCCTGGACTGACAACCCTCATTTGCGCCGCGTGCTCGTTTTTCGACGAGGGCTCGCCCTCAATCTGGAACGTGATGAAGATTCCGCTGGTATCGAGCGGCAGCGGCGATACCCCGGCAACCGCAGTGACTCCGGGGAGGCTTCGCAGGCGCGGCAAAAGCTGGTCGTAGAGATGCACTTTGAGCGGATCGCTGTACTTGGCGTCCGGAGGATCGAATTTCAAGGTGAGCATGCTCTCCGCATTGAACCCGAGATCAACCTGCGAAACCCGGCGGAATGTCTGCAACAGCAGCCCCGCGGTTACCAGGAGGACGAGCCCAATCGCGGTTTCGGCGATCACCAGCGCGCTGCGCAGCCGCCGATGCGAACTATCGCTGGTAGAACGGCCTCCTTCTTTCAGGCTTTGCGTAATGTCGGGCACGGAGCGAAGCGCCGGAACAAGTCCAAAAATCAGGCTGGTCAGGACCGCGACGACGGCAGCGAAGGCGAGGACGTATCCATCGATCGCCGCATTTTCGATCCTGGCAATACCGCCCAGATGCAGGGCGGCCAACATGCGAGTCGTCCACATCGCCAACGGCAGGCCTAAAGCGGCGCCGCCAAAGGCCAACACGAGGCTTTCTGTGAAGAGCTGGCGAACAACCCGGCCACGCCCGGCGCCAAGGGCCGTGCGGATGGCCATCTCCCGGCTACGGCTGCTGGCGCGAGCCAGGAGCAGGTTAGCCACATTCGCGCAGGCAATCAGCAAGACGCAAGCAACCGCCGCAAGCAGAAGGAGCAGTCCCCAGCGTGCCTTTTCCACCATGCGATCCAGTTCGGGAAGCAGGTTCACTGCCGCAAAGCGCGCGTTGGTATCGGGATATTCCTTAGCAAGGGCGGCGGCGATCACGTTCATCTCCTGCCTCGCCTGTTCGACAGCGACACCCGGTTTCAGCCGGGCCACCACGCTGAGCAAATGAAAATCCCGCGCGCCGGTCTCCGGCGTTTCCGAACCGGGGGCAACTTCACTATCGCGGGCAAAAGTAATCCAGAGCTTCGACGTTTTTGCCTGCGCGGGGAACGCAAAGCCCGAAGGCATTACGCCGATGACGCGGTAAAGCTGCCCATCCAGCGTAATACCACGATTGAGAATGTTTCTGTCCGCCCCAAAGATCGACTGCCAAATCTCGTGGCTTAACACCACAACACGGCTCCCAGGCTTTTCTTCACTCGAAAGAAAGCCGCGGCCCAAGACCGGATTCACTCCAAGCACGGAAAAGAAATTCGAGGAGACGACTTCGCCCTTCAAATGCACGGCGTGGTCAATTCCGGTCAGCACGAAATCATCGTCGTAGTGAGAAGCTATGTCTTCGAAGACACGATTGCGGCCGCGCCAGTCGAAGAAATCGGGATAGGAGACGTGCATCGTGCCGCCTCCGTTCGACTTTTCCAGAATCGACATGATCCTTTCCGGATCGTGAAAAGGTAGCGGCCGCAGCAAAACCGCATTGATCACGCTGAAGATCGCCGTATTGGCGCCGATACCCAAAGCCAGCGTGATCAGGGCTACAGCGGCGAAACCGGGAGACTTGCGCAACATACGCAGCGCATAGCGAATATCTTGCAGCAGGTTTTCCATAAGTCTCTATAGCTCCCGAATTCTTGGATTGATGTGCCTTCAAAAGAAAAGTGCGGAGCAGCAGGCAGAGCGCGGGATAAGGTGCGCGAACCAGCCGCTGTCTCCGCACACCGGGCGTCACTGCGCTAACGCCGGTGAAAATCGAAGATCCTCTATTAAGTTTGCACCTAGGGTGCCGAAATGGCATGCTCCTAAAGCGTTGAAACAAAAGCAGAAATATCCACGATGGCGTCCGGGGCAAGGCTGGGGTGTCCGGTTACGAAGAACGATTGTTCGAAAACGAACAGGCAGTTTCGGGTGTGGGGCTCGCTTCTGTTCTCGCCCTTTGTTCCGGGCGCAAAGACCAAGAGCGCGCTCTTCGCAAAGGAAGGGCACCTAAAGAATGGGCCCTCATTTTCCCGTGAGAATTGGATTTTTGTTTTACAGGTTGTGACCGCAGTCACGCTCATTTTCTTGAAAGAAGACAAAGAAAAAATCCGCGCCAGCCATGCGGCGACGCGGATCTCTTAACTTTTACATCGTTACATCGAAGGAGCGGCAGAGACGGAAAACAGCTTAGGAGATTTCAGCAGCGTGGTGTGCCGCTTCGGTCTCTTCGACAACCTTGCCGTCGAAAAGGTGCACAGTACGATCCGCATGCTTAGCAAAACGGGTATCGTGCGTCACCATGCAAATGGTGGCTCCCTCGCGGTGCAGTTGCTGCAGCAAATCCATCACAGCTTCGCCATTGCGGGAATCGAGGTTTCCGGTAGGCTCGTCCGCGAGCAGGATGGAGGGAGAGCCGGCCAAAGCGCGGGCCACAGCAACGCGCTGCTGCTGACCGCCCGATAACTGCGAAGGATAGTGCCTCATGCGGTGCGCCATCCCCACTTTCTCCAAGGACTCCTGCACCCTCTTCTTGCGCTCGGCGGAGGACATAGAGCGATAGGTCAACGGCAGCTCCACGTTCTCATAGACGTTCAGATCGCCGATCAGATTGAAGCTCTGGAAAATAAACCCGATCTCCTGGTTGCGGATTCGCGCACGCTCCGAGAAATCAAGCCTCTGAACCGCTTTCGTATTCAGAACATAGGAGCCATCCGTCGGAGAATCCAACAGGCCGATGATCGACAACAGAGTCGACTTTCCACAACCGGATGGACCGGCGATGGATACGTACTCACCCTTTTGTATATCCAGGTGAATGCCGGAGAGGGCGTGCGTCTCTACTTCGTCGGTATAGAACACCTTGGTGACATTTTCCAGCTTGATTAAAGTTTGTCCGTTTGCAGGCACGAGTTTTTTCTCCTTCGTCTGTTCCTTATTT
This sequence comes from Candidatus Angelobacter sp., assembly GCA_035295685.1. Classification (GTDB taxonomy): domain Bacteria; phylum Acidobacteriota; class Terriglobia; order Terriglobales; family Acidobacteriaceae; genus Angelobacter. The sequence continues at coordinate 19,146 of DATGIO010000203.1, forward strand.
TGAAGCATGCGACCGGCGTAATACTCCCGGCAATTCTTCGTTCATGGGCGCATGCAGCCCTTTTCCAAATAAGAACGTATCCCGTACGGCGTTGGTTCCTAAAACATTTTTCGCTTAATTCAGCTTGATATGGTCTACGTTGTCCCACCGCGACATGTCGGAAAGGATTACGGTATCCCCTTCCTTCAGCCCGCGCACAATCTCAACCGTGGTGACCGAGGTGCGGCCCAAATCCACAGGCACCCTGCTCGCGGTCTTCCCACCCACATCGAGCCGGAACATGGAAACCGTGCTCTTTTCCTGACCAAAGGCGGGACGCCCCACATAGAGCACATTGTCCAGCTTCTCGAGCGTAATTGTACCGTCTACGCTCAAGAGCGGCACAGCGCCTTTCGGCAAGGCCCCTTCCAGTTTCACATCGACTGTGACCGTACCGTTTTGCGATGCGGGATCAACGCGGAGAACCGAACCCTTGATGATGCCGTTGTGGGTATCAATTTCAGCAGGCTGGCCAAGCTCGATATCCCTGGCCTGCGTTTCGGGGATCTTCAGTTCCGCCTTTAGGTGCTCAGGCTGCACAACCTTAGCCAGGATGGTTCCCTGGGGAGCGCGCTGCCCGCCTTGAACATCAAGCTCCTGAAGAACGCCGGGAATGCCGGCTCGGACGGTTAACGCTTCCAACTGGCGGTGCTTGAATTGAACCAGAGCTTTGATCTTGTCGATGTTGGCTTGGTATACAGCCAACTGCGTGGCGACGGCCTTGGTGTTCATCGCCAGCCTGTCCTGCTCGATTTTATATTTTGTTCCCAGAGACTGCTCTTTTCCTACAGAGGTAGCAAGAGTCTGCGACGAGATCACACCAATCTTATGCTGCTCCTGGTTGGCATCAGCAGTTGACTTGGCGTCATCGTAATCCGCTTTGGCAGCGGCAACTGTGGCTTGCTGCGTAAGCAAATCGCCGTCCAGCCTCACTTTATTGTTGGTGTAGTCGGCTTGAGCGGACTTCAACTGCAGGTCAGCGTCTTCCGCCTCTTGCACGACCTGCGGGTTCGAAAGCTCCATAATGGTGGTTTCGGCTTTGACCGGCGTTCCAGGCAATACCAGAATGCGATCCACCCGGACATCAGTCTCCGCCGGTATCACCCGGACATCTTCGAGAATTGGAACCAAAGAACCAAGGCCGCGCACCTGTCTCAGCATGGAGCCGCGTTTCACAGTGTCGGGATAGAGAATGCCACTCTCAACCGTGGGCAATGCTGGCTTCAAGTAAGAGGACCCAATCGAGAGGCCCGCCACTAAGATGACCACCAACGCCGAAAGCAGTATCCGCTTACGGCGACGATTCTTCTTTACCGATTCGTCTCGAACGATATCCATAACGCTCTCAACAAGTGCACACTGTGGGCCAAATCAAAACCACACCTAAACTGTTGATTCAACGTAGGAAATTCTATTCCATCCGGGCAATATCGTCATCTGTGACTGTCCACTAGTGAAAACAACTGTGCGGAAACGGACAGTACGACACCCAGAACAAAATTCAATGATTTCAACAGGTTAACATTTAGAATGTGTGATAAGCGCTTGCCGATGACGAGGAGGACGATTACGGACTGGCAATGACGATGCAACGCGTCTTCCACATCGGCAACAGGCTACTCACGCCTCCGCTCCCTGCAGATCACAAGTTTCCCCGGGACAAACAACGGCAGCTTCTTGCGTTGCTTTCCCAAGATGGCACGTTCCAGTTTGAGAGTTCTTCCCTCGCCGACCCTCAGGTTATCAAGCTCGCGCATCACGCCGATTACGTAGACCAGTTCCTTCAGGGTAGCGTGGCGTCTTCTACGATGAGGCGCATTGGTTTCCCCTGGTCGGCGTCGCTGGCAGAGCGGGCGCTGGCCTCGGTAGGCGGCACTCTGGGCGCGGCACAGGATGCGGTCCAGACCGGATGGGGCGCAACCCTTGGCGGAGGCTCGCACCACGCTTTTCGAGGAGAAGGCGCGGGATTCTGCGTTTTTAACGATATCGCGGTCGCCATTCAACTTCTGCGCGAGAAAGGCCTGGCCCGGCGCGCGGCAGTTATCGACCTTGATGTACACCAGGGAGACGGAACCGCCGAAATCTTCACAGGCGACCCCGGCGTCATGACGCTCTCCATTCATTGCCGCAGCAACTTTCCGTTTCGCAAGCAGCGCAGCACCATCGATATCGACTTAGCAGACAAAGTAGAAGACGACGCTTACCTGCGTTCCCTTGAACAGGTTCTGCCGGAGATTTTCGCCTTCCGTCCCGACATCGTCTTTTATCAATCAGGAGTCGATCCGTTGCACTCCGACTCGCTTGGACATCTTTCCTTGACGTTCGAAGGCTTGAAAGAGCGGGACCGCATGGTCATGCAAGCCGCGCGCGATCATAAGACGCCGTTCGTACTGACGCTAGGCGGCGGCTATGCCAAGCCGATCGAGCTCAGCGTCCAAGCCCACGCCAATACCTACCGGACCGCATGGCAGATATTCAAGACGTGAAATTTATTGCACGCGCTTGACGTGGGCATAATCGAAAACCCACCCTTTGCTCCGAGCGCAAGACCAAGTGCGCGCTCTCCACAAAGGATGGGGCACCCAGCCTGAGGTCTTCAGGCGAAGTAGTTTCTATTGCTCTTACGCAGGGCCGGGACAAGCTGGGCAAAGGCGGGAGAGTACAGCTCTTGAGCCTTCATGCAATCTTCAGACTGACCGAGATCCCATCGCGAAGAGGCAATATTGTCGTGAAAAATTCGGGCATGGCATACAGCCGCTTATTGAATTCCTGAACGCCGCGTGTGCTTTCTTCTTTTGGTTCCGATTCGGTCACGCGTCCGCTCCAGAGCACGTTATCGGTAATGAACAGGCCGCCGATGCGGAGCCTGCTGCTTACCAGGTGCAACACCCTCGGATAGTCTTCTTTATCGACATCATTAAAGATAATGTCGAACTGCTGTTTCTGCTCGGAGAGCAGTTCCAGGGCATCGCCTACTTCCACGCGCACGGACTTTTGCACTCCGCCACGCTCGAAGTATCCACGGGCCTCAGCGGCCTTTTTCGGGTCGCCATCCGTATAGAAGACTTCCCCACCTTCACCCATCGCTTTGGCCCACCAGATAGTCGAATATCCGATCGCCGACCCCAATTCAAAGATTTTCCTGGCGCCGATTGTCCGGGCATATTGGAAGAGCACACGCCCCACCGCCGGACCGACGATGGGGATGCTACGCTCCTTGGCCTGCCGCTCCATTTCCTGGAGCACGGGATCGCGCTCCGGCAGCAAGTCATACATGTATTTTTCAACAACAGCTTCGGTAATATCCGGCATTTATGAAATCGTCTCCCCTGGTTTCATGGCTTTTAATTCGATCCCGCTCATACCGGAGATCAGGCGCTGCAACTCAGCGGGCGTGCCGGTCAAGGGCGGAAATGTTCCGAAGTGCATGGGAATTACAAGTTTCGGCTGAAGCAGGCGGCAAGCGACAGCGGCCTCTTTGGGACCCATGGTAAAGAGATCGCCGATTGGAAGAATCGCAACATCAGGTTGATAGAGCTCGCGAATCAACGCCATGTCGCCAAAAACGGCGGTATCTCCGGCGTGGTAGATCTTGATGCCGTTCGCGAACTCAACGATATATCCCCCAGGCTCTCCGCCATAAATCACCTGGCCCTCGTCTTCGATGCCGGAAGAGTGGAAGG
>DATGIO010000204.1:0-46830 GCA_035295685.1 Candidatus Angelobacter sp.
TACCTTACCCCAAGTGCATATTTTCATCCCTCGTTGTGACCGGGCACGGTCATGGCCAACTATTGTCAATCGTCCCTTCGGGACTCTATTCCTGTCTCCTAAAAGCGCGATCAAATGTAGAAACTCCAGCGCGCGGCTAAACAGTCTGTTACGAAACTCAGAAATGAAGTCACATATTGTGCGTCGGTGTTTCACCTAGCCCGATATGTTGTATTCTCTTCTGAAAAAATCCGAGTTTCGTAACAGCCTGTAAAGTCGGGCTCTTCCACAGTTGCGCACACATTCTTTCCATGCAAAGTGCACCGGCCTATAAAGTGTGCATAAGGACCGCAAAATCACCTTTGCCATCGCCACAGATTGTATTCAGCAACCGCGACGATCACAATTTGCAACACGGAAATCTAGTTCTGACGCAACCCCTTCCACAGTTGCGCCAGCTTCATCGCCGGTCTGGACATCAAGGATCAGTGATCCAGGGAGCGTGGATAATCCACGTTTTTCTTGCATTTCTTTGTTTAGGTGTTCGGTCGATCGGGACCCACGAGTAAGCTAGGAAATCACGGACAAAACGGGTGGAGTACCTACTCGCATGATCCAAGAGACACTCATCACAGCGATGAAAACCCACCCTTTGCTCCGAGCGCAAAGACCAAGAGCGCGCTCTCTCAAAGGATGGGGCACCCACTTTCCCTTGGCGCAAACCCTAGAGCGCAATCCTGTTGTGGTCGCGACAAGCAATTTCGAAGCTTTCACGGAGACTTCTATTTTCACGCAGACGCTAAGAGCGCTCTTCCACGAGTTGCGCCAGCGTCATCAGCGACCTGGACATCAAAAGTCAATGATCAAGGGAGCGAGGAGCGCAGATGATCCGCGCTCTTCTTGAATAGACGGCGGCTGAAGCCCGAAACTTTGTCTTTTGGTCTTTAGTCTTTGTATTTCACCGAGCACCCGTAAGGATGGGTGGCTGGATCAGAGATGGGCTTTCCTGCCAGCGCTTGCTGGAGCGCGGTGGACACATAATTTTTCGAGGAGGCGATATCGGACTGGTCCGAAGTCGCGTGATCGTCAATTGCGCCGTTGTAGATGAGTGTCCCCTTGGGATCGATGATGTACATGTGAGGCGTGGTTTTGGCGGCGTACATGTGACCCAAATCGCCTTTGGGATCGAGCAGGACGGCCGTGGGAACCGCATTCATCTTTTTTACATAGGAGTTTTCTTCGGCGGCAGTGACATATCCTTGCGCGCCCGGAGCGGAGGAGATCACCGTGAACCAGACGACGCCCTTCTCCGTCCACTCTTTCTGCAGGCGCTGCATGTTACCGCTCTCGTAATGTTTCTTGGTGTAGGGGCAGCCCTGATTGTGCCACTCAAGCACAACGTATTTGCCCTTGTAGTCCGCAAGGTGATGAGTCTTGCCGTTGCTATCGGTGGCGGTGAAGTCCGGGGCAGGATCGCCCACTTTAGCAGCCAACGCCGCTGCAACCAGAATGAATAACAAAGAGAAATGTAGAAGTCGTTTCACGGTTGAGCCTCCTCAACATTCGCTCTATTTTCGGCCTTATTGTACCCCGTTCTCCGTGCGGAGTTCACCTTGGACGATACGCGTCTCAGAGGCGTAACACCTTCGGTTCTATGGCGGAATTGCTCCGGTGGTATGTTTTCCGGCGATGGAGAAAGGGGAATTCTTCAATGAGCCATCGAACGTGTCGCAGTTCCAAAATAAGTTATGCGCTATGGATCATCAGCTTGATGTGCATTGGATCCGTGGCTGCGGCTTGCCAGAGCTTGCCCTTGACCTTTAGCTCGAACGTGAGTTGTATCACATCGAACTTTAATGGAACGGCAATCCCAGCCGGCGATTTCATTTGGTTCAACAGTGTTTTCAAGATGCAGGGCGCAAACAATCAGGAGTCCGTACTCCTGGCGTTTTCAAACGCCAGCATCTCGCTTACCAGCGATGAGGGCATCTTTGATTTTTCGGTTCCAGATTCCACGATCGCCATGAATCCAAACCTGAATCAGGCAAACGTATTTTTCGATGGCGGGAGATGGATTGAGAATACGCCCAGCGCCGGAACTTTGGCAGGAAGCATTTTTCTCACTGGAACCGCGGTGCAGACTTCGCAGGAAATCACCAATGTACGGAGTGCACGATGGTGCGGCATCTTTTCCAGCAACGTGGCCGGAATCACCGTAAATTGGCAATGGGCTGCCGCAGTTTACAACAACTTTAGCTTGGACAATAACACGCTTGCCGTAAAACCAGTCGACGACAACCGAGCCAGCGCATTCCAAAATTCCGATCATGCAGGTACGCCAGAAAACTTCAAAGGTTTTGTAGTGGGCGGAGCGCGAGGCGGGGGTGGATCGAATTTCACTGGTTCGTACAGCGGCACCGCATCGTCAGGCGCAATGCAGACTCACGGCAGCGGAGGAGGCGGGGCTTCGTGAGTTGGGATCAAGGAATTGCCTAGGAACGCTTTGCTATAGCGTTTTCAGCGTTACCGTATCCTGGTTGCATGCTCTCCGTGCGGCTTTTCTTTTCATTGAAAACCAGGCGGAAAAGCCGCGCAGTGACCTTGATTCATGGTCTGCACTTACGCTGAAAACGCTCTAACGCCCAGAGGCCTGCGCAACGGGCGCTTCGAGTTGATAGGCATCGCCGCCAGGCAGTACAAGGAGTCCTTTCAACGATGCAATCGGCTTTAGAAGCTGATCGGACTTCTTCAACGTGAGCCGGATGCCTTTCGGAAGCGGATGAGCGACCTGAGGAGCGGCGTTTTCTATTTGTTCAGCCTCCAACGGAAAAAATTCAGCTTTGGCGATAGCCTTTGGAGCTGTAATGGCGAGGATGAAATTGTCGTGACTATCGGTCGCTTGGGCTTTCCATGAGGCCGGTAGGGGCTTGGGCAGCAGCTTTCTGGCGGCGGCAAAGAGCGACGCATGATCCAGATTTTGGCTACCTTGCGCGGACGAGGAGGAGACCGGCAGGGACAATCGCTTCTGCGCATGATCGGGAATGCAGACCTCGCGGCAAACAAGCCACTTGGCATCGAGCACAATATCCGCTTTAGAGGACGCCGTCGCACTGTTGGGCGCAGGCGCTACCTGTATGGGAACGAGGAGCATCACCTGGTCTTTGTAGCCGTAGTCGGCCAGAGACGAGGTTTGCAGCTTTTCGGGCTTCGGCCATTGCACGGTTCCAACGTTGAAGCCTTGCGGCAGCGACCATTTGAAGACAGGAGGCTGGCCGGAATCGCCGGGGTTGATCCAGTAGATGTGCCAATCCTTTTCAAGGGTAAAGCGGACGCCAAGCCATAGTTCTTGCCCCGGAGAAGCCGCTGGTCGTTCTGCTAGGAGCTCGACTTGAGCGTGATGCGTGGAGGGATTTTGGGCAGTCATCTTGCCCAGCATCATTTCATTCAGAAACATTTCATTCAGAAACAAGGCCCACGCAAGGATGAAGCACCTCGTCGTTATGGGGTTCATGAAGTCAATATTAAAGCGTTTTCAGCGTTCGTATGCAGTGTTTCGGTGTGGCAAGTCCTCATGCGATCGTCAGAAATTACGATTTGCCACAAAGGGTTTGCCCCGCGTTTGTCGTTGTTTCAATGCTTCATTTGGAAAACACATCACGATCACCAAGGAAAATACAATGGCTTATCCCACAGTGACCGATCCACAGAGCACAAACACCAATCAGGCGGCACCATGCTCATGGATGGCCGCAATTGATGACGGTGTTTTGATTTCACAGATCACCTTGCCGGGCACCCATGACAGCGCCGCACTTCACGGCGGCTCGGACACTCAATGTCAAGACCGATCCCCACTGGAACAATTGCAGATGGGTGTCCGTCTGCTTGATATTCGTCTCAACTACGTTAAATCGAAAAATGGCGGCGAAAACTTCGCCTTGCACCATGGGGATAAGGTGAGCAAGTATCAATGGGCTTACTTCGACAAGACGTCCGATTACTCCAATGACCCTGATTGCTATGAGTTTGTTCTGCAGGACTGCATAAACTTCTTAACCTACAATCGAACTGAGTGCATCGTAATGTGTATCAAGCAGGAGGGAAGCTCAATTTCAGAGAGCGCCTTCATGACGCTCTTTAACTCAATCGCAGAGAAACCTATTTTCAAAGCGTTTTTCTATCTCCAAACCACCGTACCGGCCCTACGTGACGTCCGCGGGAAAATCGTTGTCGTCAATCGTGTCATCGTCGGCCCGTGGAGCAATCATGGGATTTTTTGGGGTGACTGGGACAAGCAGCTTTTGGCGCAACAATCTGGAACTCGTAACCTGGACGTAGAAGATCATTACCAGGAAACTTACACAAGTGGGAAATGGAAGTATGTAGAAGATCATCTTAATAAGGCAGCCAACGCACAGTCCGCAAATTCCACTTGGTTTGTTACCTACGCGAGCTGTGCCGGACCGGCCATTGGCAAGCCCAAAGAGTGGGCAGATGCTATTAATCCCAAGCTATCAACATATTTGAATACAATATTGGGCAGTTCCATGCAGGGTAAAACACTGGGTTCTCTTTATATGGATTTTCCCTCTCCGTCACTCATCGGTCAAGTGATCCAGGCGGCGCAAGACGCATACCTTGCAGATATTCCCGCTAAAGTTGAGACCGCCACTACCCCGTGGCTGCACGATGAATACGACGGTGTAATCGATGTGACACATGACTACGGCCAGAACAATGTAGTTAGTTTGTCTTTCGCAAGTATCGGAAAGATTGAAGTCCTGTATCAAAGAGGACTAGGAATTATCAACCTTCGCATCGCGGATAAAGCCAATAATTTCATTACACCCGACTATGGCGGATATGGAGATTCCACTCACGGCTACAACTGGGTTTCGCAGGATCTCGATGGCCAAAGTATTTCTGTTTCAGGCGACATCGATGGCATCCAGTTCGCTTATCAGGGGGGGTGCGGCATCGTCAATATTCGTGTACACCTGAAAGGAAAGGGCGCAAACTGGGAGAGTTGGCTGACCGAGGTCCAGGAGTCACAGTTTACCTATATCACCGATGCCTTTAATGCCCCACGAAACATCCTCTGGATAGCTACGTGGCGCGAGGGCAAACTGGGCTTAGTTGATGCACAGTGTTGTTTTAATCTCTAGAGCATGTTTCAAAAAAGGGCACTGCGCGAGAATCTGTAAAAGTCCGCATTTAGCGTGGCTTTCGCAAGATAGCTCTTAAGTCCAAAACATCATCAAAAATCGGGATTCTGCCCCCGGAATTAGTTTATTTTGGAAAATGATGCACCAAGGCAAAAAAGGACTCAATTCGGGCGATACATTGTGGGTTGCCTTGGTGCTTGGAAACCCGTATAAAGCACGGATTTCCATATTCCCACAGCAACCACCACGGCTGCTGCCTTTTTATTTAAAAACCAAATACCCGCCAATCGAGGGTTTCTACAGATTCCTGCGCAGAACCCAAAAAAGGATTCGGTATCAGGGCTAGGTACAAAAGCTGTTAAGCGATGAACAGTGGACGTTGATATAAAGCCTGAGAGCACATATGAGAACTCCGCTCACATGTGCTCTCAGGCGTGGTAAATTCTATTCCTGTCTACGCCCGGCTGAAGCCGGGCTCTTCCACAGTTGTGCCAACGTTATTCATCATTCATCAAGCAAGTGTAGCCACGCAGCAATCTTGATCCCCTGGATTTGCTTTTATTTAGGTGTCCGGTCCTCGTAACCAACAAGTTGACAGTGGAAATTACGGACAGGCGGTCGGTGGACCTGCTGCCATAATCGAAAACCCACCCTTTGCTCCGAGCGCCAAAACCAAGAACACGCTCTCCTCAAAGAATGGGGCACCACAGTTTTGCTAGGGGCAAGCCACTTCAGCCGCGGTTCTCACACGCACTTGTAATGGCCACCAATCACCTTTGCCACCGCTACAGGTTGAGGCCATGTTACCGGTTAAGAAAAATTCATGCAGGTACCAAAAGGACTCTTGCTTTCTGCCCGGCAAACTGCTCTGATGGTCCGACAGGTGTCGTTGAAAAGGCTTTCGGCCCGAACCCAACTAAAGAAAACTAAAACATGCGGAGATCGAGACCCATCACTTCGTATAGCACCTATACGTGCGTCTTCGTGGCGCTGGCGGGGTTATTGTTCGGCATGGGTGGCACGCTCCATTGGAGCGGAGCTTCGGAGACGCGCGCGAAGAATAGCCTTGAACCGCAGCCTGGAGAAGCAGGACAGCCGGAACCAAGGCAGACAGGTCCAGGACAGCGCGATCTAACACAGGGCGATCCGGGACAAACAGATCGGGGACAGAGAGATCCGAGGTACGGAAATACTCCGGAGTTTCTAAGACTCGATTCGGAGGCAGACCGAGAGGCCTTCCGGCGGTGGTTTACGTCGATTGCCGAATATGAGGCATTGCGGCCTTCTACGGAGATCCCCACGGAGATCGACGATTGCGCCGCCCTGTTGCGTTACGCATACCGTGGCGCTCTGCACTCCCATACGGAATCCTGGTTCCGGGAGACGGGATTGGAAGGTCTGGCCTTTTTGCCGCCAGTGCGCAAATACAGCTATCCACATACGCAGCTGGGCGCAGCGTTGTTCAGGGTGCATCCGGCCTCGCCAGACGAGAGACTGCGCGATGCCTTTGCGGAGTTTGCCGACGCGAAGACCCTGTTGCAGCTGAATGCCTCTTTCGTGGCGCGCGATGTGCGCCTGGCGCTGCCCGGCGACCTGCTGTTCTACCGACAGTTGGAGCAAAACTCTCCCTACCATTCCATGGTGTTTGTGGGCAGGAGCCAATTGGAGAACGACGGCTCCGGTGATTCGATTCTGGTGTATCACACGGGCCCCATAGGCAAGTCTCGCGGCGAGATGCGCCGTGTACGTTTGAACGAACTTTTGCAGCATCCTTCTCCTCGATGGAGACCGGCGGAGGGCAACAGTAACTTTTTGGGAGTTTACCGATGGAACATATTAAGGTAGAGAAGCTAAAGAATGCTCTCGCCGGAAGCCGCGCCGTGGTGCGATGGATCGCCATTCTGGCCTTCCTGCTGCCCGCCGCAGCCCAGGCGTCCCCCTATTTTTCAGTCACCGCCGACCGCACCTTTCTTCCGGGTGAGAAAATCTCCGTCCATCTCTATTCGCGGGATGTTGACGCCATGGAGTTTCGGCTTTACCACGTGAATGACCCCGCGCTGTTTTTCCAAAACCTGCGAGACGTTCATGGGTTCGGACCAGTCCCCACCGCAAAAGAGCAGGTAGACGAGCCTACACTGATTGAGCGCTTCCACGATTGGAAGCGGGGCGTGTGGCACGATATCCGGTTTTTCTTCCGCAATCAGTTTTCCGACCGGGCGAGAGCTCAGATCCGGGAGGACCTGGGAAACGCACATAAAGGGAAAGTGGGATCCGCCACCATGTTTGCCCAGGTGCCGGTGCTGAACAGCAAGCAACTTGTGGCCCGCTGGAGGCAGGAGGTACCTCCCCGGTTCTTTTCAGCGCGGCAAGACGTGCCGGTTGAGCCGCTCGATAAAGGCGTCTACGTGGTGGAGGTGACGGATGGAAATCTGCGCGCCTACACCGTTCTGGTGGTGACCGAACTGGCGCTGGTGACCAAGCACGCTCCGGGACAGTTGCTGCTTTTCTCCACCAACCGTAAGACCGGAGAGCCGATCCCCGATACCGCAGTAAAGATCCTGGCAAGCCGCAAAGAGCAGACCGCGATAAAAACGGACTCGCAAGGGCTCAGCCTGGTGAGCCTGAACAGCCGCAATCTCGAAGACACCAGGATCATTGGCGTACATGGAAAAGACGTCGCCCTGGTGGCGCCGTACTTCTTCAATCTCAGCAGCAATCCGGGAGAGGAATGGACCGGCTACATCTATACGGACCGGCCAGTTTACCGTCCGGGACATCCTGTCCACTTCAAGGCCATTTTGCGTACCCGCAACGGAGAGCGCTACAAGGTTCCCTCGGGGACGGTGGTTCATGCGACCGTAACCGACAGCAACAACAAGCAGGTCTTCCAGACGGACGCCGCGGTTTCGCAGTTCGGAACCATTCACGGGGACTTCACCCTGCCGCCTGACGCGGCGCTGGGGTATTACGCCATCACCATCAGCAATCGAGGCAGCGCGGATGGCGGCATGAGCAGCGGCTTCAATGTGGAGGAATATAAGAAGCCGGAATACATCGTGCGGGTTACCCCGGACAAGCCCCGTATTCTTCAGGGAGAATCTGCCACCGCCACGATTGAGGCCAAATACTATTTTGGCGAGCCGGTCGCCGGGGCCCAAGTGAAGTACGTGGTGCATCGGGAAACGTATTGGTCTCCGTTCCTGAGCGATCAGGAGGCGGATGGGAACGATGGCGGCATGCAGGCCAATGCCGAGGGAGGAGAAGAATTCGACGGCGGCGGCGAGCAGCTTTCCGAGCAGAGCGGCAAGCTGGATGAGAACGGCAGACTCAAGATCACGGTTCCGACCAGCCTCAACAAGCAGAAATTCGATCTGCGCTACAGGATCGAGGCGCGAATCACCGACGAGGCGCGGAGGGAGATTTCCGGCCACAATTCGGTCATCGCCACCTACGGCAGCTTCCAGACGGGTGTGGAAGCGGACAAATATATGTACCGGGTGGGAGAGACCATCCAACTCACAGGAATGGCCCGCGATTACGACGGCAAGCCGGTACAGACAGCGATGCACGCTGACCTTGTCGAGTCGCGATACTCCGGCGGAGAGCGAGACGAAAAGGTGCTCGAATCGCGCGATGGACAGACCGATTCGTCGGGGAATTGGACTTTTCAGTTTTCGGCAAAAGACAAAGCCAGCCTCATTCGAGTGACGGCCAAAACGCCAGAGGGGCGCGAGGTCGAGGGACGGACATGGCTTTGGATTGCCGAAACCGGAGAAACAGTTTGGGATGACGAGTCACAGCAGAAAGTCCAAATCATTGCCGACAAGAAATCTTATAAAGCAGGGGATACAGCGAACCTGCTGGTGATGGCGAACGTCTCCGGAGCCAGCCTGCTGGTTACCACCGAGGGGCGAACCATCCAGACCAAGCGAGTGGTGAAGGCAACGGGATCGCAGACCATGATTTCGGTTCCGATCACCAGCGATAACGAACCGAATGTGTACGTGTCGGTGGCATTCGTGCACAACGACACGCTCTACAGCGGCACGAAAAACCTGAAGGTTCCAGCCGATGAGCAATTGCTGAATGTTTCGATCGAGCCCTCCCAGCCCCAATTCAGGCCCGGCGATCCGGCGAAATACACCCTCATTGCCAAAGATGCGAACGGCAAACCAGTGGCTGGAGAGTTCAGCCTGGGAGTGGTGGACGAGGCGATTTATGCCATCCACCCGGACGCCACGGAGGAGATTCACAATTTCTTCTATGGCCAGGTCTATAACCGGGTGGCCATGGAGTCGTCGTTCAGCTTCTACTTTACGGGTGAAGCCGGAACCAAGCCGATGATTCTGGCCCATGGATCGGACGGGAAGACGCGCCTGGCGCAGTTGAAGCCTTCCGAGCCTCTGGTGCAGCCCAAGATTCGCAAAGCGTTTCCTGATACGGCCCTTTGGCTGGCGGATATCAAGACCGACCAAACCGGACACGCCCAAGCCTCCTTCACCTTCCCGGATTCGCTCACCACATGGAGGGCCACGGTACGAGGCATCACCGTGGACACAAAGGCCGGCAGCGCGGTGGAGCGAGTGATCGTCCGGAAGAATCTGATGGTTCGTCTGGCGACGCCGAGGTTCTTCCGCCAGGGAGACGACGTTACGGTATCGACCATCGTTCACAACTACCTGAGCAGTGATAAAGACGCCCAGGTTTCACTCGAAACCAAGGGTTTGGACCTGCAAGATAGCGGGACGCGCGCGGCCAAAGTTCCCACCAAAGGCGATCAGAGGCAGGATTGGCATGTTCACGCGCAGAATGTGCGTGAATCCAGCCTGGTGGCCAAGGCGCTGACGAACGAAGAGTCTGACGCACTGGAGCTTACTCTGCCGGTCATTCCCTTCGGAGTAAAGCTGGCCGACAGCAAGGCCGGATCGATCAGCATCGCGACCGGCCAGGACCAAACCACGATCAATCTGCCGGGAGATCCAACCACCTCGGCACCCACGCTGAAGATCGATGTGAGCCCTTCCATTGCGGGCAGCATCTTCAGCGCGCTCGATTACCTCACGGCTTATCCATACGGCTGCACGGAGCAAACGATGTCGAGCTTCCTGCCCAACATCGTGGTGGCACAGGCGATGAAAGACCTGAAGCTGCAAGCGACCATCGACACGCCTGAGCTGCAGAAAAAGATCAGCGCAGGCATGGAGCGGCTGTACGACTTCCAACATGACGACGGAGGCTGGGGCTGGTGGAAAGAAGACGATAGCCAGGTCTTCATGACCGCCTATGTGGTCAGCGGACTGGCCCAGGCCAAGCAAGCCGGGTATGAGATCAAAGACGAGGAGCAGAAAAAAGCTATCGCTTGGCTAAAGGCCCAGTTGGCAAAGCACCCCAACATGGTGGCGGACCTGCGCTCCTATGTCGTCTATGCGATGGCGCTTAATCAGGCCACCGATAGCAAGATGTTGAGCGACGCATACGGGGTGAAAGGAAAGATGGCCGCCGAGGGATTGGCGATGCTGGGACTGGCGCTGCACGCCGCCGGGGACGATCGGGCCAAGGCTATTGCCGAAGAGGTGGAAAAGAAGGCGGAGGCCGATGCATCCGAGGCGCACTGGCCTTCAACCTACGATTACCTACTCGACTTTTACGGGGACGCTTCCGCAGAGAGCACGGCCTATGCCCTGCGGCTACTGAGCCTTACGCGGCCCGACAGTCCGCTGCTATCTAAGGCCGCCTTCTGGCTGGTGAATCATCGCGACAACGGGTATTTCTGGGAGAGCACAAAGCAGACAGCCATGGTGGTCTTCGGGCTTTTGGAGTACATGAAGATCAGCCATGAACTGGACGCCGATTTTGACGCCACGGTCTTTGTGAACGACAAGCAGGTGTCAACGAAGCATTTCACCCGCGCCGACTCCATCAGCAGCCAGCTTCCGCGCATCTACCTGGACGCCGGACAGCTTCAGCAGGGAGCCAATACGGTTCGCGTGCAGAAGTCGGGAGCGGGGCGTCTGTACTGGTCGGCGCGCGGCGAGTATTACTCGGCGGAGAAGCGCCTCTTTCAGAACAATAAGTTTTCCTTGAGCATTACCCGCGACTACTACAGGATGGTTCCACAAAAGGACAACGAAAAGATCGTCTACGATCTGCAGCCTTTGAGCGGAGACATTCATTCCGGCGATGTGCTGGCCGTGCGCTTGACCGTGAACGGAAGCCCCTGGCGCTACCTTCTGGTGGAAGATCCGATTCCGGCGGGCGCGGAGTTCATTCAAAAAGACGACTCGTACGAGTTGAAGCAGAAAAACAATTGGTGGGGCTCGTGGTATACGCGCCGCGAGTTTCACGACGACCACGCGGCTTTCTTCCAGACGTACTTCGACGGCCACAAGGAGTACATCTACCTGCTCAAGATTGTGAATCCAGGGAAATTCCAGATCAGCCCGGCTTCGGTGCAGCCGATGTATCAACCTTCCATTCTTTCCACGACCGACGCAACGACCCTGGAGGTGAAGCAATGACAAGCACACTCTCAAACAAGAAGTTCGCTTCGCGTCTGGGTGGCTTGCGGCTGTGGCTCATCCAGTTCTTTGGCAACGCGGTCATCATGCTGGCGATTGCGTGGTGGCTCAACCTTGGAGACGCACACTGGTGGCAACTGTTGTTTGCAGCCGTGCTGGCCATTGTGATCGTGGTTTCGATTGCGGTGCTGCATGGCGGAACGCTGAATTATCTATTCGATTCTCGGGATGAACCTGGGGCTCCTAATGGTTCGACTCAAGCAGGTTTTAGGCCGCCTTTCATGAGGGCGCTCAAACATGCTTTGGCTTTCGCTCTATGGGCCTTTATTTTCTTCCATCTGTGGCAGAGGATCGATGGGCTGAGCGACTATCAATACCAGGCAACGGGATACTTGCGTTCGGGGTTCCCAGAATGGCTGCGGAAGCTCGTCAGCGAGAACCGCATGCGCGACCTTTATTCCCTGGGAATTTTCATTCTGCGATGGGTGGTACTGCCCGGAGTGCTGCTGCCGTTTGCCTTGCTGTGCAGCGACCGGGGATTTCGCGGATTCCTATCCATACGGGTTTGGTTTCGGATGCTCAAGCAGCGAAGGCTATGGGCGGCGATTGCGCTGGCTTCCGTTGTAGGAGTCGTGCTGCCGGCGGCCCTCGCAGGTTGGAGACTTAACGCCAAAACAACCAGCGCGACCGGCGAAGGGATCTTCGTGGCGTTCCGGCTACTACTGGCTTACTTACTGGCGCTGTTTACCTGGCTCATGCTGGGATCAATGCTGGCTAGAGCCAGAAGGCGGGCAGATGAAAACCTTGGATAAGTCTCCTTATGTGAGGGAAGGTTAGAGGCAAGCCAGGGTGGAAGACGCCGAGTGAGATGCCTTGGAGCGCACATGAGAACAAAAGTTCTCACATGTGCTCCAAGGCATGAAATTTATTGCGCGGCTTTACGTGGCCATAAATGGCCACTCTTCCACAGTTGCAGACAAGCAGGTCGATGTACCTTCCGGATGATCGAAAACCCACCCTTTGCTCCGAGCGCAAAAACCAACAGCGCGCTCTCCGCAAAGGATGGGGCACCCAACTCCCCGTGAGAATTAGATTTTTGAGTTGCAGGTTATGACCGCCGCAGCCGCTGACCGCAGCCTGTTGTGGGTGACGGCGGGCGATTTTCGTGGTTTCTTACGCGCACTCTGCAGGCTACTCTTCGACAGTTGCGCCAGCTTCATGGCCAGCCTGATTATTGAGGATCGAAGGAGAGCGAGCCGTGGGATAAATTTCGAGACGGCATAAACGGTCAACCATTCTTTCATGCGATTGCCCTGGGGTATAACCAGAAGGCGAGCTGAAACCACTTCCGGGCAAACCGCTGCTTAACCACTGCAAGACGGTGGCTCGACCGTTTTGCCGCACCAATTGGACGACTTTCGTCCTGGCCGCACTGTAGGCTCGCTCCAGCTTTCTTCTATTTTGAGGATCTTCGAGTTGCTGAAGAGAGGAGTGCTGGAGCCCAGCCTCAATCTGCGCAACGTCCATGATTACCGGCTCAAAATTGCCTTGAGGGTCGGCCAGATACAGAACCAAACCTTCGCGGAACCATACCGGCGTCCCAGAGTGTGCGCGAGACTCCACGAGCAGGTGAAGTAGCTCGTGCCGCAGGGTGGATTGCAAGGCGGATTTTTCTTCGAGAACCGAACGCGGTTGCAGGCTTATGACGTTGCCCCTGGTGTAGGCGGCGATCCATCCCGGCTGCCCAGTGGAGTTGCGGTAAGCATCGAGCGTGGGAAAGACCTTCAGGCGGGTTTTCGCTTCAAGCTTCCATCCAAGCTCGGCTTCCAACGATGGCAACAGTGTTTCGGCGGCTTGGAGCACGGCTGCGTCTTCCGCAGGCTGGGTACCCATTAATTCAAAATTTGTTCCCTCCCGAGTTTGCCATGCGAGGCCAGTAGCAGTTGTACCCAACGAGGTACCGGGGAAGTAGAACTCCAGAATCTCCTTGTAGGTACGGCCTTGCGCCGCCATCTCTTCGGCACCCTCCTGGCAAAGACCGACACCGTGGCCCGATCCCTTACCCGCAAAAATTACAGAATCGCCCGTGGTTTGAACCTGATAGAGATCACTACGCACATGGTTCCAGCCGAGGCTGCGGCCAATGGCAAAACGCAACGACGAGGCAGAGATCGATTGTGCAGGCCCAGCCGAGCTGACAAAAGTCAGTTTCAATACACGGCCACTTGGGCTGCGAGAGAGCACTTCCAACCTCGTCCAGTTTGCAGGAATACTGAGTTGCTGACTGCGAAGCGCTTCTACCAACCGATCGCGGGGGAAGACAGCTTTCCATAAGAGCGGATGCCTCTGGCAATAAGGATCAGAGCGCTGCTGAAGGTATGGTTCATGAAGGTCCGGCCATGCCTCCTGGGCAGCGGCCAGATTGCCTCCACAATTCTGGTGGTAGTAGGCGGCAATGGGATTGGATTTGTACCAGAGCAACTGTCCCGCTGTGGCCTGAACCGCGGCCCGGACCGGCGCGTTGGTTCCGGTGAGGTTCAGAGTTTGGCAGTGCGTGTTGTCACAGAAATCGAAGCCGGCGTTATCGTTATCTAAGCCTTCATTATCGCGGCCTGCATTATCGGGGCCTGCCCGGTGGGTCTGATGGCGCGGTCTGAAGCGAGCCGCATAGGTGCGAATTGCAACCGCCATTGCTTTGAGGCTCTCGAGGCTGGCCGAGGCGCCATTCTCTCCCATGAGAGCGGCGGTCACGTAGTCCTCTAAAGGCATTTCAGCCACAACGGTTAAAAGACCGTTGCTTGCCTGGATTTGAATGGGAGCCTGAAGAATTGACTTAAGCCCACTCTCCGGATCGATGCGATAGCTTCCACTGACAAGCAGACGCGGGTGAAATTCATTCTGTCCGGCATCGCCAATCTTGAGCCCTTGCGGAGCAGCCTCGACGAGCAGTTCTTTGGCTGAATGGGCGGCACACTTGGCGCAGGTTTTCCAAGTGAGTGTTTCGGAAATCGCAGTCAGCTTGAGATGATGTTCCTGATGCAGCGTGTAGAGACGAACTTTGAGAGTCGTGCCTTGCGCCTGAGCGGCCGGCCCTGCTAGCAGGCAAGCACCCATTACGCAGAGGACCTTAGACGAAAGCGTTTTGAGAGCGGCTTTGACAACGGTTTTGGTTTTGATAACGGTGAGGCGGGTGCCCTTACGGTCATTGGCGAGGCGGCCAGAGACGGGCGCACCTATGGCGTTCTCCGGTGTGTTCGATGACTTTGTTTTAGGCATCGGCATAATTTAGTGGCCGACATTCGCGTGCGACTCTTTGCCGTAGGCGGTGAAGATCGGAGCAGCGAGCGCGGCGGCATCGGCGCCTCGTCCGGATTCCAGATAGACCACCAATACGATTTCGGGCTTGGCGGCGGGAGCATATCCAGCAAAGAAGCCATGAGTGCGATGGGTGTTGGGGCCGCTGGCCGTGCCGGTCTTGCCCGCTGCTGTGATTCCCACGGGCTGCGCAAGATGCGCCATTCCATATTGCACGGAGCGCTCCAGTCCTTCGAATACCGGCCTCTCGGATGCCACTGCTTCAGAGACTGTGGCCGATGGCTTCCCATTTCCTTTATCGGATTCTTGGTGGCGAAGCTTTTGCAGCGCCAGGGAGCGATAGGCGGCGAGCAGTTCGAGCGGAGTCACTTCAATGCCCCAATGTCCCAGCGCCTGCAGCTCAAGTTTGGATTCGTCGTTGGCAGTCCAAATCCGTCCGACCGCTTCGTCCGGGGCCAGGCCGGTCGCGGAAAAGAGACCGGCGCGCTGGAAGGCATCGCGCAGTTCCGCGCCGGTGGCATGAGAACCCAGCGCGGCGAAATAGGAGTTGCACGAATAGGCGAGCGCATCCACGGCATCCAGCGCCGTAATGGACTCAGGATGGGAGCAGTCCATGCGTTTCCCTGAAATATATAAAGGCCGGCGGCAGATCAGCTTTTGATTGGCGCTAATCCGCCCGGAGGCGAGCATGGCTTGGAGCAGAAACGGCTTTACGACCGATCCTGGCTGCTCCAGCCTTTGCGCGGCTAATTTCAAATGCGATTGCGCCAGGATTCTTCCGGTAGAAACTTCTAATGCGACAAGAGCGCCCGCTTGCCCACGCATGGTTTGATCGACCAAAGCTTGCAGCGAAGTAGCCGATGCACCCCTGCCTGAGGGAGCCATCAAGACGAGGCAGGCGGCAAGCAAGCATTGCGCTCTATTTCTTAAGAAATTCACAATAAATCCAAGGCGGTTTGCAGAATGACATAGCTTGGAACGATTGGACAAGGGTTGGCTTGTAGGAAAGGACACTCTTGCAATTGCTATCCATTTTTTACCCTAAGGCAAATTTACTAGAGGCCGATAAAAAGAAGGCAGGGCTCGAAAATTTTTCCCTAACAAGGGAGATTTTTACCTCCTATTAAAGATCCAATCTCGCAAAACTGCATCTATCTAGAGAACAAGTATCAAGTGCGCCCATCGCCCGGAATCTGGTGGTAAATCCCAGTCGTAAGTTTTCAAGGAGTAGCGAATGCTGACGAAATGCGCCAATCCATCTTGCTCAACTCCCTTCATTTACTTACGTGAAGGCAAAGTCTTCATGATCGAGTACCCCGCTCCAACAGCAACGGACGAAGCGAAAGGCCCGACTCTGTTCAAACCCAAAGGCATAGGCCGCGTGGAGCATTTCTGGCTCTGCGGGCCGTGTTCCATACAGATGACTCTAAGCTCCGACCGGCAGCGCGGCGTGACGGTGGTTCCGAAATCCAAAAAGATGTTGCGGGCCGTCGCGTCGTAAGAGTTCTTTCATTTTCATCTAGCTTCTTAGACATATGCCTTGGAGCTTATGTGAGAACGAAGATTCTCACATAAGCTCCGGGGCATGAATTTTTTGCGGGCTTTAACGTAGCCTGTTCTCCATCTTTGTCGTGCGCTTTTCTTTCGACGGAAAATCCATGGAGAGATCGAAAACCCACCCTTTGCTTCGAGCGCAAAGACAAGAGCGCGCTCTCCTCAAGGGATGGGGCACCCACCTCCTCGTGAAAGGTAGATTTTCGTGCCAATGAATCTCAATCAGTGGCGGCTCTCGTTTCAATCTAACTTTGCGGGATGCAGACTCTCAATGCCGGCGCTGAAGAGGCTTTAGCGACCTGATGCCGACGATGCGGAACGAACATACCGTCCCTTCATCGAGTTCCAGCGAACCTTTAGCGCGTCGACGCCCATGCGGAAGCCATCGCGCAGGGGATTGACGGTGGAACGGTCGTCGTTCGCCCACACGACAGGCACTTCCAGAGTTTTGAAACCCATCGTCCTGGCCAGAAACAGGATCTCGGGATCGAATCCAAAGCGCTCGACCTTCTGCAGAGGGAAGATGGCTTCGGCCGACCTGCGGGTAAAGACCTTGAAGCCGCATTGGGTGTCGTGAAAATTCAGCCCTAAAACGATTTTCAAAAAAAGGTTGAAGGCGCGGGAGAAAAGCTGCCGCCGGAGCGACTGGCGCTGAGTCTGCATGGAAGGATCCATCCAGCGGGAACCAACCACTACGTCTGCCCCTTGTTGGAGAGCGGCAAAGAGTTTCGGGGCCTCGGAAATGGGCGAGGAGAGATCAGCATCGGTAAAAAGAAGAATGTTTCCCCGAGCCTGCAACATGCCATTCCGAACGGCAAATCCTTTGCCTCGGTTGCCGGGATTCTGTACCAGGCGGATTTCAGGGTTCTCGATGGCAAAGCCAGAGACGATCTCGGAGGTGTTGTCGCGGGAGCCATCGTTCACCACGATGATTTCGGCGCTCCAAGACTGTTCGTGCAAATAGTCCACCATCCGCCGCAGAGATGGGCCGATGCGCTCTTTTTCGTTATAAGCGGGAACAATGATGCTGTATTGTGGCTGTTCCAAAGGCAGAACCGGCACTATAGCAGAGTATTCCCTTATCTGGCCAACGCTTTTCAGGCAGCTTGCTCCTGCTTCTTCAACATATCGAAAAACTCCGTAACCAGATTGGGGTCCCAAAGCCCTCTGCCAGAGTCGCGCCGCATGGTCCGTTCCGCTTCTTCGTGACTGAGCGCCGGTTTGTAAGGGCGCTCGGTGCGGATGGCGTCATACACATCCACGACCTGCAGAACGCGGGCCAAGAGCGGGATATCGGTGCCCGCCAACCCATCGGGGTAGCCCGTTCCGTTCCAGTGCTCATGGTGATTCCGGATAATCGGCAAGACGTTGCGAAACGTTTTTAACGGGCGGCAGATGGCCTCGCCGATCTGAGGGTGCTGCTTCATGATGCCCCATTCTTCCGGGGTGAGGCTTGAGCCCTTCTTCAAAATCACGTCGGGGATGGAGACCTTCCCCAGATCGTGGACATATCCGCCACGCTTCAGAGCGACGAGGCTGTCGCTATCCAAACCGACGTGGAGGCCAAGATCAACGGCGCTGCGCGCGAGACGCTCGCAATGATTTCCGGTATAGGGGTCGCGAGCTTCAATTCCCAAGGCGAGCGCCACGAGTACCGACTCCGCATTCTCCAATTCGTTTGTAAATTCCTTCAGCTTCAAAAGAGACTTTACGCGGGCGAACAGCTCTTCGGGATAGACGGGCTTGCTCAGAAAATCGTCGGCCCCGGCTTCGATGCCGCGCACGCGATCGTCGCGGTCGCTCAGGCCGGTAATCATCACGATGGGGGTCAATCGGGTAGTCGGATCGTCTTTGAGCTCGCGGCAAAGTTCGTACCCGGATTTGCCGGGCATTACCACGTCAAGCAGGATGAGATCCGGCCGGTCAGAATGAATCAGATCGACGGCCTCATCCGCTTCGTTGGCGGTAATCACATCATAGCCGCGCGACGAGAGCAGCTCGCGCAGCAGCGTGAGCGTTTCCTGCTTGTCATCAACCACGAGAATTGTCGGAACACGCGAACGAAGCCGAGTGTAATCTTCCAGCACTCTTTGTGAGACGGTCCCCATCCCAAGATGAGAGGGGAGGTTGCTACTGGGGGTTGCATCTGTGAGCTTTCGCATTTCGGGGGAAACCAATCTTAAGGTTGAATTGCAACAGTTCGGCTGTTGCAGGACTAAGGCCGCTTCTTAAAATAAAGCAATTGACGGCTCAACGGCATTATTTTAACCGCGCTCACCTTTTTGCATCGAATGGGATTACGCTCATTTGCATTGGTCATCCTTTGAAGGTTAGGCTTGCCTCAAGGCTGGTGCAGACGCTTCCGTAGGGTTAAGCGACCCTTTAAAAGTTTATTCAACAGAGAACTCCGAGGCTGAAACCGATTTATGAAAGATTTGCAGGAATACCTTGCCGATGCTGAAGTCGCCCATGGGCATTTGTGCGCGGGGCAGATCCTGGGAGTACGTTTGGCGATGCTGGGCATGAAGAAACTCGGCATCGACGATCCCGCAGGGAAGGACCGCAAGAGGGTTGTTACATTCGTGGAGATCGACCGGTGCGCCACCGATGCAATCATGGTTGTGACCGGCTGCCGCCTGGGAAAGCGCGCATTGAAATTTCGGGACTGGGGCAAGATGGCCGCGACCTTTACCGACCTGGAAACAGGCAGGGCAATTCGCGTGGTTGCGCGCGAATCCTCAAAGGCCCTGGCAAAGAGCATGTACCCCGAATTGCAGAACAAGAACCAGCAGCAGATGCGAGCCTACCGCGAGATGGACGATGAGCAACTCTTCCAGACACAGTGGGTCAAGGTATCGCTTCCTCCGGAGGAGTTTCCGGGTTACAAGGGCGAGCGCATTACTTGTGCGGAGTGCGGCGAAGGCATCAACTTTCGCCGGGAGGTTATTCGCGAGGGCAAGACGATCTGCCGCGCCTGTGCGGGCGAACGATATTGGGAGCCCGTTGAATAAAGCACTTAGAGTTTAGAACGCAAACGGCACTAGAGCGAAGCGCCTACTGAGCGGGCGCGCTAACGCTGATGGCGATCCCCGCGATCAGGAAATGCTTCCATGATGATGTTTCTTGTGCTTGTAGTGCCGGGGACGGTTGTCCCGGTTGTAGTCGCGGTCGCGAACATGATGCTTGCTGCTGTCTAACCAGCGAGCATGATCTTTCGCTGATGAAAGGCCGCAGCAGAGCAGCGAGAAGCAGAGAACCGATGCGGTAACGAATCTGCCCATAACAAACCTCGCAAAGCCGACCTAAAAAATAGCTAGCCCGATGCGGGGATATTACCAAGAAAAACCCCTGGCCGAACCAAATTCCTTTCGTACATGTCCCATCATGCAAAACCCTGAGGCAACCCTACGGGTGGAGACCTAGGCGCCAATTCGAGGCAAGGCATATGGGTGCTATAGTTCACCCCATGCTTACAGAAAAGATTGGCCGCAGGGGGCGCGGCGGGCTTCCATTTGTTCATCAATTTACGGGCTTTACGGCTCGGCTCCGCAAAGCACTGGGCATAGGACACATTGTGGGATCCATGGCAGCTTGCGTGTTGCTGCTGGCATTGAGCGTAAGAGGCACGACCAGCGAATATCAACGGCCCGGGCCCATTCACCTGGATCGTGAGGGCGAGCGATGGGCCCAGAAAACGCTGAAGAAGCTATCACTGGAAGAAAAAATCGGACAGATGTTCATGATTCGCGTGATGGGCGGCTTCGTGGATCTGCAAAGCCCGGAGTATCTGAAGTTACGCGAACAGCTCACGCGTTATCACCTGGGCTCGATCCTTCTCACAGTTCCCGCCGATGGCCCCTTTCTCTACAAGACAGGACCGTACGAAGCGGCGATGCTCATCAACCAGCTTCAGCGAGAAGCCAAGCTGCCATTGATGGTGGCGGCAGATTTTGAACGCGGGCCCTCCATGCGTTTGACCGGCGCAACAGTCTTTCCGCACGCCATGGCTTTTGGCGCCGCGGGCAAGCCCGAATTTGCCGAGCAATTTGGAAAGATCACCGCCCGGGAATCGCGCGCGGTAGGTGTGGAGTGGAACTTCTTTCCGGTAGCCGATGTCAATTCCAATCCCGATAATCCAATCATCAATACGCGGGCCTTCGGAGAAGATCCAGATCAAGTGGCGTCGCTGGTAAGCGCTTATATACGGGGAGCGCGGCAGGAAGGCCTGCTGACCACAGTGAAGCATTTTCCCGGCCACGGGGATACGGGCACCGATTCTCACCTGGGAGTGGCGACGGTATCGCGCAACCGGGAGGAGATTGAAAAGATCGATCTCGTCCCGTTCCGGCAGGCGATCGCCGCCGGGGTCGATTCGATCATGGTGGCACACGTTACGGCTCCGGCGCTTGATCCCGACCTCAACCGGGTGGCCACCACATCGCCCATTATTGTGAATGGATTGCTGAAACACGAGCTTGGATTTAAAGGGCTGGTGGTAACCGATGCCATGGAGATGGGAGCGCTTACGCGTCTTTATTCACAGGGAGGTTCGGCTGCTTCCGGGCGGGCGGCCGTAGATGCGGTGAAGGCGGGAAACGACATGCTACTTCTGCCCTCCGATCTGGAGGGAGCTTACCGTGGACTACTGAAAGCGGTTCAGGCAGGTGAGATTGCGGAATCCCGGATCGACGAAGCCGTTCTCAAGGTTTTGCGAGCGAAGGCAAGCGCCGGACTGCACCGGGCGCGCCTTGTGGACGTGAATGCCATGGCCTCGGTTGTCGCCCGACCCGAGAGCCTAACCCTGGCGCAGGAGTTGGCGGGCGCCTCCATCACGCTGGTTCGCGAAAATAATCGAGTGCTCCCCCTGAAAAATTTGCGAACTTTTCCCACCCCTGCCGCGTATTCAGGTACAGGACACCAGACAAGCGATCTGGTCTGCCTGATTCTGACGGACGATCTACGAAGCGAGAGCGGCCGCCAATTTGAACGGGAGCTACGCACACGGGCGCCGGGAGCCAGGGTGATCTATATCGATCCCCGGATCGCGGGCAACATGGCGGCGGACGTTCAAAGCGCGGTCGAGGGAGCTGCCAAGGTCGTAGTGGCCATCTATATGGTGCCAACCGCAGGGAAGGCGGTCAGGAATGAGGGGGCAACTCCTGTGAACAGCGTTGCGTTGGCGCAGACGCCGGCGCAGTTGCTGCGATCCGTCCTTGAAAGAGGACAGGAGAAGACCGTGGTAGTGGCGTTTGGTTCGCCTTACATTGCCGCCGATTTTCCGCAGATTGCAAACTACGTGTGCGCTTATTCCAACGTGCCAGCCGCAGAGACGGCAGCCGCCCGCGCCCTATTCGGCGAGAGTTCCTTTCGGGGCCGCCTGCCAGTCACCATACCCGGCTTTGCCAATCGGGGAACCGGCATTCAAAAATAACCTAACAATAACAAGGAGCAAGTCGAGGCGTATGAACCCAGGTAGACTCTTTTGGCCTTGCGCAACATTTGCGCTTTTTGGGCTCTTCCTGCTGGGCTGCACGGTACGGACGAGTGAAAAGACCAGCGACGGAAACAAAAAGGAAGATGTGGACATTCGCACGCCGTTTGGTTCGCTCAGCGTGAAGACGAATAACTACGACCCCAAGGATGCGGGCCTGCCTGCCTATCCGGGAGCGCGGACAAAGAATTCCGGCGACGAAGACGGCAGCGCGACCGTCAATATTTCCAGCTCGGCATTTGGATTAAAGGTTGTGGCCCTGCAGTTTGAGACCGACGATTCTCCGAAAAAGGTTCTGGATTTCTATCGCAAGCCGCTCGGCCAATATGGCAAGGTCATCCAATGCGAAACCGAAAAGAACGATTTCGAGGTTGAGAAATACCATGACGACTCGCCGGTAACCTGCGACGAACATGGTTCCACAACCAGCTATACCGAATTGAAGGTAGGCTCCAACCACAATCAGCACATTGTGTCGGTAAAGCCACACGGAAAGGGAACGCAGTTCTCGCTGGTTTATGTTCGTACCCACGGCTCAAAAGACGTAATCTAGAGAAAAGATCGCCGGCCTTCCGGGCAGCACGCATATTGAAGGAGGATGAAACATGGCAAAGAGACCAAAGTACTTGCTGGCAATCGCTACGGCATTTCTGACGGCTACGCTCCTGGGCTGTTCGATCCACACCAGCCGGAATGAAGAGGACGGAGATAAGAATAAGGATGTCGATATCAAAACCCCATTTGGATCGCTTAGCGTGCGCAAGGGGGGCGGGGACATCAAAGATACGGGCTTGGCGACGTATCCCGGAGCCAGAGCAATGAAAGAAGACGACGATGAGCACACCAACAGCGCCAACGTGAACATCTCCAGTTCACTCTTCGGCGTGAAGGTGGTAGTGCAGAAATTTGAGAGCAGCGACTCCCCCGAGAAGGTGCTCGGGTTCTATGAGAAAGACATGACTAAGTTTGGAAAGGTGCTCCGGTGCAAAGGTGGAAGCACAAGCGTTCACGGCCACCATGGGAAGAAGGGCGACCCGGTCACCTGCGACGACTCCGGCCACGACTATGAAACCCAGCTCAAGGTGGGCACCGAAGAGAATCAGCGGATCGTCTCTGTAAAGCCGGCAGGCAAGGGCTCTGAATTCGCCGTAGTTTTCGTTCGTACCCATGGTGGCGACAAAGATGACGTAATCTGAACGGCAGGATTGACCGGCCCCTAACATGACGAATCGACGTATTCGCGAATCAGCCGAAGACGCAAGCCGGGAGGATGCGTGAAGTATTATCTGGTGGGCGAGCTCAACCTGACAGACCGCCGTTGGGTAGCCGAATACGTCAAGAATGTGACCAAGTTAGTAGAAGAGCGCGGAGGGCGTTATCTTGCACGGACGGCCACGTTCCGCAAGATGGAAGGCGAACGAGAAACGCCCCAGATATTCCTGCTCATCGAGTGGCCTTCCAAGGAGGCGGCTGAGGCGTTCTATGAAAGCGAAGAATACAGACCTTACCGCGAGAGCCGCAAAGAGGGATCGAGGAATGAGATGGTGCTGATTGCGGGAGAAGACATCAACAAGATTGCGCGGATTGCCGATGAATGAATTTTTCCGGAGCCGCCGGCACGCGATTTGCCAAGGCTTACCCTCTGCTGTAAGTTGAAACCATGGAGCGACCTTGCCACGCCTGTGGAGCAGCCGTAGAAGACCAAACCGTTTTTTGTCCGGCTTGCGGCGCGGCGCAAATCCGGGTTTCGGTCAGGACCGAGGCGGCTCATCCTATACCTTCAGAATCTGAATCGCCGGGTTCGCCCGTTCCGAGCCCCTACCCTTCGCTTGTCGCTCACCCTGGTATCGAATGGCGCAGGTTCCTCCGGATCGCCCTTGCACCCGCGTTGATTGGAGGCTTTGGGCTCCCGTTTCCCCGAGTCGGCCTATTGATTACCGTTGCGATGGTGGCGTTCACTGTCTGGCGCTACTGCCGCACCAGCTCCGGTAATTTGCATGGACCGCAAGGCGCACGGCTGGGAATGGTCGCCGGTTTGCTCTCCTTTAGTGTTTGCGCAGCCATTGCGGGCATTGCCATGGCGACTGAAGGAGATGAAATTCGCCAGAGCCTGATTGAGTCCATGCAGGCAACAGCCGCCAAGCAAGCAGCTAATAATCCCGATTTACACGCTCAGGTTCAGCGGATCATCGAGTGGTTAGGCACGGGCAGCGGCTTTGCACTGCTTATCGGACTCGGCTTATTGTTCCTGCTGGGAATTGTGCTGGTGCTTTCGGCTGTGACGGGCGCGGCCATCGTTTCTCTCGCTCGTAATAGGAGCCGAGGGTAGTTTGGCGCAACCCACGCTCATCGGCTATCATTCGATTAGCGTATGGATAATCCTGTCCTTTCCAAGACTCCCAACCTGACTGAAAAAGGGCGGATCATGTCCGCTTCAGAGATTGAACGGACGCTGGTCCGGCTTGCCCACGAGATCGTGGAAAAGAACAATGGGATCGAGAACCTGGTCCTAGTCGGCATCAAGCGCCGGGGAGTACCGCTCGCAGACCGGCTTTCCAAGCTGATTGAGACGATCGAGAAAAAACCGATTCCGACCGGAACCCTGGACATCACGCTCTATCGCGACGACCTCTCTACCGTTGGCGCGAGTCCGGTAATTCAGAAAACAACGCCTCTCGGCGTAAACATCACCGATAAGAATCTGATCCTTGTGGACGACGTGCTCTATACAGGCCGCACGACACGGGCGGCGATGGATGCCCTATTCGACCACGGCCGCCCACGACGCGTTCAACTCTGCGTACTGATCGACCGCGGACACCGCGAGTTGCCGGTGGAGGCTTCCTTTATCGGACGGACCATCCAGACGACATCCAGCGAGATTGTGGAGGTGCGCCTGAACGAGATCGATCGCGAAGAGCAGGTGATGCTGGTGGAGCGCAGGGCGTAGAGAGCATGGGTGCTTCTCGCTCACTTCTTGATCTGGAGAGCCTGCAACCCAAAGAAATTACAGCTATTCTCAAGCTAGCCCGCAAGATGCACTCGCGGCCTGCCCAGCCCTTGTTGCGAGGCAAGCGCATTGCCCTTCTATTTTATGAAGCATCCACACGAACGCGAGTCTCGTTTGAGTTTGCCGCCAAGCTTCTAGGCACACACACATCGATCATTAACGCGGTCGCATCGAGCATTGAAAAAGGCGAGTCGCTGGTGGATACCGGAAAGACACTACAGGCGCTGGGAGCCGATTGCCTCGTGATGCGCCATCCAAGCTCCGGCGCGCCGAATGTTCTGGCTCGCAACTTGCGCGTTCCCATCGTCAACGCGGGTGATGGAATGCACGAGCATCCTTCCCAGGGACTTCTGGATGCTTATACGATGTTGCGCCACAAGAAGAGCCTGAAGGGCCTGAAGGTTGCGATGGTCGGAGATATTCAGCACAGCCGCGTGGCCCGCTCCAATATCCATCTGCTCTCGAAATTTGGCGCGAAGATTACGCTTTGCGGCCCCGCCGAGTTTCTTCCGGAGGTTGCGCTTACGCTGGCCCCGGACCTAACCATCTCGCGCAAGCTGGATGAGGCCATCGCCGATGCAGACGTGGTGATGATGCTGCGCGTACAAAAAGAGCGGCTGGTGGGATTGAACATCGATACCGAGAAATATATTTTGCACTATCAATTGACGACCGAGAGACTGAAACAAGCCAGGAAGGATGCGATCGTGATGCATCCGGGGCCAATGGTGCGAGGTATGGAGATTCAAAGCGAGGTTGCCGATTCGCGACAGGCGGTCATCGAAGAGCAGGTCCACAATGGAGTCTATGTGAGGATGGCGGTGCTGGCGATGTGCACGGGAGTCGCAAAGTGAGTAACAGCAAAAGCATGCCACTAGCGCTAAAGCGCAAATATATGTGGCACGCGTAGACGCACAGCTAAAGCTGTGCTCTTCCACGGTTGCACCAGGCGTTATCGCGTTTTCGGCATTACTTTATGCTGGTTGCATGGTCATCGTGCGTCTGTGGAAAAGCTGCGCAACGATCTTGATTCCAGCTAACGCTTATGGTGAAAACGCTCTAGCGCCAGCAAAACATAGAAATTTCGGGAACGGGCGCCTGGAGAGTTCAAAAGAAAATGCAATCAAAAAATAGCTTGCTCATTCGCGATGGACGACTGCTCGATCCTGCGCAGAAGCTTGACGGCAACTTCGATCTTTTGCTTCGGGATGGAAAGGTTGCGGAGGTTGCGCCACGCGGAAGCATCGCGGCAACCGGTCATGACGTACTCGATGCCTCTGGAATGATTGTTGCCCCCGGGTTCATCGACATCCACGTTCATTTGCGCGAACCGGGCCAGTCCAATAAAGAAACCATTGCCACGGGTACGATGGCGGCCGCAGCCGGAGGTTTTACATCCGTTTGCCCCATGCCGAATACAGCTCCGATCAACGACACAGCCGCCATTACCCGGTGGATGCAAGACCCCGAGCGCCAGGCTCACGTTGGGGTATTTCCCATAGCGGCGGCGACGATCGGAAGCAGGGGCGAGCGCCTGACGGACTTTTCGGCGCTCAAACGCGCAGGAGCGGTGGCGGTGAGCGACGATGGCCGACCGATCCTGGGACACGACATCATGCGGGATGCGCTCAGCGCGGCAGCCAAAGTTGGCCTTCCGGTGGTGCAGCACGCGGAAGACACCAACCTGACTAAAGAGGCCTCCATGAACAGCGGCCCGCACGCCTTCCGGCTTGGCCTACGCGGATGGCCCAATGAAGCGGAGACCTCCATTGTGGAGCGGGACATCGAACTGGTCAATACTACGGGTGGACGACTTCATGTAGCCCACCTCTCGGCGGCGGGCGCTTTGCAAGCGGTTCGGCATGCAAAAAGTCTGGGCTTACCTGTTACATGCGAGGTTACGCCACATCATTTCGCGTTAACCGACGAGGATGTAGGCGAGTATCGTACGAATTACAAGATGAATCCGCCGCTGCGTTCCGAAGAGGATCGAACGGCGCTACTGGAAGGGCTTGCAGATGGAACCGTGGACTGCATTGCCACGGACCATGCTCCACACACGCAGAACGAAAAGAATGCCGAGTTCGACCGGGCGCCTTTTGGCATTACCGGATTGGAAACGGCCTTGGGACTGTGTCTCGCCATCCTTCACTCCAAGCACAAGGTTCCTATCGTTCGGATCATAGAGTTGTTGACGACCAACCCGGCGCGGATTATGGGGCTGGAGGGCCGGGGCACGCTAGCGCGAGGATCATACGCGGATGTGACCGTCTTTCATCCCACGAAGAAATGGACCTATCGAGCGGATGAAACCTTCTCCAAATCCAGAAACTCTCCTTTTGACGGATGGAAGATGGAGGGGAAGGTTACGGCTACGGTTGTCGCAGGAAAGATTGCTTACCGAAAGAAATAGAAGCGGGAGAAGTAAAGCGACAAAAGTAGAACGGCGATGCCTACAACTCATCGCCGCTTTCGCAAGGAATGATTCACAAGGATTAATCAGGCGCGGGCCGCGGCAGCTTTTTTCGCCGGAGCGGTCTTCTTCGCCGGAACCGATTTTGCCGAGGCCGATTTTTTGGCTCCGCGCACTAGCCACTGTACCTGGCCTTTCTTAAAGTCGTCCTGCGTTACATCGATATCGATTCCGATTCCGTTTTTCTGGACTTGCGGATACAGCTGGATGAGCTGATATCCCCGGCTTCGAACATTGGGAACGTTGCTCTGCGAACGCCAGAAATGCTGGAACTTAAGCTCAGCTAGCTGAAGATCGTCCAAGATCGCGCTATCTCCCACATAGAGGCCGGGAACATACCCAAGTTCAGCCACCGCTGCAAACCACCGATTGCAGTATTGAGCCACATCTTCGGGCTTGGTGTCTTTCTTTACACCTTCCAGGTCGCACCATAGATTCACGCCCGGAGGGAATCCGATGACTCCGGCGTTCTGTGCGGCATTCTTTCCGTCCTGCTCACCCAGATCGCCGGTGGGCTGCCACCCTACCTTGCGGACGTGCTGTACCGCCATAAGGGCCAATCCGGCGCCAAGAATCACATCCGCCTCAGCGGCACTCAGATCGGTTGGACCTTGAGGCCCGCGAGCAACGTATCTCACGCAAAAGCTGAATCCCTGCGCGCGAAATTGTTTCGCGACGGTTGAAGTGATGACGGTGCTTGCGTCGAAGCCCAGCAGTCCAGGCTCGGCGCCTTGAATTGTTCCAGTGAGGGCCATGATCTTCCTCCCTAATGCATTGTTGGCCTACTATGCCCCTTTGCAGGGCAATTGACAAGAGATGAGGGAGTGCCTTGAGAGTTTCCTGCAGATTTGATTAATTGCTCGATGGAGCGGACTACCTAGCTATGAGGAGAACTGCGGTGAGAATGCCCTAATGCAAAGAGCGCGCTCCCATCGAGAGAGAGCGCTCAAAAAGAAGGTTGATGAAAGGGTTTATTTCTCTTCTTCAGCCGGACCTTGGCCTGCCGCCTGTTGCTGTTCTTCCATCTCCTTGCGGATCTTTTCCTGGCGCTTGGTGCGGATCTCCGCCCGCTTGGCGCGCTTGCCTTCAATAAACTTCTCGCTGCCAAGAAGCTCAATCAGCACGACATCGGCGCCGTCGCCTTGCCGCCATCCTTTGTGGATGATGCGAAGATAGCCGCCATTGCGTTCGCCAAAACGCGGGGCCACCGTGTTAAACAGGCGATCGACGGATTCGCGGGTCAGCAGATAGGCCCCAGCGAGACGGCGAGCCGAGAGGTCGCCGCGCTTACCCAGGGTAATCATTTTCTCAACATGCGGACGCATGGCCTTTGCCTTGGCCGTGGTGGTTTCGATCCGCTCTTCCATAATCAGAGAGGTAACCAGGTTGCGCAGAAGCGCACGGCGGTGACTGGTATTACGTCCTAGCTTTTTTGTCGGTTTGCGATGGCGCATGATGGATTCCTTAAGTTGGGTGGCTGCGAAACGCCTGTTGGCGTTCCGCAATTCCCCAATTGTTCTGTCAATTCTTCAAGCTCAGTCTTGCGTGTCTTTAAGTATTCCGAACTAAGTATTCCGAACTTAGTATTCCGGCCCTTCTTCACCGATGGGCGCGGCGACCCCTGCCGAAGGCATCTGGCTGGTAGGACCGGGAACGGCATTGCCCTGTTCATCGATCTTCATACCGAGCGAGAGCCCCATGGAGGCCAGTATTTCTTTGATTTCGTTGAGCGACTTGCGTCCGAAGTTCTTGGTCTTGAGCATCTCCGCTTCGGTCTTCTGCACCAGTTCGCCAATGGTCTGAATGTTGGCGTTCTTGAGGCAGTTGTAGCTGCGGACGGAAAGCTCCAGTTCTTCCACGGACCGGTTCAGATTTTCGTTGCGAATCTGCGGCTTTTCTTCTCCACGCGCCTCGGTCTCAAGCTCCTCTTCAAAATTGATGAAGATGGTCATGTGGTCTTTCAGCAGCTTGGCGGCGAGGCCAAGCGCATCGGCGGGAGCAATGGAGCCATTGGACCAGATTTCGATATCGAGCTTGTCATAATCGGTGATCTGGCCAAGACGGGCGGCTTCCACCGTATAGTTCACCTTGCGCACCGGGGAGTGAACTGAATCGATCGGGATAAACCCGAGGCCAAGGTCTTCGTCAAAATTCTTGTCGGCGGAAACATAGCCGCGTCCACGCTTCAGGCGCATCTCCATGTCGAGCTTTCCACCTTCGGAGACCGTGGCGATATAGACATTTTTGTCCAGCACTTCGACATCGCCATCAGCTTCGATCATGCCGGAGGTGATGACACCGGGCTGGTCGGCTTTCAGGTAGATTGCCTTGGGGCCATCGCCATTCAGCTTGAACGGAATCTGCTTGAGATTCAGGATGATGTCGGTTGCATCCTCCACCACGCCGGGGATGGACTGAAACTCATGCAACACGCCATCGATTTTCACAGCGGTGACGGCCGCGCCTTCAATGGCCGATAGCAACACACGCCGCAGGGCGTTGCCGATGGTTGTGCCGAACCCGCGCTCGAAGGGCTGGGCATAAAAACGACCGTACTTGTCGGTCAATGTCTCGGTGTCGGTCGCGAGACGCTTCGGTTTTTGAAATCCTCTCCAAAGAACCATGTTCTATTCTTCCTTTCAATTCCGCTCCGTTTGGCCCAGGGGACTTCCCAAGGTTGGTTTGGTGCGGTCAATTGCTTACAACGTTCCACAAGGGACTAACAAGAAGGCCAAATTCCCAAGAGTGGCTTCCCGCCGAAGGCGAGAAGCCCTGGGAAGCTACTTACTATAGAGTTCGACGATGAGCTGCTCGTTCACCGGCAGATTGATATCTTCACGCTTCGGCAGATTCAGCACACGGCCCTTAAGATTATCGCGGTCCACTTCGAGCCAGTTGGCCACCGGCTGATGGCTGGCATAATCGCGGGCGCCTTCCACTACCGTGAACTTCCGCGCCTTTTCGCGCACCTGGATCTCGTCACCGGTATTGACCTGGTACGACGGGATGTTGACGCGGCGGCCGTTGACATCGATATGGCCGTGACGGACGATCTGGCGCGCCTGACGTCGGGAGATGGCAAAGCCGAGACGGAAAACCACGTTATCCAAGCGGCGCTCAAGCTGTTGCAAAAGCAGTTCGCCGGTGACGCCGGGCTTGCGCGCGGCTTTCTCGAAATAATTGCGGAACTGACCTTCCAGCGTGAAATAGATACGTTTGGTTTTCTGCTTTTCACGGAGCTGCAGACCGTAGCCAACGATCTTGGCCTTACGGTCTTTTCCGTGCTGTCCAGGAGCGAAGTTGCGCTTATCGACCGGACATTTGTCGGTAAAACACTTGGGGCCTTTCAGAAAAAGCTTCATGCCTTCACGGCGGCAAAGGCGGCAGACTGGACCTTTATAGCGTGCCAATTTTCTTCTCCTTATAAATCAGGTGTCGATCGGTTTACAGGATTGCCACATCCCCTTCGTCCCGATCCGATGGCCATTTTGTTTTTCCCGCGTGGCCAACAGGATTCTTACTTTGAACTTCTAGCGACCAATGGCGGAGCGATTATTTTCCACCAAGCTCAACTCAACATCTCAGACACGACGGCGCTTGGGAGGCCGGCAGCCATTGTGAGGTATCGGCGTTACGTCTTTAATCGACCGCACCTCGATGCCGGCGGCCGCAAGAGCGCGAATCGCGGACTCACGTCCCGAACCGGGGCCGTTGACCTTTACATCCAAAGACCGCAGCCCATGTTCGCGGGCCTGGTTGGCGGCGTTCATCGCAGCCTGCTGGGCCGCAAAGGGCGTGCCCTTACGAGAGCCACGGAAGCCGAGCGAACCGGCGCTCTTCCAAGAGAGCGTACGGCCTTCGCCATCGGCGATGGTGACGATCGTATTGTTGAACGAGGCCTGAATATGGGCGATACCATGAGGAACGTTCTTCCGTTCCTTCTTCTTAAAGACCTTTTTCTTACCTTTGGCTCCGGCTGCTCCGGAGGCCGCTGCTTTAGCCATGATCTGTTGTCCTTGTCGTTATGGGACGCAAAGTCCCTTTACTTCTCAACAGGCATTCCGAGCCTTTTCAAGATGCCACAAATGCCAATCCCGTTCGGGCGGCAACGCTCTTTATGTCTTAGCCGCTGCCTTCTTCTTATTCGCAACCGTACCTTTGCGCGGACCTTTGCGGGTGCGAGCATTGGTGTGCGTACGCTGGCCGCGCACCGGCAGATTACGGCGATGGCGATATCCCCGATATGAGCCGATTTCAATGAGCCGTTTGATGTTCATGGAGATATCTTTGCGAAGATCGCCTTCCACGCCGCCCTCATTTTCGATGACCTGGCGGATGCGGTTGACCTCCTCTTCGTTCAGATCCTGAATTTTCTTCATAGGCTCTACCTTGGCTGCCTCAAGAATCTTCTTGGAGCGCGGATTGCCAATGCCGTAGATGTAAGTCAACGCGATATCCACGTGCTTGTTACGCGGGAGATCGACGCCTGCAATTCTTGCCATGATTCTTATTCTCCTAAGCCCTTCGGTGAGCCAAGCCCTTGCTTCCAAGCGTGCCCTGTTGAACCGGATCTTTTGGATCCTTGGACCTTGGAACCTTATCCTTGCCTTTGTTTGTGTTTCGAATTTTCGCAAATCACGCGCACCACGCCCTTACGATGCACGATCTTGCACTTGTCACAAATCTTTTTAACTGACGCCCTGACCTTCATGTGAATTTCCTAATTCAAAATTTCCGCCACAGCCTTTGGCGCATGCCATACTTTGCGAACCCGGCAGGCAGATGATCTGTAAGCCAGTTTTTTGCAAATCCGGCTTCTTCATCACAGGACAGCAAGCCCCTCTCAAGCAAACACCAAGAGAGCCACGCCAACTCCCTGATTGACTTTGTCTATTTGTACCGATAAACGATTCGGCCGCGGGTGAGGTCGTACGGCGAAAGTTCCACCGCCACCTTGTCCCCTGGAAGAATACGTATAAAATTTTTCCGCATTCTGCCGGAGACGTGCGCGAGCACCTGATGTTTATTGTCCAGTTCTACCCGGAACATGGCATTTGGCAACGGTTCAATCACGGTTGCCATTACTTCAATCGCGTCCTCTTTGCTCACCGATCTCCTGATTTCGGGACTTTGCCCGTCTTCTTCCGCATTTCCTCTAGGAAACGCTCCCCCGTGAGACCTTGCTACCCGCTAACTACTCAACTTCTCTTCCACGCTAACGGCTGGAACACTAACGCCGGCTGCTTATAACTTACGCAGTCAACACCATCGGTCCATTTCTGGTGACCGCCACGCAGTGCTCAAAATGAGCGCTGTAACTTCCATCTTCTGTGACGGCGGTCCACTTATCTTCCAAAACCCTGGCTCCCGGCTTGCCGATATTGACCATGGGCTCAATTGCCAGAACCATGCCTTCGCGCAGCCGGGTGCCGTGCCCCCTGGTCCCATAGTTTGGCACTTGCGGGTCTTCGTGCAGCCGGGTGCCGATGCCGTGTCCGACAAACTCGCGCACCACGCTGAATCCGTTTGATTCTACATACTCCTGCACGGCAGCGCCCACGTCGCCGATCGTCTTACCAAGGCGGACTTGCTCAATCGCGCACTTCAATGAAGCTTCGGTGACATCCAACAGCTTCTTGAGCTCCGGCGCCAGCGTCGTACCCACGGGAACGGTAATCGCGGAATCGCCGTAGTACCCATCCAGCACAACCCCACAATCGATGGAGACAATATCGCCATCGGCCAAAACCCGCTTGGCCGAAGGGATGCCGTGGATGATCTCATTGTTGACCGAAGTGCAAAGAACACAGGGATAATCGTAGTATCCCTTAAACGCCGGCTTGGCTCCCAGCTCCCGAATCCGCTCTTCCGCTACCCGCTCCAAGTGCATGGTGGAGACACCAGGGGCAACTTCATCGCGAACCACTTCCAGTACCTGATGCACAATGTGGCCGCTACGCCGCATTTTTTCCAGCTCGGTTTGTGACTTGCAATTGATCATTACTTCTCTGCTTCAGGCCTTACGAGGGCGGCAAACGTTGCAGCCGTGACCTGTTCCACGGGAAGCTCTCCATTCAACTTCTGCAATCTGCCCTGGTTCCTGTAGTAATCCACAAGCGGCAAAGTCTCGGCCTGATATTTCTCCAACCGCTTCGCAATGACTTCTTCTTTATCGTCCGGACGCTGAATCAGTTGCGAGCCACACAGATCGCAAATGCCCTCCTTTTTAGGAGGATGGGAGTAGATATTGTAGATCTGTCCATCGGAGGGACAGGAGCGTCTCCCGGTAAGTCGTTGCAGTAGTTGATTATACCCCACTTCAATACTGATCACAACCGGCGGCAGATGACGTCCGCCAAAGGTACGGGCTGCGAGAAACTCGTCCAGCCAATTGGCTTGCGCGGCGGTACGCGGAAATCCATCGAGGATAAAGCCTCGAGCACAATCCGGTTGCTGAAGACGATCGGCAACCATGCCGCAAACCAGTTCATCGGATACCAACTCACCCCGATCCATGACCGCTTTGGCTTTCTTACCTAACTCCGTTCCACGAGAAACATTGCTGCGAAGAATGTCTCCGGTGGAAATCTGCGGGATTCCATATCGCTCGGCGATCAACTGTGCTTGCGTGCCTTTGCCCGCCCCCGGTGCTCCGAGGAGGATGATCGGCCCCACAAAGGCCGTTTGGCGACCAGCAGTATCTGCTGCGATAGGAACGGACATTCCTGCTACCATTTCCGTCCGCGAACCCGGCCACTGGCGGTAAAGCCTTCATAGTGGCGCATAATAAGCTGCGATTCAACTTGGCTTACTGTATCCATGGCGACGCCCACCACGATCAACAGCGAGGTTCCGCCGAAATAGAAGGTAACGTTCAAGCCGTTCAAGATGAACGTGGGCAACTTATCGAACAGGTTGCCGCCTAACCAGACCGGAAGGTGGTTGAGGTGGATACCCGCAATCATCCACTCGGGAATGAGCGAGATCAGGATCAAGTAGAGACCGCCCACAAACGTAATGTGGGTCAAGACATCGTTGATGTAATCGCGCGTACGGTGCCCAGGACGAATACCAGGAATGAATCCGCCGTATTTCCGCATGTTGTCGGCGACATCGGACGGATTAAAGACGATTGACACGTAAAAATAGGCGAAGAAGATGATGCCAACGACATACGCCAACGTATACAGCGGCTCGCCCCACTTCAGCTGACTGAGCAGCGGCGTGAAGTAACGATCAACCGTACTGCCATGCCGAATCGCATACTGAAGCATCTGCGGAATGCTCAACAGCGACGAAGCGAAGATCACCGGCATAACGCCGCCCGAGTTCACCCGCAGCGGCAGGTGCGTCGCCTGACCACCCATGATGCGGCGCCCGACAACCCTCTTCGCATACTGCACGGGTATACGCCGCTCTCCACGCTCCATGAATACGATGAAGGCCACCACCAGGATCATCACCGCCAAAAGCACGATGACCGCAATGGGCGTGAATTGTCCCCAATCTCCGCGCGTGACCTTGTTATAAAGTTCGCTGATGCCGCGAGGCAGGCCCACGACGATGCCCGTGAAAATCAACAGCGACATGCCGTTGCCGATTCCGCGCTCGGTGATCTGCTCGCCCAGCCACATGATGAAAACGCTACCTGTGGTCAGCGTGATAATGGTCAACAGCTTAAAGCCTATCCCTGGACTCAAAACCACGCCTGGAGTGTGCTCCAGAGTAATGGCGATTCCCAAGCCTTGCAGGGCGGAGAGGATGAACGTTAGATAGCGCGTCCACTGGGTAATCTTCCGGCGGCCCAACTCACCTTCTTTCTGCAGGCGGGCCAGCGGCTCATAGACCACTGTAAGCAACTGCAGAATGATGGACGAGGTGATGTAGGGCATGATGCCGAGGGCAAAGATCGTCAGCTTGCGCAGGTTTCCGCCGCTGAAGAGATCGTAGAACCCAAGGAGACTGCCTTGCTGCTGTTGGAAAATTTCCTGAAGCTTGCTGGGATTGATGCCAGGCGTCGGGATGTGCGAACCCAGACGATACACGGCCAGCATGCCCAGCATAAACGCAACGCGCTTGCGGAGGTCAGGAACTCGGAAGATATTGGCCAGTTTTTCTAGCATAAGCAGCTACTTCTTCTTTTGAATTTTCTTTTCGGGCTTGGTTTCGTCGGGAGCGCCACCGATCAATTCGGCTTTGCCGCCGGCTTTAGCAATTTTTTCCTGGGCCGACTTGGAGAACCTGTGGGCATGGACGGAAAGCGGCGATTTCAACTCACCATCGCCAAGAACCTTGATCCGATCGTTTTTCCCGACGATTCCACGCTTAACGAGAAGCTCTTGAGTGATCGTGGCTTCTCCCAATTCGGCGAGCCGTTCGAGATTCACGACCGCGTACTCGGTACGAAAGATGTTTGTAAAACCGCGCTTGGGAAGCCGGCGATGCAGAGGCATCTGGCCGCCTTCAAAGCCGCGCATCAGGCGGGAACCGGAACGGGAGCCTTGCCCCTTGTGGCCGCGGGTCGAAGTCTTACCCATGCCGCTGCCCATACCACGGCCCACCCTTTTACGGTTGGCGGTTGCCCCTTTTGGGGGCCTCAAATTTGAAAGATTCGTTGGCACGACGTTGTTTCCTTCTATCAGCGGCCCCATTGGTGCGCCGCCCGGTTTCTAAAGCTTGAATCGCCGCCACTCCACCGGGGAACCCGGCTTTCAGCGCGAAACGATCCAAAACGTAATTTTACCCTTCGACGACCAGTACCAGGTGGGGCACCTTGGCAACCATGCCCCGGATGGAAGGCGTATCCTCGCGCTCAATCACCTG
The DNA here is from genome assembly GCA_035295685.1 of Candidatus Angelobacter sp. GTDB lineage: Bacteria > Acidobacteriota > Terriglobia > Terriglobales > Acidobacteriaceae > Angelobacter. Next base: position 36,329 of record DATGIO010000204.1, read on the forward strand.
ATTCAACCGGGTAAAGCCGAGGCCTTTAATGACCAGCTTATGCTTAACCGGCGTGCAGATTTTCGAACGCACGTACTGAAGGCGAATTTTCTTTTTTTCGGTTGCCATCGCTTACAGCTCCTGTACGGCCTTCCCGCGAATGCTGGCAACCTCTTCACGGTCGCGCAGTTTTGCCAAGGCATCGAAGGTGGCCTTGATTACATTGTGCGGGTTGGCGGTGCCAATGGATTTGGTCAGCACGTTCTGGACGCCTGCCGAGGTCATCACGGCGCGGACTGCTCCACCGGCAATGACACCCGTTCCAGTGGGCGCCGGCTTGAGCAGAACCATACCTGATCCAAAGCGGCCAAGAACCGCGTGAGGAATGGTCGTTTGCGTTAGGTTGACCCTGACGAGGTTCTTCTTGGCCGATTCGATGCCTTTACGAATCGCCTGCGGAACTTCCTTGGCCTTGCCGGAGCCATAGCCCACAATTCCGGCAGCGGGGTCGCCCACGACCACAAGCGCGGCGAAAGACATGTTCTTGCCGCCCTTTACCACCTTGGTCACACGGTTGATGGCAACTACCTGGTCTTTCAACTGGTAGCCGCCCGGATCAAGTTTCTTTTTTACTGTTGCTGTCGCCATTCCTAGAACTCCAGACCTGCTTCGCGAGCCGCTTCGGCCAGCGCTTTAATGCGTCCATGGTAAAGATAGCCGCCGCGGTCAAACACTACTTTCTTGACGCCTTTTTCCTGGGCCCGCTGCGCGATCAACTTGCCAATCTCTTTGGCGCTGGCTACATTGCCGCCGGAGCGCTTGCCGCCTTTTTTGCCGCTTTGCGTGCTGGCGGAGGCCAGGGTCAAGCCCTTCACGTCGTCAATCACCTGCGCGTAAATATGGTTCAGCGAACGATACACATTGAGGCGTGGACGCTCGGAAGAACCGGCCAACCGCAGACGAATACGCTTGTGGATCCGCCTGCGAGTCTTGTCTTTTGAAACTTCTGGAATCATCTCTTTGTCCTTGCTTCGTGGAGTCCCTGACTCGACGATCAAATTTCCTTAACTTTGCTTTTCGCTTGACGGCGATCTCCACCAGACAAGCAATACACCGATCACGCCGAATTTCCTTTGGCGATGAAGCCAGAGACTATTTCGCTCCGGTCTTGCCCACTTTCTTCTTGAGCCGCTCGCCTGTGTAGCGGAGACCCTTCTGCTTGTAAGGGTCCGGCGGACGCAAGCTGCGCATTTCCGCGGCAACTTGTCCGACCCGCTGACGGTCGATGCCGCTCACGGTAACCTTGGTCTGCTTGGCATCGATCACCACAGTAATGCCGGCGGGCAGCGGATATTCAATCGGATGCGAATAGCCCAACGTGAATACCACGGTGCCGGTACCCTTCAGTTCAGCGCGGTAGCCGATTCCAACAATTTCCAGATCCTTCGACCAGCCCTTGGTGACGCCTTCCACAGCATTGCCAACCAAGGCACGCACCAAACCATGTACCGCAGCATACTGATCGCTTTCCCGCGTGACCTGAATATGACCATCGACGGTCTCCAGCTTCACGCCTCCGGGCAGATGATTTTCCACCTTGCCTTTGGGGCCCTGCACGGTCACGGTATTACCCTTGACCTCAAATTTGACTCCCTGCGGGAGCGGAATCGGTTTTTTTCCGATACGTGACATGCTTTATTGTCCTTCTACTCGCGAGTCGCCCGGCTGCTTCCACAACCGAGTTCCACACGGTTTAACTTTCCGCCTCTTGTTCCTTCCGGCTGGTTCCTGCTGGTTTCCGGATTACGAATTCCGTCCACGTTTCCGGACTACCAGACCTCGCACAGAATTTCGCCACCGAGACCGCTTTTGCGGGCTGCGCGACCGGTCATCACTCCCTTGGGAGTGGTAAGGATATTGATCCCCAACCCGCCCAAGACGCGTGGAATCTCATTGCGCCCCACATAGACGCGGCAACCGGGCCGCGAGATACGCTGCAGGTTGGAAATCGCAGCGTGATTGTCAGATCCATATTTCAGGTAGAGCCGCAGAATCTTCTTTCCTTCTTCTTCGGTGGCCTTGTAATTGGCGATATAGCCCTCTTCTTTGAGGATACGGGCAATCTCCAGCTTCAACTTGGAAGCGGGAACGTCCATCTTCTGATGGCGCGCATGTATCGCGTTCCGAATACGAGTTAGCAAATCTGCGACCGGATCGGTCAAACTCATTCTCTTTATCTCCTCTTATCGTCACCCGTTTGCTCCGGAGAAACCGGAGAACCTGCCGTGACGTACTACGAAAGCACACAGCTTTTGGATACCGGGGCTTTATCTGCCGCCGGAGAAAACCGATGCCTGTTTACCAAGACGACTTTGAGACGCCTGGAATCTCGCCTTTGAGAGCCAGCCCCCGGAAACAGAGCCTGCAGAGACCGAACTTGCGCAGATACGCGCGCGGCCGTCCGCAGATGCTGCACCGGTTGCGGTGCTGGGTCGAGAATTTGGGCTTCTTGTTGGTCTTGGCAATCTTTGCTGTTGTAGCCATATTTTCCTTTTGTCCTACTGCCGGAACGGCATGCCCATGTGCTTGAGCAGCGCGCGAGCTTCGTTATCGTCCTGCGCGGTGGTCACGATGGTCACGTTCATGCCTTTAAGTTTGTCGACTTTGGCGTAATCAATCTCCGGAAAGATCAACTGATCGCGCAGGCCAAGCGTGTAATTCCCCCGGCCATCGAACGACTTGGTGGAAACTCCGCGGAAATCGCGCACACGCGGCAATGCCAGATTAATCAGACGATCGATGAACTCGTACATCCGGTTACCGCGAAGCGTCACCATGGCGCCAATGGGCATGCCTTCACGAACCTTAAAAGCCGCAATGGATTTCTTGGCCCTGGTAATCACCGGCTTTTGACCGGTAATCTGCGCCACATCGTTTGCCAAAGGATCGAGAACCTTGGAGTTCTGCGTCGCTTCACCCACACCCATGTTGACCACAATCTTGTGGAGGCGGGGAACAGCCATAGGATTCTTCAACCCCAGCTCCTTCATCAGAGCGGGCGCGATCTCCTTGACAAACTTCTCACGGAGCCTCACTGTCGTCTTGGTCTTTGCAGTTGCCATGTAGTTTCTGTTGTTCCTTTCTCACGGTATCCGATTCAACGGGTTCGTGAGGTATTCCTTGCGCTTTTCGCCTTAAGCCCGAATTTTCGTCCGGTAACCCTACTTCCAGACTTTATTTGTCATTTATCTAGCGGCGAATTGCATTTTTTGCAGATGCGAAGCCTGCGGCTCTCGCGGACTTCATGCCCGATGCGCGAAGGGCCGCAAGTCGGACAGACAATCATGACGGTGGAAATCGCAATCCGCCGTTCCTGTTCGGCGATACCGCCCTTGATATTTCTCTGCGGGTTGGGGCGGACGTGCTTTTTCGCCATCTTGACGTGCTCTACCAGAACCTTGCCTTCATCGGGGAACACGCGTAGCACACGACCCTGCTTGCCTTCGTCGCTTCCCGAGATCACCTTCACGGTATCGTTGCGCTTGATATCGATTCTTTTATGCATTTGGATTCCTCTTCCCGCTGCCTCTAGCCTTTTAGGCCCTTACAGCACTTCCGGCGCAAGGGAGACAATCTTCAAGAATTTCTTTTCCCGGAGCTCACGAGCTACGGGGCCGAACACGCGGGTGCCAACCGGCTCGCCCGCTTCGTTAATCAGCACAGCGGCATTCTGATCGAAGCGAATATAGGTGCCGTCCCTGCGGCGATACTCTTTGCGCTGCCGCACAATCACACACTTGACCACGCTGCCCTTCTTGGCAGTGCCATCGGGCGCCGCTTCCTTGACTGCAGCAGTCACCACATCGCCCAGGCTGGCGTTCAAGCCGGTGTGGCCGCCCAGCGGAAGGATCATCTGCAAGCGGCGGGCGCCGCTGTTGTCGGCAACCTCAAGAATACTTCTCATCATCACTGCCATGATTCGGATCTCCGTTTCCTATGCCGGGAGCAGCGAGATTTGCCACTCCTCACGTTCTGCTTTCTTCGTGTTCTTTCTTCGGTCTATGAGGTGAACCTACCTCCCGACCTTCTTGCTTAGCTGGCAGCGGGCCGCTGGCCCTCTTCACCGGCCACTAATTTGGCCTTCTGCACAATGTTCTTCAGCCGCCAGCGCTTCAGCTTGGATAGAGGCCGCGTCTCTTCGATTTCCACGGTATCGCCAACATGCGCGGTATTGTTCTCATCGTGAGCGTAAAATTTGCGCGTCTTCTTGATCACTCGGCGATAGAGGGCGTGCGATTTACGCATGCTGACTTCGATCACGATGGTCTTGTTCATCTTGGTGGAAACCACCTGACCGATCTTGGTGCTGCGGCGGCTCTCGTTGCTTGTTGTCGCTGTTTCTGCCATTTACTTCTTCCTCTGCGGTGCGCTCTGATGTGCGGCCGATCTCTTGATTGCCGGTTTTGCAGTCGTTTTTACGGCCCTGGTCTTGGGGGTCTTCCCTTTAGCGGACTTCGCCTTAGCCGCCTCGGGTGCGCCGACGGCCTTGACTGCCGGAGCCGCGCTCGCGCCATTGCGAGCGGCGGCCAGCTCTTTCTCCCGGATAATGGTCTTGATCCGGGCGACATCTTTGCGCAAGCCACGAATCTTCGTCAGGCTCTCGGTCTGTCCCATCTTGAGCTGGAACTTCAACCGGAAGAGCTGGTCGTTCAGATCGCGCTGCTGCTGTTGCAGTTCAGCGTCGGTAAAATTCCTGATCTTTTCAGCATCCATGATGTTTTCTTTACGCCAATCCTAAAATTTATGCTTGCTCACGGGCTACGAACTTCGTCCGCAACGGAAGCTTGTGGGAGGCCAGACGCATCGCTTCTTTGGCATCGGCTATACTCACGCCTTCCATCTCAAACAGAATCTTGCCGGGGCGAACGACCGCAACCCAGTGATCAGGAGCGCCCTTGCCTTTTCCCATACGTGTTTCAGCAGGCTTCTTGGTGACCGGCTTATCGGGGAAAAGACGAATCCAGATCTTGCCGCCGCGCTTTACAAAGCGGGTCATGGCAACACGGCTCGCTTCAATCTGGCGGTCGGTAATCCATCCCGGCTCCATAACCTTCAGTCCAAAGTTGCCAAACGCCAGCTCCCCGCCGCGCCACGCCTTTCCACACATGCGACCGCGCTGCTGCTTGCGGTACTTTACTTTTTTCGGCATCAACATAGCTTGAATCCTTCAATCAGCCACCCGGCCGCGAGCCACCAGCCGCCAGGGATCGCTTTCCTTGGAAGTTATCTTTCACTGTTTCGCCCGCCCATTCAGAGCGCAGCACAAAACGCGACACAAAACGTGGCACAAAACGTAACCACGAAACGCAACCGCTAAAACGCTCCGGCTCCGCCAGCGCTCTGCTCAGTTGTCTTCTTCTTGGTCGGCAGGATGTCGCCTTTATAGATCCACGCTTTTACACCAATCACGCCGTAGGTCGTGCGAGCTTCCGAGAAGCCGTATTCGATATCGGCGCGCAGAGTGTGCAGCGGCAAGCGACCCTGCAGATACCACTCGGAACGGGCGATTTCATTGCCGTTCAAGCGACCGGAGACGCGAACCTTGATTCCCTTGCAGCCAAAGCGCAGCGCCGAATCAACCGATTTACGCATGGCGCGACGGAAGCCAACGCGCTTTTCAAGCTGAACAGCAATCGCCTCGGAGACAAGCTGGGCGTCCAACTCCGGCTTGTGAACCTCCTGAATGTCGATGAAAACATCGCGGGAGGTACGCTTTTGAAGGTCCTGTTTCAGCTTATCGATTTCAGCGCCTTTACGACCGATGATGATGCCGGGACGAGCCGTGCGGATGATGATCCTCAGCTTGTTGCCGGGACGCTCGATCTCAATGGAGCTGACGCCTGCCGATTTCAGCTTGTCCTTCAACTCGTCTTTAAGCTTCACATCTTCCAGCAGAAGCTTGTTGTAGTCACGCTCTACGAACCAACGCGACCTCCACGGCTTGGTGTAGCCGAGGCGAAATCCGTATGGATGGACCTTCTGTCCCATAATCTTTTCCTTATCTTCTTCTTTTTCTGCCGGACTTTTCTGCTGAGACGCGACGCCCGAGACGCGCCTTCTAAACTTATTTTGCCGCCGCTTTCTTCACAGTCGATTTTTTGGCGGTGGATTTCTTTGCGGCCGATTTCTTGCCTACCGCTTTCTTTTTGGCGCTTGCACCCGCGCCCGCCTTTTTGCCGGAAGCGCTCGACGATTCTTCGCCAGCGACTGTCGCCAAACTCGCGGCGTCCTTAGCACCCTTTTCGCTCAGGACAATTTCCAGATGTGCGATGCGGCGCTGATAGCGGTACGCCCGGCCCATCGGCGCGGGACGAATGCGCTTCATCCTGGGACCATCATTGGCGACGGCGCTCTTCACGTAAAGCCTGTCGAGGTCCACATCAAAGCCCTTTTCCTGGCTGAGATAGTCGGCATTCTGCACCGCAGAGTTCAGCAACTGAGCCACATCGGGCGCAATGCGCTTCTTGGCAAACATCAGCGTACTTAGAGCGTCTTCGACTCGCTTGCCCTTGATGAGGTCCAGCACCAGCCGCGCCTTCTGCGGCGAAACTCTCGTGAACCGGGCTTTTGCTTTGAATTCCATAACTCTCTCAACCTTGTCCGTAATATCGTTCTTTGATTTGGCCTTGCCCCAATCAGCGGCTTCAATAGACCCTGGCTCTATCACTCACAGCCAGAAACCGGAACCCCGATTACTTCGCTGGAGCCGGCGCCGGCCGGGCGGCAGTCTCAGTGGCCGCCTTTACCGAGTGCCCTTTAAACGTGCGGGTCTGCGAAAATTCACCCAGCTTATGCCCCACCATATTCTCGGTGACATACACCGGAATAAACTTCTTTCCGTTATGCACGGCAATCGTGTGACCCACCATCTCCGGTGAGATCGTCGAGCGGCGCGACCAGGTGCGGACCACTTTCTTATCGTTCTTCTGGTTCAGGTCCTCGATCTTCTTAACGAGGTGGCCATCGATAAACGGCCCTTTTTTAAGCGAACGCGCCATTATTTCTGTCTCCTGCTCACGATGAAGTTATCGGTGCGCTTGTTATTGCGGGTTTTGTATCCACGGGTCGGCTGTCCCCAAGGAGTGACTGGGTGGCGTCCACCGGAGGTCTTTCCTTCACCACCGCCGTGCGGGTGATCGACCGGGTTCATCGCGACGCCCCTGTTGACCGGCTTCTTGCCGAGCCAGCGATTCCGGCCCGCTTTGCCGATCGAAACGTTTTCGTGATCCGTATTGCCGATCTGCCCGATCGTAGCCATGCAGTCGATGAGCACCTTGCGGGTTTCGCCGGAGGGCAGCTTGACCAGCGCATAGTCACCCTCTTTTGCCACCAACTGAGCCGACGCTCCCGCGGAGCGAACCATCTGTGCTCCTTTGCCGGGGCGCAGCTCCAAATTGTGGATCGTGGTGCCGGGCGGAATATTGCGGAGGGGGAGGGCATTGCCAACCAGGATATCGGCGTCGGGGCCGCTCAGAATCTTCTGTCCTACCTGCAATCCGACAGGCTGCAGGATGTAGCGCTTCTCGCCATCGGCATAAGCAACCAGCGCAATTCTCGAAGAGCGGTTCGGATCGTATTCAATCGAAACCACTGAACCCGGAATCCCGGCCTTGTCGCGCTTGAAATCGATCGCACGAAGCTTGCGCTTGTGGCCGCCGCCGCGGTGCCAGATCGTAATGTCGCCGCCGTTGCGACGACCGCCGGTCCGCATCTTGATCTTCGTGAGAGGCTTGTGCGGCTTGCCGGTCGTAATCTCCTCGTTCGTCAGCGTGGTCTTGAATCGCAGTGACGGCGTAATCGGTCTGTAAGTCTTGATCGCCATAAATCGCCTCTAGCTACTAGCTCCACTGGAAACTTTCCAGCTTGCAGCTTGTTTTCAAATTCCTTTTTTCTATCGCAATTCGATTTACCGAATTGCTCCTATTTCCACGCGCTAGAACTGTGCCTTAAAGGTTCTGCGCATACTCGGGCATCTTCTCGCCCTCTTTGAGCCTGACGTATGCCTTTTTCCAGTCGGGACGATAGCCGGCAAACTTTCCGCGCCGCCGCTCCTTGCCCTGGAAGTTCGCAGTCCGAACGGAATTCACCTTTACCTTAAAGATCTTCTGCACGGCTTCCTTGACTTCCGTCTTGGTGGCCTTCGCCGCTACCTCAAAAACCAGCGTAGCCTCGGTTTCCTTCACGCCCAGCCCTTTTTCCGTGATTACCGGGCGGCGAATAATCTGATATGCCGATTTCATTAAGCAACCTCCGCCTTACGCTTCGGCGCGGTGGCCTTCAGCGAGTTTTGCAATTTTTCGAGGGCGGGACGAGCGAAGACAGCGTTCTCGTAACGAAGAAGGTGGTAGGGATGCACTTGACTTCCAGGCAACAACTCAACACCAGCCAGATTGCGTGCGCTTAGTTCCAGATTATGGTTTTCTTTTACTCCATCCACCAGCAGCGCTGTCTTCTGCACACCCAGAGCATCCAGGTTTTTGCGAAAGACTTTGGTCTTGGGCTCGGCCAGCTCAAAACTCTCTACGACGGTGAGCTTGCCATCCGCAAACTTGGCGGCCAATGCCGACCGCAGCGCCCCTAAAAGCTTCTTCTTCGGAAACTGGTAATCATACGACCGCGGCTGGGGGCCATGGACCGTTCCGCCGTGACGCCACAGCGGGGATCGGATTGAGCCGACACGCGCCCGGCCCGTGCCTTTCTGCTTCCAGAGCTTCTTGCCGGAGCCCGAAACCAGCTTACGGTTCTTGGTGGCATGGGTACCGGCACGCTTCGCAGCCCGGTAATGCTTGACCGACTCCCACAACAGGTCCTCATTGACTGCGCCAAATACTTCTTCGGCCAGCTCCAGGGATCCTACCTTCTTCCCGTTCAGATCTAATACATCGATTGTCGCCATAGATAGCTCTTTTCTCTGCGGGCTTTCACCAACTTTATATGGTGAACCCTTTGCGTCCGGCTGCGCGCTTCGGCGCTTACCTTTCGCTCACGTTCTTCATGTCTTGCCTGGCTTATCTCTATCTCTTATTTTTTCTTACCGGCTGCCGCTTTCTTGGCCGCCTTCAACGGGTCAAGCGTGGTTGAACCGGCGAAGCCGCGACGCTCTCTCGGCGGTTTCTTGGCCTTCAAGATCACTACATAACCGTTGCGATGTCCCGGCACAGCACCTTCCACCAGAAGAAGGTTTTCTTCAGGATCGATACCGCGAATTTTAAGATTGCGCACCGTCACCTGATCGACACCCATGTGTCCCGACATGCGCTGGCCTGGAAAAGTACGGGAAGGGAAGGATGATGCACCGATCGAACCTTGAACCTGGAACATATGTCCGTGGGCGGCGGGACCACCACCGAAATGATGTCTACGAACGACACCGGCAAAGCCCCGGCCTTTACTAATGCCGACGACATCCACATACCGCTCGCTAGTAAAGATATCGACTAGCACCTTATCGCCGACCTTTGTGCCATTACCGCCATTGGCGGCCGCTTCGCCCTCAGCGGGCTTGGCAGCTTCGGGAGCCGCAGCTTCCACCGCTACTTCACGTATGAACTTCACCGGCGGCAGGTTGTGCTTGCCAAAGTGCCCTTGCATCGGCTTGGTCACATTTTTACCTTTTACAAACTCGACCAATCCAATCTGCGCGGCCTCGTATCCATCCTTGGAGGCACGCTTTAGTTGGGTAATCACGCAAGGCCCCGCTTGCAAGACGGTGACCGGGCAAACGTCGCCCTTTTCGTCGAAGAGCTGGGTCATGCCGATTTTCTTTCCTAGGATTCCGTTTACCATTTGCTTCCTCTCCTCATCATCCCTAATGCGCGGGACTGTAGGTGGGCTTTAGGCCTAAGCCTGAAAGCTTATTTATGCTCCTTGCCGAACGCCTTGATTTCAACGTCAACACCCGCAGGAAGATCGAGCTTCATCAGCGCGTCGACCGTGTTCTGCGTCGGCTCAAGAATGTCGATCAGGCGCTTGTGCGTGCGAATCTCAAAAGCCTCACGGGATTTCTTGTCAACGTGGGGCGAGCGCAGCACGCAATATTTGTTTTTTACGGTCGGCAGCGGAATCGGCCCCGCGATCTGCGCTCCCGTGCGGCGAGCGGTTTCTACAATCTCGCCGGTGGATTGATCCAGGATCCGATAATCGTACGCCTTGAGCCGAATGCGAATTCTCTCTTTACCTATCAATGTGTTTTCCTCAAAAGAACTCCGCGGTCAGGTCGCATGAAATTCCTTCCGATCGCTGCCGCCGTCTGATTTTTCCTTGCCGGACCGCTAAAAAGCAGATCCGGCAAGAATCCGTTTCTATCGAATCGCCTGCGTACTTACTGAATAATTTCCGAGATAGTGCCCGCACCTACAGTGCGTCCACCTTCGCGGATGGCGAAGCGTAATCCTTTGTCCATGGCTACAGGCGTGATCAGCTCAATCGCCAAGGCCACGTTGTCGCCGGGCATCACCATTTCC
>DATGIO010000205.1:0-24839 GCA_035295685.1 Candidatus Angelobacter sp.
AATGATGGAAGAAGATCGGATGCGTCTCGCGGGCGTTCGACCCCCACAGCAAGATCACATTCGTCTCTTCAATCTCCCGGTACGAACTGGTGCCGCCACCCGCCCCAAAAACCGCCGCCAGACCGGCGACGCTAGGGGCGTGTCAAGTACGGTTGCAACTGTCGATGTTGTTGGTCCCGATCACCGTACGAGCGAACTTCTGCGCGGTATAGTTCATCTCGTTGGTGGTCTTGGAGCAACTGAACATTCCGAACGTCCGCGGTCCCCGTTGCTGCACTTGCGCGCGAAAGCCTTGCGCTACGAGGTCGAGGGCCTCATCCCAGGAAGCCGGACGATGAACGCCGTTTTCACGAATCAGTGGTTGCGTAAGCCGGGCTTTTGATGCAATCGCCATATCGTGCATTTCCCCTACAGCCAGTCTCTCACAGTTAAAGGCTCCCTAGGATATATCAAATCCGCCCCTTCGCAAACACTCCAGCGCCCCTTCTATCGCCGCACGGTCTGCCGCTCTAACCGCTTCTGGTTCCACACGCTTTGATCGTTTAAGTACAGGACGTACGAATAAAAGGCGAGTAGCGGAAGCAAACATCCCCAAAAAGACGCTGCCCTTGCGATACAGGATTTTTCTTTTCACCGCGTGTTAGTGTGTACCGCCCAAATCAAGGGACATTCGGTTTCATCGAAAACCAATCATTGAAATCGGGTGATTTTTCCCCCTGTGTTTGGGAAATCCCACTCAAACAAGGAACGTTCACATGTCTACAAGAAAGTCCGTTACAACCGTATTGTCGTTGGCATTGGTTCTAACGTTAATCGCGCCTGGCCATCTTGGCCATGCAACAGCGGCTGCCGCCGCCGGTACGCCCGATTTTTCATTGTCGTTCTTCGCCAACCCTCAAACCGTCAAGCGGGGCAGCGGCACGCTCTTCCAGATTGAGATTCAACCTCTGAACGGGTTCACGGGAACCGTAAACATCCAGCTCTCTGGCAACCTTCCTGCCGGCATTACGCACAACTTTACGCCGTTTGACGTGAACGTGACCGGCACCGGGATCACATTCGCAAGCTTCGATATCGATGTGCCTAAGCCTGTGGCCACCGCGCCCACGGGCACCTTCGATATTCTAGTGACTGCTACCAGCGGCAGCATCACGCACACGGAAACAGCGATCCTGATCGTCCGTTGATAAAAGGAATAGGCAAGTGCGGTCCTGTGGCTGCCCCTCCGGAGGAACGTAGCCGCCGCAGAGGGAATGTCAGGGCTGCACTTCATCAAATTAGCCGGCCGTTAGAGCCCTGGGTTCGTCCCCGCGGGCCACTCCACAACATTGAACTTACCTTCCGGGCCTCGCTCCAGGGTAGGAGCGTAAAGCCCCAAGAGCTCACAGCGCCACCACAGGCCTCGCTCGCGTTTTTCGGCGAGAGTGGTGAACCAATAGCGCCACAGCACCGCGCGAACCTGCTTCGGCGGCTTCTGTGGAAAGGGGTTTTCGGCAAAGAGCGTGATTACATCGGCCTCGCTGCTGAGCAGCCGTTCTTCGGTGCGTACGACGATGGAATTTGAGCGCCAGGATTCCAGTGAAGCAAACCACAAGTTCCAATCAAAACGCGGCTGATAAGGCGCGTAAATGCCCGGCGCCTTGCTTGGGTCCTGTGGCTTATAGCGAAAAGGATAGGCCATCCACGTTTGCCCGTCGTCAGAACCTTGAAATTCAATTTCGTAGCGGCCGCGGGTCATCACCGCGAAGAGGCCATAGCGGTCGGCAACGCGAAAAGGCTCCAGAGCTTGGATCGGGAAGGTTGGCAGAGGCATCCACGGCAAAAGCGCCATGACCATTTGCGCCGCACTGGCGTAGAAAAGCCAGGTGAGCAGCACTGCATTGCAGGCGAGTCCAAGATCGCGCCAAGGCTTGATGCCGCGAAGCGCACGACTGGGCTTTATTCCCACTTGTACCGGACTGTCTCCAGTCGTTTCAGCCTCGACTGCTTCAGGCTCGATCGCCGTGGGTTCGACTCCGGATCTTCTGCTTTCACTCTGCTCGGGCAGATTTTCGCGCCAGCGGCGTGGCAGGAATGGTTTGAGAAATCTGTCGTCCAAGAGCAATATGCCTAAAATCAAGACCAGGTAATTGAGAAAGGTATAGTTCGCGGTAAAGATCACCGGAATCTGCCACGCTGTAAGCAGGAAGAATGCGGCAATTCTCCAGCGCCGGGGCAAGAAGATAATCCAGATGAGTCCCAGTTCCAGCACGAGGGTTGCAGCACTGGCAAAAACATGCACGCGATGCGGCAGATGCTGTGCATACCATCCGATCCAGGTAGGCAGAGGGCCATTCTGGTAGTACTCATCCATGGCGGTGAGGTTGCGCCACTGCGGATCGCCGCTGGCAATTTTGGCCACTCCCGATCCGAAATAAATCCGAAAGCACTCCCAGACCAAAAGAAAGACCGGCGCACGCGCCGGAGGCCGCAGCTTGCTCCATCCGGGGCGAATGCCGGCAGGCGCCAGGAAGAATGCAATCAGTCCGGCCTCAAGGAGCATGCCGTCCGACTGATAACCGGAAAAATCGGACGCTGCACTCACCAACGACAAGAAACATACAAAGCAGACGAGCAGCGCAGGACGCGGCAACCAATTCAACACGATCAACAGCGATGCCGCCATGCCCACCCAGCAGAGCGCCATCAGCATGTGCGAGCCGCTGGAAAACCACAAGAGAGTAGGAGCGAGCCAATAGCGGGTGTGACCCGCCGATTTCGCGATGGCCTCGAGATACTCGCCGGCGGGCGAGATTCCCCTTGGACCGATCAGGCCGCGGATTTGAAACACCAGCGAGTAAAACGCAGAGAAATAAATCAGGCCAAGCGCACGCAGAAACAGCCAGCGCGGAATAAGACGGTTGGAGTCGCCGTGCTCCGAATCGAACAGCCAACGAAGGACGAAGGCGGGACGCTCCATGCGGGGATTATAGGCCTGGAGTTCGGCAACGAACGAATTGGCAACGAACGAAACGGAGCGGCTCGGGCGAAGCAATGCGGCTTGCTATCGGTCCCGATTCGTCAAAAGGTTCTCTTTTGCTCTTGGTTCTTTGGTTTTTTGGTTCTTTGCTTTTTGCTCTTCGGTTCTGCGTTATTTAGAAGAGCCTAAGCCGCTTGAGAATTTTGCGGGTCAATCCGGTCAGGGCCAGGCGATGAACGGAATCGAGAGAAACCCATTTGCCAGGACGTTCGGAGGAGTTAGTTTTGGGGATGGAATCAGGACGATTGGCGGAATAGACCAAAACCGAATAGTCCGTAACGGTGATTGAATGGCGCAGCCTGAGAATGGGAAGTTCATTCCTCGGAGGTCGTTTCATGAGCTCAGGAAGCTCCCACATTCCTGCCATCAGCGAAAGGTTCTGGGACCGCTGCTGAAGAAAGATCGTTTCCATTCTCATCGACAACGAATAGGCCAATGTAGCCTTTTTCCTTGGAGCCCTGATTTTCTCTTCGGGCGCCCCCCGCGAAACACATAGACTTTCTACCGGACACGAGCTGCAATTGGGCTGCACGGGCGTACAAACAACGGCCCCCAACTCCATCATGGCCTGATTGAAATCACCGGGACGCCGGGAGTCGAGCAGATCCTGGGCCGTGGTCCAGAACGCTTCCCCTTTGAGTTCTTTCCCCTGGCTGTCTTTTCCAATCACCCTTTGCAGCACTCGCTGCACATTGCCATCCACCACCGCCACCGGTTCGCCAAAGGCGATGCTGGCCACTGCGGCGGCCGTATAGCGACCAATACCCGGTAGCTCCATGAGGCTCGTTGAAGTGGAGGGGAACTCGCCGTTCTCGTGGATGGACTCAGCCGCGGCTCGCAGATTGCGCGCCCTGCGGTAGTATCCGAGCCCGCTCCACGCCGCCAACACGGCCTGTTCGCCGGCAGCAGCCAAGGCGGCGACCGATGGGAACTCGCGGAGAAACTCTTCATAGCGTTGCTCCACCACCGCCACCCTTGTTTGTTGCAGCATGATCTCCGAGACAAGGATGTAGTAAGGGTTGGTTTCGCCGCGCCATGGAAGTTTGCGCTGCTCGCGGTCGAACCAGCGAAGCAGCAATCGGCGAAATTTTTGACGGGCGATATTTTCGAGGATTTTCTGCACGCGAATCGGAGGAGTCAGAGGATCGGCGTGGCCGACTGGGCTGTTAACGCCCATCCCTTTTTCAATTGTTGCCAAACCGATACGACGCGGGCGCCATTTGCCGGAAACGGATGACCGGCATCGCCCCAATTCAGGTGGAGCGTGTAGGTGACCACCATGTCCGCGCCATTGGGATGCACCGTCGCTTCGCCCATGGAGAAATCCTGCACCTGCGCCGCTTTCCATCGCTCCACCCAATCCTCGCGGCCAAAGCTTTGGCCAGACGTGTTCACGCCGACAAAGATCGGCGCAAGGTGGGCCTGCACCTCGTTCCAGTCCTTTTTCTGGATCGCCTGCCACATCAGGCGTTCGAACTGCTCCGCGCCAGTAGCGCCGCTCCAGCTATGGCTTGATTTTCCACCACAGCCGATGAGCGATGCACCCGATACAAAGACCAGGCAAACTGAAAACAGAAAACAGAGCGATGCACGCGGCATGACCGGATTGTACCAATTGAGCCTGGCGATTCGAGTGGGTTGGGCTGGCGGGAACGACCGGGCTTCATCAAAAAATTCAGGCCGGGCAAATTTGCCCGGCCTAATTCCTTGCCGACCTGCCGCTACGGAATTAACGGAGTCGAGGTAAACGTTCCATTGGAGGAGTTGTTCGCAATGCGA
The DNA here is from genome assembly GCA_035295685.1 of Candidatus Angelobacter sp. GTDB lineage: Bacteria > Acidobacteriota > Terriglobia > Terriglobales > Acidobacteriaceae > Angelobacter. Next base: position 4,799 of record DATGIO010000205.1, read on the forward strand.
TTGGTGTTTCCATATCCGAAATTAATTCCACCGGTGGCCACTCCAAATGCCGGACCGGCATTGTTCATCAGCATGGAGTAGGCAACCGAGATCGCGCCGCCGGCGAGTGAATTAACCGCTCCCCCGCTGCCGTTAAAACTAATTTCGCAGTTGTCGACAAATATCCTCGCGTCGTTGGAGGCATCATCCGCCAGTACGCCCTGTGTGCTGCCATGTTCAACGACTGACTGGTACAGATGAAGGTGGGCATGGGTGGCCGCCTCCACGCCGGTGGTATCGAGTGTCACGGTGGTTCCCTTGATACCGACCTCCACTGCGGGTGTCTGAGCGTTGGTGGCCCGAATTCCAACTCCAGTGTTGTTGTTGAAAACGGAGTCGATAACATGTACGGATGCCGGCGTATTTTGATTCAGCGCTATGTCCAGGCCATTCTGCGTGAAGCCAAAGATATACACGTTTTCAAGACTAAGGCTCTTGCCAGAAAGAAAACGGACGCCATTGAGGCCCGAACTAATTCCGTTGATCCTCATATTGCGAATGGTCACCACATCGTTCGCTCCGGCGGCAACCACAATTCCATTGGTGCCGGCAACCAGCACCGAGCCCACTTGACCTCCTCCGCCATCAATGGTGATGGCCTTGGTGATGGTGAGACCGCCGAATCCGCCTGGATCAAGAGCGTCGATCTCGCCACCGGCTACGGTCTTCGCGATGGCTCCCGCAAACGTCTTGCATGGCGCGGTCCGACTACAGGGGTTAGCGTCGTCACCTACGCCGGAAACCCAAGTACGGGTAGCCTGACCGTACATTAGGGAAGTTCCCAGAAAGGCGAGGGTCAATACTGCCATTGCATTCAAATTTTTCATTGGATCATCCTTTCGCTGCTTAAAAATCTGGGAGTTTCAAGGGAGGGATTGCCACCACCAGACCTATTTTTGGATTTCTCTTTTGGATCTCGAGGGCCGGAAAGCAAATATTTGGGAAACCCAAACTACTGTTTAAAACGAAATTCCAAGGGAAAATCCCTTTCCCTGGAAGTGACAAAATTTGAAAAATTCAATCAGTGCTTGCCTGGTTGGGAGCCGAGGTGAAAGGTTAAGTTCGGGCTTGATCTCGAAAATGCGCGCTGTGGAGGGTATTGCGGGTGCATTATCCGGGATATGTAAATGAAACAGCTAACCAAGAAATAAAGCCGGGCAGTTGCGCCCGGCCAATTCTTCTGCTCATTCGTGCTTGTATTGTTACGGAATCAGCGGCGTCGATACCCACGTTCCATTGGAGGAGTTGTTGGCCAGGCGATTGGTGTTCGCGTAGCCGAAATTGATTCCGCCGGTGGCCACTCCAAATGCCGGACCGGCATTGTTCATCAGCATCGAGTAGGCAACTGAGATCGCGCCGCCGGCGAGTGAATTAACCGCTCCCCCGGCGCCGTTATAGCTAACTTCGCAGTTGTCGACAAACATTCTTGCATCGCTGCTGGTGGCGTCGTCGGCCAACACGCCCTGCGCACTGCCATGTTCCACGTACGCATTGTTCAGATGAACGTGGGCATGAGCGGCAGCCTCCACGCCGGTGGTATCAAGCGTTACCGTCGTGTGATTGATGCCAACCTCCACTGCGGGCGCCTGAGCGTTGGTGGCCCGAATCCCCACCCCGGTGTTGTTCGCGAAAGCGGAGTCCGTGACGTGCACATAGGCCGCCGTATTTTGATTCAACGCCACATCCAGGCCATTCTGGGTGAAGCCAGAAACGCTCACGTTTTCAAGGTTGAGGCTCTTGCCGGCAAGAAAATGGATGCCGCTGAGGCCGGAGCCAATCCCATTGATCCTCATATTGCGAATGATCACTACGTCGTTTGCGCCGGCGGAAATCACAATTCCATCGGTTCCGGACACCAATACTGAGGAGACCTGCCCTCCGCCACCATCAATCGTGATGGCTTTGGTGATGGTAAGGGCGCCAAACCCGCCTGGATCAAGCGCATCGATTTCACCGCCAGCCGCGGTCTTACTAATAGCGCCGGCAAACGTTTTGCACGGGGCGGTCCTGCTACAAGGGTTTGCGTCGTCACCCACTCCGGAAACCCAGGTACGAGTAGCCTGACCGTACATCAAAGAGGTTCCCAGAAAGGCGAGGGTCAATACTGCAACTCTATTCAGTTTTTTCACTTTGGATAATCCTTATCCCGGTTAAAAGAAATCTGGAAGTCTTTGGGAAAGGGGGGATACCACCAGACCTTATTTCTGAGATTTTTGGAGGGGTTAAATCTGAAAAACAGGTACCAAAATAGTACCAATATGGGAATTAAATACAATGCAGGAATGCGTTGTTATTAATCATATTGTGTTAATAAATTAATGTATTAATGGTGTTATTTCTAACTATTCAGGGATTTAGCACAGCTATTCGTGCATTTATCTTCAGGATCAGTGGCTTACAGTCCATATTTAGTTAATAAATTCTAATTATTTAATTCCCGTGGACTCACTCAGTATTTTCAGTTTGGATATATGTGCGGATTTTGAAGCTCCTCTATCCAGACGCCGGTTGCCGATTGAGAGGAGAGTCGATGGGTGTCGATGGAAATCGCAATCGGCTGAAAACTTGCCCCAGGTAGCCGAACAGAAATCCTTTAGCTTTGCCTATAGGTTTGTACAAGAAAGGTCGCAACTGAACAGGCAACACTCACCGCGAGACGGGCGCTGTGCGAGTCGAGCGATCGGGAGGCCGGCCCTTCTTCCGGGAACGAATGCCGCTCCTCGGGAGCCACAAAGCTTGCCAGTTCATCGACGCTGGAGAGGATCGAACAGCATCCACTTAGAATCCTGCGGAGAACAGGCTCGAGCTCGCCTGCCGTGAGATCGAGGCTTTTGACGGCCAGAAAATAGTTGGCAGCGGGGTCGGTAGCGCTCGCGGGTTCAACTCCCCTGGAGGCAAGGAGCTGCCGACATACCGTTTGCAGAAGCACCTGGGCGGACGTGATAGCTCCCGCAGGATCCGTTTCTGAACGAGACAGGGCGGTCTGCCATGCGAGTTGTACATCGTTTGTGCCGAGCACTACGGTTGGCTCCATAACACAACGCTGGCGTGAACCGGACTCCCCCAAAGCCGCGATGATCGATTGAAATTCATGATTTAGAAAGTCGCGCCGCTGGTGATGGGAAGAAAAGCTGGTTTTGATAAAAGCCCAGAACTCCCCCAGTTCGGCGCACTCCAAGACACACCTTGGAATTCGAGTATTCAAATAAGGATCGGAGATGAGATCGCGACGCAAGCTCCTATACTCTTCGTGACTCACAGCCTGGTCGCCCGTGGCGCACTGAGCCAATAGCTCGTGCATTCTCTTAACCTGCTCCAATTGCGTTTGAACGTGTTGCATGGCTCGCCCGTTCTAATACAGCTTGTCCCCCGGATGGTTGCCGCTATTCTAAATTTCTAAACGGATTTCATCTGGTAAAGTCTTAGAACGAAAAAACTTCCGTAACATTTATTGAAAAGATTCCCTTCCCAGTCATAGACGCCATGCGGCCGGTTTGGGATGTTTTAACCGACTCTCTCTTGTCCCAGCATGCTCGGCTTGTGGTCTTTTATTGAAAAGTACAGGGCCCTAAAAACTCTTAGAGAACAAAGACTGGTGGTTTCAGCACTCCGAAGGCCGTGACGGCTACCCTATTTCTCCGCCTTCCGGCTGAACCGCCGCACGCTGCCGCAAGGGGACATCGCGCAGGAAGATGTTTACGAGAACACCTACAAGCATGAGCCCCGCTCCCACGATAAAGATCGCATGCAGGCCATGGACCAAAGAGTCGCGCACATTATCGAAGAGGCGATGCAAAAGCTGCATGCCGCCCGGGTACCGGCCAAATGCCTCTTCGAGGCGCGGACGGAACTGTATCGCCAGAAGCGGATTCTTAAAAGGTGCTAAGGCCATTGAAGGCGTGCCGGGGGGAATGCTGTGCTGGAAATCCTGATGATAGATGCCAAGCATCACGGACCCGAAAACAGCCACGCCGACCGTGCTTCCAATCGAGCGAAAGAACTGGGTGGAAGCCGTTGCCGCTCCGCGATGGGCGGTGGGCGCGACGTTCTGTACCACAAGCGTGTAGATCGGCTGAATCAGTCCCATGCCGACCCCGGTAATGATCATGTTGCGAACGACCTCTCCGTTGGTGGTGTTCTTGTCCATCAGAGTCATCAAGAACATGCCCACGGCGGCGAGCGATGAGCCTAGAAGTGCAATCGGCTTGTAGCGGCCCATCAACGTGATGATCTGGCCGCTGCTCATACTTCCGACCACGGCTCCTACCAGCAGGGGCGTAAGCAAAGATCCCGATCGGGTGGCGGACACGCCCAACACGCCTTGCATGAAGAGCGGAACGTACAAAATCACCCCGAATAACCCAACGCCCACAATAAACACTGCAATCGAGGCGACGACGATCACCGGCTCCCGGAAAAGGCTGAGAGGCACAAACGGCTCAACGGCCCGCAGCTCACAGAAGATGAATGCTCCCAGCATTACGAAAGCAGTCATCAGAAGCCAAACCACTCGTGGAGAGGCCCAACCATATTCCGTAACCCACGTGAGCGCCAGGAGCAGTGGTACAAGACAGCCAATGAGGGTGAGGAGTCCCAACCAGTCGATCACACGGCGAACTCCGTGAGGCCGAAAGTCGGGCAGTTCCAAGAGAATTGCGAGCACGGCCAGCGCGCCAACCGGGAGGTTGACATAAAACGTCCAACGCCACGAATAATGATCGGTAATCCAACCGCCGATCGTAGGACCGATAATCGACGCCAGGCCCCATACCCCCGCAAATAACCCCTGATATCTCGCCCTTTCGGCCGGGGAAAAAATGTCGCCAATGATCGTAAACAGCAGCCCAATCACCATTCCCGCGCCGACGCCTTGGAGGCCTCGAAATACGATTAACTGCATCATGCCATCGCCGGGGAAGTGCGGCATCTGGCCAGCAGCCCCGCATAGGGCAGAGGACAGAACGAAGAGGATAGTGCCGGCCAGGAAAAAGACCTTTCGCCCGTACATATCGGAGAGTTTGGCGAAGATGGGCACAGCGATGGTGGAAGTAAGCAAATAGGCGGTAGTTACCCAAGGATAACGGTCAAAGCCGTTCAGCTCCGAAATAATCCGGGGCATCGCAGTGCCGACAATGGTCTGGTCGACGGCCGCCAGCAACAGAGCAAGCAGTAGGCCGACGAGGGTCCCGACCAGTTGCCTCCGGGAAAGGTGCTGCATGTCTTGTTGGAATTCTGTAACTGTCTGGGTCGACATCCACCTATTAAAACGCACTCATAGAGGAAGCCGCAATTCGTTGGCGCCGCAAAATTTTGCTGTTTCCGTCCAACAAACTTGCCGGATGCCAGGCGCTCATCTTCTTACCCACAACTTCTTGCGCAGCAACCCTTACCCGTAAGAACTACCATGAGAAAGGATCTGTAGAATCTCCGCAGTATCTGTCGTTTGCCTCCTAAGCATGGCCCCAGCCTGACCTCTATCGCCTTTAACTGAACCGCTATTTAACTGAACCCCATCCGAAACTCTCTAATCCAGCTTAGTTTCTTACCAGCGCATCGTAAAGTTGAGAGGAAAAAACAGTTTTCGAGCGAGTTCGATTGCATTGCTCCCAATCGCATCTTGCCCCCAAGAACGCTGGCCGCCGGTGCTTGAACCTTGGAATCCTCTTAATTGGGCGGCCATTTATTGGTGTTTATTTATTTTCTATGTGCGCAAGGCTCAAAAAGGGGTAAGATCGTGGCCGCAAATCTAAGGGCCCCCATTTACCATTCCTGTGATGCCTGTGGAGGACCGAAATGAAAGCATCCCGTCGACTCTTCTTCCTGATTGCGCTCTTTCTTCTCGTAATGGCGGGCACCCTCCCCCTGGAAGCGCAACGTACGGGGGGCACCAGCGGTAGCAGTGGAGGAGGCCGCGGCACGCCAACCACAAATCTGCCGCCTTTTGGAAACACCAATACACAGCCCACCGGCGTAGATCGCCAGCCAATCTACATCTGGGGCAAAGTGCTGCTTGAGAATGGTGGTCCGCCGCCGGAGCCGGTGCCTGTGGAGCGCGTGTGCGGCGGATCGGCGCACCGTGAAGGATATACGGACTCCAAAGGCGAATTTTCGTTCCAACTTGGCCAAAACTACGAGATTCAGGATGCCACACAAAACGACACGAGCGGTCTTCGCATGGGCAGGTCGGGCACAGGAAGCGGAGGCGGAAGCGGCTCCAGGGCATTTCAACTGCAACTGTTAGGCTGCGAGTTGCGGGCAGCGTTTCCGGGCTATCTTTCCAGCACCGTGATGTTGAGGCCCGACGGAAATTCTTCTCAATTGCAGGTTGGAAGTATTTATCTAAAGCGAATCGGAAACGTAGAAGGCACAACGATCAGCATCACCACCATGACCGCCCCGAAAGACGCCCGCAGCGCCTATGAGAAGGCCCAAAAGAACATGGCGGCGCAGAAACTCGATTCGGCGGAAAAAGGGCTCAACAAAGCCGTTGAAATCTATCCGCATTTTGCCGCGGCCTGGGAGCTATTGGGTGAGGTTCACGAACAGAAGGACCAGTTGGAGGAGGCCAAGTCGGCGTATGCCAGAGCCCTGGACGCAGACTCGAAATTTGTAAAGCCCTACTTCAATCTGGCCTCGATCGCCGCCAAAGGGAAGAACTGGCAGGATACTGTCCGATTCAGTTCAGAGCTTGAGAAACTGAATCCCTACGCTTATCCGTTCGGGTTTTTTCTGAACGCGATAGGCAATTACTTTCTTGGAAATTTTGATGTAGCGGAGAAGAGCGCCCGCAAATTTGCAGACCTCGACACCGGCCATCATCGGCCGGACGTAGCCCTTCTGCTGGGTGACATTCTGGAGGGCAAGCACGATTATGCCGGCGCCGCCGAACAACTGAGAACTTATCTAGCAGGCGCGCCCAACGACCCTCGCGCCGAATCTATTAAAGCCAACGCAAAGCGCCTGGAGGATCTCAGCGCTCCCAAACCGCAGTAAAGCTTCCGGCTGCAAAAGCCGCTATAGGCCCGCGCGTAATCGCCGCGTTTGCAACGCCGGCTTGCGCTGTGCTAAGTTCAATTCGCATGATTTTCACTGCTCAGAAGATGCAATCGCTTTGTTGTTCTTGTGCGGGCGTGTGTCTTCTGACGCGGGGAGGCTTAACGATCTAGTAACTGCATCGTAAATACGAGATCCCTCCATACCCCACCGTCAGAACTGTCTGGCAGGTGGGTTTTGTGTTTTTGGGCCAAAACTAAAAATTAAAAAAATGGCTCGCAGAACGATTCATGCGAGCAGGAGCATTCGTGTGCACAGACACAACCGGTTAAAAGCAACTATCGCGTGGGCTTTATTGGCATTTCTTCAAGCAACGGCCGCTTGGGCGCAAACGAGCCTCTCTGCAGCAGCCGGCCAGGAGACTGCGCAAGCAAATACCCCTCCTGGGGCTGCCGGCATTTCCATTCTTTCCGCTCGTTCCAGCGGCTCGATCCCTTCCACTACAAGTACCCCGGCAACTCCAGTTTCCGATCTCGCGAAAGAGGTGGAGGAACTTAAAAGGATCGTGCAACAACAGCAGCAGCAGATTCGCGAATTGCAAACGCAGCGAGGCGCGCCTTCGCTGGTTCCCGCCGCACAAATCTTGCTTCCTCGCGCGATCGAGACTGGCGGGATCAACGAGCAGGAGTCCTCGAAACAGCAACAACCAGATTTAATCTCCGGAAGTCTTGGCGCTTTGCCGCAAGCGAACCAGAACTCGGGCAGTTCCGACGAGCGAGTGCGCAATCTCGAACAACGAATCAAGGGCCTCGGGCCCATCTCGTTCAGCGGAGACATCCGGCTTCGCGCCGAGCCCTTCTTTGGCGGCCCCGACGATCAGTCGCAGCAGCGCGCTCGCATGAGGTTTCGCGCCCGCCTCAACGCGGTAGCTGACCTGAGCAAGGAGTTTCAAGCAGGGTTGAGCATCGCCAGCGGGGACATCAGCGATCCCATCTCCACCAATCAGGACATTACGGGCTTCTATTCGCGTAAACCCTTCGCCATCGACCAGGCATTTCTGGAATACAAGCCCAAATGGTTCAAACAAGCGGATTTTGTGGGAGGAAAATTCCGCTATCCCTGGTACAACACCGAGCTTACCTGGGACAAGGATTTGAACCCGGAGGGCGCGGCGCAGACGCTCGCATTTGCGATCAACACACCGGTTCTGAAGCGCATCGCCTTTGTCGGATTTGAGTTGCCGTTCGCGGAGGTTGCCGGCGTCCAGGCAACCGATAAGAGAATCGTCCAAGACATAACGTACGGCGGCCAGGTACAGACAACCTGGCAAATTCTTCCTAAAGTCCAGCTAAGCGCCTATTCGGGCTTCTATGACTACCGGGGCGCGGACTCCATCGCTTTCGGCCAGGCAAAAGCCAGCCTGAAGAATCCACAGACTCCCTTCTCGGGCGTGGTCCCCTTGGCGAATCCAGGCCCACAGTCGACCGTTACGATTACCGCCAACAACGTCATCACAGTCGGTGCAAACAGGATTCCGACCGGTGTCAGCAGCGTTACCAACTCGCAATTTGCATCGCGGTTTGGCTTATTCGACAACATCGCCCGCCTTGACATCGACACTGGGAATGCCAAGGTTCCCGTTACATTCATCGGCGACTATGTTCAAAATACCGAAGCCTGCGCCAACCTGGGGAAACTTGCTCCGCTTCCCGCCAACACCGCGACGACAACGTTTGTGAGAACAGTCAGTGCGCCTTGCGATTCCCATGCGCGCCGCGCCTACTGGGCGGAAGGGCGTGTGGGAAGGCTACAACAAAAAGGCGATTGGCAGGCGGGATACACCCGCATCTACATTGAACGCGAGGCGGTGCTGGGAGGCTTCAACTACAGCGAGCTTCGGCAAAGCACCAACGTGAGCGAGCATCGGTTCGATGTCTTCTATCAGGCAAACAAGAGCGTGCAATTGGGATTCACGTCGCTGGTTGGACGCCCTTTGGCCAGCAGCGAGAACTGGCTGACCAGACTACAGTTTGACGCAATTTACATCTTTTAGCCGGCTGCTTTCTTAACAGGCCCCTGCGGCGCTCATCGGCATTTTTTGGTTTTTCCCTGCCGGAGCGCCGCAAGCATGTTTCAAGGCCGATCCGCGGGTGGTGGCGCTGCTGTTGTCAGCCGTATTCAGACTCGGGGCGGCGGTGAAAACTCCGTTTTGCGATCTTCGGGCTTCAATGCGTTGTATTCCGCGCTCTTGCCCTTGGGAACGCTCAACGATTTCCATTCAGCTTTGCGGATGTGTTTTCCCAGATAGAGAATTTGACCGATGTGGTGCGAGTAGTGCGCCACCTGCCGATTGATGGCCTGCAAGACGGAATGGGCTTCTCCTCGGATATGGACCGTGCGGCTCACATCCTCGGGCTTGAGCGATTCGAGCGTTTGAAACACGGTGTTCCAACCCTCTTCCCACCAGCGCAACACGTCCGCGCGGGTGGTGGCCGAGCTCATCTCAAATTCCTGGTCGCGGTTGCGGTTGGGCTTTTCGCCGTCGCTCGTCAGGAAGTCGGTCCAGCGGGAACGCATGTTTCCGGCCATGTGCTTCACGATGGTCGCGATGCTATTGGATTCAGGATCGGGAACGTAGAAGAAATCCTCGTCGCGCAATTGCTCAAAAGCCCGTTCCGCCAATTTTTTATAGCTACGAAAATTACGCTGCGCTTCCTGCAAATAAGCGCCAGCCAGGGAGTTGTCGGATGCCATGGATGCAAGTCCTCCAATATTCCTCAGAATGATCAGAAATCAAGTTTAGCAATTCGAGAGGGAAGGGAAGAGCGTGGCAATTCTCCGAGGAGTCCCGATTTTTCAAGGCATCGCTTCGCCCGTCAATGCCTGGGCAGCAACTGTTGCTTCACCCAGGTCGGTGGCGCCATGGCCAACAATGACCAACCGATGAAATAGCAATCCCAATCCTATCTTGTTCAGATGAGGTTTAGGGATATTGTAGAAAACGATCCATGCCAGTTCCACAGGTGGAGGCAAGCCGACGCGGAAATCCATGCCGCCATAGTATTCGCCTTGATCGTCGATAAACGAATACATGACCCGGCCATTGTGGACCGAGATGGTCTTTACCATGGTGGCATTCGCATCTCGGAAGACCCACCGTTCGCTCATCCACGTTGAGAGAATACTAATAGTGAACATGACCCCAACCCTCAACGCTAACGCAAACATCGGCGATTGCCAGTAGATATCGATCAAGCTGATACGCCATACGGTTCCCCGTACAAAGGCGCCGATCAGAAAAGCTTCCGCAAGAATCGCGGGCACCAGGAGTAACCACAGTCGCACCTGTTCCACTTTGACGGCAACGCAGCCCCGTTCTATTGAAATTTCATCGTCGGGATCATGAAAATGGGCAACAGTTGACACGTAGTAAATCTCTCTTCGCGGCCGCAGGAAGCATCCAAACGCGATCAAGGCGATCACAAAACCAGCGCCAGCTGCTGCCAGTTTCGATTGATAAGCTGGAAAAAAGAAGGCGAGAACGAGCCCAACAACGCCGACCGCAAAAATCTGCCACGTTTTCATATTCGTTATTTCGACTATGCTACAGCGTTTTCCGCAGTCGGGGACATCACGGGGCGCCATCGATATTGCTGCAGCTCGTTCCTGAATCCGGCTTCCTGAGCATGCCAGGATTTCTTATTGTTCTGATTCTTCGTTGCTCTTTCGGCCGGCATTCTTTTCGCGATTGCCCGATTTTGGAGCGGCGGGTGTGGATGCGGCCTTTCGCGACTCTTCTTTGAGCTTGCGGATCTCCTCCAGTCGCTGGCCGAGCAACTTTTCACGTCCCTCTGAGGTCGGGTGGTAGTACTCGCGTCCACGAAGGTTATCGGGGAGGCAATCCATATCGGCAACTTTTGTTTCGAGGTCGTGGGCATATTGGTAGCCCTTGCCATAACCCAGCTTTTTCATTAAGCCGGTTGGAGCATTGCGAATGTGCAATGGCACCGGGTCGGCAGAGGTCTTTTCCACATCCTGCAGAACCTCGCCATAGGCAACGTAGAGAGCATTGGACTTGGGAGCAAGAGCCAGATACGCAACTGCCTGGGCGAGCGCAAGGGCTGCTTCGGGCATTCCGAGGAACTCAATGGTCTCCTTGGCCGACAGACAGAGATTTAAAGCCTCGGGGGCAGCCAACCCGATGTCTTCCACCGACATGCGAACCACGCGGCGGGCGATATAGAGCGGATCTTCGCCGGATTCCAACATCCTGCCCAGCCAGTAGAGGGAAGCATCCACATCGCTGTTGCGAACCGACTTATGTAGAGCGGAAATGAGGTTATAGTGCTCTTCACCGGCTTTGTCGTAGAGAAGGACACGCTTCTGCATCGTATCCTTGAGGATGTCTTCCGTTAGTTCGCCGCCCTCGCCAGCGGTGGCCGCCGCGACTTCGAGCACGTTATAAGCAGACCGGGCATCGCCGCTGGCGTAGACGGAGATCTGCCGTAAAAGGTCATCGCCCGCGCGGACCAGCAGATTCCCAAGGCCGCGTTCTGCATCTTCTAAAGCCCTCCGCAGCAGGGCCGCGATTTCGTCTTCAGTAAGAGGCTTGAGAACGTAAACACGGCAGCGGGAGAGCAGCGCGCCGATAATTTCGAAAGAGGGATTCTCCGTTGTCGCGCCGATCAGACGGATGCTCCCATGCTCGACATGAGGCAAGAAGGCGTCCTGCTGGGCCTTGTTGAAGCGGTGAATCTCATCGACAAAGAGAATGGTGCGCGTGCCGTACTGCCGAGCTTTTTCCGCATCGACCATCACCTGCTTGATCTCTTTGATTCCGGAGAGCACTGCGGAAAACTCGATGAACTCCGCTTTGGTCATACGGGCCATGATCTGCGCCAGGGTAGTCTTGCCGACGCCCGGCGGGCCCCAGAAAATGAGGGAGCCGGGATCGTCCCGCTCGATCTGAAGGCGCAAGGGCTTACCGGGCGCCAGGATCTGCTCCTGGCCGACGTACTCATCGAGCGTGCGGGGGCGCATCCGTTCGGCAAGCGGCCGAGCGTTCTTTTCCTTCGAAGTGTTTGCTTGATCCGGCAGAGAGCGAAAGAGGCTCATAGGCTTGTCGATATGGACCGCTGCTTATTTCGCCGCTGGCGCGCAACCTCATAGAGAAGAATAGATGCCGCAATACCGGCATTGAGCGACTCGACCCTGGTGGAGTGAGGAATGGTCACCAACTCATCTGCCTGCGCCTGAATCTCCGCAGGTAATCCGGCTCCCTCGCCCCCGATCAAAAGTGCAATCGGCCCGGTCAGGTCGACGTTATCGCACTCCTGCGCGCGTCCTCGATGGGATGAGCTTGCAACGATCTTCACCCCTTTCTGCTTCAACAGGCCGACAGCTTTTTGAAGCCCTACGACAATCACAGATTCGCGGAAGACCGATCCGGCCGAGGCCCGCACGGCCTTGGGATTGAAGCAATTGGCGGTCTTCTCGCCAAGAAGCACGGCTTGAGCGGAAAAAGCCTCCGCGGAGCGCACAATAGTACCGACATTGCCCGGGTCCTGCACACCGGCAAGGCCCACCAAAAGCAGATCTGCGTCTGGAGCCTCAAGAACGTCCTCCATACGCACCTGCTTCATCTTGACGAGGGCGGCTACGCCCTGGGGGGTTTCCGTATCGACCGCGCTTGAGAATACTTCATCGGGCAGCAACAACGCCTCGACGTGGCCGGCAATCTGGGGCAAAAGGCGGCTTGCGTGGGGCCGGCCATGTTCGCTGAAAAAGACTGCCTGAAATTTCAGCCCGCTACGAATTGCTTCTTCGATGATCCGCACGCCTTCAATGGCAATGGCGCCTCCGGCGGTCGGTTCGGAGTGAGTGAATGCTTTACGCAGATCTTTGACGAGAGCATTCTGCCGGCTACTCACAGACCGGAGCCGGGCGTCAATTTCGGCTTCATTGTGGATAGCCATAAAATCCAATCATAATCTATGGGAACCCTACGGGCGACCGCGGCCAGGGCCAGGAATTCAAGGGTGAGTTCTGCGCCTTTGCGCAATCCCGCCCGTCCTGCGGGTTGAGGGTGGTTGAGAAACCTGAAGCAAATGTGTTACGTTTGCGCGTTCCCCATCACCCGCTATTTCTGGAGTTCGTTTGCCCGCAGAAATCATAAAGATCAGCCCTGACACACCAGATACGCGCCTGATTTCCTACGTTGCCGACCGGATTAAAGCCGGACATGTGACCGGCATGCCGACCGACACCTTTTACGGCCTGGCTGCCGATCCGTTGAACCTGCGCGCCGTTGACCTGATTTATGAGGTCAAGTCGCGCAGCCGCCACAAACCGCTCTCGCTGCTTATTGAAAGCGTGGAGCAAGCCGAATACCTGGCGCGCCCATTGCCCGAAATCTTTTACGAAATCACCACTAAATATTGGCCCGGACCGCTCACGATTATCGTGAAGGCCTCCTCGCGCCTGCCGCTGAAAGTGACTGCCAACACGGGAAATGTGGCGCTCAGGCTGCCGGCGGCGAAGATTCCCGTTGAGATCATCAGGGCGGCCGGCGTTCCCATCACGGCTACCTCAGCCAACGTGAGCGGCGAAAGGGAGTGCACCACCGCCTTCGGAGTGCGCGAGCAGCTTGGAGAGCGAATCAGCCTGATTGTGGATGGCGGCGCGAGCCCGCGCGAAGTGGCTTCCACCATTCTGGATATGAGCGATCCGGACCACTGCTGCGTGATGCGGCAGGGCGCTATTCCGGAAAATGAGTTAGCCGAGTTCTTGTATTGAAGTCGGGCAAATTACGACGGAGGCTCCTCGTATCCGTGCTGCTGTGCGCGGCCGGGTACGTGGGGGTTCTCTACTGGAGCATTATCCGGCAGTCAGCGCGTGATGAAGCCCGCCAGGCCGACGCCATCGTCGTCTTTGGCGCTGCGGAATATGCGGGCAGGCCCTCGCCGGTGTTCAAAGCCCGGCTGGAGCATGCGTTAGAATTGTTCCGGCGCGGGTTAGCTCCGATCGTTGTTACCACGGGCGGCGCAGGAGCGGATCCTCGTTTCAGCGAAGGCGAGGTCGGCAAAGAGTTCCTCAACCTTCAGGGCGTTCCCGATGGACATCTTATTGCCGAAACCCAGAGTTCCGACACGGCTGAATCGGCACGGCGGGTTGGCACCATCATGCGCGCCAATGGACTCAAGACCTGCCTGGCGGTCAGCGACGGCTATCATATCTTCCGCATCAAGCACATGCTCGCCCGTGAAGGGATTACCGCATATGGCGCTCCTCGGCCCAATGTGAAGCGTGCCTCGCTAGTGAAAGAACATGAGGCGGTGTTTCATGAGATTGCAAGCTATACGGTATGGCTCCTGCACCTGAGTTGAAAGGCGGAGAGCCTAGACAGCAGGCATCTCTCCCCTGAGATACCTGTGATCGGTCCTGTATTGTGCAGGGTTTACGCCGAACTCGACGCGAAATACACGATTAAAATTGGAGACATCGCCAAAGCCGCTTTCTAGCGCTATGTCGAGAATCCTGCCGTGTTCGGTGGCGATGCGCGCCGCAGCCTGGCGCAATCGCGCCCGCAATAGGAACTGGTGTGGCGTCAGGCCTGTGAGTTGCTCGAAAACCCTCAGAAAGTGATAGGGACTCAACCGCGCTTCGGCGGCGAGTTTGCCTAAGCTAAGCTTATCGCCGGGTCGGCTTTCCATCATCCGTACAGCGCGCGTGACCCGCGCAACCGTGCTGGGGGGCGGCGCCGCAGACCGACCGGCCTTCTCGTTCAAAAGTTTGATGACTTGAGCCGCTAGCAATACGCTGAGTTCTTCCCATGGTGTGCCGGTTTCGGCTTTGCGTTCCGATATCGCAGCACAGGCCCGAGCCGTGAGGGACGAAAGCTCGCGCAGCGGAGGCAGGCGCAGATTGGAAAAGATAAGCTTTCCCCGTGCTCCCGCGTCCGCAGCCAATCGTTCAAAGTACTCAGGCGAGTACCAGAACGAGATGCAGCGGTCTCCATTGCCATGCTGATGTTCGCACTCATAGCATTGTCCGGGGCTGCCAAGTAGGACGGAGCCCGGCGTCATCAATTCGTAGCCGGTTCCAGGACGATTCGCCGACAGGCCAAGAGCAGCTTTGTATTGGAACGTGCCTGCCGCAACCAACGCGATCGAGAATGCCTTGTGCTGCTCTTCAAAAGAGGTATCGCCCGGTATGCAGGTGCAAACTACATCGGATACCGTCCAGCCCTCTCCATGGGCGATTCTGCGCGCCATGGCTTGGCCCGATGTGCCATGGACGCGCCGCTGCGCCAAGGCCTGCTCCAATTCACCCGCCAGGTTCACCAAAGATTCCTCATCCTTACAGCAAAGCTGAGATTATCTTAATTATAAAGAGGCGGGAAAACGGCATTGGCCGACTCATTTCGATCGTCAATCTTCAAATCTTTGATCTTAAATTTCGATCTTCAATCTGAATCCAGGAATCAAGATCGGCGCACCGTTCTCCGTCTCTTATTCACCGGAGCTTGCCGTTTATTTGGTTTTTCCATGAATCGGTTTTCTATTTGAAAGACGAATCCTTTGGATGACACATCCAACTAGAGATCAGAATGGCGGAACCGCAATAGCTTGCCATCTTGTGGAGGCTTGCAGAGCGTAGGCAAAAACTACCATCGGGCTAGGATCTAAATCTGTCGTTACGGGATCAAAGCAGATATTGGCCGGGCCGCGAAACTTGATCAAAACTATGTCTGGCCTCTCGCGGCGGCGTAATGGAAAAGTAAAGACTGCTTTGAATAATCGGTTTTAGAGGTGAGCTGCACGCAACAAATCTCCTGTCGAGGTGTTTCTAAGCTCTTGTGGGTTCCCGCGTGGCATCCTTGCGTTTGCAGGAACAAATGAGGGATTGGCTGAAAGTACAACATCGCCAGCAAACTTTACCAATCTTTGATTTTGCCGCGTCCCAATCGTCGTAGCATTTCACAGGTGAAAAATATGACATCCCGGAATCGCTTGTTGGCCTCGCTCTTCACGCTTACTCTTCTCACCGTTTTGGCCGGCTGCGGCAGCCCGAACCAGATCGCCAAGCCGCCTGTTGGAAATTTCACCAATGCGAACCTATCGGGCACTTATGCCTTTGCATTCACCGGAAGTAACGCCGGCGGTTTTTTTACGATGGCAGGAAGTTTACAAGCCGATGGTAACGGCAATATCACGACCGGGACGGCGGAGATCAATAGTCCCGGACTAGGCTCGCTCCTAACCAGCGTGCCCCTTACGGGCACTTACTCGGTGGCAGCCGATGGAAGGGCTGCCGCCACCTTTGTTACCAGCGCGCAAAACTTCAATGTCGATTTTGTCCTGCTTTCCAATCAGCATGGACTCATCATTCGCTTTGACCAGAACGCCACCGCCAGCGGCACCATCGACCAGCAGGTTTCATCCGCCTTCAACCTGCCTTCACTGGCGGGTACTTTCGCATTTGATATTTCCGGCGTCGATGCGGCGCGCAATGTGGAAGCGGCGGGAGGCCTGTTCACTACTGACAACGCCGGCAACATCTCATCCGGAGTCGTCGACGACAACGACAACGGCTCTCTTAGCTTGAACACCGCGGTTACCGCCGGAGCGGCGTTCTCGACCCCAGCCGCAAACGGCAGAGGCACTCTTACCGTCACCGCGAATGGTGTCACGAGGAGCTTTATCTACTACATCGTTGATGGCAATCATCTGAAAGTGATTGAGGCGGATAACGTATCGGCCCTGGCGGGAGATTTATTCAGGCAGCAGTCCGCGGCCATCAGCGGCTCATTTGTTTTCACGCAGAGTGGCACGAGCACCCAGGGGGCCTTCGCCGAAGGCATGGTATTGAACACCGATGGTGCGGGTAACGTTGTCAATACTAGTGTGGAAGACGCCAACGGCATCACGAGCGGCTTCAGCCAGGGCAATTCCGTGTCAGGTGTTTATTCTCTTACGGGTGGACGCGCGGTCTTCTCGATTAGCGTAAGTGGTGGAATCGCCGGCGGGGCCAGAAACTTGATTGCCTATCCCTCAACTGGTGGCGTTCTGGTGCTCGATGCGGATACTACAATTGTGGCGACTGGCACCGCGATCCAGCAGACAGGAACGTTCAGTAATGCTTCACTTAATGGCCGGTTTGGCTTGAATTTGACCGGACAGCTTGTGAACTCCGGGCCGTTCGACCTGATCTCCCAATTCACCGCCGATGGCAACGGCAACATCAAGGGAACTACGGACCTAAACAATGTGGGGCAGTTGTCGCCGAACCTCGCCCTTACAGGCACATACTCTTTCACCTCAATCGGACGCGCGAGTGGATCGCTCACCACCGGCGCCGGTACACAACACATCGTTCTCTATGCGGCCAGCAGCTCTCAGGTGGTCTTCATTGAACTAGATAACGGCCAGATAGCGGTAGGCGTGTTGTCGCAGCAGCAGTAGAGACGGAATTGCTAGAGCCGCGTTCTCGGTCTCGTCCGCATTTAGAAGTTTGGACGCTTCAGGCCGAGAACGTGGTTAGAGCAACCATCCCAAGGTTGCCGCGGAAGCTGTGCCCAGCAGGTTGACCATGTTGTTGTTCAACCGGCCACGTCTTTCAAGGGTCGCTCCGAGCAGGCTGTCGAACATCATTCCCAGCACCGCGCTGGCAACGACCACGGCAGCCCCTCGCGGCGAAACCAATCTGAGAGCCAAGGCGCTCATCGCTACAACGGTGCTACTCAAGATGGCGGCGCCCGTCCCCACAAGGCTGATGCCTCCGTCCGTTCCGGGTGTAACCGTTCGCCAGGAGGTAATCAAGAGCGTTCTTCCTCCCAATACCGCTCCGATCTCGCTTGAGGTGGTGTCCGCTGCAAGTTCGGCGAGAGCAGCGAGAACTGGAACGAGCCACAGGTCAAATTGAGGCAGCGACAATAGCAATCCGGCTACACCGAGGTTCGCCATTACCTGCGCGGCCGAACGGCCGTTTTTGGACTCTCTTCGGGACGCCAATTTTAGATGGATTTTCCGGTTTCGTTTTACGCGAGTTGCCGCCAAGGTGACGGTAAAGATCAAGAGCAGAATAGCAAACAGCCTCAGGTCGCGGCTCGCCATGATGAAAGCAATAACGGCCCCAGCAAAGGCCCCCGAAAGGTCGACGCCGCGTGTCATCCATGCGAGCCAGGCGAACAATAGGGTGATTCCAAGGACAATCCAGGGACGCCCGGCGGGATGCGAGAAGCCCCTCCACCGTAGGGCAACAAAGATCAGTCCTAACAGACCGGCAAAAAATTGGGCGATTTTGTCAGAACCTGCCGAGCCATGAGAGGTCGCAGTGGGCGGCTCAATCGACTTGTCAGCCGGGGATGGTGACCCTTGGATGACTCTTTCCTCCCTAAACGACATGGCCTCAAGCTCCTTCTTCGCCCTTTGCATCCTAACAAATCTGAAGGAGCCAACCTCAACGGGAGAGACGGGCGAGAAAGCCTAAATGGCTACCATGCAAGGCCTTCTGCACACCCGGGTTCCGCAAATTGGACTGGCTCATTCGACTGGATCATCAGACCGAAGACCGAATCAAGGGAAGGGTTTGCCCGTTCTCATTTTTTGAGGAAGCTGACTGAGGTCGGAGAAGTGAGCGAAAAAAGATGCAATTTAAAGATGCAAGATTCCGTTTTCCTCGCGTTCTGAGATGGGGAGAGGTGTGCCGGCATGGCGTTGCCCCGCTAAGAATGCCCCGGAAGAAATGCCCAGCGGGACAAGGCTAAAGCCGGAAGGAGATGCATCTAGAGCGCCTCTGGCGCTTGCATCCGCTTACCCGATACAATGAGTCGCACGCAACACTTTAGGATGATCCTTCCGGAAAAGACTGTGGAGAGCGCATGATTCGACGTTCGTGGGCCTTGTGGTTGGCTCTGATTTTTATGATTTGCATGTTGCTGGCAGGCTGCGGCGAGAATTTTCGTCCCACGATTATTCCTCAGCCGGCACCCGGGGGTGATCCCTCGGCAAACTCCCAGGCAGTGGTTCTCTCGAACAATCCCTCCACGAACGTGGCAGGCAGCGCGGACATGCATGTCAACATTGGTGGCGATACTGTCGTCAATGTTGTGCAGGTAGGCGCCAATCCCCAATTTCTGGGGAAGACGACGGGAAGAGTCTTTATCATCGACGGCAACGGTTCCGCCACGCTCTACAGTCCAACGTTAGCGCCATCCCAGGCTGGAACGGCCACTAGCGTGGTTACGTTTCCAAGCAATGCAACCGGCGCCGTGTCAGGCGCAGGAGTCGGTGGGGGCGACATCTTTATCACCAACAGCTCTAGCGACAATGTGAGCCGCATCAGCAACAATGCCGTGGTGCAGACGATCGACCTTGGCGCAGGAGCGAGACCCGTGGCTGCCGTGGCCAGTACGCTCGCCAACAAGGTCTACGTGCTGAATAACGGCGCGAACACAGTAACAGTGATCTCGGCGCTGGACGATACCATTATCAATACGATCAATGTGGGCAAACAGCCCATCTGGGCGACTATCAGTGCCGATGGCGAGCAGGTGTATGTCGTGAACCAGGGCGATGGAACGGTCAGTGTGATCGACACCAATCTGGACCAGAATTTTGCCACAATCCCGGTAGGGACCTCGCCAAACTTTGCGTTTTTCGATCCTAAGCTTCTACGCGTCTATGTGACGAATACGGGAAGCAGTACCCTTAGCATTATCAAAGGGGATGGAGTCAATCTCCAGGCGACTCCACCGGTAATTCCGACCAAGCTGAAAGATGTTACGCTCTCAGCCCCGGCAGTCTCGGTGGTGGCGCTCTCCGATGGTACCCGCGCCTACGCCGCCTTGGGCGGATGTCCGGCCGGGACGAACCACACCAACCTGATGCCCACAACAAATCCGCCATCGCCGGGAAACATCGTAAGCTGCACCGGGAACCGGGTAAGCGTGGTCGATGTGGTGGGTTTGCGCGAGAGCAAGGTGATCACCATAAACCCTCTTCCGCTG
>DATGIO010000206.1:0-5441 GCA_035295685.1 Candidatus Angelobacter sp.
GGCGACTATCTGGAGCAAGTGAACAAAGACCGACTCCAGCGATACTTCGTCAAACGGTTACAGAAACTCGGTCTTACCGTGACAGTGACGCCTGCGGCCTGATTTGAATTTTCGAAGGAGCCCACCATGGGTTCGGAGCCGTTTAGGCGACGAATCCTAATGGTGGGAATCATACCAATAGAAATAAAAGTCCCGTTAGGGACGACTGAGGCGCATCCAGGAGTTGAATCGCCGGCTTTTCCGTCCCGGTTTTCGAGTCGAGAAGTTTTCGCTTCTCGGGCCTTTGCATTGAAAGCAAAGTGCACGTGGCCTGATTGCAAGCGTAAAGGCGCGCGAAAACAGGAAGGGAAATGCTGGGAACCAGAGCGAGTTCAAACCCGTAACATGTGTGCGGAAGGAGCACGTGCAGGTACAGGTACAAAGCAAAGCGATCGAGCAAGGCCATAGCCGGATGAATCAAACCCAATCCCAATCCAAAGCCCCGCCCCGTGACGTTCTGCCCATATTGGCTATCGCGGCCAGTATCGCGGTCATTCATCTCGCAACCAACAGCCGCTACGGTTTTCACCGCGATGAATTACAGACCTTGAGCGATGCTTTGCACATGGATTGGGGGTTTGTGGCGTATCCGCCATTCACGCCTTTTGTCGAGCGCATTGGGATGGCTTTGTTCGGGCATTCTTTGACTGGATTGCGCCTGTTCTCGGTATTGGCGCAGGCTACGGCCATTTTCATGACAGGGTTGATGGCACGTCAGCTTGGCGGTGGAAGGCTGGCACAGGTCGCAGCGGCGCTCACCGTGGCTCTTGCGCCGCTCTCGTTATTTGAGGGTACGGAATTTCAATACTCCACATTCGACTATCTGTGGTGGGTGCTGATTGCCTACTTTGTCATTCGCCTCTTGCAATCGGACGATCCGCGATGGTGGGCGCCCATTGGCGCGGTCATCGGTCTGGGTTTGATGACCAAATATACGATGGCGTTTTATGTGGCCGGCATTGTCGGCGGCTTGGTATTGACCGGAGCGCGGCGCTTTCTTCGAAGCAAGTGGTTCTGGATTGGTGTAGGGGTGGCATTGCTCCTATGCCTGCCTAACCTGATCTGGCAGTTTCAGCACGGCTTGATCTCGCTTCACTTTCTGCAGCACATTCATGCGCGCGATGTGTCGCAGGGACGGAGTGAAGGATTCTGGAGCGATCAATTCCGCATCAATACCAACTTGGCATCGGCGCCTTTGTGGATTGCCGGCCTTATTTTTCTTCTCCGCGAGCGGCGCTATCGAATGCTGGCCTACATGTATCTGATTCCGCTGGCGGTGTTTTGGGTAACGAAGGCGCGTTTCTATTATGTTGGCGCTGCCTATCCTATGCTGTTGGCCGCGGGAGCGGTTGCAAGTGAGCGTTGGTTTGCCACACTGCGGAGGGGATGGCGTTGGACCCTCGAGGCTGCATTGTTTGCAGGGATCGCGCTTTGCGGGGCTTATTTTACCGCCGTGATTATTCCATGGGCTTCTGGCGGTCCTTTAAAAGAGTTCGCGCTCAAGAACAACGGAGATCTTCGCGAGGAGATTGGCTGGGACGAGTTGACGCAGGAGGTGGCGCGCATACGCGATGGGCTGCCCGAGGAGCAGAAGAGGAATTTTGGAGTAGTGGTTGGGAACTATGGTGAAGGTGGCGCGATTACGATCCTGGGACCGGAGTATGGTCTGCCCCCGGCCATTCAACTGACGAACTCGGGATGGCTGCGGGGATATCCCTCGCCTCCTCCGGAAACGTTGATCGTTGTCGGTTGGGGCCGGCATCTCGATGAGGCTTTTACGGCGTGCCGTGTTGCCGGACATAATGGAAACAGGTTGGGAATCCGGAACGAAGAGAGCGAAGATCATCCGGACATCTTTGTTTGCGGTCCACCCAAGCAAGGCTGGGCCGAATTTTGGAGAACGCACCAGAGGTTTGGATGAGATGCGCGCGTAGAATCCTAGCGATATAAATAATTGACTGCCAATGGCCTATCATAAGTCCAACTTTATTCGCCTAGCGTTTACGGATGACAATTTGTCTTCATGAAAGCGTCCTAGGGAAAGTAAGGGGATCCGAAGACAGAAAGCCAAGGAGCATACGTCATGTCACAGGAGAAGATAGAATCGCCCCCTGCATCCTTAATATCTCCCAACGACCAAGTCGAGATCGCACTGATTTACGAGAAGCTCCGCCAAGCCGAGGCAAACCTGGTGGGACCGGCTGGAAGAATGGATATTCTGCCAAACAACATTGACTCGTTTCTCTTGCGGTTGCTTGCGGATGTCAAGTCTGGGCACTCAGTCACAATCCTACAGAGCAAACACGCCCTTACTACTGCGGAGGCTAGCAAGGTTTTGGGTGTATCTAGGCAATATTTCATTCAGCTTCTCGAAAAGGGCGAGATTCCATTTCACATGGCCGGCACCCATCGGTGCGCCTACGTGCGTGATGTGCTGGTTTACAAAGCAAAAAGGAACAACGCACGGAGAAAAACGCTGGATGATTTGGCGAAGCAAGAATTCGTAAGAGCTGATTACGGTAAGGTACCGGATGATTTTCAGGGCAGGAAAATGAATATTCCGCTGTGTTAGATGCCTGTATTCTTCCTGCCTACGGCAAACACTCCGGATTCTTGCTCCGGCCCGTCTGTACTTGTAAGTCGCGCTAGCGGGTGTGAACCGGACCGGGGATCGATCAAATGATTGTGATGATGGCGGGTCTTCCTGGAACGGGCAAGAGCACGATTGCGCAGTCTCTTGCGCAGCGGCTTCCGGGCGCGGTGCTTGATAAGGACATCATTCGGGCGGCGATCTTCGCCCCGGCCCACGTCGAGTATTCGCGGGAGCAAGATGATTTCTGCCAGGAAATCATGCTTCAGTCGGCCGCACATCTACTCCGAAAAAATCCGTCGATGTACATTTTTATGGATGGCCGGACTTTTTCGCAGCGCTACCAGCGCGAGCGGGTTTTTGATTACTGTTCGGAACTGGCGGTGCGGTGGATGATACTAGAGTGCGTCTGCTCCGAACCAATCGCAATCGCGCGTTTGGAAAAAGATGCGGCGGAGCGATGCCACCCGGCCAGGAATCGCACGCCGGAACTATATCTCCGAGTTCGAGATGCGTGGCAGCCGATTGACGATCCGAAACTCATCATCGATACAGAAACCAGCTTGAACTCATGCGTCGAGCGAGCCACCCAATATCTCGTCTCATTGAGAGATGGGCAGATGGGGTGAGGAGCAGGGCAATCGCATGAAGAAATGTTGATCGTTGTCCCATCTCGAACATTTGTCCTCACGGTTCACGTGATCCTTCCACTCCTCAACAATTGGGCTGACGATGAAGCTGGCGCAACTGTGGAAGAGGGGCCATTTATGGCCCCGTCAAGCACGCCCAATAAATTGCATGTCTTGGAGCACACATGAGAACTTTTGTTCTCATTTGTGCTCCAAGGCATCTCCCTCAGCTTTTTCTACCTACGGCTTACCTCTAACCCATCACATAAAGAGGGTATTAGAAATTTTGTGCGATTGCCCGGGATGCGGAAGGCGAAGAACGTGGAAGCAAACAGACGATAGATTTTCTTAACAGCCTGGACAAAGTACTTTCTGCGCCGAGTTACGCCGTTTTAAGACATGGACCCGTTTGCTATTGTTTGGGTGGTACATCTTCGATACTTTCAGAGAAGACAAATAGGGTAACTCTCACCTCACACACCCTCGGTCCTCTTAATAGGGCCGGGGATGTTTTGTTTTGGTTTAGTTGTGGCGTGACATGAATGCCGTAAGCGGAAAACGGCTATAGTATGTCGCATGTCTCTGGTCTTTCGCGTCGTCATTGGACTCATCGTCGGTCTGCTACTGGGGCTGGCCATTTCCTCAAGCCACTCTCCTTGGCTCGCCCACATCCCCGCCTGGATCGAGCCGATTGGAACGATTTTCGTGAATGCCATCCGTATGGCGGTAATTCCACTGGTCGTCTCCGGCATCATTGCCGGGACAGCTTCCGCGCGCGCAGCCGCAATGGGTTCGTTGGGCAGGCGGTCACTGGCGCTCATTTTTATCGTGTTGCTAGCGTCGGGACTATTCGGCATTGCCGTCGGCTTGCCGCTTCTTTCCTTCCTCCACACGGATCAAAATATTGTTGCTTCGCTTACGAAGAGTGCGGCCGCTCCCCAAACGGCTCCGGCCTCCTATCCTTCGATTGGGCAGTGGCTGGTTGACCTGGTGCCGGTGAATGTATTCAAGGCTGCGGCCGATGGCGCTCTGTTGCCGCTCATTGTTGCTTCCATCGCCTTCGGCCTGGCTCTAACCCAGGTGGAGGCCCAGCGCCGCGTAGCGGTAGTCCAGTTCTTTCAGGGAGTTGGGGACGCCTTACTCGCCTTCGTGGGTTTTGTAGTAAAGTTTGCGCCGATTGGCGTGTTCGCTCTCGCTGTCCCCTTGGCGGCCCGCATGGGAATTGCCGCGTTTGGCGCGCTCGGCTACTACATCGGGACCTATGCATTGGCGTGCAGTGTCTTCACGCTGCTTATCTTGTATCCGGCCCCCATCGTCTTGGGACGCGTCTCGCTCTCTCGTTTCTTGCGCGCGGCGTTCGCGGCTCAGGCGGTAGCTTTTACCTCTCGTTCCTCTCTGGCTTCTCTCCCCGCGGCCTATGAAGGGCTGCGCTCAGGTCTCGATGTGCCCGAAGACGTTCAAAATTTCTTTCTGCCGATCGCCGCTTCCATTTTTCGGGCGGGCGCGCCCATGGCGCAAATGATCGGGGTCTTGTTCCTGGCAAAACTATACGGTGTGACGCTCGGACCGGCGCAGTTGGCCACAGTGCTCGCCGCTGTGATCGCCACGAGCCTGACCATTCCAGGCGTGCCCGGAGGATCCATCATTGTGATGGCTCCCGTGCTGGCATCCGCGAATATTCCAGTTGCCGGGGTCGGCATCCTGCTGGCCGTAGACACCATCCCCGATATGTTCCGTACTGTAGCCAACGTCACCGGCTGGCTATCGGTCGGCGGCATTTTAGGACGTGGCGAGAGGAAGAAATCGGTAGCCGCGGCAGGCGGCTAAACTGTTTCAGCATATGCGTAGGCACGAATCAAGATCACTGCTCGGTTTTTCCGCCGAAGAAGGCCGACAAGGCAAAGACGTTATTTGGCAAGCTATAGCTCGAAAATAGGTTCGTTTTTACATTTGCATGACGAAAGGTGGCGTGGCACAACCGTGGAAGGTCAGGGATTGATCCCTGCTCTGAAGTTTCTACATTTGATCGCGCTTTTTGGAGGCAGGAATAGAGTCCCGAAGGGACGATTGACAATAGTTGGCCATGACCGTGCCCGGTCACAACGAGGGATGAAAATATGCACTTGGGGTAAGGTAGTGTTGGACTGCGCCATGTCAAGGCCGTTGTTGGGAATGGTGCATTA
>DATGIO010000207.1:0-12678 GCA_035295685.1 Candidatus Angelobacter sp.
AAGTGCGCCGAGTTCGACGTTCACGGAACAATCAGCCAGATCAATCCCGGACCGGTGGTTACCACCTACGAGTTCAAACCGGAGGCCGGAGTCAAATACAGCCGGGTTACAAGCCTTTGCGACGATCTCTGCCTGGCGATGCGCGCCGAAAGCATCCTGATTGAACGCATGGCGGGAAAATCCACGGTCGGCATTCAGGTGCCGAACCACAAGCGCGAGACAATTTGGCTGCGGGAGATCGTGGAGGCGCAGGAATTCACCGACACCAAATCCAAGCTAACGATGGCCTTGGGCAAAGACATCAACGGGCGGATCATTACGGCCGACCTGGCAGCGATGCCCCACTTGCTGATTGCCGGTTCCACCGGATCGGGCAAGAGCGTGGCAATCAACGCTATGATCATGTCCATCCTTTATAAGGCCACACCGGACCATGTGCGGCTGATCCTGGTAGACCCCAAGCGGCTGGAACTCGGAGTGTATGAGGGCATTCCGCACTTGTATGTGCCAATCATCACCGAGCCCAAGCTAGCGGCAAACGCTTTGCGGAACGCCGTGCGCGAAATGGAGCGCCGACTGAAGGTGCTGGCGCAGAAAGGTGTGCGCAATCTAGATCAATATAACCGGGTGGTGGAAGAAAACACTACGCCGAGCCTGTTTGAAGAATCGGGCGAAGAAGAACATAAGCCGCTTCCGAACATCGTGATCATCATCGATGAGTTAGCCGATCTGATGATGCTCGACCAGTCGAATGTGGAGGAGTCCATTACACGGCTGGCCCAGATGGCACGCGCGGTCGGCATTCACCTGATTCTCGCGACACAGCGGCCCTCGGTGGATGTAATCACCGGACTCATCAAGGCGAACTTTCCGTCGCGCATTTCCTTCCGCGTGGCCACCAAGATCGATTCGCGAACCATTCTTGACTGCAATGGAGCGGAATCGCTTCTCGGTAAAGGCGACATGCTTTATCTACCCTCCGGCTCAGCGCGGGTGCAGCGCGTTCACGCACCCTATGTCACGGAGAAAGAGATTCACGCGGCCGTGGAATTCTGGCATGCGCAAGGCCAGGCGCAGTACGAGCAGAAGTTCCTGGAAGCACCCAAAGACGAAAAGAATAACGAAGCTGGAGCCGGAGAGGGTGCATCTGGGGACGAAGATAACGATGAGCTTTACCAGGATGCCGTCCGGCTGGTGCTGGAATTCGGCAAGGCCTCTACTTCCCTGCTGCAGCGAAGGCTGCGCATCGGCTACGGACGGGCTGCCCATCTTATCGACATGATGGAGCGCGACGGAATTGTCGGCGCTGCCGATGGCCCGAAGCCTCGCGAGGTGCTCAAGCGTCCGGACTGGTTGAATGAGGTGGAAGAGGCCCTTCGGTAGGTAGGTTTCCTAGCAAGCGGACGGCGGCCAGATCAACACTTCCAAGAACCGTGAAAAGTGCAGGAGAGGCTTGCTTGCGGGGAGCGTAATTCCCGCAGCTTCCGCCATGGTGTTCAGATCAATTTCAGCGGCAGCGTCCTGAAGAGGCCAGGGCAGATGATGGATTGAAGCCCTGCGCAATTGCCGTCCACGGAATGCGTAAAGGCAGTAGCGCTCGGTGAGGAAGTGCTCCAAAGAACCTGGCAGCCTACGGACTGGATCAGACACCGGCCAATAGCGTCCGCGAAACTCGGCGCGATAAGGACCATCGAGCCTTTTGCTCCTATAGACAATGCCATTCTCCGCCTGTTGGGAACTCATTTCGGCATAGAAATACGGGAGGTTGTACGCCGTCCGCGCGCCCCAAACGGCGGGCCGGTTGGCAGCGTCTAAGCTAAAAAAATAGACGCCGGAAATGCCCTTGTAATGCACGTAGGTGCGGACGTTCAATTCGGGAAAACGGCTGGTTCCCGGCACGGGCGGGAGGAAGCGCGCCCGAATCCCGCTCATATGAAACGGCGCTACCGCAACGTAGGCCCTTCCCTCGAAGAAATCCAATTCAAGCGGCATTGGAACCAAGGGACGCAACTGTTGGGGCGAGACCTCCCAATGGGCGAAGAGCAGGTCATGCCAGTTCTGTTTCATGATCCATGGACCGGAGGGCATGGGAATAGGACGATGGCCGGTTTGTAAGAGGAGCCTGTGCATCGGGTTGACCTACCATTGCACCATAGCAGCCGCACAGCAAAGACCAAAAATATTTTGTGCAAGGAAAGCTGGATGGCACGTTCTTCCGACGTATACCCATACGGAATGACTGCAAGGGAGGAGACTGTGCCGATGCCGACACAGAGAGGGATAGACCGTTCCGGCAGCACTGGCAGTCCAGCTTTTACACCTGCTCAAAACCATCCCGAAGGGGGCATTCTTGGAGGCCGCGAAAGCGGCGACCGAGTCTATTCCAAAAGCTATTTGCTCTCTCTTGCCGCACATCTATCCGGGGTGCTTCTTTTGCTACTGGCGGCCCGAATGGAAACATACGGTCCCAAGATCGTGAAAGCGCCGGTACTTCCTCCAACTCCTCTCTCAAATGAGCGGTTCTATTTCGGCAACCGGGGAGGCGGAGGAAGCACCGGCCACCTCTTGCCCTCGAAAGGATCGCCGCCAAAGGCAAGCCGCCTACAGATCGTTCCACCAACCGTGCTTCCGCCACAGAAAAGCCGTATCACTGTGGCACAAACCGTTGTCGATGCAGTCACAGCGCCGGAAATCGCCCAGGTGGGAGATCCCTTGTCGAATCTCCGGACGCTCTCAAACGGTACAGGCGGCCCTGGCGGTATTGGCACCCACGGATGTTGCGGTGTGGGCGATCAAGATGGACCTGGCCCAGGCGGTAGTCGGCAACGTGCTGCTGTGACTCCACCTAAATTGCTCTATGCTCCCGATCCCGAGTTTTCCGACGAAGCCCGAAGGAGCAAATATCAGGGAAGCGTACTGCTCGATGTGGTGATTGGAACGGATGGCCGGATCCACAACGCAAAGATCGCGCGGTCGCTGGGCATGGGCTTGGATGAAAAGGCGCTGGAGAAGGTGAAGTTGTGGAAGTTTGCTCCGGCAAAGGCCAGTGATGGAACCCTGGTGACCGTGGCCGCCAATATCGAGGTCCAGTTCAACTTGTATTGAATCTTGTGGTATCACGGGCGTTGCCATATCCAGTTGCATGTTCTTCGCGCCGTATTTCGCATTTCAGCTTCTTTTTGACGAAAATTTGCGCGACGATTGGATTCCTAAAACGGCAGGTCGCCAACAAGAAGAGCCTCAATTCGTAGCGAATCACCTTAGCGCGTACAGTGGTCGCGCTGAGGTTTTCCTGCCTGCTATTCGTGCCGGAGCGCCGTCATCGGGTCCACGCGTGAAGCCTTTCTGGCCGGCCCCCAGCTCGCGGCCAGGGCGGTCCCCAACAACAGCAGTGCCGTAAGAATCAACGTCGGCGGGTCTGTTGGCTTAAGCCCATAGAGCATCGTGCGAAGATAGCGCGTCAAGAGCATGGCGGCGGCCAGCCCGGTGAAAATCCCGATAGATACCAACAGAAAGCCTTCACGAAGGACCATCGCGAGCACCTGGGCGGACTGTGCGCCAAGCGCTGTCCGGACCCCAAATTCATTCGTACGGTGAGCAACCGTGTAGGCCATGATGCCGTAGATGCCGATGCAAGCCAGCACTAGCGCGAGCAAGCCAAATCCACCGGTAAGTGCCGCGAAAATGCGTTCCTGCGCCATGGTGGCTTCGATCTGCTCGACCTGGGTTCGCATGTCGATAAGAGGCAGATCCTTGTCAACCGACTGGACTGCGTGCCGCAGAGCCGAAACGAGACTTGCCGGGTTGGCTGTGGTGCGAATCTCGTAGGTCATGCTTCCCTCGGTGTCTTTCTGTTGCCGATAGAGCATATAGAAGGTTGCGGGCGGATCATGGCGGAGATCGGTGTATCTTGCATCTTCGCAGATTCCAATAATCTGAAAGTGCTCATCGCCGGTGTTAAACGATCTACCAATTGGATTGGCACCGGAGTAGAACTCTTTTGCCAGTTGCCGGTTGATGATGGCTACCTTTGGCGCCGTTGCCGTATCGTGCGGCCCGAAGCCGCGCCCGTAGAGAAGGGGTATCCCCATGGTTGTAAGGAAATGCTCGCCAACCACGTTGGTATAGGCTGACTGCTTTTTCTCGGGATGCTTTGGTTGGTCGTCGGGAATAAACGAGTCGTTGCTCATGCTGTGGGCTAGTAGCGGCTCGCTGGAAAGAGCGACCGATTCGACACCTGGAACCGAGGCAAGTTGTTCTTCCAGTTGCGCGTGCAAGGCAATATCCTTGGGAGCTGGATATCTGGACTTGGTTGGCTCAATGGCAAACAGTAGGATCCCTTGTGGACTGAAGCCTGGGCTGGTCGAACCGAGATTGATGAGAGTGCGGATAAACAAGCCCGCTCCAGCTACAAGAAGGACAGAGAGGGAGACCTGAAAAACGACGATCGCCTTGCCGGTGAACCCTCTTCTACGCACGGTTGACGTCTGTGACGTTTCCTTAAGGCCCGAGTTCACGTTCGTGCGGATCGCCTGCCAGGCCGGAGCGAGCCCAAAGAGCAAGCCGGAAAACAGGGACACCGCCGCGGTAAACGCAAAGACTCGCCAATCGAAGGGGCTGTTGAACGGAGTGGGTTGCCAGGAAGTCGACAGGAGACGAGGTATGGCCGTGCGCCCGAGATATCCGAGAAGGAAGCCGGCAATACCGCTCAGTATCGCCAGCAGCAGGCTTTCCGTGAGCACCTGGCGGAGAATTCGCGCGCTGCCCGCGCCGAGAGCAAGACGTATGCTCATCTCGCGCTGGCGCACCGTGGCGCGGGCCAACAACAGGTTGGCGAGGTTCGCGCAAGCGAGCAAAAGGACGAAACCGACCACGGCAGTGAGTACGTAGATTGGCTGGGCAAATTCTTGGGCTGCATGGTTGAGACCGCGGCTACCTTGTTCCAGGCCCAGGTGTGGCATGCCCGCATCCTTCCCAACGACCATGGTTGTTCGTACCGCATGGTCGAGGGCCAGATCCAGCGCAACCCGAGCGGATTCCTGAGAAGAGCCGGGCTTGAGCCGGCCCATGATCTGGACCCACCAATAGTTCGAGTCGGTGAGAAGCGAACCTTGCCGTTTGGGCAGAAGAATCGGTTGCATGCTGAACGGCAAAAATACGTCGGGCGTTTCTTGGACGCTTGTTGCTCCCGTAAAGCCCGGTGGATTGATTCCAACGATGGTGATTGAGGCCAAATTAAGCTGGATCATCTTTCCGATCGCCTCGGGAGAGCGTCCGAAACTGCGAGTCCAGAAGGCGTCACTGATGACGGCCACGGGCCCCATGCCCGCACCGCTGTCGTCAGTGGGGACAATGGGCCGACCCTGAACGCCCGTGACCTCGAGTTCCTGATAGTAGTTGCCGGAGACAAGCTCCCCAGTGACCACTTCCGCGCGGCCATCAATGGTTGCCGTCAACCGGCTGAGATGCTTGAACGCGAATAGATCTCCCATCGCCTTGTTCTGGCGCTGCAGTTCCTGATAGGCCGGATACGAGAAAGAAGTGCTGCCGACTTGCCCACCTGGCGCGGGGTAGAAATCTCCCCACAGTGAATGGACAACCGCATTTTTGCCCGCAACCCACGAGAAGAGACGCAGCTGCTCGGCATGAGGCACTGCCAGCTTGTCGAGGATGACCTGTTTCGTAACGGTAAAGATCATGGTATTGGCGCCGATTCCGAGCGCCATAGAAGCAATGGCCACCGCCGCAAAGGCCGGGCTCTTTCGCAGCATCCGCCAGCCGAAACGCAGGTCCGACCAAAACTCGTCCCACAACCGCAGCCCCAGAGATTCTCGTATCTCGTCTTTGTGGGTCTCTATGCCGCCAAACTCCAGCCGGGCCTGCCGCATGGCTTCCTGCAAAGGCATCCCGTTACGCACCAAGTCTTCGACATAGACTTCCATGTGAAAACGGAACTCCGCGTCCATGCCGTTTTCCAGGTGTGGACGCCACAGGGTCGCTCGTGTCCAGGAACGAAGCCGGGCCACAATGCTCATATCTCCTCCGGTGTGGTGCGCAGAATGTTTGCGATCACGTCGGCCATGCGGTTCCATTTATCCGCTTCCACCTGCAAGCGCCGCTTCCCGGCGGCCGAGAGCCGGTAAAACTTGGCTTTGCGCTTGCTCTCCGATTCGCCCCACTCGCTGGCGATCCAGCCCTAATGTTCGAGACGATACAGCGCTGCACCTCAAGCTGTTTTCCCGAAATTTGCTCGATACGCAACAGGACTCCATAGCCATGTAGTGGACCGAGAGAGATGGCTTTAAGGATCAACATATCCAAGGTGCCCTGCAGAAGGTCGAGCGGGTTGCTCATCGTTTCTCCTAGATTATCTAGGAGAGCATAGACCGACACTCCTAGATTGTCAAGGAGAGAACGGCATCATAATACTGACGTTGCGCCTACTTGTTACGCTTCGGCAAAATCTTTAGGCTGGAAAGTACTGCGCCGTTGAAGGCGGCCGCTTCCGGGCATGAAGAGATGGTTCAGAGCTGGGAACAGGATGGGAGACCTGGCTGCGGAGTCGTTGAAGTAAGGAGTTCGAACTCTTCCACGCTACAAGTAGCTGCCAATATCGAGGTTCAGTCAACCTTTCTTTGAATCTTTTTTTTAATCTTGGAGTGCTTTAGCGGCGCATCACCTTGAATTCAAATTCCAACGTGCGGTATGGTTTGCCAACCGATTTCGCATGGACAACATAATATTCTCCGGGCCGCAATATAGATACCGGCACGGTCAGCTGAATCACATTGCCGGTGTCTGTACTCGTAACAGGGAGATTCCTTGCTCGAAGTATTTCCTGGCCTTCAAGCAAAGGTTTGAGATCGACGCTAAAGGCATCTTTGGCCTTTCCGGCTTGAAGTTCCAGGGTAATGACCGAGGAGTGCTCCGAAATCGGGACTGTGGGTTCCGAGGGGCCTCCAGCCCCACGAACCTTGCCGGCGCCCCAATCATTGGGAGTCAGCCGATAGACATCGACTTCTGGCGCTGGCCGCGAAGCATCAAGGCGCTTTTGTAAGGCAGCAACCGAAGTCCTTTCACTCGCCAGACTTTCCTTCGCTCGCTCGACCTCAAGGCGATAATGAACGCGGGCCAGCACCCAACCCAAGGCAAGCAGTCCCATCGCAAGTGCAACTTTTGGCAATACGCTGCGCCATAGCGTAAGAGCAGGCAAGGCAAGTCTCTCTCTGAGACGTGCAAACAGGGAGCTTCGCCTACAGTCCAGCAAAAGAGTCGCCAAGCCTGGAGCATCTCCCTCGCTTGCGAAGGGCAAAATCTTCAGCCGTAGCTCAAGATCCTTGCCAACACATAAAGAAATCGCATCTTCGGCTAGCTTGTCTTCGTGCGTATACGCAACAAAGTGAGAAGTAAGAAAAACATCCCGATCCTCAGCCTGAGTGTAAATCTCGATCAAGTGGACGCCCTCGTAAATCCGGCACTCTACTTTTGCCGGCGCGGAGAGGCTCAGCTCGCACTGCGCACAAAGCTTGCGGTCTGCAAAAATCTTTATCAATCTGGGCGACGTGCGACGCCTTTCAGCTTCGCTGCCGGCAATACCGCTAAGAAGGCCTTTTCGTTCAACGTCGGTGAGTTCATGAGCTTCCCGGGAGGAACCGGGATTGCCTCCATTCCCGCTGCTATTTAAAAAGAAAGCGGGAAGAGCCAGGCGCGTGCCGGGATCCTCCAATCCAAGCGTCCGAACAAGATCGGAAAAACAAGTTGGATCGATGAATACATGGCAGCGACGTATTTCTACCCGGTCTGGGTCTGCCGATCTGCCTCCATCGGAGGATAGAGCCGCAGCAAGATTGTCTGTTTGGGAGCAGGGCCGGAGGGTGCTCCAGGGGATCAGGAGCTGAAGGCTCCGATCTACCAACCCAGCCCATTGACTCTGCCCATCGGATATTTCGAACTTTCGTTCGCCGTTGGGCTTGGTGAAGGTCCTGAGAAAGACATGAAAGCGTGTTTCAAGCTCATCCATGATGGCCGCCTTCACACGCCGGTATTTCTCGTCCCCTGGATAGGAATTGGTTAGCCATTCATAAGCCTTTTGTGTCTCCGGCGTACTATAGCCGTAAAGCAGGCGCTGGACTCCCACAGCCACATACATGGAGGAGCGGACGGTGGTGCTTTGCACGAGAGTTTTGATATAGCGAACCACCAAATCTTCGACAGATGGCCCACTCGTCTCTTCGTGGCGCTTTTCGTGTTCTTCCGCCTCAAAGCAAATTAACCATTGCAGGGTGTCGAGCCGATCGCGGGCAATACGGCGAATGCTTCTCTTCAACTTCTTGTCGCGCCAATAATTTCGCTTCTGCTCACGATTCCACTGTTCGTGATGTTTCATCATGGCGCTGGCGAGAATCTCGAGCGCTGCTTGGCGATTGGGTACGAGGAAAAAGGCAAGCTGAAAGCCCCTTTGAATCGCGTCCGGGCTAACTCCATCCTCGCAACCACCGGAAGTGTACTCCAGAGGATTAATTTGAGCTGACAATTGCGCCGGTTGGACCGGCTGCGCGCGACCGGCTCCGGTACGCAGCTTATACCCAGTCGTTGCTCGAAGAACGGGCCCGTTGAACCATTGCGCGCCCGAAATGGCGAGCCGAGGATACGGTTCCTGGAAAAACTTCCAAAACAAGGCAATGCCCGCCAGTAGCGCAAGAAGCGAAGCCTGAGCGATAGAAACCGTGAAGCCACCAGGAATCAAGCAGTCGAAAAGATAGCGAGTGAGCATGAGTTACCTGAACGAGGTCAGTAGCCGAGCCGCCGGATCGATCCAAACGCAAGCCGAATCCGGCACGGGCTGAGAGAGCCCACGCCAATCGGCCATAAATGCACTGAAATCGAGTACCTTCAGCCTACCAATTTCGGGGGAGTCAAGGGGACTTTTTTTCGGAAAATTTGGTAGGGCAAGGAAGCGCTAAGTAGGATTAACGCCACTCACCTTGAAGCTGGAAACCCGCCCAGTAGAAGGAAGACCGCCAGCGCGGCTGCCGCTGCATTTCCTCCTGGGCGCGGCGCAGAGCCGCCGGAGGACGCAGGCCGTCTTGTTCCATGGCTTTGTAGAACCGCGACATCAGTTCGGCTGTAGCCTTGTCCGAGACGCTCCACAAGCTTGCCATCACGCGGGTCGCCCCGGCATACATGAATCCGCGTGTCAGCCCAATCAGGCCCTCTCCGCTGAGTTCCTCACCCAGTCCGGTATCGCAAGCACTCAGCACGACTAGGTCGACTGGCAATTTCATGTTGTAGATGTCCTGCAGATCCAGGAATCCATCTTTTGGCCGGCCATGCCGATCTACAAGCGAGAGCACTAACCCTGAAAGCTCCGGATGCTTGTTGTCGACCAGTCCGTGCGTGGCGAAATGGACGATGCGATATTGGGACAGCTCAGGACTCATTGCCAGAGTCCGGCTCGCCTGAAAGTCGAGCGCCTGTTTGCCCTTTCCGGCAGGGGTCACGGCCATAATGCTCTTTGCTTCCAGGCGCGTATAGATCAAGCGCTTCAGATAGAAATCGGCATCGCGTCGCGAGCGGCCAAGGTCCGCGGCGGAACGGCTAAGACGGTCCATCGATTCCAATTGCGATTCTGGCAGTGCCTCCGATGTGCGCGGAAGTGCGCTGGAATGCGAGAGTGGAAATTGCCGGTTGGAAGCGGAGGGGCGGGTTGAGGTGTTGTGAACGATGTCTGCCGCATGCGTTAGTCGAGAATCGGAGGAATCAAAGACGGGATCGGCAAGAACAGCAATCTCATTCGGAGGCCGGGCGCGGTTTTCTTCCTGCCGGCGAAGCTCGGCGACTACCGACGCCGAAGGAAGACTTACAATTTCGTGACTGGCCAGCAGGAGTTGCTTTGGATGATTGGGATCGGGCAGGGCGGCAAAGGGGATATACTGCAACGCGCCATCGCTCACGATCAGGAGCTTCTTACCGGATAGGAGCGAAGCCAGGGGATTCAAGACCATCCGGCTAAGGTCAGAGGCAGCCCTTGCCAGGAAAATCTCAGTGCCCGCAAAGCGCGCTTCCCGCTGTTGTTCCGTCTCATTCTTCCTCCGCGCACGTGCCGTCACCAGATCGTAGACACGGCGAGCAACAAGTTCAATCTCACTTCGCTTTGGTAGCGTAAAAACTGCAATCGAGTCGCCGGTCACCGCAAAGACATGGCTCTTCTCCTCACCTAAAGAATATTCAATCAGCACGGTTTCAGGATCGAGCAACTGCTGAATTTCACCCGCTGACAGCGGCTGAGCCTGAGCACGAGCGGGGCCATTGGCTTCCATCTCCGCTTCTAGCTCGTCATATTGCTCACGCAGCCTTGAGATTTCTTGATCCAAGACGGCTAATTGCTCATCTGTATGCTTGCCGCTCAAAAGCCGGACCCGATATTGCCATTTGGCGTTCAAAGCCTCCTGCAAGCGACGGTCACGTTCGAGGAGTTCCGATGAAAGCCCCTGCCCAGTATTGATATGCGATTGCGCCAGCATCTCAATGAATGTGCGAGCGCGCGATCTTTCGACAATCGATAGAGCTGATTGAAGCTCACCTCGTTCCAGCATTAGAGCCGAATAGAGTTGATAGAACCGTTCATATTGGGCTCGGTGAAGTGAACGACCTTCATTGCTGATTCCCAAATGATCCGGGGTTTCAACTTTGCCAATTACGTCTAGAAGAGTCGCTAAAGCTTCGTCCCGACGTCCCTGTTGAAGTAAAACACCAACAAGACCAGTCAGCGCATCGATATTAAAAAAGCTCTCAGGCATCAATTTCTCCATCATGCCCAAGGCCTGCCGATAATACCCCTCAGCGCTCTTGAGGTCGCCACGTTTACCGACAGCACTTCCCAAGTGGACCATAATCCTTGCCATATCAGGCGCAGGTGGCGGAACTAGCTTCTCAGCGACCGCCAATGCTTGGCGATCATATGCCTCAGCTAGACCAAAGTTCCTCCTATGTTCAGCAATGTTCCCCAGACCGACATAGATTTCGGCTAAATCAAAGCTGAGGTAATTGATTTTTTTTCGGATTGCAAGGGCCCGTTTTTGATATTGTTCCGCAGCTGCCAGATCGCCCTGCTTAAGACGACAATCTCCGATGCTGCTGAGAATCGCACTAGTTACGATGCTCCCAGAATTCAACGCCTGGGCGATTTGCAGCGCCTTGTAATGATATCTTTCGGCCTTTGCCCAGTCGCCACGATTATAGGCAACCACACCTAAATTCATCAGCGCTATCGACTGCCCCGTAGTTCGCGATAGCGACTTTCTCTCGAGCACCAGTTGTTCCAGGTAATATTGTTCAGCCTGGATGAGATTCCCTCGAATGTGGGCTATGTATCCTAGGTTGCCCAGCGCACTACGCGTTTGAGCACTCTCAGGCGCAATTGCCTTGGTAATCGATAAACCCTGTTCAAGATTCTGCTCCGCCTTATCAAAATCACCGCGTGCCAAGGCAGCTTCCCCCATCGAGAGGAGCGTGTTCGCAACCATCATGCCGTTCGGATCGACTTTTTGCCACTCTTCTCTGGCTTGCGCGTAATACACTTGGCGTGCAAGCTGATCTCGAGAGTAACGGCCCTGTTCTAACAGTAATTCTGCCCGGATCACACCGTCTGAGAGATCAATCGCTGTCCTGTATTCCGCATCGGCCTCATCTCGCCTGCCGGCTCTTGCAAGCGAGGCTGCGATTTTACTCAGCAACCAACACTCAAGCCAGTGAATACCCTCGACCCTTGCGATTGCTGCCGCTGCTCGCCACCGATCCAATGCTTGAGCGGCTGCACCTTGTTTAGCGAATCTCTGTCCTTCTTGGTAGATCGATAACCATGTTCCAGCAAGATTCGGACGCGTCTCAATACCCCAGTCATCTGATCCAACCAACCAGCTCTTTGGCTTCCTTCCTCTGAGGCCTTCGACCCTAACCTTACCCTTCGGCGTCTGTTCGTAAGTGACACGAAACCATTCAAACGGAGACTGGATATCTCCATGGTCCTCAGAGCGCGACCACCTAAGCAGGATGTCTCCAGCTCGAATACCTGTCTCTCGAGCTTGGGGACGCGTCACAGATTCTACGACCACGCCTTTGGGCGGGACATTCTCTGGATCGGTGGAATGCTTCGATGCCTGAGCAAAAGCGCAGAGTGTCGTACCCAGTAGAAGTGCAAGGAACGTATTAGGTCGGAAATACTTCATAACCAATTGTTGTCAACGCTTTCGATGACAACCTTTCAATTTTGGAAACGGTTTTGGCGGTCCTCATCCAAGAGCTAATCCTATGGGGACAAGCGTTGAGATTGCGAGTAACGCCAAAAGCCATCGAACGCGGTGAATAAATGCCTATTTGACAAGGCATAAAATAGAGGACCGACATTGATGTTTGGAGCGAGAGCATCAGTTTACCATTCCGGAAAGGTGAGCCTTAGCGCCACTCACCCTGAAGCTGGAAGCCCGCCCAGTAGAAGGGAGACCTCCAGCGTGGCTGCCGCTGCATCTCCGCTTGCGCACGGCGCAGAGCCGCTGGGGGGCGCAAACCATCTTGTTCCATGGCTTTGTAGAACCGCGACATCAGTTCCGCTGTGGCTTTGTCAGAGACGCTCCACAAGCTTGCCATCACGCGGCTCGCTCCGGCATACATGAATCCGCG
>DATGIO010000208.1:0-4892 GCA_035295685.1 Candidatus Angelobacter sp.
AATTAGATCCGGATGGGCTCGAACAAAAATGGCTCCTGAATCTTGCCTGTATGGCCGTGGGCAAATACCCCCACGCAGTCCCCTCGAAGCACCTTATTCCGCTCGCTCCTTTCGGTTCGGAGCCTAAGATGGGACGGTTTGAGGATGTTGCTCCCATGCTTGGAATCGATAAATTTGGGATGTCGGGCAGCGTGGTGATGGATGATTTTGATAATGATGGTTTTTTGGACCTCATTGTCTCGAGTTGGGATCCTTGCGCCCCGCTGAGATATTTCCACAACGGTGGGGATGGGACTTTTTCGGATCGAACCGAAGAAGCAGGTCTCTCGAGTCAGCTTGGTGGACTCAATTTAATGCAAACCGATTACAACAACGACGGCTGGTTGGATCTCTACATTCTTCGGGGGGCGTGGGAAAGCCCCATGCGGCATTCGCTGCTGAGGAATAATGGCAACGGAACCTTTACTGACGTTACATATGAAGCAGGGTTGGCGTTTCCTGCGACGTCATCGGGCACCGCAGTTTGGTTCGACTTTGACAACGATGGGCTCCTGGATCTATTTGTCGGCAATGAATACAGCCCTAGTCAGCTCTTCCATAACAACGGCGACGGCACATTTACAGATATCGCCCATCTTGCCGGAGTGAACCGTATCGCATTTACGAAAGGAGTTACAGCCGGTGATTTTAACAATGATGGGTTTCCGGATCTCTACGTCTCCAATTACGGAAGCGAAAACTTCCTGTATCAAAACCGTCGCGACGGAACCTTTGCGGATGTTGCCAAACAGTTTGGCGTGGAAATGCCTCTTTTCAGTTTTCCAACTTGGTTCTTTGATTACAACAACGATGGCTGGCTCGACATTTTTGTCAGCAGCTTCATCCATTCAGTTTCTGAGGTGTTACGGTCCTACCTTGGTATGCCTGTCAAGGGAGAAACTCTGAAGCTTTATAGGAATATGGGCGGGAAGGGTTTTCAAGATGCCACGGCTGAAGCAGGATTGGCGCGGGTTTTCATGCCGATGGGTGCGAACTTTGGCGACCTGGATAACGATGGCTTTCTGGATTTTTACTTAGGGACAGGCGATCCCTCTTACGCCAGCATGGTGCCGAACGTATTGTTTAAAAATCGCGGTGGAAAATCCTTTGTCGACGTCACTGCATCTTCTCGAACTGGATCTCTCCAAAAAGGCCATGGTGTGGCTATCGGTGACATCTTCAATACGGGAATCCCCTGCATTTACGAAAACATTGGTGGAGCAACTCCGGGTGATCGATATTATTGTGCGCTTTTCCGCGGGGCCGGCAACAGCAACAACTGGATTAACGTCAAACTCGTCGGCCGGAAAACAAACCGCGCGGCGGTGGGCGCACGGATTAAGCTCGTACTGACTAACGAACGACGCGATCGCCGGTCAGTCTACCGCGATGTAAATTCAGGCGGATCTTTCGGAGCCTCGCCTCTCCAACAGCATATTGGTATTGGTCAAGCGTCGATTATCGAAACCCTTGAGGTTTGGTGGCCCACAAGTAGGACGCGTCAGGTTTTCCACGATGTGGCTCCAAATCAATTTATCGAAGTGCACGAATTTGACAAAAATTATCGGAGGCTAAACCGGCGTCCCATCAAATGGGCGATTACTTAAGGACTGAGTAATCCAGGTCCGCTCAAGCCCGAGACGGTGGCGAAGGCGCGGGTTGGGTGAGTTTATGTTTTGTTTTTCTCGCAGAACTTTCCTCACCGCCGTCGGGTCTCTTATACTGCCAGCGTCGAAGGCAATCACCACCAGCGAAGTTGCATTTGTAGACGTTGCACAATCGGCGGGATTAACCGCAACGAATATCAATGGAGGAGAGCGAACCAAGCAATACATCATCGAGAGCACAGGCAGCGGTATAGCCTTCTTCGATTACAACAACGATGGGTACGCGGATATCTTCATGGTGAACGGTAGCCGATTGGAAGGCTTTCCGCCCGGAGACGAGCCAACAAATCATCTTTATCGGAACAACGGGAACGGAACGTTTACCGACGTGACGCAAAAGGTCGGTTTGGTTCACGCAGGATGGGGGCAGGGTGTTTGCGTGGGCGACTACGACAACGATGGGTGGCTCGACCTGTTCGTAACTTACTACGGCAAGAACATTTTGTACCACAACAATCGCGGGCAGAGTTTTACCGATGTTACTGATTATGCTGGAATAACCACGAAAGACGAGCGGAACTATAGCACGGGATGCGCGTTTGTGGACTACGACCGTGATGGATGGTTAGACCTGTTTGTGAGCAATTATGCGGATTTTAGCATTCACGACACGCCGCCCTTGGGGTCAGATCCAAATTGCCGATGGATGGGGATTCCAGTGTTTTGTGGTCCGAAGGGCCTGCCCTTGTCCCGCAATCGTCTTTTCCATAACAATCGTGATGGTACTTTTACAGACGTGAGTGACCGGGCAGGAATAACCGAAGGAAATCGTGGCTACGGATTTTCTGTGCTAACGGCGGACTTCCGGAACTGCGGATGGCCGGACATTTACGTCGCCTGCGATTCCACACCTAGCTTGTATTACCGCAACAACAAGGACGGTACGTTTCAGGAGGTTGGCTTGGAAGCTGGCGTTGCGGTCAGTAATAATGGATTTGAGGAGGCAGGCATGGGGGTGTCGGCAGGAGATTTCAACCACGACGGACTTCTTGATATCTTCAAAACCAATTTTATTGATGACACATCAAATCTCTATCGCAACAACGGCGACGGTACATTTAACGATGTCTTCTATCAGGCAATAGGAGCTCGTAACAGGCACTTTATGGGTTGGGGATGCGGGTTCTTTGATTACGATAACGATACCTGGGCGGATATCTTCCAAACCAATGGCCACGTGTACCCCGAAGTCGAATCACGCCACCCAGACGAACCCTATCGCGAGCGGAACATTCTCTATTACAACCGCGGAAATGGTACGTTTGAGGATGTTTCCCTGAAGTCCGGCCCGGGAATTTTATTGAAACGGGTTGGGCGAGGGGTGGCGTTTGCCGATTTCGATAACGATGGAGATTTGGACATCGTCATCAATAACCAGAACGACCGACCCACTTTGTTGCGCAACGATGGTGGCAACAGACTCCATTGGATTGCGATCAAGACAATCGGAACCAAGTCGAATCGTGCTGGCATCGGAACCCGGGTTAGAGTCGTCACGGGCCCCTTTGCCCAGATTGACGAAGTCCGGAGCGGTGGGAGCTATATATCGCAAAATGACCTTCGCCTCCATTTCGGGCTCGGGAGCACCACACGGATTGACTTGGTAGAGCTTTTTTGGCCTAGCGGAAACGTGGACAGGCTCCGCGGGCTCGACGTCGATCAGTTTATTACCGTGAAGGAAGGCAAAGGCGTGATTGCGAGGCGCGCGAGGCAAGATTTAGCTTGATCTGATACATGAACGAACGGAGCTTTTGCGCGAAGGCGGAACTCAATATGCGCAGTACTAGATTGCCGATCGCGATCCTAATTGGAGGATTTCTCTTTTTCTCTTACATTGCTTTCGGCCACGCAGCTCAAAAGGGAACTCTGGTCCTTCAACCCCTCGGTTCTACCGAAAGGAGTGAAGATCTTGCGCAACTTCAGCATCTCTTACTGACCTCGCAGTGGGCTGAGGCTGCGAAGTTGGCTGAAGCGTTGACGAAAGACTTCCCGAGAAACCCCGAGCCTTTCTATGCTTTGGGTTTGGCGCAGTGGCGGTTGGGTAAATCCATAGCGACGATCCAGGCACTCCGCTCCGCAGAAAGACTCGGCTTAGATACGGGCGCCCTGCACAAGCTTCTTGGCATGGCCTATTACCGGGTGGATCAGTATAGGCTCTTCCAATTGGAAATGAATCAAGCGATCCAAGCCGACATGCAAGACTATGAACCTTATTACTTCCTTGGCCTTTATTATAGTTCCGACGGTGGCAACCTGGAGACTGCCGTGACGTTCCTGAATGAGGCAATCGCGCGCAATCCTGATGACATGAAGAGTATCTACTACCGGGGTTACTGCGAAGAAATGATGAATCTGCGCAGTGACGCACAGGCGGACTATTTGCGCGCGATCACGCTGGCAGAGGCTTCTCACCAGTCCTTCAGCTTGCCTTATCAAGGCATGGCTGATGTGCTGCTCAGGACGAATCTGGGGCAGGCCGCTCGATATGCCCAAAAGGCAGTGGAGCTTGGCCCCCAGCTAGATTCCAACCATTTCATCCTTGCTAAGGTGGAAGAAAAGCAGGGCAAACTGTCAGAGGCTGCTGAACAGCTTCAAGAATGCGCCAGACTGAATTCCACGAAAGCTTCTTACCATTACATGCTGTTTAGATTGTACATGCGAATGGGTAAGAATGCCTCAGCCCAGTCTGAATTGAAGCTGTTTAACAAGCTTACTGCGACCTACAGCGATGAATAATAAGAAATTGAGTTGGTTCATGTCATGCATGCTGTTTGTGTCGTTTCTGCTCGGTACAGCAAGATTCCGGTCATTCGCGCAAATGGGGCCGTTTCTGAGTCCGCTTCAGGTGCCTCAGGCGAAGACCGAAGAAGAGTACGACGCTTACCTGGAGATTTTGACGTCAGAAAATCCGGAGCAGACCGTCGCTCGAGTGAAGAGCTTCGCTCGTAACTTTCCTAAATCTCAGCTGCTTGGGCTTGCTTTCGAGCACGAAATGCTTGCATACCAGAGATTGCAAGAATGGTTCAATGTTCTTCATTCTGGTCAAAAGGCTCTCCAACTGGAGCCTCGAAATGTCATGACGCTTCTCACAGTGGCAGCGGCAATTATCAATGGTATCCACAATCAGACTATCGATCATTCTCTCTTAGACGAGGCAGAACAATACGCCGTTGAGTCGAAGATCGG
>DATGIO010000209.1:0-38792 GCA_035295685.1 Candidatus Angelobacter sp.
CAACTCCACGTTGTCGACCTCGCGGCGCGTCCCTTGGCCTCCCGGCACGAGTAGAAAATCCAACTGTGGCGTTTTGTCAAAAGAAAGGTGGGGATTCACCGAGAGACCCTTGGCGCACACCACGGGTTCGCCGGTCTGCGCAACGATCAGGCAATTCTCCGGCCCGTGGGCATGCCTGCTCCACATGGTGAGCATCTCCCATGGTCCCGCAAAATCCAGTTCTTCAGCATCGGGAAACAAGAGTACGCCGAAATTCACTGATGGACCCTCCTGTCCTTAAGATCGCTGCTGCCGCCGGCAAAGTCTAGTGGATTGCTAAACGAGGCTATCTTTCGTCCATGTGCCTTGAGCCTTTATGAATTAAGACTCGATTATCCCGTACAATTTAGCGTTAGAGACCCATATCGGCAATGTGGATACAAGTGCTGCTGTTCGGGCAGCTTGCAGATATTATTGGAACGCGTGAAGAGAAGCTGGAGCTTCAGCCTGGAACACGTCTTTCTGTTCTTATTGACCGTTATGGTGAGCGATTTCCGCGCTTCAGGGCCTTGTCCGGCTCACTTGCCTGTTCCGTGAATCAAGAGTACGCTCCGGCGTCGACCATCCTCCAGGAAGGTGATGAAATAGCTTTTCTGCCGCCCGTAAGCGGCGGCAAAGATGGCGAAGCCACTGCGGCCGATGTGCCAAAAGAGCTGGTTTCGGAACACTGCCAAATCGTTCGCGAGCCCATACCGGCGGCGCAGACCACCGAACAAATCAAGTCTCCCGCAGACGGCGCTGTGGCGATTTTTGAGGGCATCGTTCGCAATCACACCCGGAATCGTCGCACTCTATATCTCGACTATGAGGCCTACGAGCAGATGGCTCTGCGTGAAATGGAGAAGCTGGCGCAAACCGCCCTGCAGACTTTTAGGGTGCGGGATATCCGGATTTTGCACCGGCTTGGGCGGCTGGAAATTGGAGAAACCAGCGTTCTGATCGCGGTGGCGTCGGCGCATCGGGGAGCGGCGTTCGACGCGTGCCGCTGGTTGATCGATACGTTGAAGAAAACCGTTCCTATCTGGAAGAAAGAGTATTTCGAGGACGGAGCCGTATGGGCGGATGGAGAGCCGTTTCCGGAAGATATTCGCGCGCAATCCAACGTTGGGCCCATTTCTGCATCTAAGGACAGCAGAGTACCAGACGAAAAAAAATGAAGACCAGACAAGCCCACTTCTTGCCGGTTTTATTCGCCCTGTCGTCTTTTTTTGGCGGGCCATGCAATGTTTTAATCTTCGCCCGCGCGGAAGCGGATACGCCCGCCGCACTTGGCTCTTCGGAGCAGGTTGCCGCGCAGGTCTCGCAGTCCGCTTCTCAAAGCTCTTCGAATGGTAATGGCGACCAGAACACCTTTCGCGTGAACGTGAAGCTGGTGAACATGTACACCACGGT
Source organism: Candidatus Angelobacter sp. (assembly GCA_035295685.1). Classification (GTDB taxonomy): domain Bacteria; phylum Acidobacteriota; class Terriglobia; order Terriglobales; family Acidobacteriaceae; genus Angelobacter. The sequence continues at coordinate 1,432 of DATGIO010000209.1, forward strand.
CACGGATTCTCATGGTGCGCCTGTCGCCAATCTCGGCAAGGACGATTTCAAGATTTACGAAGACGGCGTAGAGCAAGCCGTCAGCGTTTTTGACAAGGAATCCGAACTTCCCTTGAGCATCGTGGTTGCAGTGGACACCAGCGAGAGTACGCATCGCAGTCTCCCTTTGGAAGTGGCCTCTGCAAAGAAGTTTGCGCACTCGATCATGCGTCCCGTAGACCGGCTTTCGCTTTTCCAGTTTGCTGAGGAGATCGACCAGCTTGTGGGGTTTACCGCCGATCTGAAAGCGGTCGATGGAGCCATCAACAGGGTGCACCCTGGGGCCGGCACCTCGCTCTACGATGCCATTTATCTTTGTTCGGACACGCTTCTCGATCGGCATGGCAGAAAAGTCCTGGTGCTGATTACCGATGGTGGCGACACCACCAGCCGCACCGACTATAGCAACGCGCTGCGTCGCGCTCAGGAAGCCGAGGCGACTATCTACAGCATTATCGTGGTCCCTGTGGCCGAGGAGTCCGGCCGTGATACCGGCGGCGAGCATGCTTTGATTCAGCTTTCGCGGGATACCGGCGGCAAGCACTATTATGCGGAGAACAGCGAAAAGCTCGACGACGCTTTCCGCCAGATTAGCGACGAACTTCGCACCCAATACCTCATCGCTTATTATCCCAATCGTAGGGTAGCGGCCTCAGCGTTTCGACGGGTGGAAATTAAGGTCAATCGCTCCGACTCGGAGAGCAAACCCTTTCACGTCCGCCACCGGGCGGGCTATTACACGTCTGCCGCGCGCTGAAAACGCCCATAACCCGGCGCTGAAATGCAAGGATTTTAGGCTACAATATTGCCCATGGCTTTCCGGGCAACCGCTACTTTTTCCAAGAAAACTAAGACGCCTCCCCCTGAAGAAACGGGAATGGAGTCCTCCTATCTCAAGGCTCTGGGTGAAAAACAAACTCCTGTAACGGTCAAGCTGCTCTCCGGAGAGACGTTTCGCGGATGGATCGAGTATTACGACCTGAACATGATCCGCCTCACCCGGGAAAGTTCGCCGAACCTCTTCATTTTCAAGCACGAGATCATGTTCATTGCCGAAGACAGTGGGCGCCGCTCGCGCTCATGAGTATCCGGCAGGACTTCTTAACTCCAATACAAAGCTTGGCTCGTGAAGCTGGGGCTCTTTTGATGTCCCACTTCGGCAAAGTCACCATCGAATATAAGGGCGATGTGGATTTGGTTACGGTGGCGGACCGCGCCTCCGAGGATCTGATTGTCGGGTTTCTTCGCCGGCAGTGGCCCGATCACGACATGATCGGCGAAGAGGGAAGCCGCAAGGAAACCGGAAGCGATTATCGCTGGTATATCGATCCTCTCGACGGCACCACCAACTTTGCCCATGGTTATCCGGTTTTTTGTGTCTCGATTGCCCTGGAACACAAAGGCGAGCGTATCGCCGGCGTTGTTTACGATCCCACCCGCGACGAAATGTTTGCGGCGGAGAAGGGTGGCGGCGCCGAGCTGAACGGAAAGGCCATGCGGGTCTCCAAGATGGGGCGCCTTGCCGAATGCCTGGTTGCCACGGGGTTTCCGAGCCACAAGCGCCACAAGAATCCCAATATTCACTTCTATCATCAGATCACGCTACGCTCTCATGGGGTGCGGCGCGCCGGTTCGGCCGCGCTGGATCTCTGTTGCGTTGCCAGTGGCCGCTATGACGCTTTTTGGGAGTTCAACTTGAACTCATGGGATACGGCTGCGGCTGTTCTCCTGGTTCAGGAGAGCGGCGGCGTGGTGACCAATTTTTCCGGCGGACCTTTCGAGATCAGCAGCCGTCAGGTGCTCGCCAGCAACGGACTGGTGCACGCGGAACTCATGGCTGAGTTCAAAGAGATTTTTGAAGGACGCGTAGAGGGCCTGCCCGTTCCTCAGGAATATTCTCTTCCCAGCTAACTCATTCTTACGCTTGGTGTATCGCGTAGGATGTATGGCGTGGACCGCGATGTTCACGCCATTCGGCTTACCCCCATTTGACGAAACCTGAAAATCCAGCCGGGCAAAAACACCCGGAGGTATCTAAAAAAGACAAATCCCAAAAAGAAGCCCCACGCACAGCGCGTGGGGCTTTCGTCAGTTGTGTTTGGCCTGATGGTTATTGGTTAAAGGCAACCCTCGCTCCGGATCCCGGTGGCACGCTCAAGAACGTGACCTCCTGGCCTGGAGTTGCCGCAAGGGCGCGGAGCGCCTGGTCGGAGATGGAAGTTCCATCGTTTGCGAGGAACGTTCCACGGCTGGTGTTAAAGAGGAATCCTTGCACCGTGCCGCCCTGAACGACCTTCGCCACCAGGTCGCTCTCGGTGGTTGCGCCGCCCAGAATCTTGGAAGTGAAAGCTGCTCCCGCCCGCTGCTCCATCAGGGTAATCCGAGGACCGGCGACCGCCGCATTGGTGCTGTTCAACGTTACTTGTTGGCCCACAATCGGAGCCAGGTCGGTATCGAAGGCAAGCACGTACTGCTCCACGTTGCGCCGCGTAGCATCGGGGTTGATGAGCGGGAACCCTGAATTGATCTGCGGGTTGAACACCACTGCCTGGAAGAACCGGAAAACGGTGTCAACCGATCCTTCATTGGTGAATCCAAAGCCGCGAACCGCGTCTCCTTGGAACCCATCGGTGTTGTTGTTGAAGAAGCTGACCCTCGGGAATCCGAACATTCCAACCTTGTCGTACATATTGCGAAGGTGCGGAATCTTGAAGATCTGTTGAATGCCCTCGAAGCTTGCATTGGTGCTGGTGCCGAAGTGGCCCTCCGCCGCGTTGACCTCGTGGCACCCATTGCAGGTAAAGGCGGTCTGGCCGAGCACCAGTCCCAGAATGCCGGTATTGATGCCGTCAGCCGGGCGCGGGCCCATGAAGAACTGCTCACCTGCCTGCTGGGATGCGTTCAGAGTGTTGTCCAGGCTGCGCACGGGATTCGGCGGTAGTTGCACCTGGAGTTGGAACGTGGTGAAGGTCTGCATGTCGGTCGTGCTGGGCTCGTTGCCTCCCAGCAGGGAATTGAAGGCCACAATAAAGTTGTTGAAGCTCAGGTTCTCGTCCGTGGCATTCGTGCCCAATACACCGTTGCTGCGGTCGCCGCGCCAGTGCATGGCTCCCGAATTAGATAGGCCGCGTAAGGTCTGCACGGTCATGGGGCCTTTCATAGGATGAAAGGTATTGACTTTGCCCGTGCCGTTGATCTGCCCTGGAGTTCCGAATAAGAAGAGGCCTATGCCTACCTGGCCGCCAAGGTTGATTGAAATCGGGCTGGTGGTTACCGTATTCTCGGGAACTCCGAGATCCCAGGCAAGCTCATCCTTGTCGCCAAAGATGTGGCAGCTTGCACAGGCCGCTTCTCCGTTGCCTCCGGGTGGCGGCGTATAGAGGAATGGACGGCCCTTCACAACCGAGGCCGGTTCCGGATTGTTGAAGGAAACCGCCTGAATTTCATTGTTCGAGCTCAGGTCGATCACCTTGACGGCATCGTCAAAGCGAGTCATCACATACAGCTTGTTCCGCGTCTCGTCGAGCACCAGGCCGCTGGGGCCGCCGCCGCTCACCGGAATGTAGTTCGCGCTGGTCTTGGTCGGGTCGAAGGTATTGTTTTCCAGCGCGGTTGTATTGAATACGCCGATCTTGCTGGAGCCGAACGCGGCAACGAAAAGGGTATTGCCGTTCTTCGTCACTGCCATGTCGAGCGGAGTGGAGAGGCTATGGCTGGCCGCGGTGAAATCGAAATTCGGGCTGGTATTCAGGATGTTGTAGTTGATGTGCTTGTTGAGGTGGATGGGGGTCACGTTTCCGCCGTTGACCACGGTAATCCGCATCTCGGCGAGATGCCCTTGCACCGTTGATCCGGTGAAGGTGCCGGGCCCTTCGAACCGCGTCTGGTTCTTTGCCTCGCTGTTGGAAATGTACAGATGCCCATTCGCGGGGTTGGTGACCATGTTAAACAGAGTCGTTCCCACGTGAGCGAACGAAGCTGTTTGGGTGAGCGTGTTCGCATTAACCGCAAAGACGTCCGTATCCGGAAGGTTAAAGTTCACGGAACTGTCCCACACGCGGCCAATTTCGTCTTGCCAGTGGCCGGTTGCATTGTTGAACTTCACGATCATCGAGACAAATGGTGCCGTCTCACCTGTCTGGTCGGCGCCCGGTCCAAGGTGTCCGCCTATGCCCGCGTCTTGGTTGCTCAGGGTGCAGGACTGGCCGGTGTTAAAGTTGGGGCAGATTCTGCCTTCGTTCACCACCGTTGTCTGGTTGCCTGTTTTGAATCCGGCCACGAAGACGGTATTGCCGTCTGGGCTCACTGCCAAGGCCCGTGGCGTATCTGTAAAGAAGCTCATGATCCTCAGCGGCAGGCCGCCAAGGTTCGTTCCCAGATTGCTGGGATCGAAAACCCACACGTCCGCGCGCGGGATATTCGGTGTGGTCAACTGCGGATCGCCGGCGCCGGGAACGTTCGCGAGCGCAGGACTGGTGCGTTGCTGGCCTCTGTGCGCTGTCGTGATAAAGGCGCGGGCCGGAGACCCGGCAAATACGATATCGCGCGGTTCATCGCCAACAAGCAAGGTTTGGCTGACGTGAGGTGTGCCCGCCAGCGATACCACGCTGACGCTGTCCGAGAGATGATTGACGACCCATACTTCGTTATTGTTGCGAGCCGCGACCGCCACGGGCTCCATTCCTACGGGAATCCGGGCCTGCGGGGTAAGCCCGGTCGGGGTAATGTTGAGGACCTCAAGCGTGCCATTCGGGGTGTTTACGGCAAACAGCTTGGTGCCGTCAGGGGACATTGCAATCGGGCGCACGTGGCCGCTTTCAAACTCCAGGAATGAAGGTCCCGGAGAGGAAGCGGAGACGCCCTTGTTGGACACCATTGCGTAGGTTAGCGCCAGTGCGCCGACCAGCACCAAGGGTGCAACGATCCGTACTAGGGGGTGGATTCGTTGGAGAACTCGCCGCATGGTGAAGAGACTCCTTTCATTTTTCTTTGCGTTGGGCTTGCTTCGGGGATGAAACGCAGAGTCCGTCCAGCCCCAAAGGGCTAAGCGGGGACCGAGTGTATCATGAAATTAGCAAACTGATCGTTCATAAAAGCGAACAATCAATTATTTTAAATTTAGCCAATATTCATGCCCTCTAGGACGATATTGCGGCCTGTACCACTTTCCAATTAGGGTTCAAAAGGTCATTGGAACTTTAGAAGTAGATAATTCCGGCGCTTCGACGAGTATGCCGGTGGATGACGAAAGTGCCATGGGAGTAAGAAGAGAACGAAACGGAAGAGAGGACAAGAGAACAGAGGTGAAGAAGAGAAGAAGCGGAGAGGTTGAACAACGAAAGGTTTTGCAGGCGCCTCTAAACTTAAGATCTCCAAGTTACTATTCGACGAAAGGATCTGTCGATTCAGTTCTTATCGATGAACGAAACCCGTCGATTCATTAACCCCGTCGATTAGCGAAACCAGCCCTTTTGTGCGAGCAGAATCGCGAACCCTACAAGCGCTGCGGTGTTTCGGGAAACATGGTCCGCACGAAAGGTCTTGTTCTTGCGTTCTCGTTCTATCGGTGGGCTGAGCATAGACTCTTCCGGTTGGTCTCTCGCGGTTTCTGCGAGTCGAACAAGAATCCGAGGACCTTTTCTTTCTTCCGTCCCCGGGTGAATCCGGCCAGGCAAAGCAGTAGAAAAGCAACTCCAGCCGCTACCACGATAAGAAAGATAGTCAACTCAGGCATTCGGGCTCCTCGGATGGCGCTCCTCGGGGAGCGATGTACCAACACTTCAGTGGACAACCAGGAGCGTAAGAATTGGCTAAGCAAACCGTAAATGTTTCATAAAGAAGAGGGGAGCCTGCCAAAATTGCCTCCGGAAGGATGGGGCAGTACCACCCAAAGGGTATTGGAGGTTGTGTCTTTTGCTTTCGATGTTGTCAACGGCCATTCATGGAGTTTGCGGGTACAAAGTAGGATTACGGCCGAGTGCGGGAGATTACGGCAGAGGAAATTCCGGCAAGTCCCGCATCGTGAATTTGCGGGGAGCAATGTCGAAGGTTTGCGGGAGCAAGGCCGAAGATTTGCGGGGAGAAATGTCGAAGACACCAACCAATCTCCAGTGAAGCCGCCGCTGTCCAAGGGGCAAAGAGCCTGCATAACGTGTGGTATACTGCATAAGAAGTCGCGGTCAAAGGTGTCTTCCGATCGGGACTTTGATTCAGAGTTCCCATTGCGATTGTCCTCCGTTATCTACGGCAAAATTACAAATCATCGGTGTGGGGTCGCTGTACCCAGGCGTTTGTAAAACGTCCCGCTGAAACCGCTGCCGGGCAGGGAAGCACAACAATCGATCAATGGTTCGTTTTTCAGAGCTACCTATTCAACAAAGCTGACCGTCCCGGAGAAGCGATCTTCGGTGAGGCGCTTGGGCGTCGCGAGCCGGATTTTCGGGTAATGAGAATTTACGGCAGAAAATTACCGAGGCGTGATAACCTGCTCTGCGTTTTTTTATCGTGGACCGTTTGAATCGTCGAGTGGTTTGAAATACGAAACTTTCGGAATGGGAATAAACAAAGAGATTCAGAATATCCGAAAGGATACGAATCAAGGATCCCAAGAATTGAGAATCCCCAGGGCTCGAGAATGCCCCGGGAATCAAGAATCGGGAATCCAAGTAAACAAGAATCAAAGACGTGTCCGGAGCATCCATACTGAAAGTGGCCTGTGCCTTGAGCATGGGCGTGCGTCATGGTCTTGATGCGAAAAACGGACGGTTACCGTAATCCAATGTATTGTTTTACCTTGCATCCTCCGGTTGTTCTGTGAGACGTTGGTAAATATTGGCAGCCGGCAATGAGGAAACGTAGTTGAATGGCTCTTCACGACAAATTCGGTGATATCGGAAAGTCCCTCGCGGTAGAGAGTGAGGACTTTGCAGGTTCCTTTCGGGGAGGCGCCTTCGGTTCGGAAGGTGGTTCCTCGGTCGACGAAAACGATCTACTCGGCACCATGGGGATTCATGGGATCGAACTGCTGGATGAACAGGATTTGCCGTCTGCGCGAGAGACGGCCTTTGATTCCGAAATGGAGGCCGGAGAAGAGGTCGAACTGGATCTCGCTCCCGGGGCTCTCGACAAGACTAGCGATCCCGTGCGCTTGTATCTCAGGGAGATGGGTACTGTCCCTCTACTTACCCGCCAGGGGGAGCTTGAAATTGCCAAGCGGTTTGAGCGCGGGCATCTTAAGGTGCTCAAGGCGATTTCACGTTCAACGCTGGTAATCGAGGAATTGATTGCCGTTGGCAACGATTTGCGGCGTGGCGTTCGGTCCATTAAAGAGATTGTTGTTTTTGATGAGGAAGATGTAACCGACGAGGTTGTAGCGGCCCGGTGCCAGGCTACTGTCCGTAAGATTGACGAAATGGCCAAGCACCACAAGAAGGCCCAGGGATTCGCTGAAAAGCTGGCTGAAATTGGCCGTGAGAAGAAGAGCAAGGAGTTTCGCCGCTGCTGGTGGAACCTGAGCCGCGAGAAGGTAAAGGTTTCGCGGACGATATGCGGCTTCAAATACACGCCGGCCGAGCGCAAGCGTCTCATTGAGAAGGTCACGAAAATGGCCGAAACCATGCAGGCCATCGAGTACCAGCTTCAGAGTCTCAAGAAAAAGCATGATACGGCCCGGAGCGAGGAGCTTCGCACCGAGTACAAGCGCCAGCAAAAGAACTGCAAGGCGGAAATCAAGAAGCTTGAGGAGCAGGCGGGCGTCGGATTTCAGGATCTGTGCCGCACGCAGCGGGAAATTGTGCAAGGCAACGTGGACGCCGAATATGCCAAGCGCGATCTCGTGGAAGCCAACCTCCGTTTGGTGATCTCGATTGCCAAGAAGTATATGCACCGTGGACTGCAATTCCTGGATTTGATTCAGGAAGGCAACATGGGCCTGATGAGGGCCGTCGATAAGTTCGAGTATCGCCGTGGCTACAAATTTTCTACCTACGCCACCTGGTGGATTCGTCAGGCTGTTTCCAGGGCCATCGCCGACCAGGCCCGCACCATCCGTGTTCCGGTGCACATGATTGAGAACATCAACAAGCTGGTCCGCGCCTCGCGGCAGTTGGTGCAGGAACTTGGCCGGGAGCCTACCTCCGAAGAAATTGCCCAGCGCCTTGATATCCCGGTCGCTCAAGTGCGCCGAGTCTTGAAGGTTGCGCAGCAGCCGATTTCCTTGGAGAGCCCCATTGGCGAAGAGGAAGATTCGCCCCTTCGCGACTTTATTAAGGATGTTTCCGGCGTTTCGCCCGCCGAGGCCGCCGTTAATATGAGCCTCAAAGAGCAGACCGCCAATGTGTTGAGGACGCTGAGCACCCGCGAGGAGCGCATCATCAAATTGCGCTTTGGTTTTGAGGATGGCTCTGAGCGCACTCTGGAAGAGGTCGGTCAGGACTTTCAAGTGACGCGCGAGCGCATTCGGCAGATTGAAGCCAAGGCTCTGCGGAAGCTTCGTCATCCCTCCCGTTCCCATAAGCTGAAGGCCTTTGTCGATAACGGGAAGGACTAGTTCCTGCGGTTATTGGGAACGCAGTCTAAGGCTGTGATTTTCTAAATCACTGTCTTAATCGGCGGAAGATCTTGATTGGCGGAACTCGTTCGGCGGAATAAGAGGCACTCCATCTCTTATTCCGCCGATTCTTTTATCGTTTGTCCTTTTCATTTTTGGCGCCCTATCCATTTTGGGTTCCGGAGTTGTCACCCAAGGGTCCCCGCCAGACGTCCCTAGCCCGCCGTTCCTGCGGTTTGTTTCCTTCTCGCTGGATCTGAGAAAGTCGAACGGCCCAATAGCGTAACTTATTGAAAATACAAGTCTTAAAAGTTTAGTTCATTCTTTTGACGTTTCAAAAAGCGCCTAAAAATCAATGCGAAATGAAGTCGAAATGATGTCCGCAAACCCCTCCAGCCCTACAGATGGGTGACGTTCGTAAGTTGTATCCTGGCGGCGGAGTTGGCGAAGCTTAATGGTGTGGTTTAACACCGGAGGAGAAAGCGTGATCCAGTTCGGGTCTGTCATGGGCAGCTCTGTCATGAGCGGCTCTACCATGGGCGGGTTTGTCATGAAAAAGAGAACGTCGGTTGGTTTTCTAAGAGTATTTCCAAGAATATTTCTAAGAGCATTTCTAAAAGTAAGACTGCGGCCGGCAAGTTTGCTCCTTGGCTTCTTCCTAATCTTCGTTTGTCCGGGACTCACCGCGAACCAACAACAGTCGCCCCCAGCCCCTGCCATCGAACTCACCGTGCAAACCGGCCACGCCGCCGAAATTCACGCGCTCGAATACGCCTCGGACGGAAGATTTTTCGTGAGTGCCGGCAAGGACTCCACCATCAAGCTGTGGACTGCGGAGGGCACGCTGATCCGAACGATCCGCACCGGCTTTTGGGTCGACTACCTTGCTCTCTCGCACGACAACCAGTTTCTTCTGGCGGCGCCGCGCGTGGGAGGCGCGGTTTTCCTGTTTTCGCTGGATGGCCGCGTGGTACATCGATTTCCCAACCTACCGGCCACGGAAGGATATGTCTCAGCGGTTGCTTTATCGGATGACAACCGTTTCGCGGCGATCGGCACAACCAACGGCCTGATCTTGTATAAGCTCGAAGGCGGCGTCGAGACCCGCGTGCCGGTAGTAGATGATGGCCACGAAAGTGGAAACGTCCTCTTGAGCGGTCATGAGATCGTTAGTTTGCTTTTCACGCGCGAAGGAAATCTGATTGGTGGCCAGGTAGATGGTAAGCTGCGATTTTGGGCGAACGACGGCAAGCTCATTCGGGCCGTCTCGGCCAGCGACTATGCAATCAGCGCACTTGCTCTAAGTCCAGATGGCAAGACCCTGGCCACTGCCGGAACGCCCTCCTTATTCGGGCTTTCAAATGGCAACAAGCCGCAACCGGTGACGAAGTTGTGGGATCTTCAGGGGAATCGAATCGCGCAATTTCCTTCGCATTTCACTCACTCCGTGCGTTTTACGCCCGATGGAAATGAACTCGTCAGTGGCGGCCAGATCGACAATCGCGTGAATATCTACCGTAGATCTGGCGAGCTTGTGCGCGCGATTCGTATTGGAACCGGCGAACGTACTTCGCCACATCTCATTGCCCTGGCGCCGAACGGGCGTACGTTGATCGCTGCCGATAACGATACGAACCCGGCGGGACTCAGCATGTGGGGTATCGACGGAGAATTCCAACGATCGCTGATGGGGCTGAGCGGTCCCATGACGAATGTGATTGTGTCTCCAGATGGCCAGCGAATTGTGGGATTGTCTGCCGACCGGCTCGTTCGAATATGGTCTCTGACTGGCCGCTTGATTGCCAGCCTTCCCGGCCACAAGGAATACTCCTCTGGACTCGCCTTCGCACCCGACGGAAAGTATTTTGCCAGCGGTGGAGACAAGGTCATTCTTTGGGGACCGCTTGGTGAGAAGCTCGCTGAATGGACCGGGTTTCCTGACAACGCGGATACCCTTGCCTTTACGCCGGATAGCCGCCTCTTGTTCTGTGGCGACGGCCAGGGATCTATCCATATCTTCGATGTGTTGCAGAGAAAGATGGTGCGGGTCTTGAAAGCGCAAGATCGTCGAATCGATGCGATTGCCATCGACCCGAAAGGCAAGTATTTTGCGACCGGCGGCGGGCGTGAGGAGGTGAAGATCTGGGATATGGACGGGAAACTCCAGGGAGAAAGCCGCACCGATCAGAAGGTTGGCGTTCTCGTTGGGCCCACCTACTCGCTCGCGTTTTCCCCGGAAGGCGACCGGTTGATTGCCGCCACCGGCAACCGGCAGAAGAGCTTGCAGATATTCGACCTCAAAGCCCAACCCCTCGAATCTCTGCAAACGCCAAACTCGTTCTGGGGTGGCGGCATAGCCTTCTCGAAATCGGGGCATTGGTTTGCGGCAACGGCCAACAACACCGTGATTGTGTGGGACTGGCCAGCTCGCAAAATTGTCCGCACCTTGAAGGGACACGGCGATACGATCAATGGCTTGTCGTTTACGCCGGATGAAAAGTATCTGGTCACGGCCGGGCATGATTCCACGACCCGCCTATGGCGGCTCGACAACGGCTACTCCATGATGCTGCTGGCCCACGGCGGCGATTGGATCGTCTATACGCCGGATGGTTACTTTGATAGCTCGCACTATGGCGGGAATCTGCTCTCTGTTACCAAAGGCCTCGATACATATGGGATCGATCAATTTGCGTTGCGGCTCAATCGTCCTGACCTGATTCTCAGCCGGATGGGAATCGGCACACCCGAATTTATCGAACATCTTCAATCGCGGTATCGGTTGCGTTTGGAGCAGAGCGGCGTTCACCAGGAGGGAGGCGCATTCTCGGCTGAGGCCCCCGAGGTACGCCTGCTCGACGCTACGCAGAGCGGCAAGTTCGCTCAGATCGAAGCCGAGGTTCGGAGCGCGCATACGTCGCTGCAAAGCTACCAGGTTTATGTCAATAACGTGCCGATCCTTCGCGGACAGGGAAAGCCGATAAGCGGTTCCACCGCGCACGTAAGCGAGCGAGTAGAACTAGAGCGAGGCGTGAATAAGATTGAAATCGGCGCGTTGGACGGCCAGGGCGTGGAGGCATTGAGGGCCCATTGGTCCACAATCTACCGGCCTGAATCAAAAGACGTGAAGAGCGACCTCTACTACATCGGATTTGGAGTCTCCCACTATCGCAATCCCGCTCTCAATCTGCAGTTTGCTCACAAGGATGTACTCGACTTGGCCGGAACGCTCAAACGCTATTCCGGATCGTTTCGGAATGTGATCGCCAAAACCTATATTGATGAGACAGTCACCCGCGAGAACATCCTGAAGGCGGGTGAGCTTCTGAAGAACGCCGGGGTGGATGACACGGTCGTCATTTTGGTTTCCGGGCATGGGGCCTACGATCTCACCAAAGAAGCCACCTACTACTATGGGACGTATGACGTCGATATAAAGAATCTTGCCGGAACCGCTGCCAGCTTCGATGAAATCGAGGCTTTGTTGCGGGACATAGCGCCACGCCATAAGCTGCTCCTGCTCGATACATGTGAATCGGGAGAAATGGATGAAGCCACCCGAGCCGAATTAACTGCAAAGAGCCGTGCCGCGGGGGCGGCGGTTCGCACCAGTCCGGCTCTTCAGCAGGAACGTGTGAGTCAGCCGCGAAGGGTATTTCTCTACGAGAGGGACCGCTATATCTATAACAACCTTTCTCGGCGAACCGGCTCGATCATTTTCTCTTCCTCCCATGCGGGGGAAATGTCCTTGGAATCACCCGCGCTGCGGAACGGTTTTTTCACGCACGAGATATTGGAGGCGCTGCAATCCGCGGATGCCGATTCCAACAAGGATGGAGAGATTTCCATCGACGAGATGGAAGCCTTCGTTTCTCTGAAAGTTGCCCTGATGAGCGGTGGACTGCAGCGGCCAACCGTCGACCGCGACAATCTCAATCAACGGTTTGGTTTTCCGCTCTTGCGCTGACCCCGTTGCGCCGATTTTCTTGCGTTGACTTCGAGAAGCGGCCTAAGAAGGCCGTCACCGTCGCTCCAGTCCTGGTCGGCCGCTTCCCGAAGTGGATCTCTGGCCTTTAGGGCTTCTGCGTCGGGCGTAAAATGACTTCGCTGGCAAACGATTGCGGGGCCTGTGTGACGAGCATCGCCACCACATGAGCCACGTCGTCTCCTTGCAGCATTTTCTTGGCGTTTTTGCCTTCATGCGGCGAGAGCTTGGTATTTGTGGATCCCGGAGATACCACGGAGACGCGAATGTTGTGTTCGCGAAGCTCTTCCGCCACGGAATACGAGAGGCCGTTCAAGCCCCATTTCGAAGCGGCATAAGCAGCGCCGTTCGGCAGAGCGTTTTTGCCTGCAATGGAAGAAATATTGATGATGTCACCCCCGCCCCCGGAAATCATCTGTGGAGCAAATGCCCGGATGGTGTAGAAGACGCCGCGCAAATTGGTGTTGTGAATCTCGTCCCAGGATTCCACGGCGAGCGCATGAAGGGGGCCTCCGAACCCGCCGATTCCAGCGTTGTTCACCAGGATGTGCGCGCCGCGAAATCGCTGCTGCACAGTCGAAGCAAGGGCCTCTACCGACTTCCAGTCGGTCACGTCGCAACTTACGGCTTCCGCCCCGATCTCGGCGGCGGTTTTTTCCAGCTGCACGCGGTCTCGCCCGCAGATGATGGTTGTAGCGCCCAAGGCGCTGAGCTTGTGCGCGATGGCCGCTCCGATACCTCGTCCTCCGCCGGTTACAACCGCAACTTTTCCCGCTAAGGTGTCCTTCACAGAATCTCCTTAATCAACAATCGGTATGGATCTTTTTAGGATAAAATGAGCGCGTCCCAAACACTCTCAGGAACGATTCTAGCGCTGTGGTGTCAAATACCTATAGACTCTGGGCGTTGGTCATCGCCCGGAAACGCAATCATTGAGGATGCGAAGAACGCCCAGGAGACACTTTGCATCTCAATACTGAGATCACTACTATAGATTTTGGAGTAACTTGCCTAAAACCGGGGTTGGTACTTTATAATCCGTCCTCAATCGCGACTGAAGAAGTTGCGGTCGCATTGAAAAGATGGAGCTGAAAGAGCCGGGTTCCCATTTTAGGCTGGATTGCGGTTCGTATTGGCCCCAATTTGGCGTGTCGGATGAAGGAGCGATACATGAATAAGGTGCTTGCCACATTTGTGCTTGCGCTAACCGTTACAGGGACGGCACTGAGTCAACAACCAGACCAGCAGCCTGGTGGAGCAAACCAGGCCAACGTGCCTACCAATCAAAAGGTAATTAAGGATCCAGCGGAATATAACGCTTACGTTACCGCGCTGAACATGACGGATCCGGCCGGCAAAGGCGCTGCCATGGAAGCCTTCCTCAAACAGTATCCGAACAGCATTGTGGTTCCCGAGGCTTTGGAGCAGGCTATGTCTGCTTATCAACAGGCCAACAACGCGGCTAAGGTTTCGGAAATCGCTACCAAGCTCCTCGCCATCAATCCGAATAACGTAAAGGCCATGGCCATTCTGGTTGCCATTAAGAGAGGCGCCAATCCCACCGGACCAGCCCTGGAAGAGGTCCGGGCGATGGCGCTCAAAGGGTTGAAGGAACTGCCGAACTGGACCATCCCTGAAGGCATCAAGCCGGATGAGTTTGAATCGCAGAAGAAGATCATGAAGGGTGTTTTTGCCAGCGCTTGCGGCTTCGGTGCTCTCCAGGCAAAGGACTTTGCCGCTGCCCGCGATTGTTACAAGCAATCGCTGGAAGTTCAGCCCGACAACGCACTCGATACCTACCAGATGGGGTACGCTACTCTTGAATCGACTCCCATGGACATCAATGGCTTCTGGTACATCGCGAAATCGATCAACTTGTTTAAGGCTGCCAACAATGACGCTGCGGTGAAGCAGATCAATACGTACGGTAAGGCCAAGTATAAAAAATTTCACGGTGGCGATGACGGCTGGGACCAGATTGTGACCGCCGCCGCCGGACAAACAGCGCCGCCGTCGGACTTTATCGCCAGCATTCCACCTGCTCCCACCCCTCAGGAAGTAGCCTGTAAAGCCGTGAAGGACAATGATCCTGCAACCCTCTCGTTTGAAGATTGGGAGTACATCCTTCAGTATCGCGATGCGGGACCAGCATGCAACAAGGAGGCAGCGGACAAAGTTTGGGCTGCGATCCAAGATAAGCAAAAGCAGGGTACAGCAAAGCTGAAGTTGGATGTGACGGTTGTTAGCGCCACCAAGGACAGCATTGACGCCGCCATCACCGATCCGAATCAGACGGCTGGCAAGGCGGATCTGCAGGTCGCTTTGGAAAAGCCTCTGCTGCATCCACCTTCTCCCGGAGCCAAGATCTCCGTGATTGGTATCATGGCTGACTACACGCCCAGTCCCTTCCTTTTCCACATGAAGGAAGGAGCTTTGCCGGAAACGAAACCGGCCGTGAAGCCGAAGCCGCATGCCGGTACTGGCGTGAAACGCAAACCCGCTGCCTAGATTTCGTTAGGCATTTTCATCTCTTTCTCTTCATTCAAGAAGGCGGCCCTTACGGCCGCCTTTGATTTTTTGGGGGCTATTCGCCGAGCATCACTCGCTGGATGGACGTGGCCCTGCCTGTTTCCGCATCGCAGGAGATAATCGCGCCGCAGAAGCGTGCATCCCCTTTGGCTGCCTCGAAGCGGCCCGGCAGCCCGGTGAGGAATCGCTGTAGAACCTGCTCCTTGAGCACGCCGATCACGCTGTCGTAAGGTCCAGTCATGCCGACGTCGGTTTGATAGGCGGTGCCCTTCGGCAGAACCCGGTTGTCTGCCGTTGGGACGTGGGTATGTGTGCCCAGAACCGCGGTGACGCGTCCGTCGAGGTACCATCCCAAAGCGATCTTCTCGGATGTTGCCTCGGCGTGGAAGTCCACGATAACCACCTTGCTGGAAATCCCTTTGAGAAGATCGTCGGCTTTGCGGAACGGGTCGTCGGAGCTGTGCATGAAAACCCGGCCCTGCAGATTGATGACCGCGTAACCTTGCCCCCCCCTGGTGGCGCCTTCAAAGAGGCCGATTCCAGGTACGCCCGCGGCATAATTTGCGGGACGGAGCACGCGGAGGGCGCGTCCGGTTGAATCCTCATGGGCGGCGTTGAAGTAGTCGATGATCTCCCGCTTGTCCCAGATGTGATTGCCGGTGGTCAGCACATCGCAGCCAAGGTCGAAAAGCTCGTCGGCGATTCCAGGTGTAACGCCGAACCCGCCGGCAGAATTTTCCGCATTAGCGATCACCAGGTCGATCTTGTTGGACTCCACGACGTGTCCAATATGGTCGCGCACAATCTTGCGGCCGGGGCTGCCGAAAATATCTCCAATAAAGAGAATCTGCATAAAGTAAGAGTGTCGATACTACCATCTCAGGGCGCGGAATGCGCTAGCGAGGCCGTGGTGAGAAAATCGTAGTTGCCGGAAGGGCCTATCTTTGGAGCGAGGACTCGCCTGGAGTGCACCATCACGTTATTGAGGTACCAAAAGTCGATATACGGAAGGTCGTGTGCGAGGATTCCCTGAATCTGTTCGTAAATCGCTTTGCGGCGCTGCTGGTCAAGCGTGCTTCGCCCCTCGGCGATAAGTGCGTCCACCTGCGGATTGGAGTAATATCCGCGATTAGCCCGTTTGGGCGCAAAGCTGGCGGAGTCGAAAACATTCTCGAAGATGTCCGGGTCCTGATTGCTTCCGCCCACCCAGCGCAGCGAGTACACCTGGAATGCTCCATGGACCACATCGGCGTAAAACGTTGCAAATTCAAAACTGCGGATGTCGAGCACAATCCCGGTTTTTCTGAGCTGTTGTTGCAGCACCGCTGCTAGCAGCCTCGTGGTTTCCTCCGTTGAAGTCTTCATGGTCAGGTGGAACCGGACGCCCTTCTTGTCCCTTTTGTAGCCTGCCGCATCCAGCAGCGCCTCGGCTTTGGCCGGATCGTATTCGTAGTGGATGGGCGCGGCACTGTAGGCCCAGTGCTGTGGCGGAAGGACGCTGTCTGCCAGGCGCGCTGCATCCCCGAACAAATAGTGGACGATCGGTTGCCTATCGATGGCGTATGCCAACGCTTGCCGCACCTGAACCTTGCTGAGAATCGGGTCTCGCAGGTTGAACGCCAGATAGACGAGGCTGGTCCCTGGTTCGTTCAGCACGGTGAGATGGCTCTCTTTCTTAAGCGTCGAAATAACGTCGGCGGTCAGCGAATTCGGTGCGGCAACGTCGGCGCTTCCTTTGCGAAGTTCCAGAGCGCGCGTCGTGGTGTCCGGCACAACCGCAAAGCGTACGTGGGCAATCTTGGGAAGGTCGCTCCAATAGCCATCATTGCGTTCGATCAGCACCTGGCTGTCCGGATCAAGTTGCACGAAACGAAACGGCCCGGATCCGACGGGATGCCGGTTGAAGTCTTTGCCGCTCCCGTAGGGCACAATGCCGAATGCCCCATCGGAAAGGTTCCAGAGCAGGGTTGCGTTGCGCTCGCGCAGATGGATCAGCAGAGTGGCATCGTCGATGGCCTCTACCTTGTCAACGAGCTTATACGTGCTGCTCTTGGCGGAGACGACCGTGCCGTCGCGCAGGGAATCGAGCGTCCACTTTACGTCGCGTGCGGAAAGGCGGCGGCCATCGTGAAAGCGGACGTCCGTCCGCAGATGGAACACATAGGTTTGGGGGTCGGGATTTTCCCAACTCGTCGCCACCGCCGGTCGAATGTTGAATTGGTCGTCCCTGTGAACCAGCGGATCGAAAAGCAATTCGTCAATCCGCTCCGATTGTGCATCGGTGCCGATCCGTGGATCCAGGTTTGTCGGGCTGCTCTCAATCACCACGACAATCGTGTTGTCACCCAATTGCTTGTTGCAGGAAACGCCTGCAAGGGTTGCGGCAAGAAAAGTAACCAACGTAAGGACAAAGCGGCGTCGGGCGGGTTTGGACGCGGGCCGTCCCCCAGTCTTAAGCATAGGAGATCTTTCCCAGGACGGCGGGGTGTCCTGCGCCCGTGGCCGAGGGGATGTTCGACGGCTGCCGGTTCCAGGTCTGGAAAGCCAGCAGCGCAAATGCAATGGCCTCCTTGGCTTGGCTGGGGACTCCAAACTTATCGGACTGGCAAAGTTCAAGTCCTAGTTGAGAGGTTTGCGTAGTCAGCATTCGCATCAATGTGCGATTCCTGGTGCCGCCCCCTGAAACCACGTAATCGCGAAAGCTCCCATGCGGTAATACAAGTTCCTTCAATGCTCTCGCAATCGAATGCGCGGTGAGCGCCGTAGCGGTGGCAACCACGTCCGCTTTGGATGCTCCCCGGCTCTCTCGGAGCAGACGCTTCACAAATTCTCGCCCAAATTGCTCTCTTCCGGCAGTCTTGGGAGGCCGCTGTCGAAAGAACGGATCGGCTAGCATTCTCTCAAGTAATGCTTGAAGAATATTGCCCTGCTGGGCGGTCTCGCCGCTGCGGTCGAAGGGCTTGTCGAACAACAGTTGCATCAGCTGATCGATCACCATGTTGCCGGGGCCGGTGTCGAACGCGGCAACGTTCTCCGGTGTGGCCGCTGCAGGAATCGCGGTGAGGTTCGCAATGCCACCGATATTTTGCACGACGCGCCCAGCCCTTGGGTCTCGGAAGACCACGTAGTCGAGAAAGGGAACCAACGGCGCGCCTTTACCTCCTGCCGCTATGTCGGCAGGTCGAAAATCGGAGACCACCGGAACGTTCAGCCGAGCAGCGATCACCGCGCCCTCGCCGGTTTGCCAGGTGCAGCGAACTTTCTTGCCAAGAAAGAGTGCCGGTTCGCTCTGGTGGTAAATCGTCTGGCCATGGCAGCCGATCAAATCGGGTTTCTTGATCTTGAGAAGCCGCAGGCTTTTCTCAATGGCGTCAGCGTACACCTCTCCGAGCAGGAAATTCAGTTGTGCAAGTTCCGCCACACTGATCTTGCGCGCATTCATGGCGCGTAGGACGCCTTCTTGTATCTGCGGGGAATAGGGAAAGTGCCGGTGGCCCAGCAGTTGGAAGCGGGGCGGTTCAAAGCTTGTGCCGTGCTGCTTTACTGTTCTGGCGGTCGAAGTCTTACCGGTTGCAGTCTTGCGTGCTGCTGGCCCTTTTACCCGTACCAAAGCCACATCGATGCCATCGGCGGAAGTTCCGCTCATCACTCCGGCAACAATCAAGCCGCTGCTCCTTCAACAATCTCAGAAAACTCCTGAATGATCTTCTTGAGCATTTTCACCGCCTGTACTTTGGGTTTTGCAGCGGTTTGATTCAACTCTTGTGAGCGGCGCTTGAATTTCAGGATTTTCAGTGCCGACTCGGTCATGCGGGCGGCAAAGCGCCGGTCTTTCTCCGCTTCGCGCACCACGGCCTCGTAAGCCCGCCACACCTGGCCAAGATCGTGTGAGAACATGGTCGAGATCATGAAGAGGTCTGTGCCCGCGCGCAGCGTCTCTACCGAAACCTCCTCAATGGAGCCGGATGCCAGCACGCCCTCCATCTCCAGATCATCGGAGACAATCAGCCCTTGATAACCGATCTTTTCTCGGAGAATGCTGGTGATCCACTTCTTCGAGAGCGAAGCGGACACAGGATCTTTGGTTACCGAGGGATAGGTGGCATGGGAGATCATCGCTAGCGGTAGCTTCTTGTGGAGTTTGCGGTAGGGAAGCAGGTCTTCCTCCCATAGTTTCTTCCAGCTTCGGTTTACCGCCGGGCGCTCTTTGTGCGAATCGAGATTGGCGGCGCCCAGGCCGGGGAAATGCTTGCCGCAGCCCAGCACTTCGGCTGTCTTTAGGCCGCTGAGAAACTCTTTGGCATAGCGCACCACCTGCTTGGGATCTGCCGAGGCCGTGCGCGAAGCCAGCACCGGGCGGGATGCTTCCAGGCCGAGATCGAGCACCGGCGCAAAGGTGGTATTGAATCCCATCGCACGTAATTCCAGGCCGATGATCTCTCCATGCGCGCGGAACAACCTGGGATCTCCCGTGGCGAAGACCTTTCGGGCCGAAGGCACAGGGGCAATCGCTTTTTTCATGCGGTCGACGGATCCGCCTTCCATGTCCACGCATAGGAACATGGGCAGAGGCGACGAAGCCTGGCACTCGTATAGCAGACTCCATGTCTGTGCCGGTGTTTCAATATTGCGCGCAAAGAGCACCACGCCTCCCGGATGTAGCGAGTCGAGGGTGGCGTGCAGTTGGGTATCCGGCTCAGTGCCGCCAAAGCCCAGGATCAGGGTCTGACCGGCCGCCTGCCGTAGCTCAAGATTGGATTTTGTAGGCATGGCAACGTTGAAATAGCAGAATAACGCCCCGGTACGTGCCAAAGCGTTTTCAGCATAAGTGTAAGCGGGAACCAAGATCGCTGCGCGGTTTTTTCCGCGTGCCTTTCAACGAAAAAAGCATTGAAGCACGTCAAGCCTTTTCACACGATCTGCTTTTTCAGCTCATGCAATAGGTTCAGAGCCTCAAGCGGGGTCAGGTTGTTTACGTCGCTCTCTCGTAGGCGATCTACAATTATCTGCGAGAGCGGCGTAAACATGGTCAACTGCATTGAGGGAGTGCTGGCCGCTTTTCGCGAGTCGGGAGTAAGGTGGCTCGCAGCATCATGCTCCGCGGTTTCGTGCTCGTGCAGCACCTCGCGGGCGCGAACCACCACCTCGGGAGGTAATCCGGCCAGCTTGGCAACTTCAATGCCGTAGCTGCGATCTGCGGCGCCAGGCTCAACCCTCCGCAGGAAGACAATGCCTCCCGCGTTCTCCTTCACCGATACGTGAAAATTCTTCACGCCCTCAAGGCTATCGAGCTCGGTGAGTTCGTGATAGTGCGTGGCAAACAAGGTCTTGGCCCGGCTCGTGGAATGAATGTATTCGATCACCGCCCAGGCGATCGCCAGCCCGTCGTAGGTTGCGGTGCCGCGCCCGATTTCATCGAGCAGGATCAGCGACCTCGGCGTCGCCGTATTCAGGATGGCGGCGGTTTCCGTCATCTCCACCATAAAGGTCGAGCGGCCGCGGGCAAGGTTGTCGCTCGCTCCGATGCGGGTAAAGATTCGGTCGACGATGGGCAGCCGCGCCGAGCGGGCGGGTACGAACGATCCCATCTGCGCCATCAGAGCGATGAGCGCCGTTTGCCGCAGATACGTCGATTTGCCTCCCATGTTGGGGCCTGTAATCAGCAGGATCGAATGCCCCTTGGAATCCAAGTAGAGATCGTTCGGCACGAAGCGGTCGTTGCTGCCGGTCATCTCCTGCTGCTCCAGCACCGGATGGCGGCCCTCGACAATCTCCATTTCGCCGATGCTAGCCTCTTCGCTGAAGAGCGGGCGGCAATAGCCGCGATTTTGGGCCAGAAACGCCAGGGCCGCCAGGACGTCAACCTCGGCGATCGCCAGCGAAGTCTGCCGGATGCGTTTGGCTTCGGCGGCGATCGTGGTGCGCAACTCCGAAAAGAGCCGCCGTTCGATTTCTACGATTTTTTCCTGGGCCTCCAATACCTTGGTCTCGTACTCTTTGAGCTCCGGTGTAGTGAACCGCTCCGCATTCACGAGCGTTTGTTTCCGGTCGTAATCGTTCGGTACAAGCCGCAGGTTGGCTTTGCTGATCTCAATGTAGTAGCCAAAAACTGTATTGAACTTCACCTTGAGCGAGTTGATTCCGGTCCTTTGCCGCTCGCGCTCTTCAATCTGCGCAATGTACTGCTTGCTGTTGTGGCTCAGGTCGCGCAGTTGGTCGAGTTCCGCATCAATGCCCGCCGCAATCACGCCGCCGTCGGCAAGCGTAAGCGGAGGCTCCGGCACAATGGTTTGCTCAATCTTGCTCCGCAGGTCGGAGAGATCGTCCAGCAGCGCATATAGTTCGGCCAGCCGGGGCGCATTCAGCCGGGCAAGCGCCGATTTGATTTGCGGCGTCCGGTTGAGCGAGGCGCACAGCGCCAGCAGATCGCGAGGATTCGCGGTTTCCAGGGTTACCCGGCTCAGCAGTCTTTCGATATCGAGCACGCCCTCCAGTGCCTTGCGCAGCTCTTCGCGCGCTATAAAGTCTTTGACGCCGGCCTCCACCGCATTCAGCCGCTGGTTGATCTCCGGCACATGAATCGAGGGACGCAGAAGCCACGCGCGCAGCAGGCGCTTGCCCATGGGGGTAAGTGTGGCATCAAGAGCGCGAAAGAGTGTGACCTCGTTGCCGGTGTTGGCAAAAAGCGGTTCAATCAGTTCCAAGTTCCGTACCGTGACCGCATCCAGAACCAGGCACTCCTGGCGGCTGTAAAAGCCGATGCGGTCCACATGCTCCAGCGCGCCCCGTTGGGTGGAGCGGACGTAGTGGAGAATGGCTCCTCCGGCCGTGGCCGCAGCCGGTCTTCCCCCCAGTCCAAAACCTTCCAGGGAGAGCACGCCAAAATGGTTCTCCAGCAATGGAATGGCGTAGTCGGGAGCGAAAATCCAATCGTCGAGCGGAGTATCGGTGAAACGAAGCTGTCCCGGCGCTTTTTGAAAGCTAAGCTGCGGTGCATGATCGAACAACGGCAACGAAGAAGGGAAGAGCACCTCTCGCGGACGAAGTTGCTGCAGCTCTTCGAGCACCCGCCGCTCCGCGTCCTCTCCTTGAAACTCGGTGGCCCGGAACTCTCCAGTGGAAAGATCGAGTGCCGCGAGTCCGACCGCACCCGAGGCCCGCGCCAATGCCGCCAGAAAGTTATTCTCCTCCGAGCCAATGCTACCGTCGAGGGCCGTTCCCGGTGTTAGGACTCGGGTTACCTCGCGCCGCACGAGTTTTTTAGCGACTTTGGGGTCTTCCATTTGCTCGCAGATGGCTACCTTGTACCCTTTGCGCAGCAACTTGGAGAGATAGTTTTCGGCGGAATGATACGGCACTCCGCACATAGGAATCGCGCCCTCTTTTTCTTTATTGCGCGAGGTAAGCGTGATTTGCAGCTCGCGCGCGGCCACCACAGCATCTTCAAAAAAGAGTTCGTAGAAATCGCCCAGGCGGAAAAAAAGCAGCGCGTTGGGATGCTCTTTCTTGATGGCGGCATATTGCCGCATCAACGGCGTCGTAGAAAAATCGGTCATCGTTGAAAAAATGGTCGGTTGCTCGCGGCTGGTCAGTCCAATCTATCGCATTCGGCGCAAGCGCGCAAAGAATGGTCATCTGGTGGACGGCTCGAGCCGCTTGCAGCAAATTGCGGTTTCGTATATCAATATCCCTCCCTATGAACATGTTGAAAATTGTTGCTCGCAGGAAAACCGGGGATATCGTCAAGGGCTACTGGCAAGCTCCGCCTGAACTGGCGCCGGGGGAGCATCCAACTGTTCTGCCCGACAGGATCGCCCTACAGGTCTATGGAACAACGGAAACCGCCGTTGTTGAGACGGATTCTCTCAAGGCTGTGTACTTTGTAAAACGTCTATCCGGAAATCCCGAATATAGGGAAATAAAGTTCTTCACAGAGGCGCCCGCCTCGGATGATGTTTGGGTGAAGCTGAGATTTATTGATAAAGAGACGTTGGAAGGCACCATCCACAATGGGCTGGACGCGTTCATCCAGCCGGGATTCCTTTTTCGCCCCGCCGATGCCGCTAGCAACAACGAGGCGCTTTATGTGATCAAGAGTTCACTCGTTGAACTAAAGATCCTTCGGGTCGTCGATATCGTCTCCTCGCGAAAGATGCGTGATTTCACAGCGGCTGTCGGGCGATGATTTGTCAGAGCTAGAACGCTTTCAGCGTTACCGTATCCTGCTTGCATGCTTTCCATGCGGCTTTTCTTCGGCGGAAAAGCCGCGTCGTGCCCTTGATTCCTGGTCTACACTTACGCTGAAAACGCTCTAGCGGAACCTGTGTGCATAAGCGCTCTGTTCTAGGATGGCTTCCGGGTCCTTCATTGCTATGATCGTCCGGAGCGCGGCTGCTTTGTCCAGCGAGATTTGATAAAAAGATTGGGAGATTTTGTATCCCATGTAGTATCCGAGATCGGCAGGCCCTACGCGTTTTTCATCGCTGTAGTTGTAAAGCCAAGACTTTATTTCCGTCTTCCTTGCATCGTCCTGGAATTTTTTCCACAACTCCTGTTCGTGCGAGTCGCCATACGATTTTAGGTTTTCGTCGCCTTCGTCGCCGGTAATCAGTTCGGCTATGAAGTCGGCGGCCCCCTCCCTCATCGCATAAGCTAGCAGGTCTGAACTCTTCGCCTGTTGCTGGTGGTGAACCAGTTCGTGAACGACGAGCGAGGGCACTTGCGCCAAATGCAGGAGCGAATTGTTATCCGAGAACATTTCCGCGCCCATGATTAAGCCGTTCTCTTTATTGGTGCCGCCCGAATTGCGGCGGCCAACTACGAAGTAAACGGAGGGGAAAACAGCGTCTGGAAACATCTCCTGCAGCCGGAGGAAGCCTCGGCGAATTTCCGGAACAAAATTCGACATCTTCAGGGTGTTGACGCGAACCGCTTCGTAATACTGTGGGTCCTTCAGAATCGTCTTTGCCAGGGCTTCGGCGCTGACGATGCGGGCGGGAATGAACGCTTGCACTCCTGGCGAACCCTTTTGAATGTAGCTGCGATCGAGAATCTCAGCTAAACGATCGGGCGCGCCTTTGGCGGAAGTCTTCCATTCATCGTATGCCTTCCAGAAGAGATCGATATCGGCAGTTGAGATTACCGCTGCCTCCGGACTATGGTTGTCGGGACGTGCTGTACTCTGTTGGGACCGAACGCAAAGAGGGAAGAGGCAGAATACAGCGAAAGCAATGATAGATGGCGCGTGGGCTCGTCTCATTCTGGGTGCTCCTGGGTGATGGGCACGATGGCCCGGCGCGTAAGAAACTATTTTTGTAGAAACCGAAGAGTATATCCTGCTCAGGCGTGGGCTCGTTCGGATTCTTGGCAAACGCGTACGCGCCTATCGTGTGGCGGGCCTGTCGGGACTCGGATTTCTATTGGGAGGTAATAGCCTCCCAATTACGGTTTGTTGCCCGCAGCTTCCGAAGGAACCGTCAGATGGGCATTGGCAGTGCCGATGAGTCCCGTATGATTGTCGCGGACACCCAGGCGAAGTAGGTAGTCGCCGGCTGCAAGCGCAAGTTCTGTCCTGCAGGGCACTCCGGTTTGGCCCACTTTCCGGTAACTTTCGGGTGGAAGATTGGCTGCAACGTTCGTGACCTCGGTTTTGATTGGCTCGCCGCCGCTGATCCGAAATACACGGACCGCGCATGCCACGTTGGCGTGCTTATTTCCGTCATTCTCATCGAGGAAGCTCAGGTTTTGTGGCTCCACCGCAAAGTTGATGATTGCTTTGCTGCCGGTTTTAGGCGAAGGTGGTAGGACGCCCGCAACAAAGGAGAGTGCGGTCGCATCGGGAATGTCCGGAGTCAGCGTGATGCTGAAGTCGGCATCGCGGCGGTCCTGGCTCTGCTTTTCATAGCTCTGCGGATCGATCGCAAAATAGCCCAGGCGGAACCGCAGTTTGACCCCAGGTCTGCTCACCTTCACACTGATTTTGCGGAAGCGGCCGTTCCAAGACTTATTCTCCGGGTAGTATCCCAGTGTGTAGGAAGTGGAGCCATCTTCCATGCTCTGTTGTACGGCATTGTCGATGTCATTCTGGTTATAGAACGCGCGTCCACCCGTATATTCGGCGATTCTGTTCATGGCGTCGTGTGCCACAGAGAGTTCCTGGTGTATGTCGTTGATCGCCTGGCCCGCTTGCCCTCCGCCGGAGCCGTTGCGATTGCCCCGGCGGTCGTATTCATCCGCCGCAGTAGGGCCGTCGGTCACCAAGGCCCGTGCATCCACCGGATATACGGCGACTTGCGCATTCGCGAGAAGATTGGCCACATCGGAAATAGCTGGGGCATAGTCTTGCCTTGTGCCGCTCCCGGGAGCCAGCGTTGGCTCAAAAGCGATTGGGATGGCTTCTGAAACCCAGATGAGATTTTTTCGTCCGGGATGTCCCGCGACGTTGTTAGCCAGTGTTTTAAGCGCGGATAGGGTGAGCGCCACGCGGCTATCTGTCTGGCTTGCGTCGCTTTGCTGCTGAAATTCAAGGATGCGTTGCTTCACATTGGCGGGCACAAACATTCCCTCAAGCCAGAAGTTTTCCTGCCCTCCGGCGGCATTTTCCATCAGCGGCGAGTGGGGAATCTTGAAATTGCGCAAGACTGTCTTGAGCGTTTCCGGATTGTCGGTGAAATCCTGCAGCATCCGGAGCTTGACTCCCAGGAGATAGATGGCAACAGGTTGGTCCTCAGGTAGCCTCTCCAGGAACTTGAGAAGCTGGTCTCTCACATAAGCCTGGTTATCCATCCTGGTATTGAGGCCGTCCAGCAACAGAATGTTCAACGCTCCCGTTTGCCTGGTGGCATGGATGTTGGTAAACACATTTGGTGGAAGCGCGGCTTTTCGCATCGTGGAGGCTTCTGCAGGCGGGTTCGAGCGAACTCTAGAATCCTGGAAGCTGAGGGCTCGGATTTGTTGCTTCTTGCCGTCCTCGGTGAGGGCAAATTCATCCTGTTTTAGATCGGTAACTGCCGCTCCCTTGCCATCGGTGGCAACTACGTCGAGAAGAACAAGGCGGGTTCTAGCTTTGAGGGTAGGTTCGGTTCTTAGAGTGGCGCTTGACTCCTGGCTTGTTCCAGATTGCCGGGTCTCGGATTGTGCTGGCTGAACCGCCTGTGCGGTGGTTACGAAAATGGTCGCGCAGCTAAAGATTGCAATAGCGGCATTCAAGATTACACGCTTCGCTGTCATGAGTAATCTCCGGAAATTGCTATATTTTTAGTTGAAAAAGTCTCAGTCATCATAAGGGCAAAAGAACATAAGAGATGATTTGTTTTGTTTAAATTTGTTGCCTAGTCGGCCTCCCAGGAAGCTTCAGTTAGCCTTGCATCCAATAAGAGTAATCGAGGCGAAGTTATTCGCCGGCAGAAATGCGCAAGTGCACCTTATAGAGCATGGCCGGCGCATTGTGTATTCAGAAGTGAAAATCGTCGTGCGGCTTCCCGTTCCAAGGAAAGAGCGAAGAACGAAAAACCGCACGGCAACATTTTCAATTGGATCTGCCAACGCCCGAAACGTTGTAGCAATGCTGCTTATTGCGATGGTCTGGGAGTTGCGCCTGACTCCATGTCACGGTGTAGTAGGGGGCTTTGGCAGTGGCCGCCACTCTCCCTCCTCACAACGAACCATCCCTTTAGGCGAGTCCATAATGGACTTAGGGCCAAAATCGGAAAAGTTTTCACAACCGCAGAAGCCTGGGATTTTTGCGGGCTGGGGTTTGCACACGGGAAAATACGCGACGATATAGTTCAAATGAGCGCTTTTCTCCCTGGTTGCCGCCGTACTTCGGATCCAGTCAAGGTGTTTCGCATAGGAAATCTGTTTGCCGGATGCTGCCTCTTGTATGGAGAGGGGCCAAAGGACTTCAGCGCACATAGATTCCGTGGTCTCATCGCGTATGACCGCTCCTTCTGGGTATTCCACTCCGTATGCGACGCAACTCCAGATAGGGCGCCACCTTCCATCTTTGCAGAGGGCCGACCCTTTGTTGGATCGCACCATGACGCCTGATGCGACGTCCTGTGCGCCGCTGCATCCGCAAGCTCTTTCCGTAGAAGCATTTTCGCTAGAAGAGGGCTCTACCGAGGACGAAGACGGATTGCAATAGGGAGCGAGTTCCTGCATTCCGGCGTAGGATTCTGGAGCTTTCACAGCAATGATTTCGTTCCGGCGGCTACGTATCTCTTGGCTGCTGTGGACCCATTCAGCATGAACGCCACCCCTGCGGTCTCCATTTGGCTCCTGGTTCGGAACGGCAGCGCACATCTGATCGGGAATACCGTCGCCCTGGATCACGCTTCCTTCCGCATAACCGACGCTGGCATACAGACATCGAACGCCTGCCTCCTGGCCGGACTGCAGCGCTGTTGGGGTTGCCGGCGCCTTGGCTGGTTGCGCAGTAGCGTCTTGCGCCGCGGCGAAAATGCTCATCACAGGTAGTAGCGCCAATGTAAGAGCTCGTCCCTTCCACACATCTCCGTGGATAATATTCATTGATAGCTGTTGTTGATCCTTTCTCTTGATTGTCTGTGGATGTGGTTGGTGAATCCTGGCCCGATCGTTCTTCAAGAGAATGATCGGAGGCCCGTTTCTTGCAAGAGATTTGCTTAGGGCATAGCGCAATCTGCGTCGCCGTTTCGCAAAATATCTCGACTCGGATGGCGTTCGCCGGGCCGGCATTGTCATCTTCGTCCGCTATTCGTCGATTGTGTGCGCCTTGACGCTTCTACCTCGCTGGTGTTTTCCTAGACCCACGATGGAATTGCGTAAGGACCCAATTACCAGATCATGGGTGATCGTAGGCGAGGAAGCCAAAGGGCATGAATCGGGTGCGCACTGCCCGTTTTGTCCTGGCTCGCCGAATCAGCCACAGGTGATCTCGACACTGGCGCCGGGAGAGCAGGGCTCCGGTCCGGTCTCCGCCATGGTGCATCCCTCGCCCTTGTACCGGATTGAAGGCGATCCCCACCGGCATTCAGAAGGTATTTATGACGTAATGAACACGGTCGGCGCGCACGAGGTGCTGGTGCAGAACGTCCGTCACGATCTTGAGTTGTGGCAGTCCTCGAACGACGAGATCTCGCGCTTTCTTCTTTTGGCTGCGCATCGTATCCTCGACTTGAAGCAGGATCTCCGCTTCAAGTACGTCACCATATTTAAGAATTATGGTCCTTCGGCCGGCCAGGAATTTGACCATCCAACCTCCCAGCTAACCGCCACCACCTTTGTTCCGCGCCGCGTGCTCTATGAACTGCGTGCCTCCCGCGACTACTATCTCGAGAAAGAGCGTTGTGTTTTTTGCGACACCCTGAATCACGAGATGCGTAGCTCCGGGCGCATCGTCGAAGCTCGCAACGGCTACGTGGCGCTCTGTCCATTTGCAACCCGCGTGCCCTACGAAATATGGATCATGCCGCAGCGGCACGAATCCTCATTTGAGCGCGCCGTTACCTCCCGCAGCGGGGCCTTGGCGGATTTGAGTGGCATGTTGCGCCGCACGCTCCAGAGGGTGATTGCCGTTGCGGATTCGTTCCATCTTGTGTTGCATACCATTCCCAACACGTATCAGAAATCCAACATTCTCCAATACTGGAAAACTGTCGACGAGGACTACCACTGGCATATCGAAATCCTGCCGGTATTGAGCGTCAAGGCCAAGCCGTATTTTCTCAAGGAGGTGTACTACACGCCGGTCTCGCCGGAGATCGCCGCCGAAAAATACAGGGCTTTGAGCGTGCGCTAACCCCGTTTGTCGACCAAGTTCTAGACAGGGATTACTTGCGCCTCGGTTTTTTTCCCGACTGGCTTCGCACACATTCTTTAAGTAATTCGATCCGCAAGTTGCCTCCATTGGCGGTTGCCAAATACAATCCCTTGCTTGCCTCTAAGAATCGCCATTGACAGCGGCGGGACCTTCACCGATTGCGTGTGGCTCGATGGTCCATCGCTGCGAATTTTGAAGGTTTTTTCAACTCCAGCCGATCCTTCTCAGGCGATTGACGAAGCGATTGGCAAGATTGCTCCGCCCGGACAAGAGATCGTCGTCTTACACGGGACAACCGTGGGTACCAATACCCTCCTGCAGCGCAAGGGCGCGCGCGTGGCTTTTGTGACCACCGCGGGATTCGAAGATTCGATTGAGATTGGGCGCCAGCACCGCCCCAAACTGTACGACTTTTTTTTTGAGAAGGAAGCGCCGCTGGCCGTGTCCGGCATGCGTTTTGGCGTGGACGAGCGGACATCGGCGGCGGGAGAGGTGTTGCGCGCTCCCGAGAAAGAGGCGCTTGAAACATTGGCGGCCCGGATTGCGGAAGAAAAGCCGCAAGCGATTGCTCTCTCTCTGCTCTTTTCATTTGCAAATCCCTCCAACGAAGAATCTGTAGCGGACGCATTGTCGAAGCTGGGAGTTCCTCTCTCGGTTTCCCATTTGATTCTGCCGGAATTTCGAGAGTATGAGAGGGCCAGCACGGTTTTGGTGAATGCCTATCTGCAGCCGGTCATGCAGCAATATTTGGAAGGCTTGCGGCAAAAGGCCGATAGGAGAAACCAGTCGCGCATTTTTGTGATGCAGTCCAGTGGCGGCATCACCGCATTGCAGACCGCGGCAGAGCAGCCGGTGCGAACGGTGCTCTCCGGTCCCGCTGGAGGAATCGTTGGCGCATCCACACTCGCCAAGCTCAGTGGGTTTGACCGGATCATCACCTTTGATATGGGAGGTACGTCTTCGGACGTTGCCTTGATCGACGGCGCGGCTTCAACCACGAGTGAAGCTGAGGTGGCGGGACTTCCTGTAAGGGTTCCTATTCTTGATATCCACACAGTGGGGGCCGGGGGCGGCTCGCTGGCCCGCTTTGATGCTGGCGGAGCTTTGCGTGTGGGGCCGGAATCCGCCGGGGCCGATCCGGGGCCGATCTGTTATGGAAAAGGCGAGCGGCCCACAGTGACCGATGCCAATTTGTTGCTGGGGCGTCTGCCTGCGGACAAGTTCCTGGGCGGAGATTTTCGTCTCGATTTGCCGCGTACTCGGGAAATCACGCAACGATGGCTGCAAGCGCAAGGAAGTTCCTTGTCCTTGGAAGAGTTCGCTGCGGGCATGGTGCGCGTGGTTAATGCCAATATGGAAAAGGCCATACGCGTAGTCTCCATTGAACGCGGCTACGACCCCCGCCAATTTGCCCTGGTGGCTTTTGGAGGTGCGGGCGGCATCCACGCCTGCGAGTTGGCTCATGCGTTGCGGATTCCCACAGTGATTGTGCCTGCCTATCCCGGTGCATTGTCGGCGCTTGGCATCCTCATGAGCGACGTGGTCAAAGACCATTCCCGCACCGTGCTCCTGCGCTCACGGAAGCTTCCCAAAGACGATTTGGCGCGTCTCTTTACGGAATTGCGGGAAAGTATTGACGTAGAGCTGGAGAGGGAAGGCTGGCAGGGAAGAATCGTTTACGAGCGAAGCTGCGACCTTCGATACCGGGGGCAAGGGTTCGAACTAAACCTCGCCTATGGCAACGACTTGATGGAGCGATTCCACCAGGAGCACAAACGGCGCTATGGATACGACAGCCTCGATCGGGAGGTAGAGATAGTAACCGTGCGCTTGCGTGGGCGAGTGGCATCGGCGGAGAAGATGCCCAAATTCAAGGCTGAAGGGCCTGCATCTTTATCCAAAACTTCATCCAAGGCTTCTATGTCCAAGAACGGATTCGAGCCTTCCACAGCGATGGTCCTGTTTCAGGGAAAGAAAACCAAGGCACAAATCTTGCCGCGTGAAGCTCTGCGGGAAGGGAAACGCTATCAGGGGCCGGCGATTATTACGGAATACAGCGCCACCACCGTCGTACCACCGGGATTTGGCTTCGTCCGGGACAAGGCCGGCAATATCGTGATCAAGGTGGCGGACGGCGGTAACAGAAAAAGCCGCTAAACGAAGCTGGCCCGTGAACTCGCAATCGTCCATGCGTGTGCCGGAACGCCCGAAGAACGGCTTTTCTGCTCTCTGGAGATGAGTCGTAAGCGACTAAGCAACTTCCTCTTCGTCTTCCTGTTCGCCGCTTGCAGGGGTTTGGCCGGGATCGGGCTTCTGGCCTGTTACTTTGTTGACGGCGTCTTTCACGCGGCCGGCGACGTTCTGGGTTTTGTCTTTGAGCTGGTCCGTCAGGCCTTCGCCGGAGCCTTTTACTCCACCGGTTACTCCACCCGCCACATCCTCGGCTTTACGCTTTGCAGAGTCGGCAAGGTCCTTGAGTTTGTCAAACTTATCCATGAGTTCGGTCCTCCTTGAATTTGTCCGGTTTTCAAACTGCTGTGCGCTTGCCGGTAATAAGCTGGAAAGCGAAGGCGACCAGGGCCAGTATCAGGAGCAGGTGGATAAACCCGCCCATGGTATAGCCGCTGACCATACCCAGGATCCACAAGACCAGCAGAATTACAAACAGCGTCCAGAGCATGTTCCCCTTCGTTGTAGGCGAACTTTGCTTCAAGAAGTTGGAAGGCGGTTGCGATGGGGGCGGTTGCTAGAAATCGCAAGTTGCGGGTTGCTCCACAGGGCTTTTCCCGGGAAGATTTTGCAGTCTGGCCTGGAGGTGAAAGGTAGCCTCAGCGAAAGGAATTACATCTTAAACAGTAACGACTTCATCAGCAGCAATTCCGGTAATCGCAACTCCAGGACATCCGCTGCCGCCGCTCAGGCTATATAGTGTAGGGCATGAGAGTTGCGATTCAAGGAGAGCGCGGGGCGTTCAGTCATCAGGCGGCTTTGGCGCTGGTTCCAGGCGCGCAGATACTGCCGTGCAGCAGATCCGTTGAGGTCTTTGACGCGTTGGATTCAGGACGTGCGCACTGCGCGGTAATTCCTGTTGAGAATACCTTAGCCGGCTCAGTCGGCGAGCATCTGGATTTAATGTTGGAGCGCAGCGTGTTTATTCAGGCGGAGACGAGGCTGCGCATTGTCCACAACCTGATTGTGGCAAAGGGAGTAAAGCTCAAGGATCTGCGCGAGGTTTACTCTCACCCGGTGGCCCTCGACCAGTGCCGCGATTTCTTTCGCAAGTACGGCGCTATCGCTCCAATCGCGTTTTACGACACGGCAGGCAGCGCCAAGCATGTGGTCTCCAAAACTCTCAAGGAGAGTGGAGCGATCGCCAGCAGCCAGGCGGCGAAGGAATATGGCGGCCAAGTTCTTTTAAAAGGTCTGGAGGATGACAAGCAGAACTTTACGCGCTTTGTTCTCGTGCAGAAGAAAAAGAAGATCGCCGAGAATGCAGACAAGACTTCCATTGTTTTTTCGCTGAGGAACGTGGCTGGGGCGCTTTTTAAGGCCTTAAGCGTGTTTGCTTTGCGCGATCTTGACCTGGGGAAAATCGAATCCAGGCCGGTACGGGGAAAGCCCTGGGAATATATGTTCTATGTCGATATTCTCCGTGGGAATGACAAGGATATGACCAATGCAATCAATCACTTAAATGAGATATCCCCATTTTCAAAGGTGCTTGGCGTCTATCCGCGCGCCAAATAGGGACTTGCTGCCAGGAGCCGTTAAAAAGGTGAACTCGCCGCCAATTTTCAAAAGAGCGTGCTTGGATCCTTTTGGTTGCATCTTTTTAAAGTGCGCAACATCAATATGTGAGCGTATTATTGTCAATAAATCTGTGATTAGACTTATCAAGGGTTACTATGGCCTCTGAAATTCGTGACACGGTTGGTTTAGTGGAAGATCCGGAACCCGAAGCCCAGCAGGGTTCACAGGAGCTTAACAACAAGAGTCTGCCGGTTTTGCCGGTGCGCGATACGGTGCTCTTTCCCCATGCGGTTTTGCCGTTAACGGTGGGCCGGGAGAGTTCCATTCAACTGATCAATTCGCTCGGTGAAGAGAAGACCATCCTGGTGGTGGCGCAGCGTGAAGCGAGAGTAGATGCGCCGCAGCCAACGGATCTATATAGCATCGGCACCCTGGCGACGGTCCATAAAGTCGTGAAGATGCCGAACCAGAGCTTGTTCGTCTTTACCGAGGGCCTTCAGCGCGCCAGGTTGCAGGAATTTACGCAGATGGCTCCCTTCCTGCGCGCGAACGTAGAGATTGTTTCCGATCATGAGCCTGAGAGTTCTGCGCAGATTGAAGCTCTGCAACGCAATGTGCTCACCCTTTTTCAGCAGATCGTGGCCGGTTCTCCAACGCTCTCCGATGAACTGCAGACGGTGGCGATCAACATCGATGAAGCCGGCCGGCTCGTGGACTTTGTGGCCTCTTCGCTGCCCTTTCTTTCCACCAAAGACAAACAGGAGATCCTGGAGACGGCGGATGTTCAGCGGCGGCTGCAAGCCATCAATAAGCATTTAGCCAAAGAGCTGGAAGTGCAGCAGCTTCGCAACAAGATCCAGAACGAGGTGCAGGATCAGGTACAGCAGTCGCAGCGCGAATATTACTTGCGCGAGCAGATGAAAGCCATCCAGAAGGAACTCGGCGAGCAAGACGAGTCCCAGCGCGATGTCGACGATCTGCGGCAGAAGATCGAGGCTGCGGGAATGCCCGACGACGTGAAGAAAGAGGCGATGAAAGAGCTGACTCGCCTTGGACGCATGTCGCCAATGGCCGCCGACTATTCGGTAACCCGTAACTACATCGAGTGGCTTGCGGTGCTGCCGTGGGCGAAGTCCAGCGGCGTCGAGGTGGACATTAACAAGGCGCGCGAGGTCCTGGATGTCGATCACTATGATTTGCAGAAGGTGAAGGATCGCATTCTGGATTACCTTTCCGTCCGGCGGTTAAAGCCAAACATGAAAGGCCCGATTCTTTGTTTCGTTGGCCCTCCGGGAGTAGGCAAGACCTCGTTGGGGCGCAGCATTGCCAGGGCGCTGGACCGCAAGTTTGTGCGTCTTTCGCTTGGCGGCGTACACGACGAGGCGGAGATTCGCGGGCACCGGCGCACCTATATCGGCGCTCTGCCCGGCCAGATCATCCAGGGAATTCGCAGGGCCGAGACGAACGATCCGGTATTTGTGCTGGACGAAGTGGACAAGTTGGGGCGTGATTTTCGCGGCGACCCCTCCTCCGCCTTGCTGGAAACATTGGATCCGGAGCAAAACTCCACGTTCCGCGACAACTACCTGGACGTGCCTTTCGATCTTTCCAAGGTGCTGTTCATCTGTACCGCGAACATGCTCGATACCATTCCGGAGCCGCTGCGCGATCGTATGGAGATAATCGATCTGCAGGGCTATACGGAGGACGATAAGGTTCACATTGCCGCGAAGTACTTGGTGCCGAAGCAGATTGAAGAAAACGGTTTGAGTGCCGAGCAAATTGAAATCGGCGACGAGGCCGTGCGCTTTATCATTCGCCACTACACGCGCGAGGCCGGAGTCCGCAACCTGGAGCGCAATATCGGAACGCTCTGCCGCAAGCAGGCGCGCCGCATCGCCGAAGGCAAGGCGGAAAAGTTAGTGGTAACTCGCGAGATCGTGCAGGAGTTCCTGGGAGGAATCAAGATTCGTCTGGATACGGAGATTGCCGAGCGCACCAAGCGCTCCGGCGTGGCCGTGGGCCTGGCCTGGACCCCTGCTGGCGGCGACGTACTTTTTGTCGAAGCCAACAAAATGAAGGGCAAAGGCGGCTTCACGATGACCGGACAACTCGGGCAGGTGATGCAGGAATCGATGCAGGCAGCCCTAACGTGGGTAAGGTCCAATGCTCTGAAGTTGGGTGTCGACGATGAGTTCTTGAAGGATCGCGACATCCACGTTCATGTTCCGGCAGGGGCGATTCCTAAAGATGGTCCCTCGGCGGGCGTCACGATGACGACCGCGCTAGTCTCGCTATTGACGGATAAGCAAGTACGTCCGCTGACAGCGATGACCGGTGAGATTACCCTCAGTGGGAATGTGTTGCCGGTGGGTGGCATCAAGGAGAAGTTCCTTGCGGCTAAACGCGCCGGAGTGAAAGACGTGATTCTACCGGCCGACAATCGGATGAATGTGGATGAGGATTTGACCAAGGAGCAGTTGGAGGGAGTCAATGTCCATTACGTCAACACCATAGGCGACGCACTGGAAATTGCCTTGCCTGGAACTCATCAAGAGGAGCGGCAGGATGCCGAGACCCGCGAACGAGTCTTGAGCACCGTCCAGTGAGAGATAGAAAAGATAGAAAAAGACTAAACAGGAAGAAAGTTACATAACAAAGGGCCGGACAAAATCCGGCCCTTTGCACGTTGGAGCGTCACTCTACTATTCGGCGCGCAGGGCCTCGATCACATTAATGCGCGCCGCGCGCAGGGCGGGCAGCGCAGAGGCGATCACGGCGGCAAGAAGCAAAACAATGGCTGAGCCAAGGATGGGCAGGACGCTTGGCGTCTGAATTTCTGCGAAGTATCTGCCCGCGAGGCGCGTCAACGCGTATCCGCCGGCGATTCCAGTAATCAATCCAACAGAAGTCATTACGACGCCTTCGCCGATCACTCCCGTCAAAAGATTTCTCGGCTGCGATCCCAGTGCCAGGCGTATGCCGAACTCACGCATGCGCCCGCTCACCGAAAATGCCAGCACACCGGCAACTCCGACTACGGCAATGGCCAAAGCGACGATGGCAAATCCACCGAAAACTAGAGTATTGAGCCGATCCGGAGCGAGCACCTCCGCCCGGACATCTTCAAGGGTTGCGGCACGTTCGACTGGTTGATCGACTGAAAGCTGCCGCACGATTTGCGTGAGCGGGGAGACTAAGGCGTATGGGTTCGAGTGCGTGTGAACAAAGAGGCGGCCGCCCCAGAGTTGCTGCTCAAAGGGATGATAGACCGTGAGAGCCGCGCCTGGCATGATGTGCTCGTCGTCCACGTCGGCGGCAACACCCACAATGCGCCTTGGATCGGCGCTGATGTCAATGAATTTCATGACGGGATCGGTCCAGATAATGTGGCGGTTGACCGCATCCTGGCCTGGGAACATCTGGCGCGCAAGACTCTGGCTGATGATGACTACGGACTCGCTCCCTTGCCGGTCAGACTCATTGAAGTCGCGTCCCGCCACCACGGGAACACCCAGCGAGGCAAAAAAGCCGGGCGAGACGGCCCGCAACTGGGCCCGAGGGTCTTCTTCCCCTGGCGTGCGAACGTGGCCTTCTGCAGAGAACTGAAATCCCGGTCCAAAATTGCCCGCATCACGCCATGGCACCACGGTGCCAACCGAAACGCGATCGACACCCGGTAATTCCGAGATGCGGCGTATGGTTTCCCGATAGAAGACCGCGATCTGCTCGGGTGTGCGTCCGTAGGCGATGACCGGAACGTTCACGGCCAACACGTTGCGGGTTTCAAAGCCGGTTTGCACGGCTTGCATTGCCAATAAAGTCTTGAGCAGGACGCTGGCTCCGGCAAGAAGCATGAAGGAGCCGGCAATTTGCGTAATCGCGAAAATGCGAAGACGGCGATTGGTGCCACTCGAGATTCGTACGCTGTTGCTGGCAAGGCCAAAAGAGCTGTTGGCCGAAGGCAATCGCGGAACGAAAGCCAATAGAACTGCGGCAACCACAGCCAGTGCGGCTCCCAGCCAGAGCATGCTTGAATCGACGGTCAGATCGAGGGCGCGCAGCGAGAAGCGCGAAGCATAGCGGGCGAGCACCGACACCATGGGCCGTGCGCTGAGCAATCCCAAAGCAGCGCCCGTACAGGAAAGCAGCAGGCTTTCTGCGAGCAGCGTTCTTCGCAGCGCGCCTGCACCCGCACCCAGGGCGGCGCGGACTGCGAGTTCGCCTTCACGGCGAACATTGCGCGCCAGAATCAGGTTAGCGACGTTTGAGCAGGCGATGATGAAGACCAGGGACGACGCGACAAGCAGGATCAGTAGGACCGTGCGCGCACGAGAGGTAATCTGCTCGCGCAACAGGCGTGCATCAATCTGAAAATCGGCTTTGGACGAATACACTTCCGGATGGTCTTTAACCATGGCCGCATGGACCGTTTGTAGGTCGGCGCGGGCTTGGTCGATGGTGACGCCGGGAGCCAGACGTCCGAACAATTCGGTCATGCGATGCACTCGCCCGGTGACCATGGTTGCCGACAAGTGATGCGGGCTGGTCACAATGTTGGCGATGATCTCGGTCTCGGCAGGGTAGGGAATCGAGGGTTCCAGCACGCCGATGATGGTCGCTGATCGCTCGCCCAGCCGGACCGTTTTCCCGATCACCGTCGGATCGCTCTTCAAAGAAGATCGCCAGAAGCGATACGTCAGCACCAT
>DATGIO010000210.1:0-9423 GCA_035295685.1 Candidatus Angelobacter sp.
AGCCACCACGGCGGCATCTTTGAACGCTTTCTCTGTGCTCTGCCGGTCTCCCACCTCCCAATGGAAGATGTGGTTGGTTTTCTCCTCGCGGTCCTCGCGCAGGATGGGAGCGCCGGGATCGAGCGCCTTGTGCGGATTCACAAGCACCGGCAGTTCGTCATATTCGACCTCGACCAACTCGGCGGCATCGGCCGCAGTGTAGCGGTCCTCGGCTACCACAAAGGCTACTTCTTGAGACTGAAACAAAACCTTGCCGGTGGCCAGCACCATCTGCTTGTCGCCGGAAAGAGTCGGCATCCAAGCAAGTCCAGCTTTGGCCAGATCTTCGCCGGTGATGATCGCGAGCACGCCCGGGAGCTTCTTGGCTGCATCCGTGTTGATGCTTTTCAGGCGGGCGTGAGCAAAGGGGCTGCGCACCATCTGGCCGTACACCATGCCGGGAAGATTCACATCGTCAACATAGTTTCCCTTGCCTTGAATGAACCGCAGGTCCTCTTTCCGCTTGATGGAGTGACCCATGCCACCGATTTCGGGCGAAGTCTTGTGAATCACTTTGACCCTCCTTGCGCTTGCGCCATCTTATTGGCAGCATATTGAACAGCCTTAACGATGTTCTGGTATCCCGTGCAGCGGCACAGGTTTCCGGAGATGCCCCAGCGAATCTCGTCCTCCTGGGGCTGAGGGTTTTCCTTTAGCAATGCATACGAGGACATCAACATGCCCGGCGTACAGAAGCCGCACTGAAGTCCATGCTCTTCCTTGAATCCTTCCTGGAGAGGATGAAGCTTGCCGTCCTGGATCAATCCTTCCACCGTAAGGATTTCGGCGCCATCGGCCTGGACGGCGAACATCGTGCACGACTTCACGGTCTTGCCATTCACGATCACCGTGCACGCACCGCAATGCGTTGTATCGCAGCCGACGTGGGTGCCAGTCAACGCGAGGACGTCGCGGATGAAGTGAACCAGCAAGACCCTCGGTTCAACTGCAGCCTCGCGATCCCGGCCATTGATGCGTACACGAATGAGTTCTTTCTTCGCCATTGCCTCTCCCTCGGTTGTGTTTGATATTGCAAATGCCGCGAAAGCACAAACGTCTCAAAAAACCAGCTTGTGTGAGCCAAACGACCTTGGCAGCCCCTACTTGCCCGCCCGCTCCGCCGCACGCACCAGAGACCGCCTGGTGAACTCGCGAATCAAGCCTTTCTTGTATTCAGCCGGGCCGCGCAGGTCGGAACTAGGCTCGGCTGCGTCGCCGGCAAGTTCCGCAGCTTTGTTGATATTCGCTTCATCAAGGCGTTTGCCACGAAGAAAATCCTCCGCCTCTTTAGCCTTCACCGGCATCGGCCCGACATTGGTAAGCGCAATTCCTATTTTCTTGACTGAACCGTCGCTATTGAGCGTCAACTGAGCGGCTACGGCAGCGGTGGCGAAGTCTCCGACCTTCCGCTCCAATTTGAAGTACGCGCCTCCAGTTCTCTCCGATGGAGCCGGAATGCGAATTTCGGTGAGAATCTCTTCTGGCTGTAAGGCCGTGGTAAACAGCGAGACAAAGAAATCGGCAATTCGGATCACCCTATCCTTGGCGCCAGTGGCGACAACTTCAGCATCAAGAGCAAGCATGGTCGCGGGATGATCGTTGGCTGGGTCGCCGTGTGCAAGATTGCCGCCAAGCGTCGCCATGTTGCGCACCTGTGGATCGGCAACCACGCGGGCAGTATCGAAGAGAATGGGATATTTCGCGCGGATCAGCGGCGAGGCTTCGACCTCCGCCTCCCGGGTCAGCCCACCGATCTTTAAGAAGCCGCCTTCTTCCTTGATGTAGGAGAGGCCGCCGATGCGATTGATGTCGATGAGATAGCCCGGCCGAGCCAAGCGGAATTTCATCATTGGGATGAGACTTTGCCCGCCGCTCAGAATCTTGGCATTGTCTCCATGTTGTGTCAGCAAGGCTACTGCTTCAGGAATCGTCTTGGGCCTAAGATATTCGAAGGCTG
Source organism: Candidatus Angelobacter sp. (assembly GCA_035295685.1). GTDB lineage: Bacteria > Acidobacteriota > Terriglobia > Terriglobales > Acidobacteriaceae > Angelobacter. The sequence goes on from DATGIO010000210.1 coordinate 1,997, forward strand.
GCGGGATCATCTTTACTCCCTCTCTTCCGGCGGAAACACCCGTTGAGATTGTGCTTGTAAGGGCTGTTCGTTATATCACATATCACGTCAAAGGCTCCAGAGGAAACCGGACTCAAGCCACAAGCGCTATCGCACAAATATGTCTTTCTAAGAACCACAGGTGCAGAACACAAGCGCAGAAACACTAGCGAAGAGGCATCAACGAAGAACCACAAAAAGGACAAGCTTCCTAAAACCGCGCAGGGTTCCGTCAGCTTTGATCAGATTGCTCTGGAAAGCAAGCGCAAGAAAAGAGCGAGCAGAAGGAGGCAAAATCCACCCAGAGCCAATCGGGCTATCCAGGTCCTAGCCTTCGCCCTCGCAAAGATCATCAGGGCGAAAGTTGTAAGCCACATGAATAAGGCTAGTTTTATGATCATCGGAGCCGGGTCGATTATACCGTCGTTTTCAGATAGAAACGTTCTGGCTGCCACTCTTGATCAATTGACGTATTCCTATAAAGGAATATATTCTTGACTTATGCCACGCGCCGCCACAACGTCCGACGTCTTCAACGCCATCGCTGAGCCGAAACGGCGGGAGATTCTCGAGTACCTAGTGGTACAAGAGCGTCCCGTCGGTGAGATCGTAGAGCGGCTGAGGCTGGGGCAGCCCTCGGTATCCAAGCATCTGCAGGTACTGCGCAACGTTGGATTGGTGCGCGCTCGGCGCTCGGGACGCCACATGCTCTATAGGACCAATGCGGAGGCGATCCGTCCGCTGCACGAATGGACCAAAACGTTTGAGAGGTATTGGCAGCACCAACTCAGCAGAATCAAAGAGCGCGCAGAAGCAAAAGCGGCAGCCGGCAAAGTGTAACCCAGCAAGAGCAGGCAGAACCCTGAGGCCGAAAGAATCAGGCACCTGCCTGAGACCACGCAAAGGAAGCCACAACCTGAAAGGCGAGGGAATTCGAAGACCTGCCCAGTAAGACAAGAGGTGAACGCGAGAGCGGAACGACGACACTTAAAGATGGATGAAGGAGAACCGTGATGATTGAAACCGCACCAGGAATCGAAAGCTTGACTTTGAACCTTACTGAAGAGACCTTCGTAAACGCACCTCTAGAAGTGACCTTTGAGGCCCTGCTGGAGCAACTCGGACCCGAGGGTGATACTCCGGATGGGCAGCCATTCCCGATGAAGCTTGAACCATGGCCGGGAGGGCGCTGGTATCGAGACCTTGGAGGCGACAATGGTCATTGGTGGGGGCACGTGCAAGCGATTAAACGCCCAACGCTGCTCGAAATCTCCGGACCGCTATTCATGTCCTACCCGGTCATTTCCAATCTCCAGTACCGGTTAAGCGAAAAGGACGGCGGAACGCTGATTAAGTTCCATCATTTCTCCTTTGGATCGATCCAGGAAGATCACAGGAAGGGCATGACGCAGGGCTGGAAGCATCGCCAGCAGAGCATACGGGCGCGGGCCGAGGCTGCTGCGAAGGCCAAGAAGTAATCTCTCAGTAAGACTCTTCGAGGCAGTTGCACGCGCGATAAGCCGCGCAACTGCCTCGTTTCTTTCCGTCATATATTCTGCGCGGCCTCTTCGAACGGAAAGGCAGAACGCAATTCCCGGCTACACTTCAGCCGCAAAACGGATCAGCGCCGCTCAGGCCCAATACGTTCTGTCGAGCGTGCGATATTGAATTGCTTCGGCAATGTGTTTGGATTCGAGCTTTAGATTGCCGGCCAGATCGGCGATGGTGCGCGCGACCTTCAGGATGCGATCATGCGCGCGGGCGCTTAAACCTTGCTGCTGCATCGCCCGCTCCAGCAACTGCTCGCTTTCGCTGGAAAGCTCGCAGTGCGTCCGAATCTGGCGGGTTCCCATCTGCGCATTTGCGTAGATTTTTTCTCCTGCTTCGGCGAAGCGGCTAAGTTGCGCCTGGCGGGCCCGGACGACGCGCTCACGAATCTGGAAAGAGCTCTCGATGTTGCTGTCGCTGCCGCGCAGTTCTTTGTAGTTCACTGCCGGAACATTCACGTGAATATCGATACGATCCAGCAAGGGGCCGGAAATCTTTGACACATAGCGCTGGATCATGGGAACGGTGCAGTGGCATTCTCGCGTGCGGTCTCCCCAATAGCCGCATGGACATGGATTCATGGCCGCCGCGAGCATGAAGCGCGCCGGAAATGTGAGCGACATGGCCGCCCTGGCGATTGTAACGTTAGCGTCCTCTAAAGGCTGGCGCATCACTTCCAAAACACTGCGTGGGAACTCCGGCAACTCGTCCAGGAACAAGACGCCATTGTTGGCTAAAGAAACTTCTCCAGGCCGTGGGGAGGCTCCGCCCCCGATGAGGCCGGCATCGGAAATGGTGTGATGGGGCGAACGAAAGGGGCGAACGCCCACCAATCCGGAACCGTTTTCGAGAACTCCGGCCACACTGTGGATCTTGGTGGTTTCCAGGGCCTCTTCGAAGGTAAGAGGCGGAAGGATTCCGGAGATGCGCTTGGCAAGCATGGTCTTACCGGATCCGGGAGGACCAATCATCAGGATGTTGTGCCCTCCAGCGCAGGCAATCTCCAGGGCGCGCTTCGCCGTAAACTGCCCGCGAACTTCTTTGAAGTCTGCCGCCAGCTTCTGCTCGGTATCGAGCATCTGCGATGTATCAACTTTTAAGGGCGCTATGCCATTCCCGGTGTTCAGCAGGTTCAAAACATCGATCAAAGACTTCACGGGATAGACATTGACGCCGTTCACGACCCCAGCCTCCAGAGCGTTAACCTCCGGCACGATGAGATTGGGGATCTTTTTGGCTCTGGCCGCAACCGCGATCGGCAACGCGCCCCGCACGCCGCGCACACCGCCATCGAGGGAAAGCTCTCCCACCATCACAAAGTCACTTAGATCTTTCTTGATGAGGCCGCCATAGGCTCCAAGAATCCCGATCGCCATGGGCAAGTCAAATCCGGAACCTTCTTTCTTGAGATCCGCGGGCGCAAGGTTGATGGTGATGACCGTCGTGGGAATGTCATACCCGCAGTTCTTCAACGCCGCTTTGATACGCTGGCGGCTCTCGCGCACAGCGGCATCGGGCAGTCCCACCATCTGGAAATTTTCTTTTTCGACCTGCCGTGAACTGATATCTACTTCGACTTCAATGATGTTGGCATCGATCCCATACACGGCGGCACTTTGAGTTTTGAACAGCATGGACGAAGGCATCTCCAGGACAAAACGGCGATTGTAACAAGGCTTGGTGGGATTACCGACGCGGTCTTCCTGGCGATTCCTTTTGCACAGAGAAATCGGTCCTTGAAGCAGCAAAGTCAGCGGGACGAGGCTTATGTCGGGAAGTGAAAGTGAACATCCAACTTGGAGGGGATAGGAGAGCCGTTTCTGGTTGCGGGCGTGTAGCGCCATGTGCGCAAGGTCGCCATCACTTTTTCCTCGATCCCGTATCCGATGGTCTGCAACAGCTTGGTATCGGTGACGAGACCGCCGGCATCGATCGTAACCTCGACGATTACGTCGCCCTGAATCCCCGCGGGAAGCGTGGGAACCGGCGGATCGGGAGAGACTACAGGCAGCGCCGGCCGCACCTCGTCACCCATGGCGGAACCCTCGAATTGCGAACCGGAAGCGGTTCCAGCAGCGGCTACGCTCGTGGGAGGTTCTTTGGAAACTTCCGGCTTCTCTGCTTCACGTTGTGGCTTGGGTAGCGGTATCGACTTTTTGTGGGTCGTCTTGAAGGTCTTGATTTCCTTGGGACGAGCCGGAGCAAAATTCAGCGCAGCCCCTCGGGGAGCCAGATACACAATCGTTGCCGTACCCTGCTGTCCCTTCAAATTAAGAGAAGGCCGAACAAAGATTGGAGCAAACGAGGCGAGCAGGGCCAGCAGCGCGAGGCCGTGGATTGCCGTAGACAACACAAAACCCAATGACGATCGATTTCGAGCAAATGCCTGTTGTGTGCTATCCACGCTGCTCCTTGGAGATTTAGATTCCAGAATATACCCAGAGAAAGCAAAAAAGCCTCCCTTATTTGGACTCCAATTGTGCTCGAGCGTAACCAAGGCCGGCTGCCGAAATCTGATCCAGCCCTATTCACGATTCGATCCTTTCATCCATCCCGCTCATCATTTCATCATTCGGGCGCCAAATCTTTCGTCGTTTGTCCGTCGTTTGTCCTTTGAGGCGATGAAATGCAGTGTTACGCATTGAATCGGAACTCTTTAAGAGTTAACATCGAGTGTTTTCGCAGAATTTTGGGCACTCATGACTCGGCGCAGAGAACAGCGCGTACCAATGACGGTGGATGTAAAGGTTTGGGGCCTCGACCGGCTGGGCAAACCCTTTGTGCAGCAGGCACGAACCATGGACGCCACCAGTTTAGGCGCTCGCCTCACGGGAATTACCGCTGTAAAAGTGGGCGAGGTTATCGGCGTTCAATTAGGCGACAAGAAGGCCCGCTTCAAAGTTGTTTGGGTCGGCCGCGACAACACCCCAAAAGCAGGCCAAATCGGGGTGCATTGCCTGGAGCCCTCCAAAATTCTTTTCGCCGAGCGCGGAGGGCTGCGCACCGCCTCGGCTGACAGTGGCATTCGCGAGTTCAGGATAGAGGAACCCGCCGTTTCTCTCGCTCCCAAGAAGAACGTGGCTGGCAGCAGGAGAAAGCATCCGCGCTATCCTTGCTCAGGCGGCGTGGAACTTCGCCAACATGAGAGCGCTCCCCCCATCTGGGCGAACTTGAGCGATGTAAGCCTCACCGGGTGTTACGTGGAAACCATCTCCACGCTTCCGACTGGAACCGTGCTTCTGTTTCATCTTCGCACCCAGGGAACGCATATCAAGGGGCGAGCGGTGGTAAAGACCTCCGATCACGCAGTGGGACTGGGTCTTGGATTTGTCCATCTTGGGGATGAAGACCAGCGCAATCTCGAATTTCTGCTTGGTTTGTTAGCGGGCGGCCAAGAAATGCAGCCCGAAGAGAAGCGCACCTTCGTGCCTGCCGACATTCCCAACACACCCACACCTTCGGGGCCGATGCCAATGGCAGCCGACTGGCCGGCTGCTGTTCCCCTGATTCCGACTGAGCTACACGATAATCCGACGATCTCGGCGAGAATCATGCGCGCGATCACCGAATTGAGCGAACTGGAGCAGGACCTGGTGAAAGAAAAGGTCGATCCCAGGCTCATTGCGCAGTTTCACGACGCCATGGAACACACTCGCCAAACAGCTTGGACAGTGCAGCAGTGGGTCGATCTGGGGAATGGCGGAAACGATCCTTTTGGAGTTTTGCCGCAGCTTGAGGCGGAGCGGATTCACATGCTCATCAAGCTGGCCCGCAACGTAACCGCGGATATCGATTGTTCGGGCATCAACGAATTTAGCGAAGGGGTGAGCGAACTCTACGATGCCGTGCAGCAGATTCACAAGAAGCTGGCCAAGTTGTTTATGGAAGGCCCGGAAGACGACGATGGCGACAGCCGAACCTATCGGGGACGCCGATAGACCTATCTCCACCTCTTCACAATCTGGAAAATTAAGATTACTGGCTTGATTTAGATCGAGACGTTACCTTGGTAAGCCGTCTGGTGGCGCAGCAACGTCTCGATCTGGATATTTCCCGTTTAACGTTCAATTGCCATTGCTACCGAGTTACCGCCTCCCAGGCAGAGAGCAGCGATGCCACGCTTGGCGTTGCGCCGCACCAGTTCGTACATCAATGTAATCAGAACGCGCGCGCCGCTTGCGCCAATTGGATGGCCTAGCGCCACCGCGCCTCCGTTCACATTTACCTTGGCCGGGTCGATGCCAAGCTCCTGGATGACCGCCACTGACTGCACGGCAAACGCCTCATTGATCTCGTACAGATCGACATCCTCGGGCTTCCAGCCTGTCTTGGCCCAGATTTTGCGAATGCCCTCAACCGGAGCCATCATGACCCAGGCCGGCTCGATTCCACTGGTGGCTTGCGCGACGATGCGGGCCATGGGCTCCACACCCAACCCTTTCGCTCTGGCGGCACTCGTCACAACTACGGCGGCCGCTCCATCGTTCATGGTGGAAGCGTTGCCCGCTGTCACCGTGCCGTCTTTCTTAAATACCGGCTTGAGGCCGCGGAGCGTCTCGGGAGAGGTATCTTCGCGAGGGCCTTCGTCCTTTTCGAACAAAACCGCAGCCTCGCCTTTCTTCTTCGCGGGAATCTCAACCGCCACAACCTGGCTCTTAAAGCGGCATTCCTTCCAAGCTTCTACGGCTTTACGGTGCGAGTTGGCGGCGTATTCATCCTGCTGCTCGCGCGTGACCTTGTACTTATCGGCAACGTTCTCGCCGGTCATCCCCATGTGATAGTTGTTGTAAATGTCCCAAAGACCATCGTTGACCACGGAATCAACAATCTGCGAATTGCCAAGGCGGTATCCCTTACGCGCCTGGGGAAGCAGATAGGGAGCGTTGGTCATCGACTCCATCCCTCCGGCAACAACCACCTCGGCATTGCCGGTCTGGATGGCCTGCGCCGCAAGGGCCACCGATTTCAATCCGGAGCCGCAAACTTTGTTGATGGTCATTGCGCCCACGGTTGCCGGAAGCCCGCCGTTGAGCGCCGCTTGCCGCGCGGGATTCTGTCCAAGGCCGGCCGCAACGACGAGCCCCATGATGCATTCATCGACCTGGGCCGGATCTGCCTTAGCCCTCTTCACTGCCTCGCGAACAGCAACGGCTCCAAGCTGCGGCGCGGAAAGTTCCTGGAGGGCGCCCTGAAATTTGCCGATCGCGGTTCGCACTCCGCTTACAATGACAACGTCATCCATAGCATCTCCTTCGTCCGATACCAAACTTTTCATTATAAGATGGAAGCGGACGCGAATGCGCGCCCAATAGCCTTTCCATGCAAACCGATTCTCCTTCACTCCCTGACGTTCCCTCACAGCCGGAAGCTTTGAACCCATCGCAACAGACCAAAGCGCCGCTGCTCGCGCCCGCTTGGCATACGGCGGCGCTGATTATCATCCTGCTCACCAATTCCTTCCTGACTGCTCTTGTTTTGGGCAAGCATCCGATCGATCCGGCCAAGCCGCACTCCAACATCTCCGAGTATCTGGGAACCATCGCCCTGCAGATTTTTCTGGTTCTCTTCATCTGGGTTGGCCTGCGCTTGAAAAAATTCAAGATGAGAGATCTCATCGGCGGCAAGTGGAGTTCGCCCGAGAGTTTCTTGCTGGATATCGGCATCGCCCTCGGGTTCTGGTTTGCCGCGCTGCTGATTCTTACCGGGACGGCGTTCGCGTTAGGCTTGACCGGCAGCGATCACCTCCACGAGATGCAGCGCCGAATGGGCGGACTCATTCCCAACACGCGCACCGAGATGGGGTTATGGCTCGCTGTAAGCATGACCGCCGGATTTGCGGAAGAAATCATCTTTCGCGGCTA